>CAZNQL010000018.1:0-58434 GCA_964575415.1 uncultured Propionivibrio sp.
GACTTCACCAACCGCGTCATCTACTACGTCGGCCCGGTCGACCCGGTACGCGACGAAGTTGTCGGACCGGCCGGCCCGACGACGGCAACGCGCATGGACAAGTTCACCCGCATGATGCTAGAGAAGACCGGCCTCATCGCCATGGTCGGCAAGTCCGAGCGCGGCCCGGCCGCCATCGAGGCGATCAAGGATAACAAATCGGCTTACCTGATGGCCGTCGGCGGTGCCGCCTACCTGGTCGCCAAGGCGATCAAGGCGTCGAAAGTCGTCGGCTTCGCCGATCTGGGCATGGAAGCGATCTACGAGTTCGAACTCCAGGACATGCCGGTGACGGTCGCCGTCGATTCCAATGGCACCGCGGTGCACGAAACCGGACCGCACGAGTGGCGGGTCAAGATCGGCAAGATTCCGGTCGCCGAAACGGCAGCGCACTGATCTCCGCGCGACCCAAAAAGCCGGCCTTGCGCCGGCTTTTTTCTATCCCGAAAACGCCGCGATGCCGTTACAGACGATAAACATTTTTCTCAAAATTGCGGGACGCAGCCGCATGTCGCGATGCTAGAATTCATTCACGACGACAGCAGCTTTGGAATCATTCCGGCTTTATGAATTTCCTCGCTGTCGGCGCTACGCATTCACAGGTTCGCCTTCTTGATCTCCCACCTCCTGCCCCTGACCACACTCCTGATGGGAGTGAGTTTTCTGCTCGTCGGGACCGGACTGCTCACTTCCCCGCTTTCGATCCGTGGCGGTCTTGAGGGATTTGACACGCAAGCCCTTGGCTTGCTCGGCACCGCCTTTTTCGCCGGCTATCTGGCGGGAAACCGTCTGGCGCCAGCACTGATCCGACGGATCGGCCACATTCGCGCATTCTCGTTCTTCACAGCGGCGATCGCCTGCATGAACTGCTGCTTGACGCCTGGTTCTGGGCTTTTTTGCGTTTCCTGACCGGGGCAGCAATGGCCAGCTTGTATACGATCATTGAAAGCTGGCTGAACAGTTACGCCCAACCTGCCCAACGCTCGAAGATATTTTCCGTCTACACGACGGTCTGCCTCGGCTCACTCGCCTTTGCGCCGCACTTTCTGCACTGGGCCTCGCCGAACGGACATACGCTCTTTGCTATCGCCGCTGCGCTCACCTGTGCTGCGGTCATGCCGGTCTCGGCGACCAGCCTGTCTCAACCCGCGATCGCCAACGTGCCGGCACTCGGTTTGCGCACCCTTTACGCCAAAGCACCCATCGCCTTCGTTTCGGCGTTGTTCTCAGGGCTGGCGCAAGGTGCGCTGTGGGGACTGACCGTCGTCTGGGCAGCCCAAACCGGCATGGATAATTCATCCGTGGCCACTTACATGAGTCTGTGCGTCATTGGCGGCGCGCTGTTACAGTGGCCCATCGGCCGTCTTACCGACCGGATCGACCGTGGCAGCGTGATTTCGCTGACCGCCCTTGCCGCCGCTGTAGTCGCTACGCCCATGTTCTTCGCCGATGCTCAATACCATCTCTTTTTGTTCGTCGGCGGTTTCATCTACGGCGGCCTGGCCTTTACGCTCTATCCGCTGGCCGTCGCGCGCATGATGGATCGGCTGACGCCCGGCGAGGTCTTTTCCGGCAACGGTGCCCTGCTGCTGACTTTCGGCATCGGCGCTGCCGTCAGTCCGTTGCTCGTCGGCAGCGCCATGAAGCATTTCGGCACCTGGGCGATGCCGGCCTGGTACATCCTGGTCGAAATCGCGCTGGCCATCGTGGCCTGGCAACTGGCACGGCAGGCTCCAGCCAACATCGGCGAACAGACTCAGTTCGTCCCGATGGTGCGCACTGGCGCCGAAGCCATCGCCATCCTGGCCACGGAACAATCCGCAAACCTTCAACCGGAAGCAACAGACTGAGGCCGTCCCGCTGTAAGTTACAGCATTACCCAGTCAAAACGCAGCCCTCAGGCGCCCCTGCAAACCTTCAGCGGTGACGCTGGCGAGCACTAATCTCCGCCTCCGTCACAACCTCCGCTGTCACAACCGACACCACCAATATCGCCCCCGCCACCGTCGAACGCTGCAGAACTATCTGACACGCGTCCCGATCGCCGCCCGCCCTCACCGAAGGCACTCAGCCAACGGAAAACGCCAATCACCAACAAGGAAAGACCGGCGACGCTGATCCAGGACGCGTACGGCCAATGCCAGTGTTTGAGCAATGCGCCAATCCCCCCAAGCAAACACGCTGCCAAAATCCATCGCATGGAACACCCATTGAGCCTAACAAAATGAACACTAGTTTACGGAACCGGCAAAGCTCCGCCGGAGTTTGTGCCAAAACTGCCGCCAATGCAGAACCAGCGCAAGGCATGCCGATCACTCCGGGTAACCCGTACAGACGGCGCAGTTCCTCCCTTTCAACTTTGCCTGATAAAGCATTCTGTCCGCAGCCTCCAGTGCTTTCGCAATGGACGAGGGTGAAACCGCAAAGGTCGCCGCCCCAACACTGGCCGTCACCTCGTACCCCAGCAATGCCATTTCCTTTTCCATCCGCTCAATGATCAGGGAGCAGGCATCATGACAATCAGATAGAGAAGTGCCGGGCATAAGGATAGCGAATTCATCGCCGCCGATCCGGGCCACCGTATCCGAGATTCGTGTTTTGCCGGTCAGCACGTTGGCGGCACAAACCAAGGCCGCATCGCCAGCCTTGTGCCCGAGCGTATCGTTCAGTTTCTTGAAATGATCGAGATCGATCATGGCCAACGAAAATGTTCCGCCGTAACGTTGTTGGCGGGAAATTTCAGCGGAAAACAGCAAATCAAAATTCCGCCGGTTATGCAGCTTGGTCAGCCCATCATGGGTCGCCAGATGCAACACATCGAGATAAGTAGACCGGAGACTCCTGGCGAGGATGGCGACAACGCCGAGCATGGTGACCGAGACTGTAAATGAACCCAATTTCGACAACCAACTGAAATCATAAACAAAAATCACCAACGCCTCAAGAAACATGGCGCTCATGGTGACCAGCACTGAATCAATGCGCCTTCGACAGGAAAAAGCAACAGTGCCAACCGGCAACGCATAAAGGACATGCAGCCGAATCTCCGCGCCAAGAAGGAAATCGACCCCGGTCAATAGGAGGAGCCCCCCTAAAGCACCATAGAAAATCCAGCGTTCCCTTCGCTCGGGGAAAGGGAGATTCAGCAGCGATTTCAGCGTCGCCATAGCCTCGATTCCGGAATGGATATCCTATAAGTCATTCTGGACCTTGCCAGAAAATATGCAATCCCGGATTTGGCATGAATCGTTTCACCCGATGACATGATGGCCGGCCTCAACAAACGCAAACAGGGCCAACAGGCCCTGTTCCCCGAAAACGGTTTCCTTAAAAATGCAGAGCGCGTTTATCGCAGGCGAGCGCCGCTTCATGCACCGCTTCGGACAAGGTCGGATGCGCGTGACAAATCCGCGCAAGATCTTCACTCGCGGCCCCGAACTCCATGGCCACGACGGCCTCGGTGATCAATTCCGAGGCATTGGCGCCGATGATATGCACACCAAGAATGCGGTCGGTTTGGGCGTCGGCCAACATCTTGACGAAACCAGTTGTCTCACCCATGCCAAGCGCACGACCATTGGCCATGAAGGGAATCTTGCCCACTTTGTAAGCCACACCGTCGGCCTTGAGTTGTTGTTCGGTCTTGCCGACCCAAGCAATTTCCGGACTGGTGTACAGCACCCATGGAATGGTGTCGAAGTTGCAATGTCCTGCTTGACCGGCCATGATTTCGGCAACCATGACGCCCTCTTCCATCGCCTTGTGCGCCAGCATCGGCCCGGAGACGACGTCGCCGACCGCCCACACGCCGGGTAGGTTGGTTCGGCAGTGCGCGTCAACGTCAATGCGCCCGCGCTCGTCCAACTTAAGACCGACGGCCTCGCCGTTCAGCCCCTCGGTATTGGGCACGCGGCCGATGGAAACGACTAGGCGGT
Organism: uncultured Propionivibrio sp.; assembly: GCA_964575415.1. Lineage (GTDB taxonomy): Bacteria > Pseudomonadota > Gammaproteobacteria > Burkholderiales > Rhodocyclaceae > Propionivibrio. Next base: position 3,975 of record CAZNQL010000018.1, read on the forward strand.
CGGCGTCGATTTTCTGCGCAGCGCCATCCTTGTCGGTGTAGGCGACCGATACGCCCTTCTTGCCAACCTTGACATCGCTGATCGTCACGCCCAGCTGGATTTTCAGCCCCTGTTTGGTCAGGATTTTCGTGGCTTCCTTGGCCACGTCGGCATCAGCCACAGAGAGGAACTCGGGCAAAGCTTCAAGGATGGTCACATCCGAACCGAGGCGGCTCCAGACGCTGCCCATTTCCAGCCCGATCACGCCGGCGCCGATGATCGCCAGTTTCTTCGGCACCGAATCGATCTGCAGGGCGCCGACATTGTCGCAAACGATGACATTGTCCACCGGCACGCCGGGAAGATGGCGTGCCTTCGATCCGGTGGCGATAACCACCTGTTTCGCTTCGACGACTTCATCGCCGACCTTGACCTGCCAGCCGGCATCGCTTTTCGCCACGAAACTGCCGTGGCCGTTCAAGGGCGTCACCTTGTTTTTCTTGAACAGGCTCTTGATGCCGCCAGTCAGTTGGTCGACGATCTTGTTCTTGCGCGCGACCATCGTCGGCACGTCGATTTTCGGCGTGCCGACCGAAATGCCTTGATCGGCAAAAGCGTGCGCCGCCTCGTGGAACAGGTGCGAGGTATGCAGCAAGGCTTTGGAAGGAACGCAGCCCACATTCAGACAAGTGCCGCCAAGGCGCGGCTCACCTTTCGGATCAGCGTAGGGATTTGACTCGCAGCAGGCGACTGAAAAGCCGAGTTGGGCGGCACGGATCACCGCCACGTAGCCGCCAGGTCCTCCGCCGATAACGAGCACATCGAATTGTTTAGACATTTGAAATCCTTTTTAACCCCAGAAGCACAGAGGTCTTTTTACAGAGTATTTCTCTGCGTCTCTATGCCTCTGTGGTGAGAGGGTTTAAACACCGAGCAGCAAACGAGCCGGATCTTCCAGTGCTTCCTTGATCGCCACCAGCGACAGCACAGCCTCGCGGCCGTCGATGATGCGATGATCGTAGGACATCGCCAGATAGTTAATCGGCCGCACGACGATCTGGCCATTCTCGACCACCGGACGATCCTTGGTGGCATGGATGCCGAGGATCGCGGATTGCGGTGGATTGATGATCGGTGTCGACAGCATTGAACCAAAGACACCGCCGTTTGAGATCGAGAAGGTACCGCCGGTCAACTCTTCCATCGACAATTTGCCATCCCGGGCCTTGATCCCGAACTCGGCGATTTTTTTCTCGATATCGGCGATGCTCATCTGATCGGCATCGCGCAGGACTGGCACGACGAGGCCGCGGGGACTGCCGACCGCGACTCCGATGTCGATATAACCGTGATAGACGATATCGTTGCCATCAACCGACGCGTTGACGATCGGATACTTCTGCAGCGCGGCAACCGCCGCCTTGACGAAGAAGCCCATGAAGCCGAGGCGCACACCGTGCGTCTTTTCGAATACCTCACCGTACTGTTTGCGCAGCGCCATGACCGGTGCCATATTGACCTCGTTGAAGGTGGTCAGAATGGCGTTGGTCGATTGTGACTGGACAAGGCGCTCGGCGATGCGGGCGCGCAGCCGCGACATCGGCACACGTTGCTCGGGACGATCGCCAAGCGAAATCGCCGGCACCGGCACCGGCGGAAGTTGTGTCGCAGGTTTGGCGGCGGCAGAGGCTGGCGTTGGCGACACGGCGGCCGCCGGTGCCGAAGCAGCAAGCGCGTCTTCCTTAGTGACACGACCGCCACGACCGCTGCCGGTCACCGCCGAAACCGGCACGCCTTTCTCTTCAAGAATCTTGCGCGCCGACGGCAGGGCAATGTCGGCTGCCGCTGGTACGGCGGATACAGTGGGCGCAGCTTTGGCCGCCGACGCCGATTCAACGCTCGCCTTGGCTTCCGTATCGATGCGTGCGATCAGTTCACCGGCACCCACTGTCGCACCATCATTCTTGAGGATTTCGACAATCACCCCGTCGCCGGGCGCGGGCAATTCGAGAATGACCTTGTCGGTTTCAATATCGATCAGATTCTCGTCCCGCGAGACTGCCTCACCCGGCTTCTTATGCCATGCCACCAAGGTCGCTTCGGCGACCGATTCGGATAATTGTGGAACTTTGACGTCAATGATCATGTTCTCTCCGATAGATTCTATACGGGTAATTTGTATGGATCGATTTTGCCAAGCGCTGAATCGATCAACGCCGCCTGCTGCGCATTGTGCTTGCTGGAATAGCCGACAGCAGGCGAAGGCGAAGCGGGACGCGACACCAGCATCAGCTTCTGCTTCTCGTTGATCGAGCGATCCAGATATTGCCGGGAAAGGATGAAATACCAAGCGCCCTGGTTGCGAGGCTCTTCCTGACACCAAACGATTTCGACGGCTTTCGGATATTTGGCGAGCTCGGCTTCGAACGACTCCTGCGGGAAAGGATAGAGCTGCTCGAGTCGCGCAATTGCGATGTGCTTGATGTTGCGCTCGCGCCGTACGGCAAGCAATTCGTAATACACCTTGCCCGAGCAGAAGATGACCCGCGTCACTTTTTTGGCATCCAGCGGATCGACCTCGCCGATGACACGTTGAAACTCGCCTTTAGCCAATTCGTCGAGCGTCGAGACAGCGTCCTTGTGCCGCAACAGCGACTTTGGTGTGAAAACAATCAACGGTTTACGCTGCTTGCGGATCGCTTGCCGACGCAACATATGGAAAACCTGGGCCGGCGTCGATGGCTGGCAGACTTCCATGTTTCTCTCGGCGCAAAGCTGCATGAAACGCTCGACGCGCGCCGATGAGTGTTCAGGCCCTTGCCCTTCGTAGCCGTGCGGCAGGAAAAGCACCAGCCCGCAAAGGCGCCCCCATTTGGTTTCCCCGGAGGCGATGAACTGGTCGATGACGACTTGCGCACCATTGACGAAATCGCCGAACTGCGCTTCCCAGATGACGAGGTCGAACGGATTCGCCGTCGCATAGCCGTATTCGAAGGCCAAAACGGCCTCCTCCGACAAAACCGAATCAAAACACTGGAAGCTTTCCTGCTTTTCTTGCAGGTTGGCTAGCGGACAATAAGTCCCTTCGTCCCAGCGTTCGCGTTTTTGGTCGTGCAGAACGGCATGCCGGTGGAAGAAAGTACTGCGTCCGACATCCTCGCCGGAAAGGCGAACGCCATAGCCGGAGACCAGCAGAGAAGCATAGGCTAGATTCTCGGCCATTCCCCAGTCGAACGGGATATTCCCCAAACCCATCTGGCGGCGGTCATCGATGATCTTCTTGACCCGGCCATGCAAGGTGAAGGTTTCCGGAACCGAGGCCAGGCGCTCGGAAAGACGGCGGATTTCCTTCGCCGGAACGGTCGTGTCGCAGCTTTCGATGTACTGCGGCGTACGATATGGCGTCCAGTCGATGATCAACGGATTGCTGTAGCCGGCAATCACCGGGTTGTAGAGTAACTCGCCCCGGTCGAGGTGTTCGCGATAATTCGCGATCATGTCGTCCGGCCCGTCTCCAGGCAGCACGCCCTCGGCAACCAATTTGTCGGCATACAATTTCCGTGTTCCCGGATGCGCAGCAATACGCTTGTACATCAGCGGCTGCGTCACCATCGGCTCATCCTGTTCGTTGTGGCCGAGTTTGCGGAAGCAGACGATATCGATCACCACGTCTTTCTTGAACTCCTGCCGGAACTCGATGGCCAGGCGGGTGACCAACGCAACGGCTTCCGGATCGTCGCCATTGACGTGGAAGATCGGCGCATTGACCATCTTGAAGATGTCGGTGCAGTAGATCGACGAGCGCAGGTCACGCGGATCGGAGGTCGTGAAACCGATTTGGTTATTCACCACGATGTGCACCGTTCCGCCCGTACCGTAACCCCGGGACTGGGCGAAATTGAGCATCTCTTGATTCACCCCTTGCCCAGAAACGGCGGCGTCGCCGTGGATCAGCACCGGGAGAACTTTCTCGCGCGCGCTCTCGCCACCGCGCCGGTGCTGACGCGAGTACACCGAACCAGCAACCACCGGATTGACGATTTCCAGATGCGACGGATTGAACGCCAGGGACAGCTGGCACGGCCCGCCCGGCGTGGACACCGAGGACGAATAGCCCAAATGGTATTTGACGTCGCCCGACGACAAATCCTGCGCCTTTTTCCCTTCGAACTCCTCAAACAGCATCGAAGGCTGTTTGCCAAGCACATTGACCAGTACGTTGAGGCGTCCCCGGTGCGCCATGCCGATTACGATATCGTCAACACCATTGCCGCCGGCGACACGTACCAGCTCATCGAGCGCGACAATCAACGACTCCCCGCCCTCGAGCGAGAAGCGTTTCTGTCCGACGTAACGGGTATGCAGGTAACGCTCCAGCGTCTCGGCCGCAGTCAGGCGCTCCAGAAAACGCAGCTTCTGAGCCGGGGTATAACTCCCCTTAGCCCGGATCGGCTCGATGTGCGCCTGAATCCAGCGCCGTTCGGCGATGCCGTTGATGTACATGTACTCGACGCCGATCGATCCACAATACGTTTCCTTGAGCGCATCGTGAATCTGGCCGAATGTTGCCCGTTCAGGCACCCCCTTGAACGATCGGGCATTGAACATCGTGTTGATATCCGATCCCGAGAAATCGTAGAAGGAGGGTTCCAGTTCGTTGATCTCGGGCCGTGTCAGCCGCTTGAGCGGATCGAGATTAGCCCAGCGCGCCCCCATGATGCGGTAGGCACTGATCATCTGCAGGACACTGACCTGCTTCTTGTCGTCCACCTGCATCGAAGCCGCAGCGCGATAGCCGCCCTTGCGCGCTTGATCGGCGAAGGCGTTAACAATCGGCAGGTGCGGCACATCGCGCGCAACGGAACTCGGCAATTGCGCCAGTTTGTCAAAATAATCCCGCCATTCGGCAGGTACCGAGGCGGGATTATCCAGATAGTTTTCGTAAAGCTCCTCAACGAATGGCGCATTGCCACCGAAGAGATGGGATGTTGCAAACAACTGAGTCATCATGGCGATTACCTGTGATCCAGTAAAAGGGTTCTTGTATTCAAACAGCCAGAATTGATAAAAAAGTGGCAGTCACGCGGACTGCCACCAGGATTCACCTAACCATCATCGTTGCTCGATGGGCTTGACGTCGCGTTTCGCGACCCCCACGTAGAGCTGCCGCGGCCGGCCGATCTTGTATTCCGGATCGGTGATCATTTCTTCCCACTGGGCCATCCAGCCAACCGTGCGCGCCAATGCGAAGACACAGGTAAACATCGAAGTCGGAATGCCGATGGCCTTCTGTACGATTCCGGAATAGAAATCCACGTTCGGATAAAGCTTCTTCTCGATGAAATAGTCGTCCTCGAGCGCGATCCGTTCAAGTTCCTTGGCCAACTTGAACAGGCGGTCGTCTTCCAGACCAAGCTCCTTGAGTACGTCGTCGCAAACCTTGCGCATCAGCTTGGCACGCGGATCGAAATTCTTGTAGACCCGGTGGCCGAAACCCATGAGTTTGAAGCTGTCGTCCTTGTCCTTGGCGCGCTTGATGTACTCCGGAACCCGCGACACGTCCCCGATTTCCTCGAGCATCCTGAGACAAGCCTCGTTGGCGCCACCGTGCGCCGGCCCCCACAGACAAGCAATACCGGCCGAGATACAGGCGTAGGGATTAGCTCCCGAGGAGCCTGCCAGACGTACGGTCGACGTAGAGGCATTCTGTTCATGATCGGCATGCAGAGTGAAAATCGTATCCAGCGCATGCACGAGTACCGGGTTCGGCTCATAAGTCGCACAAGGTGTGCCGAACATCATGTGCATGAAGTTGGCGGTGTAGCCGAGATCATTGCGCGGATACATGAACGGCTGGCCCTTCGAGTACTTGTAGGCCATGGCCACGATCGTCGGCAGTTTCGCCACGAGACGATTAAAGTTGATCGTCCGCCAAACAGGCTCGGCGAAAAGCTCCGCCTCGTGGTAGAACGCCGAGAGTGCGCCGACGACACCGACCATGACCGCCATCGGATGTGCATCGCGCCGGAACCCTTGATAAAACTTGACCATCTGTTCATGCAGCATCGTGTGCCGCTTGACGATGTTCTCGAAATCCGTCTTTTCCTTGGCGTTAGGCAATTCCCAATGTTTCAGAAGATAAGCCACCTCCAGGAAGTTGCAATTCTCGGCCAATTGTTCGATCGGGTAGCCACGATAGAGCAACTCACCCTTGTCGCCATCAATGAACGTAATTTTGGATTGACAGGCCGCGGTCGACAAGAAGCCGGAATCGTAGGTAAACATTCCGGACTTGGCGCCAAGCGTGCGAATATCGATGCAGTCGTTACCATGAACCGGCGACATAACCGGGAATTCGACCGGGTTTTTCCCGTCAATTGTCAGCGTGGCCTTTCTTTCAGTCGTCATTTCAGTCTCCTGTTCTGTTCGAGCCTTTTGCAACACTGGGTAACCTGACACTAAGACGCAAACCTTACTTCATTCTTACTTTCCTCAGCATGACCAGGATTTCCGCCTTTTCCGAATCCCCGCTCTCGCGGCTGCCGGTAATCAACGGCCACAGATCGTGATCCTCCATCTCAGCCAAATCCGCAAATACTTCGGCCTGCCTCGGTGTAAGCGCTGCGTAACGGTTGTCGAGAAACTCCTCGAGCAGCAAATCCATTTCCCGCAAAGCGCGGTGCGTACAACGCCAACGCAAGCGGTTCATTCCTGCACCTGTATCCGTCATTTCATCCTTCCCGACGTCTTCTTGTTATCACGCAAGAAAAACAAGCACGGCGAAATGGACTCGCCATTCGCCGTTAAGTTCAATATCAAAAAACCCGTCATCATTCTATCGGGACCTTGTTGTTTTCCACCGTTCACCCCAGCACGTTGTGGTAATGGAAATTCCGCGTCGAGTAGAGACCACGACGCCATTCCACCGGCTTGTCACCATAGGTGAAAGCCACGCGCTCGACAAGGAGCAAGGGACTACCTTCGGCAACCTTCAGGAACTCAGCACTGACCCGATCGGCGCTGACCGCACGCAAGCGCTCATCGGCGCGGATCATGCGCACGCCATAGCGCGTTTCGAAAAGACTGTAGAGTGACATCTCGTTCGCTTTGAGAATATCCAGCGTCAGATCGGGAAACAACTCCCCGGACAGATAAAGCTCGTCGAAAACAACCGGCTCTTCCCCAAACTGCAGCAAGCGGCGGATGATAATGGTCGGCGCCCCAACTTCGATGCCCAAGGTTTTGGCGACTTCAGCCCCTGCTTTCGCCCGCCAGCATTCGAGGGGGACGCTTTTGATCGGAGGAAGAGCCCCTTCGTTCGCCGATAGCCGGAGAAAGCGAAACAAAGAACGCGGATCATTGTGCGTCGCGACAAAAGTCCCCTTGCCCTGCCGGCGTACCAGCAGATTTTCGGCGGCCATCTCGTCGATGGCTTTGCGCACGGTCCCTTGGCTCACACCGTAACGTGCCGCAAGTTCCGACTCACTTGGAATGACGTCTCCAGGCCCCCATTCACCAGCCTCAAGACTTCGTGTGATCAGCGCACGAATCTGCCGATACAGAGGACTGAATGTCGGAGAATGTAAATTTTTCATCAGACTCATGGGAGGATTTCAACACAATTATTCGGCGAAGTCTATTGTGTCAAATATGTCTTATATCTTCTATTTGTTATTACAAATCACGATCTTGCCTACCCCGATTTGACACCGTACAACAATCACTATTATGATCTCTGGCCTTGATTCACACAGGAACGCACCGCGTTCCTGGAGACAACGGTTCATTTCAACATCCATCACCAACAAACAGGAGCCGCACCATGTCCAAAGCCCCCATTCGCGTCGCCGTCACTGGCGCTGCCGGCCAAATCGGTTATAGCCTGCTTTTCCGCATCGCCTCCGGTGAAATGCTCGGCAAAGATCAGCCGGTCATTCTTCAACTGCTCGACTTGCCGCAAGCCATGCAGGCCCTGAACGGCGTCATCATGGAACTGGAAGACTGCGCGTTCCCGCTGCTGGCTGGCGTCATCCCGACCGACGACCCGAACGTAGCTTTCAAGGATGTGGATATCGCCCTGCTGGTTGGCGCCCGCCCCCGTTCGAAGGGCATGGAGCGTGCTGACCTGCTTGAAGCCAACGGCGCCATCTTCACGGTTCAGGGCAAAGCCATCGCCGAAAACGCCAAGGAAGACGTCAAGGTGCTCGTCGTCGGAAACCCGGCCAATACTAACGCCTACATCGCCCGTAAAGCGGCAATGAAGGTCGGCCGTACCAATCCGCGCAACTACACCGCCATGCTGCGTCTGGATCACAACCGCGCCCTCTCGCAGATCGCTGCCAAGACTGGCCGTCCGGTTTCCAGCCTGAGCAAGGTAACCGTCTGGGGCAACCACAGCCCGACGATGTACGCCGACTACCGCTTTGCAACCTCGAACGGCGACAGCGTCAAGAACATGATCAACGACCAGGTCTGGAACAACGATGTTTTCCTGCCCTCCGTCGGTAAGCGTGGCGCAGCGATCATCGAAGCGCGCGGCCTGTCGTCTGCCGCCTCGGCTGCCAATGCCGCCATCTGCCACATCCGCGACTGGGTGCTTGGCTCGAACGGTGAATGGACCACCATGGGCGTACCTTCGGACGGTTCCTACGGCATTCCGGAAGGCATCATCTTCGGCTTCCCGACCACGACCGAAAACGGCGAGTACAAGATCGTCCAGGGTCTCGAAATCGACGCCTTCTCTCAGGAAAAGATCAACATCACCCTCAAGGAACTCACCGAAGAAGCCGACGCCGTCAAGCATATGCTCTAAACGTTGTCTGCTCCCGAAAAAGCCGCGGCCTGTCTGCGGCTTTTTTTCGTCTCTATTCCGGATACCATTTTCGGTGGAGGACGGTACGGAAGTCGCGGTAGAATATTTGTTTTGCAATCGACAAGGATCGACCATGCGACACCCCAGCACCGTTCTCTTCCCCGGCGAAAAACCCATTCCCGTCATGCCTGTCGTTGACCACTACGCCGGCTCTGAAAAACTGATGAAGAAAGCGCTTCAACTGCAAAACGAGCTGTGGCCTGTTTTCGATATCACGTGCGATTGCGAGGATGGTGCCCACGCCGGCGCCGAGCGCGAACACGCTGAAATGGTCGCCGGCATCGTCATGAGCGAAGGCAACCGTTACGGTCGTGTTGCCGCGCGCGTCCATGACGTCACCCACCCGCACTGGAAAAAGGATATCGACATCCTCATGTCGCTCGCAGGCACCCGCCTGCCCTTCATCACGCTGCCCAAACCCCGGTGCGTCGAAGACGTGCGCATTCAGGTCGCTTATCTGCGCGAAACCGAGAAACGCCTCGGCCTTGAACGCGAAACCCCGGTACACGTCCTCATCGAAACGATCGGCGCCCTGCACGATGCCTGGGAAATCGCCGCCCTGCCTGCTGTCGAATCGCTCGATTTCGGCCTGATGGACTTCGTCTCCGACTACCACGGCGCCATTCCCGGCGCCGCGATGAAGAGTCCTGGGCAATTCGAGCACCCACTCGTCACCCAAGCCAAGTGCGAGATCACGACAGCGGCCCTCGGTAATGCGGCCGTGCCGACTCACAACGTGACGACTGAACTGAAAGATCTCGACATCATCCGCAATGATGCCCGCCGGGCGCGTAACGAGTTCGGTTACCTGCGCATGTGGAGCATCCACCCGATCCAGATCGTACCGATCATCGAAGCCATGCGCCCCGACTTCTCCGAGGTCGAAATGGCGGCGGCAATCCTGATCGCCGCCCAGGACAAGGACTGGGCCCCCGTCTCGCACGAAGGCCTGCTGCACGATCGTGCTTCATATCGTTATTACTGGGAACTGTTGGTGCGCGCGCACACCACGGGCATGACATTACCGGAAGCGGCCCAGCAGCGCTTCTTTTCGTAAAATCCGTGCCATTGCAGATTCTGACTGAAGCCGTGCGCCAGTTCCGCGACGAGCGGAACTGGGCGCAGTTTCACAGTCTGCGTAACCTCATCGTCTCGCTTAACCTCGAAGCAGCCGAACTGCTCGAACTCACACAGTGGAAAAGCGACGAAGAGATTACCGCGCTCCCCGAACATGCGGAAACGCGCGAATTACTGCGGGACGAATGCGCTGACGTATTGCTTTACCTGCTGCTCATCGCCGACAAAGCGGGCATCGACCTCGAAGCCGCGGCACGGGCAAAACTGTCCAAGAACGCAGCCAAATATCCTGTCGAGAAGTCCTACGGATCAAGCCGCAAATACACTCAGCTTGAGGATTGAATCACCCTTCCTGCTGCTCCAACGTATAACCCGCTCCGGCATCCTGCCCAAGCGCACCGACCAGATACGGCATGACCCCGGTCAGCGTGTCGTGCAGCGTCCACGGCGGATTCAAGACAAACATCCCGCTGCCGTGCATTCCAAAACCATCCGCAGCCGGTTCCCGAACCCGTAAGGCGACGTGCAACCACGATTTCACGGGTAAACGTTTCAAGCGTTGCGGCAACTCGAACGCCTCGCGTCGCGTGAGCTGCGGATACCATATAGCATAGGTGCCACCGGGGAAGCGTGTCATGGCGTCCTTCAACGCCTGCACGACACGTTCATAATCCTGCTTTTCCTCGTAGGACGGATCGATCAGGACGACCGCGCGACGGGGCGGCGGTGGCAATACCGCCTTGAGTCCAGCGAAACCATCCATCGCCTCGACGATGACCTGTTTTCCGGCTGCCTGAAAATTCTCCCGCAATAGCCGCACATCCTTGCTGTGCAGTTCGAACAAGCGCAATCTGTCCTGATCACGCATCGTCCACAAGGCAAAAAACGGTGACCCGGGATAATTCGCCAAACGGCCATCCGCATTGAAGCCGCGCACCAAACCAACGTAGTCGGCTAGCAGCGGAGGAAGATCTTTACGCTCCCACAGCCGTCCGATGCCATCCCGGAATTCCGACAGTTTCGCGGCATATGCAGAGTCGAGCGCATAAGCGCCAGCGCCGGCGTGGGTGTCGACATACCAGAACGGCTTGTCCTTCTGGCCGAGATAGCGAGTCAACTGGACAAGCACGAGGTGCTTGAGGACGTCGGCATGGTTGCCGGCATGAAAGGCGTGGCGGTAGCTCAGCATGGGTCAGGTCATCGGGGCGATCAGCCCACGCAGCAGATTTCCTCGCAAGCGCTCAGTCCGGCAAGGCGATCTTGTTGTCGGCGCTGAATTGATAATCGTGAAAGACATGCTCCGCCGAAAGCATCTGGTAACTGCCATCTTCGAGCTTGCGCGTCGTATCCTTGAGGCGGTAGGTGTAATGCCCGCAGGTCCACATGTCGAAATTGCGCATCTGCGTACACAGACAGGTCTTGTCCTTCACCGAAATCCGCTTGACGCCTGGATTAGCTTCTACTTCGCGGTTATAGGAGTCGATGTAGGAACAGTATCCCTTGGTGTCGAGCAGGTAACCGTAAGCCTCGCAGTTCGGACGCACGCCATCGCCGATGGCCGGGCTGTTGCTGAGCATACGCATCGGATAGCCGGTCGGCGAAATCTGGTTAACCTCAATCTGGTCCTCGGTCGCCCGGAAATATTCCTGCTTCACGTCCTCGGGCAGGCCGCACTCCTTGGTCACGGTAAAGCGCGTCGCCACCTGCACAGCGCCAGCGCCATTCTGGAGGAATGAAACGGCGTCGCTACCGGTAAAGATACCACCCGCCGGAATCAGCGGAATGTCGAGCTTTTCGGCCGTCAGCCAGGTTTGAATCTCGCCGACAATCGTCACTAGATCGTACTTCGCCCAGTCGAGACCAAAACCGAGGTGACCGCCGGCAAGCGGCCCTTCGACCACGACGTAGTCCGGCAGACGCTGGCAACTGGCCGACTTGCGAAGGAAGAGTTGCAGGGCGCGCAACGAAGAAACGATGACGCCCAGTTTGGCGTCGCGGAAACGCGGATGGTCCTGAATCAGCGAGAACGAGCCGAGATGCAGGCCGGCCGCCAGCGTAATGCCGTCGATACCAGCGTCGAGAGCGGCGCTCATGCGTACGCGCAAGGTCTCCTTGGGCGCGCTCATGGTCAGCTTCTCCATGCAGTTAACGAAAATCAGACCGTCGCCGCGCTTCGCCTCCATCGTCTTGCCGACGTGCAGACGCGTGGACTCCTCAAGTTCGCCGAGATCGAACACGATCGGCGATTTGTCGGAATTCGCCACGTTGAACTTGAAACGCTGCAGCTTATCCTTGATGAATTTGGTGTTGAAGCGACGATCGGAGACGGCATGGATCATGGCGTCGGAAATATGGCCGATTCCGCCCAGACGCGCCGCTTCGAGCGCCAATCCGGCCGTCGAGATATCCACCCCCATCCCACCGATAACAATGGGCACGATCTCCCGATTACCGAATTTCAGTCGAAAATCATCAACACGCATCATCTCTGTCCTTACAGAACCCAAACAAAAAGCGGTTTCGCGAAAACACTTCGTCAATCCAGCGAAGTCCGACATTATCGCTCATTCGAACCCAAAATGGGCTTTTCGGAGGCATGAAAACGAACAGATGGCCCAAACATTGCAGAGGCATATCTCACGAACACCTCTCTTGGCCGTGTATCATTGCCTGCACCACCTTTCGAACTGGGATCACGCCATGTCCGACTGTACTGAGCACAAGCATCCGCAACCCCCTGACGCCGGTATCGGCATTCCCCACCAGCGCGATTTCGACGCTGCTGCCTTCGAACAAGCCGTCAACGATCTGCTCGGCGCCTGCGGCATCGCCCCCGACACCGAGCACATGGGCAAAACGGCGCAGCGCGTTCGCGAACTCTGGCAAAAGCGCCTGCTTGGCGGCTACGATCTTGATCCGGCCGAAGTACTGGGCGACGGTTTCGCCGACCCGCGCAAGGATATGGTTGTCGTCCGCGGCATCGCCGTGCATGGCGTCTGCCCGCACCATCTGGTTCCTTTTCGCGGCGCCGCCCATGTCACCTACCTGCCCGGCGGCCGCCTGCACGGCTTCGGCCGCATCGCCCGCCTCGTCGACGCCATCGGCCACCGTTTTACCTACCAGGAATGGATGACGCGCGACATCGCCGATGGCCTGATGGCCCATGGCAAGGCGCGTGGCGCCGCCTGCGTCGTCGAGGCAGAACAGCTCTGCCTGCTCCTCGGCGAAGACCGGCGTGGCGACGAACGCGTCATCACCCAGGCTTTCGCTGGCGAGTTCGAGACTTCGGATCAATACCGCAACGAATTCCTGCGCACCATCGGCCAACCGCGCCGAATCGACTGAGTCAGGAAGAAATCACCCCACCCCGACCCCGATCAAGGTCAGCGCCAGCGGCGTCGTCAGCGCCGCCAGCCCGGTAGACAGCACCAGACTGCTGGCGGTCGGCCCCTCCAGCATCTTGAACTGGCGCGACATCAGATACACATTGACGCCGACGGCCATCGACGACAGCAGCACGACCACCTGCGTTTCCATGACCGGCAAGTCGAGCAGGCACGCCAGCCCCCAGACGACGAAAGGCTGGATGACCAGTTTTACCGCCGTGATGCTGAGACTGATCTGCCAACCCTTGGCGACACCATACTCGGCCAACCCCATGCCAAGCGCCAGCGGTGTCGCCGCCTGCCCGAGCATGCCGAGCGGCACATCAACGAATTGCGGCAAGGGCAATCCCGAGAAACCGAGCAAGACGCCGGAAAGAATACCAACGACGATCGGATTGGTCAGCACGCCGCGTACCGTTTTCGCGAAACCATGCACGGAAAAACTGCCGTGCCGTGCCCACTCGACCGATACGGTGACCAGCGTCCACAGCGTCAGCGCGTTGAACACGAGCACCAGCGCCACCGACGGCACTGCCGCGTCGTACAGCAGGCGAAAAAGTAGCGCCGGCAGCGCAACCGAAAAGACGAAGCGCGATAGGCTCTCCGACATGGCGGGCGGCCAGCCGGAAAACCGCATCAGGGCATAACCGACAAAGACCAGCGAAAAGAGCGGCGCGGCCAGCTCGACGTGATGCAGAAAGGCGTCCATTGAAAGTATTCTCGGCAGGGTTCGACAGCCACGGAACGTCGGAAATTTCTCTATTGCAAACGCATGGCTGAGGCAGATCGAAAGTCTATCGGATTTATGACGCTTCTGCCGGCCCGAAAAACGCGAGACAATACGCGCCTTTGAATTCCGACCGCGCAATTCCCGCATGCACGACGCCCCTCTCCCGCTCCCCGCCACCTCGGCGTACACGCTGATCCACGCCGACCACAACCTGCTCGTCGCCAACAAACCGAGCGGTCTGCTCTCGGTGCCCGGCCGCGGCGAACACAAGCAGGACTGCCTGATCGCGCGCATCCAGGTCGACTACCCGGACGCCCTGATCGTGCACCGGCTCGATTGCGACACCTCCGGCCTGCTCGTCATCGCGCGCGGCAAGGCAATGCACCGCAGCCTGAGCATCCTCTTCCAGAGCCGCGAAGTCGAAAAACGCTACGTCGCCGTCGTCGACGGCCAACTCGCGCCGGAATCCGGCGAAGTTGACCTCCCGCTGATCGTCGACTGGCCGAACCGCCCGCTGCACAAGGTCGACTTCGAGATCGGCAAGCCCTCGCTGACGCGCTTCCGCGTCGCCGCTTACGACGCCGAGTCCGACAGCACCCGCGTCGAACTCATCCCCGAAACTGGGCGCACGCATCAACTGCGCGTGCACATGCAATCGCTCGGCCACCCGATCCTCGGCGACACCCTCTACGCCACCCCGGCCGGCCAGGCCAAGGCCAGCCGCCTGCTCCTGCACGCCGAATATCTCGCCTTTGCCCACCCGGAGAGCGGCAAACGTCTTCAATTCGTCTGCCCGGCGAATTTCTGAAACATGTCAAATCACTACCCCTCTGGACAGCAGTAGCTGCCTTGGCATAGCATCGCAGACTCGTCACCTCTGCGAAGGAACGCCAGAAGCGGGCGGAAAAAATTGAAAACAGCAATCCAAAAACCGGAAGTCTCCGAAAACCATTTGCCCTTCTCACGATCCAGAGTCGCACTCAGCCTAGCTATTCTCAGTGGGCTGATGCTTCTGGCAACTGCCGTATTTTTCTATACCGGCTTGGCGCTTCCTCTTGCTTTCAAGATATTTGATGCCCTTTCAGGGCGACCGAGGCCGGCATTGGCGCTCGAACATTACCGGGTGGTGATGGATGCCCGACCGATCACTGGCATTGCCGAGAATGCCTCTGGGCTGACGTATCACAGCGACCGAAATACACTGTTCTCAGTCATCAACCGGCCACCACAGGTCGTTGAACTCACTTTGGACGGACAACTTCTAAGATCCTTGCCAGTTGATGGCGTTGACGATCTTGAAGGCATCACCCACATCGAAGGCAACGATTTTTTCCTTGCCGACGAACGCAGCCAGCAGCTTGTCCATGTCCGAATTAACGACGGACAAACCCGCATTATTACCCATGGTCGTCCACGTCTAACGCTCGCCGTCGACGCCCCCGGAAATTTGGGCTTCGAGGACGTCTCGTGGGATCACCGCGCAAACAGGCTTTTCGTTGTCAAAGAAAAACGCCCCCTACGCTTGCTCGAACTCAAAGGTCTCAAGGAGATTCTTCAGGGCGGAAAACTCGATCTTGACATCCGAGAATGGAACTTTAGCCAGGCCTGGCCATTTTTGATCCGTGATCTTTCCTCGGTCAGTTATCATGAAGACAGCGGCATGATGTTTCTACTGAGTCACGAATCGCACCTCGTCCTCGGACTGGATCCCAACCGAAATCCAGCCACCCTGCTCACCCTGCTCACCCTGCGCCGCGGATGGCACGGGCTAACAAAAGATGTGCCTCAGGCCGAAGGTATTGCCATCGCCCCTGACCGCAGCATCTTCATCATCTCAGAGCCCAACCTCATGTACAGATTCGCACCGCCGTAACATAAACAAACCTTCGAACTTATTAACCAGAATAAAGCGCGATAAATTGACGGCAACGGCGATACCAAATCAGCCCATCCTCGCAAAAACGTGTCTCCAACCTGAAACTGTTCAGGACTCCCACGCGGGCAAAACGCCTTCCTCACCGGGTGCACAGACGCCCCCCTGATCAACGCCGAGCCCACCGACCCAGACAAGCTTTCCAGCCAGCCACAGGCAAGGCAAGCGCTCGCGCTCCCAGGGCGGAATACCGGCTTCCTGCAGCAGGTTGCGCAGGTTACGGCGCGGGCGTTTCGGGTATGGCTGCAGGCGTTCGCCTCCCAATCGAGGCTGTAGAAAGATACCGCCTTCGCAAAGCAGACTGCGGCGAATTCCCTCTCCACGGCTCGGCACGAAACGTACTTTCCCACCAGCCCAATCCAGGACTTCTTCGCCGCCCCAGGGCAGCGGTTCCTGCGGCACGGGCAGCCGATGCGGGACGATGTACAACTCGCCACGATAAACGTATAGCTCGCCGTCCGGCGTGGCGAGACAGGTCTCCGAAGCCGCAGCGGTTGTGGCAAGCTGCTTGAGCGCTTCGTCGATCCAGCGCGCTTCGGGGGCGCGGAAACCGGCCGTGACCCAGGCGTAGCGCAGGAGGTTGCGCGCCCGTGCCGGGCTCAGTGAATTGATTCCGGCCAGGCCGATGCGCCCCCCCGGCGTGGCCAGCGCGGCGAAATCGAGCGCCGCGAGTTCGTCGAGCAGGCCAGCGCCTTCGGCGAAATGGCCGGCAGCGCGCGCCAGCGATTGTCGGGCTCCGGGAAACTTTTGCTCAAGGTTCGGCAGGATGTCGCGGCGCAGGAAGTTGCGACGATAGTGGGTATCTTCGTTACTCTCGTCGTCGATCCATTCCAGCCCGCATTCCTCGGCATAGGCCTCGATCAAGGTTCGCGGCGCGTCGAGCAGCGGCCGGATCAGTACGGGTCCGGAGGCTTGCGGACGCACGGCGAGCATGCCGGCGGCGCCGGCGATACCGGCGCCGCGCAGCAAGTTGAGCAGCACGGTCTCGGACTGGTCGTCGCGGTGGTGCGCCAGCGCCAAAGCATCAGCGATCACCTTGGCGAAAACCGCGTGCCGCAGGCGGCGCGCGGCGGCTTCCAGCCCCTCGCCACTGTCGCGCGGCACCTCGACACGGACGACTTCGAGCGGAACGTTAAGTGGCTCGCAAGATCGCCGGCAGAAATTCATCCAGGCGTCGGCGTTCGGACTGAGGCCGTGATGCACATGCAACGCGGAGAGTGACAACGGCAGTTCGCCCGCAGCAACCATGCGGTTCAAAGCATGCAGCAGAACGACCGAATCGCGCCCTCCTGAAAGCGCAACGCACAAGCGCAAACGGCCTGAACCTAAGTTCAGGCCGCGCAGGAAGAAAGCGTAGAGGGTGTCGGCCAGCTGCCCGGCCGCACCGCCCGACGTGAGGTCAGCCAGCCGCCTGTTCCTGGACCTTGCCATAGGCCATCAGGCGCGCGAAGCGGGCTTCCAGCATTTCCTCGGTGGACATAGCCGTCACCTTTTGCAAGGCTTCTTTGAGCGCAGCGCGAAGGCTGTTGCCCATGGCGGCGTAGTCGCGATGGGCACCGCCCAGCGGTTCCTCAATGAGTTTGTCAACGAGGCCATGTTCCATCAACTGCGGCGCAGTCACGCCCATGATCTCGGCGGTAACGCTGGCCTTCTCAGCCGTCTTCCAGAGAATCGATGCGCAACCTTCCGGCGAGATCACCGAGTAGATCGAGTTGCACAGCATCTGCACGACGTCGCCGACGCCAATGGCCAGCGCGCCGCCGGAACCGCCTTCACCGATCACGGTGATGATGACCGGGACTTTCAGTTCGGCCATTTCGTAGAGGTTGCGACCGATGGCCTCGGATTGGCCGCGTTCCTCGGCGTCGATCCCCGGGTAAGCGCCCGGCGTATCAATGAAGGTGAAGATCGGAATGCCGAACTTCTCGGCCAGGCGCATCAGGCGCAGCGCCTTGCGATAGCCTTCGGGACGCGGCATGCCGAAGTTGCGGTAGATCTTTTCCTTGATGTCCTTGCCTTTCTGGTGGCCAATCACCATCACCGGCTGCCCTTCGAAACGGGCCAGACCGCCGACGATGGCGTGATCGTCGGCAAACGCACGGTCGCCGTGCAATTCCTCGAAATCGGTGAACAACAGATTGACGTAATCAAGTGTGTACGGGCGCTGCGGGTGGCGCGCGACCTGTGTGAGCTGCCAGGGAGTCAGATTGTCGTAAATCTCCTTGAGCAGACTCTGGCTTTTCTTTTCCAGCATGGCGATCTCTTCGGAGACGTCGACCGACGACTCGCTCTGCGAAGCGCGCATGGTTTCAATTTTGCCTTCAAGTTCGGCAATCGGTTTCTCAAAATCCAGAAAGCTAATTTTCATATGGGCTTGTCTCGTCTCTTCTCGACTATTGTTGTGTGGTTCCAGAGCAGGGCATTTTACAACAAAGCCTGCCGGACAGGAGGCATGCGGTCGCCGCTTCCGCTGAACGCCGCGTCAATACTCGACCGGCAACGGATCAAGACTGCGCCACAGATACCAGGTCGCGACCGAGCGCCAAGGACGCCAACGCTCCCCCAAAACGGCCAGCATTTTCCGCGTAGGGCGCTCGCCGGCCAGATAATGCAATGCAACAGCCTTCTGCAGACCGATGTCATCAAGCGGGAACACGTCGGGACGCATCTGGTTGAAGATGAGGAACATTTCCGCCGTCCATACGCCAATGCCTCGCACCGCCGTCAATTCGGCGATGATCTCGCCATCGCTCATCCCCGACCATTGCGCCGCGTGAATCCGGCCGCTGGCGAAATGCTCGGCCAGATCGACAATGTATTCGACCTTGCGCGCCGACAATCCGCAACCGCGCAAGGCGACCGCGTCGCAGGCGAGCACCCGATCCGGCACCATTTGTGGCAACAAGCCGGCAACGCGCTCCCAGATGCTGTCCGCCGCCTTGACCGAAATTTGCTGCCCGACGATGGAACGTACTAGGGTGCCGAAGGGGTCGCCCCGTGAAACCAGCGACATCCCGGCGTAGCGCTCGACCAGTTGCGCCATCACCGGATCGACCTGCGCCAGTGTATCCGACGCCTGCTGCCAGTAATCCGGGATTATCGCGCTTCCCCTACTCGAAACGAAAGGGCCGGAACCCGCGCAGCGTCAGAGGGCGGCGCGAATTACGCTGGCCAGTCGCGCGACGCCTTCCTCGATGCGCGGCGGCGGCACGGTGACGAACGCCAGCCGCAGGGCCTCGGCCACCGGATCGGCGGCGTAAAACGGCGCACCGGGAACGAAGGCCACGTCCTGGCGGACAGCTTGCGCCAGCAACACCGTAGCATCGATACCACGCGGCATTTCGGCCCACAGGAACATGCCGCCGCGCGGCACATTCCAACTCACGCCGTCAGGCATGTGGCGCGACAGGACGTCAAGCATGGCGGAGCATTGGCTGCGGTACAAGTCGCGGATCGTCGGAATATGGGTTTCGAGAAAACCGTCGCGTACGATGTCATACACTGCCATCTGCGACAACGTCGCCGTATGTAGATCAGTCGCCTGCTTGGCCTGCACAAGCTTGGCGCGCAGCGCTGGCGGCGCGATGACGTAGCCGAGGCGCATACCAGGGGCCAGCACCTTGGAGAACGATCCCATATACACGGTGCGCTCCGGCGCCAACGAGCGAAGCGAAACCGGCGTGTCACCATCATAGGACAGGGCACCGTAAGGATCGTCTTCGAGAATCAGCAGATCGAGTTCGCGTGCCCGTTGCGCCAAGGCGTGACGGCGCTCCTCGCTCATCAGGCGACCGGTCGGATTCTGGAAGTTCGGCAGGCAGTAGAGGAATTTCGCCGTGCACATCGCATCCGTCAGCGCGTCAGGCAGCAAACCTGCCTCGTCCGAAGCCACCGAGACGTACTTCGGCGCAAACAGCGAAAACGATTGCAAGGCACTGAGATAGGTCGGTGTCTCGACGAGAACCCTATCGCCCGGATCGATCAGCACCTTGGCCAGCAGATCGTCGGCATGCACCGGCGCCTCGGGCGTACTGACGAAACTGGCGATCCATTCGCGTAACGGCGCATAGCCTTCGGTCGTGCTGTATTGGAGCGCTTCAAGACCACTCACCGTCAGTACGCGATCCAGCGCTTGCCGCATGCGATCGACCGGGAAAGTCGCCGGCGACGGCAAACCGCCGGCGAAGGAGATGACTTCCGGACGCTCGGTCACCTTGAGAATTTCACGGATCGCCGAACTCTGGATAGCGCGCGCGCTCCGAAAAGGAGGCGTTGAAATCCGGCCCGGTTAACTCGCTGGTAGCCGTGTGCATGCCGATAATCCGTTCATTACGCATGATGCGATTAACCGCCCTCGGCGCGCTGGGCACGCCGACGTTCGTGTTCACACAGGAAACGCTTACGGATACGCAGGCTCTTCGGCGTAATTTCGACGAGTTCGTCATCGTCGATGAACTCGACGGCACTCTCCAGCGTCAATTGAACCGGCGGCACCAGGCGCACGGCTTCGTCGGTTCCCGAGGCACGAATATTGGTTAGTTGCTTGCCCTTAATCGGGTTGACCACCAAGTCGTTCTCGCGCGAATGGATGCCGATGACCATGCCTTCGTACAAGCGATCCCCCGGAACGGAGAACATGCGGCCGCGATCCTGAAGCTTCCACAGGGCATAAGCCACTGCTTCGCCTTGTTCGGCCGAAATCAGCACGCCGTTGCGGCGGCCCGGCATGTCGCCTTTGACCGGCGCATAGTCGTCGAAAACGTGGCTCATCAGACCGGTACCGCGTGTCAGATTCATGAATTCACCCTGAAAGCCGATCAGGCCGCGCGCGGGAATGCGGTATTCGAGACGCACCCGACCGCGGCCGTCGGAAACCATGTCCTGCAGATCGCCCTTGCGGTAGCCGAGTGCCTCCATGACGCCGCCCTGGTGCGACTCCTCGACATCAAGCGTCAGCATTTCGTACGGCTCGCACTGTTCGCCGTCGATCGTTTTGAAAATCACCTTCGGCCGTCCGACTGCCAGTTCGTAACCTTCGCGACGCATGGTTTCGAGCAGGATGGTCAGATGCAACTCTCCGCGTCCCGACACCAGGAAGGAGTCGGTATCGTTGGTATCTTCGACGCGCAGCGCCATATTGGTCAGCAGTTCCTTGTGCAGCCGCTCGCGAATCTGCCGGCTGGTAACAAATTTGCCTTCGGTACCCGCATAGGGCGAATTGTTGACCATAAAGGTCATATTCAGCGTCGGTTCGTCGATCTTGAGCATCGGCAGGGCTTCGGACTTGTCCTTATCGGTGATCGTACAACCGATCGAAAGCTCCTCGATCCCGGTGACAAGAACGATATCGCCAGCCACAACTTCATCAAGCTCAACACGCTCGATTCCGCGGAAACCAAACACCTGATTGATCTTGGCGCTTTTCGGCGCGCCATGCTCGAACTTACCGTCGGCGTCCGGCTGACCGTACATCACGGTAACCTGCTGCGCCGACTTGAGCCGTCCGCGCTGAACGCGGCCGATACCGATACGGCCGACATACGAGGAATAGTCGAGCGCGGAAATCTGCAACTGCAGCGGACCATCGACATCATCGGCTTCCGGCGGCGGCACGTACTTGAGAATGGCATCGAACATCGGTCGCATGTCGGTGCCGGGATTATTGAGGTCGGTCATGGCGTAACCGTTGATCGCCGAGGCGTAGATCACCGGAAAATCAAGCTGCTCGTTCGTTGCCCCCAATTTGTCAAAGAGATCGAAGGTGTGGTCGACGACCCAATCCGGACGCGCGCCGTCTCGATCGATCTTGTTGATCACGACGATCGGTTTAAGCCCCAACGCCAGTGCCTTCTTGGTCACAAACCGCGTTTGCGGCATCGGCCCTTCGACAGCGTCAACGAGAAGCAGCACACCATCAACCATCCCCAGCACGCGCTCGACTTCACCGCCGAAGTCGGCGTGACCCGGGGTATCGACGATGTTGATATGCACACCTTCGTAATCGACGGCCAGATTCTTGGCCAGAATCGTGATGCCGCGCTCCTTTTCCAGGTCGTTCGAATCCATGACGCGTTCGGCGACATGCTGGTGGGCGGCAAAGGTGCCGGCTTGCTGCAACAGCTTATCGACGAGCGTGGTCTTGCCGTGGTCGACGTGGGCAATAATGGCGATGTTACGGACGGAGCGGGACATGAGGGGGTAACTCTTTGAAAAAGTGGTGAATTCTAGCACGCGCCAAGCAATTCGGCAGCAGAAACGTGACAAAACCTGCTTAACCACAGAGGCACTAAGGCACTGAGAAAAGCATAAAAATCAACGACAAAGACTGCGATTCGCGGCGGTGCCGGATTATTGAAGAGCCCGCAGATATCTCATCGCTTTTTTTCTCTGTGTCTCTGCGCCTCTGCGGAGAATGGTTTTCCGGGTTTTCCCGCCCGCGTAGCCGGCGAAACCTGACGCAACCCAGCTCCCGCCGGCTGGAAGCTCGGCACCAGATGCCGCTTGCCGTTGCCGATCAGGTCGGCGCGCCCCATCCGCTTCAGCGCCTCGCGAAGCAACGGCCAATTCTCCGGATCGTGGTAGCGCAGAAAAGCCTTGTGCAGCTTGCGCTGCCGCCCACCCCGTACCGTCTCGATGCACGGTGAAGCACGTCCGATCTTCTTCAGCGGATTGCGCTCGGAGTGGTACATCGCTGTGGCAATGGCCATCGGCGTCGGCAGGAAAGTCTGCACCTGATCAAGGCGGAAACCGTTGCGCTTGAGCCAAAGCGCGAGCTCTAGCATGTCTTCGTCAGTCGTGCCCGGATGTGCGGCAATGAAATACGGAATCAGGTATTGCTCCTTGCCCGCTTCCTTCGAGAAGCGGTCGAACATCTGCTTGAACCGGTCGTAGGCGCCGATGCCCGGTTTCATCATGTAGGCGAGCGGCCCTTCCTCGGTGTGCTCGGGCGCAATCTTCAGGTAGCCGCCGACGTGATGCATCACCAGTTCCTTGACATATTCCGGCGAACGCACGGCCAGGTCGTAGCGCAAGCCTGAGCCGATCAGGATGCGCTTGACGCCCTTGATGGCGTGCGCCTTGCGGTAGAGCTGAACCAAGGGCGCATGGTCGGTATCCAGGTTTCTGCAAATCTCCGGATAAACACAGGAGAGGCGCCGACAGGCCGTCTCGATTTTCCCATCCTTGCAAGCCATGCGATACATGTTGGCCGTCGGCCCGCCGAGATCGGAAATGATGCCGGTGAATCCTGGTGTCCGGTCGCGGATATCCTCGATTTCGTGCAGGATGGACTCTTCGGAGCGACTCTGGATGATGCACCCCTCGTGCTCGGTGATCGAACAGAACGTACAGCCGCCAAAGCAGCCGCGCATGATGTTGATCGAGAAGCGGATCATCTCGTAGGCGGGAATCCTCGCCTCACCGTAGGCAGGGTGCGGTCGGCGCTGATAGGGCAAAACGAAGACACTGTCGAGTTCGGCCGTAGTCAGCGGCAAAGGCGGCGGATTGAGCCACACGTCTCGTTCACCGTGCGCCTGCACCAGCACACGCGCGTTGCCGGGATTCGACTCCAGATGGAAGGTACGGGAAGCATGCGCGTACAGCACCGGATCGTCTTTGACCTGCTCATACGACGGCAAGCGCACCACGGTACGCGAACGATCCAGCCTGTGTATTGCAGACGGAAAGAAACGGAGCGGCTGCACATCCGCCGTTGCCGGAGTTTTCGCGCCTGCTCGCTCGTTATAGGGATTCTGATACCGGATCAACGGCCCCGGCAAGTCGACCACCGTCGAATCGATCTCAGCCCAATTGTCTTCCGGCAACCAGCCGCGCGAGGTCATGAAGCCGGTGCCACGAAGATCACGAATCTGTGCAATCGGCTCCCCTGCGGCCAGACGGTGCGCCAGAGCGACGATGGCGCGTTCGGCATTGCCGTAGAGCAGCATGTCTGCTTTGGAATCGGGAAGCACCGAGCGTCGCACCTTGTCCGACCAGTAGTCATAGTGCGCGATGCGGCGCAGGCTGGCCTCGATCGAACCGATCACCACATTGGCGCCGGGAAAAGCTTCGCGACAACGCTGGGCATAAACCACCACGGCGCGGTCTGGACGCTTGTCGGGTTCGCCACTGGGCGTGTAGGCGTCGTCTGAGCGAGTCTTGCGGTCCGAAGTGTAGCGGTTGACCATCGAATCCATGTTGCCGGCGGTCACGCCGAAGAAGAGATTCGGTTTCCCCAGCGCACGGAAGGCCTCTGCCGAATGCCAATCTGGCTGCGCGATGATGCCGACGCGAAACCCCTGCGCCTCGAGCAGTCGTCCGATCAGCGCCATACCGAAGCTCGGATGGTCAACGTAAGCATCGCCGGAAACGATGATGATGTCACAGGAATCCCAGCCGAGCGCCTCCATTTCCTCGCGGGACATGGGTAAAAACGGCGCAACGCCGAAACGCTTTGCCCAGTATTTGCGATAGGAAAAAAGCGGCTTGGGAAACTCGTGAGGCGCAACGCCCGGATCAGTCTTCATCATCGGAAGATTCTACAGCGGATTCAAAAATTAAGACCCCTGCAAGCTTAGCGCTTGCAGGGGTCTTGTTTGGGGCGATGTACCGGGCTTGAACCGGTGACCCTTGGAATCACAATCCAATGCTCTACCAACTGAGCTAACACCGCCGCTGATCTGGCGCGCCCGGCGAGACTCGAACTCACAACCCCCGGCTTAGAAGGCCGGTGCTCTATCCGGTTGAGCTACGGGCGCGAGTTGCATGACTCTTTTAGGCGTTTGCTTCCCGCCGGGACTACTTGTACTGCAATAAATCTGGTCGGGGCGGTGGGATTCGAACTCACGACCCTCTGCTCCCAAAGCAGATGCGCTACCAGGCTGCGCTACGCCCCGAGGAAGGGCGCATTCTACAGATTGCCCCATGCAAGGTCAATCGCGTTCTCGGATTTTTTCTCGATAACGAATCAATAAAAACACCCCATTTCAAGCAAAGGACGGGATAATACGAAACAATCAGTTACGCGACACCGCGAACCGGTCAAACATTCAGTAAAAAAAAAGAACATTTCTCCAGAAGATCGATAACTTGCAGTGATCCGATATTTCTGATATTTAATCGCCTCTTTGCAAAAACGAATGGATGGTTTTTGATCATGCCTGATGAGATTCTCCACAAACAATTCGCTCCCTACATCCCTAAAAAGGGTGAGGAATACATGAACAGCAAGCAGGTGGCTCACTTCCGGACCATCCTCGAAACGCTCAAAACAGAACTGATGAACGACATTGAGCGCACAGTCCACACCATGCAGGATGAAGCCACAGTTTTCGCCGACCCCAACGACCGCGCCAGCCAAGAAACGGATATCGCGATCGAGTTGCGCAACCGTGACCGCGAGCGCAAGCTGATCAAAAAGATCGAGGAGACCATTGCCCTCATCGACAATGGCGAATATGGCTATTGCAATGGCTGCGGCGTCGAAATTGGCATCAAGCGCCTGGAAGCCCGCCCAACGGCGACGCTCTGTATTGACTGCAAGACCCTCGAAGAGGTCCGCGAGAGACAAGTCGCCAAGTAGGCACCCGCCTTCGGCGACGAAAGACGTATCCCCGCCACATAAAAAACAAAGGACGCCGCAGCGTCCTTTGTTTTTACCTTAAGCTGAAGTTCAGCCTTGCGATTCCGTCGCTGCTGCTGCGGCGGCGGCCTCGATAGCCAGCGCCTTCATCGATAAACGCACGCGCCCCTTCTCGTCGGCCTCAAGAACCTTGACCGAAACCTTCTGCCCTTCCTTCAGGTAATCAGCCACGGCATTGACGCGCTCGTTGGCGATCTGCGAGATGTGCAGCAGACCGTCGCGCCCCGGCAAAATGCTGACAATGGCGCCGAAATCGAGCAGCTTGAGCACGGTGCCTTCATAGACCTTGCCCACTTCGACATCGGCAGTGATCGCCTCGATGCGGGCCTTGGCGGCATTAGCGGCCTCGCTATTCACCGAAGCGATGGTGATCGTGCCATCTTCCTGGATGTCGATCGTGGTACCCGTTTCCTCGGTGATGGCGCGGATGACAGCGCCGCCCTTGCCGATCACGTCGCTGATCTTCTCCGGATTGATCTTCATCGTGTACAGACGCGGTGCGTAAGCCGAAACTTCTTCGCGCGCACCGGCAACGGTGGCCTGCATCTGGCCGAGGATGTGCAGACGGGCTTCCTTGGCCTGGGCCAGGGCGACCTGCATGATTTCCTTGGTGATCCCCTGGATCTTGATGTCCATCTGCAGCGCCGTCACGCCCGTATCGGTACCGGCCACCTTGAAGTCCATGTCACCGAGATGATCCTCGTCGCCGAGGATATCGGTCAGGACAGCGAAGCGGTTGCCTTCCTTGATCAGACCCATGGCGATACCGGCAACGTGCGCCTTGAGCGGCACGCCAGCGTCCATCAGCGCCAGCGACGAACCGCAGACCGACGCCATCGAGCTGGAACCATTCGACTCGGTGATTTCGGAAACGACGCGCATGGTGTAGGAGAATTCTTCCGCCTTCGGCAGCACGGCAATCATGGCGCGCTTGGCCAGACGACCGTGACCGATCTCGCGACGCTTCGGCGAACCGACGCGACCGCACTCACCGGTCGAATAGGGGGGAAAGTTGTAGTGCAGCATGAAGCGCTCGCGGTACTCGCCGGCGAGCGAGTCGATGATCTGCTCGTCACGGCCGGTACCCAGCGTGGCCACGACAAGCGCCTGCGTCTCGCCGCGGGTAAACAATGCGGAACCATGGGTACGCGGCAACACGCTGCTGCGGATGGCGATCGGACGTACGGTGCGCGTATCACGACCGTCGATGCGCGGTTCGCCGGCCAGAATGCGGCCGCACACGGTGCGCGACTCGATATCGAAAAGCAGGTCGCCGATCGTCGCCGCGTCAGGCGCATCCTCGCCGATCGTCAGCGCTTCGACGGCCTTGCTGGAGATTTCCTTGAGGCGCTGCGTGCGCTGCTGCTTGCTGGTGATGTTGAAGGCTTCCTGAACGTCGGCCTCGACCAGCGCGTTGAGCTTGGCGACGAGCTCTTCGTTCTTCGGCGCAGGCGTCCACTCCCACTCCGGCTTGCCGCCTTCCTCAACGAGTTCGTTGATGGCATTGATTGCCGTTTGCATCTGCTCGTGACCGAAGACGACGGCGCCAAGCATCACGTCTTCCGGCAGGATATCGGCTTCCGACTCGACCATCAGCACGGCAGCTTCGGTACCGGCGACGACGAGGTCGAGGCGGCTATTTTTGAGTTGGCTCAGGGTGGGGTTCAGTACGTACTGGCCGTCAACGTAACCGACACGGGCGGCTCCGATCGGACCGTCGAACGGAATGCCGGAAACCGCCAGCGCCGCCGAAGCACCGATGATCGCCGGGATATCCGGATCGACTTCGGGATTCAGGGAAACCACCATGGCGACGATCTGGACTTCGTTGTAGAAGCCTTCCGGGAAAAGCGGACGCAGCGGGCGATCGATCAGGCGCGAGGTCAGGATTTCCTTCTCGGATGGGCGCCCTTCGCGCTTGAAGAAACCGCCAGGAATCTTGCCAGCGGCGTAAGTCTTTTCGATGTAATCAACGGTCAGGGGAAAGAAATCCTGACCGGGCTTGAGCGACTTGTTGCCGACCACCGTAACCAAAACGACAGTGTCATCCATCGACACCATGACGGCTGCACCGGCCTGACGGGCAATCTCACCGGTTTCCAGAGTAACCTGATGAGCACCATAGGTGAACGATTTCTTGGCAATTTTAAACATTGTTTCCTCTCTCAGTAGATCAATGCGCGCACCCACGACACCGGTACGCTATTCGACGACGTGCCGACTTGGCACACAACAAAAACGACAACAGCGGCACAGTCCAAGCGAGACTGGCCGCTGTCATTTAGGGGCAGAATCTGCACTCCAAACCGCTCAGCGGTCGGGCAGAGAGTATTACTTACGCAGACCGAGACGCTGGATCAGCGAACGGTAGGAATCGACATTCGTCCGCTTCAGGTAGTCGAGAAGCTTGCGACGACGGCTGACCATGCGCAGCAGGCCGCGGCGCGAGTGGTGATCCTTCTTATGCTCCTTGAAGTGACCCGTCAGGTCGTTGATACGTGCGGTCAACAGAGCGACCTGCACTTCGGAAGAACCGGAATCGCCAGCCTTAAGCTGGTATTCACCCATGATTTGCGCCTTTTGCGCGACGGTAATCGCCATGTCAAACTCTCTTTCATTAAGACGACGCAGCCCCAGTTTGATAGAGCACACGCCTAGTTGATGGAAACATAATCGCTTGGCGAAGCGAGCCGTGCATTATACCCAAGCAACCCGGACCAGGCAAGTCGCCGCTACGAGGCCAGCAAGCGTCGCGGATGAACAAGGCCGCAGGTATCGGCCTCGCCGACACCGAGCAGACGCCCCGCTTCGTAAACCCGGCATTTCCCGGCAGGCGCCACACCCGCGACCGGATTGCCGTGCATAAAGCGTCGTACAGCCTCAACCTTCAGAAAAACCGCCGGCAGCGACTGCAGCAGTGCATCGACGGGCAAAAGACAGGCGGCTCGCTCGTTTTCTGGCAAGCTCTCGATCTGTGCCATTGTCACCGCGCCATCCAACGTCAGCGGACCAACGACTACACGCCGTAGCGCTGTCAAATGCGCGCCGCAGCCCAGAACGCGCCCCAGATCTTCCGCCAAAGTCCGGATGTAGGTTCCTTTCGAACAAGCCACCCGCAAACGACAACGATCGCCATCATGATCCAGCAAGGTCAATTCGCGGATCGTCACTTGCCGTGCTTCACGCTCGATCTCAACGCCTTGCCGGGCCAATTCGTACAACGGTTTTCCATCGCGCTTGAGCGCGGAATACATCGGCGGCACCTGACTGATCGGCCCACGGAATTGCTCCAGCGCGGCCTCAAGCGCCTGACGATCGAAAGCGGGAATGCAACGGCTCAGCACTTCGCCCTCGGCGTCCCCGGTATCGGTGGTCACGCCAAACAATAGGTCGGCTACATAGGTTTTGTCGGCATCGAGCAGGTCAGCCGAAAACTTGGTAGCTTCGCCGAAGCAAAGCGGCAATAACCCGGTCGCCATCGGATCGAGCGTACCGGTATGACCGCCCTTGGCGGCGGAAAACAGGCGTCGCGCCGTCTGCAGCGCAGCGTTCGACGTCATTCCGCCCGGTTTGTCGAGCAAAAGAACGCCATCCACGCGCTTCCAGACGCGCTTGGGGCGATTATTCGTCACTGTTTTTTTCGGATTCCTGATCGGCCGCATCCGAAATCGATACGGCTTTCTGGATCAGTTTCGACAATTCGGCGCCACGTTCGAGCGACTGGTCATACACAAAATGGAGCTGCGGCGTCATGTGAATACTGATGCGCTTGCCCAACTCACGGCGCAAAAATCCAGAGGCTTTTTGCAGGCCGCTCATCACCTCCGGCAAGTGTTCGCCACCAGCCAGTGTGCTGAAGAAAACCTTGGCGTGGGCATAATCCGGCGTCACCTGAACATCTGTGATACTGATCATGCCAACGCGCGGGTCCTTGAGTTCGGTGCGAATCAACTCCGCCAACTCGCGGCGCACCTGTTCGGGAACCCGATCGCGCCGTGAAAATCCCTTGTTAGCCGGCATTTACAGCGTCCGCGCGACTTCCGTCACGTCATAGACTTCAAGCTGGTCGCCTTCCTCGTAAGCCGTGTAGTTCTTCAGGGACAGACCGCACTCGAAGCCAGCGCGAACCTCCTTGACATCGTCCTTGAAACGCTTGAGCGATTCAAGTTCACCGTCCCAGATGACAACGTTATTGCGCAGCAGGCGTGCACGCGAACTGCGCTTGACGATGCCTTCGAGTACATAGCAACCGGCGATCGTGCCGATTTTGCTCGCCCGGAACACCTGGCGGATATCGACCAAGCCCGTCACTTCTTCACGCTTCTCGGGCGACAGCATGCCGGACAACGCCGCCTTCACTTCATCCACGGCATCGTAAATGATGTTGTAGTAACGGATGTCGACGCCGACGGTTTCCGCCGCTT
This sequence comes from uncultured Propionivibrio sp., assembly GCA_964575415.1. Lineage (GTDB taxonomy): Bacteria > Pseudomonadota > Gammaproteobacteria > Burkholderiales > Rhodocyclaceae > Propionivibrio. The sequence goes on from CAZNQL010000018.1 coordinate 34,016, forward strand.
TGCGCGCACCCGCGTCAGCCGGGGTATTGAAGCCGATAACGACGGCCTTCGAGGCTTGCGCCAGATGCACATCGGATTCGCTGATTCCACCGACGCCAGCGTGAATAATGTTGACCTTGACCTCATCGGTCGACAGCTTCTGCAGCGACTGCACCAGCGCCTCCTGAGAGCCTTGCACGTCGGCCTTGATGATGAGCGCAAGCGTCTTGACTTCAGAATCGCCCATCTGCTCAAGGATGTTTTCGAGGCTGGCCGCTTGCTTGTTGGCAAGCTTGACGTCACGGAACTTACCTTGGCGGAACAAGGCAATTTCGCGTGCCTTGCGTTCGTCAGCAAGCACGACAGCTTCCTGGCCAGCCGTCGGCACATCGGAAAGACCAAGAATTTCAACCGGAATCGATGGCCCGGCTTCCTTGATCGCTTTGCCGTTCTCGTCGAGCATGGCGCGAATGCGACCGAAAACCTGACCGGCAAGAATCACGTCACCCTGACGCAGGGTGCCCGACTGGACGAGCATGGTCGCCACCGGACCGCGGCCCTTGTCGAGACGGGCTTCGATGATAAGCCCCTTGGCCGGCGTCTCGACGGGCACCGTCAACTCGAGAACCTCAGCTTGCAACAAGACGTTTTCGAGCAGATCGTCGATCCCTGCGCCGGTTTTGGCAGAAACCGGCACAAAAGGCGAGTCGCCACCGTATTCTTCCGGCACAACTTCTTCTGCCACGAGTTCCTGCTTGACGCGATCGGGATTTGCCTCGGCCTTGTCAATCTTATTGACAGCAACGACGATCGGCACCCCGGCCGCCTTGGCATGATGAATAGCTTCCTTCGTCTGCGGCATTACGCCGTCATCAGCAGCAACGACCAGAATCACCAAGTCGGTCGCCTGCGCACCGCGAGCACGCATCGCCGTAAACGCTTCGTGACCCGGCGTATCCAGAAAAGTCACCATCCCGCGCTCGGTTTCGACATGATAGGCCCCGATATGCTGGGTAATCCCCCCGGCTTCACCGGAGGCGACCCGCGTGCGGCGAATGTAATCGAGCAGCGATGTTTTACCGTGGTCGACGTGTCCCATGACGGTCACCACCGGCGCACGGGGCAAATGCGGCACATCCTTGTGCTCAATTGTTTCCTCAAGGAAAGCATCCGGATCGTCGAGCTTGGCGGCAAAAGCCTTGTGCCCCATTTCCTCAACGACGATCATCGCGGTTTCCTGGTCCAGTACCTGATTGATGGTCACCATCGACCCCATCTTCATCAGGGTCTTGATAACCTCAGTCGCCTTGACCGCCATCTTGTGAGCCAGATCGGACACAGAAATTGTTTCTGGAATGTGAACATCGCGCACGACAGCTTCGGTCGGTGCCTGGAAAGCGTGAGCCTCATCACCGCCCCCACGCTGATTGCGCTTGCCATGCTTGTTCTCGCGCCAACCGGTCGCGGCGCCCGTTGCCCCCCTTGTTTTGAGCCCCTGGCGCTTGCCATTGCCTTCACTCTTCCATGGCGCCTTCTTGTCCTCGATTTTTTTCTCGCCGGCACTGGGCTTGCCAGCCGGCTTATGCAATGTCCGCTCCTCAGCAGGACGATCCGAGGCCGTCTGTGCCACCGCTTGTTTCGCTGCTTCCGCAGCACGAGCAGCCACCGCTTTTTCTTCGGCCTCCTGCTTGAGACGGGCAATATCCGCCATGCGCTGCTGCTTCTCCAGAAACTCCGCCTCCTGACGTGCACGCAACTCGGCCGCTCGGCGCTCCTCTTCAGCACGCAAGCGCTGTTGCTCCTCGCCAATAATCGAAGCCCGCGTCACCACTTTCTTGGTCGCAGCCTTGACCGGCTCGGCTTTCTCGGTTTCGGAAACTTCGTCGACGCTCTTTTCGGGCTCGACCTCATCCGCAGCCGCAGTAACCGGCTCACTCACAACTTCTACAATCTCTTCGGCAACAACCGGCGCTTCTGGAATGATCTCGGGCTCGACGACGACCGGGGCAGGCACCTCTTCAATTGGCGCTTCAATCTCTTGGGGTGGCACCTCGGCAACATCGCGTTTGACGAGGACACGTTTCTTGCGAACCTCGACCTGGACGGTGCGTGATTTCCCCTGCGCATCCTGCGCCTTGATCTCGCTGGTTTCACGGCGAGTCAGGGTAATCTTGGTCTTCCCCTCGGCTGCTCCGTGAGACCGACGAAGGAAATCCAGCAATTTCGTCTTATCCTGCTCGGAAAGCAGATCGTCAGCCTTAACCTTGTTCACCCCGGCTTTCTGCAACTGCTCAAGCAGCGCGACAGGGGGCATTTTCAGATCTGCTGCAAATTGGGCCACACTTGTTTGCGCCATAGAAAATCCTCTTCTTACTTACTCGAACCAATGCGCGCGCGCGGTGGTAATCAATTGTTTGGCTCGATCTTCCTCGATGCCGGTCATTTCCGTGAGCTCATCGACGGCCAGATCAGCAAAATCATCGAGTGTCTTGACGCCCGCACCCGCCAACTTGCCAGCGAGCACCTTGTCCATCCCTTCGAGATTCAACAAATCTTCGGCAACATCACCGATCTGCTCTTCGGTGACGATAGCTTCGGTCAAAAGCACGTTGCGGGCACGATCGCGCAATTCCTGAACGGTCGCCTCGTCGAACTCTTCGATTTCAAGCATTTCGTGCAAGGGAACGTAAGCCACTTCCTCAAGCGTCGAGAAACCTTCGGAAATCAGGATGTTGGCCACTTCCTCATCGACGTCGAGCTTTTCCATGAAGAGCACACGGATCGCCGCCGATTCGGCCTCGACACGTGTCTGAGATTCCTCTTGGGTCATCAGGTTAAGCGTCCACCCCGTCATTTCCGAGGCCAATCGCACATTCTGGCCGCCGCGCCCGATAGCAATCTCAAGATTATCCTCATCGACAACAACATCCATGCAGTGACGATCTTCGTCAACCACAACAGAAATCACTTCGGCCGGCGCCAGCGCCCCGACAACGAACTGAGCCGGATCGGGAGACCAGAGCACGATATCGACCCGCTCACCGGCGAGTTCGTTAGTCACGGCGGTCACACGCATCCCCCGCATGCCGACGCAGGTGCCGATCGGATCGACGCGCTGATCGTTGGATTTGACTGCGATTTTGGCGCGCATACCGGGATCGCGCGCCGCAGCCTTGATCTCCAGCAGACCATCGTCAACCTCGGGTACTTCCATCTCGAAAAGCTTGATGATGAACTCGGGAGCCGTGCGTGACAGGATCAGCTGCGGACCGCGCGCCTGGCGATCAACGCGCAAGAGATAGGCCTTGACACGATCGCCGACACGCAGATTCTCACACGGAATCATCTGATCCCGGGGCAGAACGGCTTCGATCTTGCCGGCCTCGACAATGGCATTACCCCGCTCCATGCGCTTGATGGTCGCGGTGACAAGATGCTCCTTGCGATCGAGGAAATCGTTGAGAATCTGCTCGCGCTCGGCGTCGCGAATTTTCTGCAAAATAACCTGCTTGGCAGCCTGCGCCCCGATCCGGCCGAAATCGATCGGCTCCAGCGCTTCCTCGAGAAAATCGCCGACTTCCACTTCGGGATCCTGTTTGCGCGCCTCGGACAACGGAACATGCTGCGCTTCGAGAATGAAATCCTCATCCGCCACCACTTCCCAGCGACGGAAGGTCTCAAAATCCCCACTTTCGCGATCGACAACAACGCGAGCGTCGGCATCGTCGTGAATCCGCTTCTTGGTCGCAGAAGCGAGCGCCATTTCCAGCGCGCTGAAAACAATGTCCTTGGAGACGTTCTTTTCACGCGCCAGAACGTCAACCAGCAGCAAAATTTCGCGGCTCATTTTCTCACTACCCCCTATCCTGCCAGACCATTACTTATCGAATTTCGGAACCAACCTGGCCTTGTCAGTATTGCCAAATTCGAGCTCCACGTCGCCCGTATCTATCGTCAGGCGTACCTTCCCATCCTGCAATCCGTGCAGAACACCGTTGAAATTGCGCCGCCCGCTCATCGGCAGCCGCAGCCGCAAATTAACTTCCGAACCGGCAAAGCGCTCATAATCCGCCGGTTTTTTCAGCACCCTGTCCAGCCCCGGGGACGACACCTCCAGACGGTCATAATCGATATTCTCGACCATGAGCACACGCGACAACTGGTTGCTGACCAGCGCGCAATCCTCGACATCGATCCCACCCGGTTTCTCCGGCTTGTCGATAAATACGCGCAGAACCCGCCCACGCGGACTTTGCTCGATGTCCACAAGCTCGAAACCGAGGCCGCTTACCGTTTTTTCAAGAAGTTCGTTTAGAGCCATAGCCACAAATAAAAAATGGGCGAAACGCCCATCCAAATAAACGCTCCCGACAGGAGCGAGCGGAAAACTGTTGGATTATAACGAAAAAATCCTCCCTCGTAAATCACAAGCCACACATTTCGACACGAGACCTTATTGTTTCCACCGGTAATCGCCATGACAAACACACTACCAAACCGAACTGCAAACCTAGTCGTTTTGAGCAATTGACTTGGTCCGGAACCTGATGGCAACTTGACGACAAGACGATTCACGACTTTAATGACTGACTATTCATTTATTAAAATACCAATGAGTTCGACCCAACGACAACGCCGCAAAGAGGCGCGGCCGAGAGAAATTCTCGCCGCGGCACTTCATTTGTTCACTACCAAGGGTTTCGCAGCAACCCGAATCGAAGAAGTCGCACAAGCCGCCGGCGTCACCAAGGGGACGGTCTACCTCTATTTTCAGAGCAAGGAAGCCCTGTTCAAGACCGCCGTCCGGGAAACCGTGTTGCCCAACTTGCAACGCGTTGAAGAAGCTGCCCGCCAAGAAGGCGCTGCGCGCCAGCGCTTGCGCGCCGCGCTCCGCCAATGGATTAGCGGGATGGGCGCCAACCGCGGCAGCCTTCTGAAACTGATGATTGCCGAAGCCGGCAATTTTCCGGAACTGGCCCAGTTCTTCCAGGAAGAGATCAGCGACAAGATGCGGCAAATCCTCATGGAGGTCATCGCCAGCGGAATTGCCCAAAACGAGTTTCGCAATTTCGATCCCGCCATCGTGATCCGCATCCTGACCTCCCCCATCCTGCTGACGGACATCTGGCACCTGACCTGCCCGGCCATGAACGCATCCCTGCCGGACACCGAAACGCTCATCGAAACCATGCTCGACGTCGTCTTCGACGGCATCGCGCTCCGCCAAGAATCTTGACCATGACGACAAGTCCAAAACAGACACCGAACGCCACTCCTACAAAAAAACGCAAGACGCGCATTGCATTCACCCTCGTCCTGACAGCCATCGCCATCGGCCTCACCTACCGATGGTGGTGGGCCAGATACCATGTTTCGACCGACAACGCGCAGGTGGAAGGCCACATCGTGCCGATCGCCGCACGCGTGGATGGTTACGTGCTCAAGGTACCGGTCACCGACAATCAGACAGTCGCCAACAAGGATCTTCTGGTTGAACTCGATCCCCGCGACTTCGAAGTCAGAACCGCCCAGGCCGAAGCCGACTATCAGCAGTCGCTTTCGGCGGCCGGCAAGGATGGTCAACCGGGTATCGCCCTGGCCCAGATCGGCGCCGCCCAAGCCAGCGCTGCGGCCGCCACGGCGCAAACTCGCAGTACCGAAGCGCAAATCGTCGAAGCACGCGCCAACGTCGATAAGGCTCACCGCGACGCCGAACGCGCACGCGATCTGGCCCGGCAGAAGATGTTCAGCGCCGCGGCACTCGACGCCGCCGAGACCGCGGTCAAAACCGAGGAAGCACGCCTCAACGCACTCGTGGCGCAACTGAAAAGCACGCGCGAGGCCGCCTCGGCAGCAGCGCAACAGGTCAGCGTATCGTCTGCCGGCCTGAAAGCAGCGCAAGCCAAGGTGCTGGCAGCCCAGGCCAGCCTCCTGCTCTCCCGCAACCAGCTCGCCGACACACGGGTGGTTTCTCCCGCACCGGGCATCGTCACCAAGAAAGCCGTCGAACCCGGTCAGATGATCAAGTCCGGACAGACACTGATGTACTTGGTGCCGACCGAGGAACTCTGGATCACCGCCAACCTAAAGGAAACCGAACTTGAGAACGTTAGGACGGGGCAAGCGGTCGACATCGTTGTCGATGCCTATCCCGGCTTGACGCTGAAAGGGCGAGTCGATTCATTCAGCCCGGCGACCGGTGCCCGCTTCACCCTACTGCCGCCCGACAACTCGACCGGCAACTTCACGAAGGTCGTGCAACGCGTTCCGGTCAGGATCGCACTTGATGAACGACCACAGCAGACGCCGCTGCGACCAGGCATGTCGGTCAACGTCGTCATCGCGACTCGCTGAACGGCATGCAACCTTTCCTGCCGGCACTTTGCCGTTCCGATTCACCGGAGGCGATCTACGCCAACCGTTTCATCATCGCGATCACGGTCACGCTCGCCTGCGTGCTCGAACTCGTTGACACCAGCATCGTCAACGTCGCCGTCCCGCACATGATGGGATCGCTCGGCGCCTCGCTCGACGAAATCACCTGGGTTTCCATCGGCTACGTCGTCGCCAACGTTATCGTCCTGCCTATTTCCGGCTTCCTGTCGCATGTCTTCGGCCGACGCAACTACCTGCTTATCTCCATCCTGATCTTTACCGCCGCCTCCTTCGCTTGCGGCAGTTCGACCTCGCTCGGCGCGCTCGTTTTCTGGCGAATCGTGCAAGGACTGGGGGGCGGCGGCCTCATCGCCACGGCCCAATCAACGATTTTCGAGACCTTTCCGCGCAAGGAAGCGACAACCGGCATGTCGATCTTCGGCATGGGCATCATGACCGGCCCGATGCTCGGCCCGACGCTCGGCGGCTGGCTGACCGACCAGTATTCCTGGCCGTGGATCTTCTATATCAACCTGCCCCTCGGTCTCATCGCCCTGACGCTGACGCTACTCTACGTTCCCGAGTCGAAATACCGGCGCGCCATCGAAAAAATCGACTTCACCGCGCTGTTGCTGATGTCGATCGGTATCGGCTCTTTGCAGCTGTTTCTGGAGCGCGGCGAACGCTTCGAATGGTTCGACTCGACCGAAATCACGGCATACGCCGTCGCCAGTCTGGTCACGGTCGGCGTCTTCATCATCCGCCAGCTCGAAAGCCGCCATCCCCTCGTTGATCTGCGCCTGTGCAAAGACCCTCAATACGCGGCAGGATTGGTCAGCACCTTCCTGCTCGGCGCCTCCCTGTATGCGACCATTTTCATCTTCCCGGTCTATGTTCAGACGTTGATGGGCTATACCGCCTGGCAGACTGGTCTGCTCCTTTTCCCCTCAGCGTTGACCACCGGCCTCACCATGCCCGTCGCCGCACGACTTATCGAAAAGGGGGTATCGGCGCGGGGAATCGTCGTCATGGGCGTCCTGACCTTTCTCTACTCGATGTGGGGGCACTTCCATTTCACGACCGAATCCGGAGTCAGCGACTACCTGTTGCCGCTGATTATCCGTGGCATCGGTCTGGGCATGATTTTCATGCCGCTCAACACCCTGACCATGGCCAGCATCCGGCCTCAGGTTCGCGCCGATGCCACCGGCCTCTATAACCTCACCCGCCAGCTCGGCGGCAGCGTCGGCATCGCCATTTCGGCAACGCTCATCACCAAGCTCAGCAACATCAAACACAGTGCATTGAGCGACCACCTCGCCGGCAACAATGAACTGGCGCTCGAACGGCTGGCGCAATTGAAATCGCGGCTGCTCGGACTTGGCACGCCCGATCTGCTTGCCGACCTGAAATCGAAAGCGCTACTGAACCTGCAGGTGGTCAAGCAAGCCCAGATGTTGTCCTTCGCGCAACTATTCCTGATCTTCGGGCTGTCGATGCTGCTGGTGTTGCCGCTGCTGGGTCTGATGCGGACGCGCGCAATGAGCGCTAGTAGCGAAGCACACTAACGCCCTTCTGGCTCAGGAGCGGCGCGGGTTGCGAATGGACTTCACCGGCTCGGGGGCGTCGATGCCGAAACCGTCCATCAACCGCTTGACCTCGTCTTCACCGACTTCCAGCACCTGACCGCGCTTGAGGTTCGGCGGCAGAACAAACGGGCCGTAACGCACGCGCATCAGCCGGCTGACAACGACGCCGACGGCCTCGAACATGCGGCGGACTTCACGGTTCCGGCCTTCGAACAACGAGACCCGGTACCAGTGATTGGCGCCTTCGCCACCTGCTTCTTCGAACGACGCAAACTGGGCCACGCCGTCCTCGAGTTCGATGCCGTCGAGCAAGCGCTGTCGGGCATCCTCCGGCAATTCACCGAGAACGCGGACCGCATATTCGCGAACCAGGTTATAGCGCGGGTGCATCAACCGATTAGCCAACTCGCCCGAGGTGGTAAACACCAATAGGCCGCTGGTATTGAAATCGAGACGGCCAACCGCCACCCAGCGCCCGCCGGACAAGCGCGGCAAAGCGGTGAACACGGTCGGACGATGCTTCGGGTCGTCGCGCGAAACGATCTCGCCTTCCGGCTTGTGATACAGAATCACGCGTGGCAACCGGTTCGAGAATTTCAGTTGCACCAGCTTGCCATTTACCTTGATACGGTCGCCGGGGCTGGCCGACTGGCCGACCTGCGCCACCTCGCCGTTGACGCTGACGCGGCCAGCAGCGATCAGATCTTCCATATCCCGACGGGAGCCGATACCGCTCTGCGCCAGCAGCTTCTGCAAACGCTCTGGCTTACCCGGCAACACTTTGTGGCGCCCGCGTTTCGACAAATCGCGACGCGCCATAGGCTCACGGCGCGGTTTCGGCGCGTTCGCCTCGGCCGGCGGCGCATCCGCGTCACGCTGAACACGTGGACGTCGCCCGACCTCAGCCGCCTCCCGGGATTCTTCCCCGCGTGCCCGGTTTTGTGCGCCAGCCGAAGGCCGGAATGGTGTTTTTCTTTTATTCGGGTTGGGCATGGACCAGTTCCAATGATTGATTGATCGCCTCGAGCGGTGGCAACTCGGTCACACTGCGCAAGCCGAGATCGTCGAGGAATTTCTTTGTCGTCGCCAGCAGTGCAGGTCGGCCGGGAGTATCGCGATGACCGACGACATCCACCCAGCCACGCTCCTCGAGGACCTTGATGATCTGGGTCGACACGGTAACGCCGCGGATATCCTCGATATCGCCACGGGTCACCGGTTGACGATAAGCGATGATCGCCAAGGTTTCCAGTACAGCACGCGAATATTTCGGCGGCTTTTCCGGATTGAGCCGCTCCAGGTAAGGCAGGTATTCAGCGCGCGTGCGAAAACGCCAGCCGCTTGCCACCTGCACCAACTCCAGCGGACGATCCGACCATTCCAGGCGCAGCTCGTCGAGCAGCACGCGCAGAACGTCGGTGCCGATTTCCTCGAGAAATACCTTTTTCAGTTCGGCCGGAGTCAAAGGCTGCTGCGCGCTGAGCAGCACTACTTCGAGCACCCGCTTTAGCTTTTCCGGATTATCCGGCACCATCGAAACGCCACCTGGGGTTGCACCGGAAGCCACATCTTCAGTGGATTCCGGAGGATTCGCGGCTTGAATCGTCGAATTGCTGTTCGGATTGCGGTTCGTTTCGTCCATCGGACAACCTCACGTAGATCGGCGCAAACGCCTCGGACTGCGTCATTTCAAGTAAGTGCTCGCGCGCCAGTTCAAGCATCGCCAGAAAGTGTACCACCAGCACCTGAGGCCCCTGAGCCGGATCGAACATATCGACAAACTCGACGAACCCGCCCGCGTCGCGCAAGTGGCGAAGAATTTGCCCGATGTGCTCGCGCACCGACAATTCCTCGCGCTGAATCATGTGGTGAGTGTGCAGCTTCGCCTGGCGCAGGATAGCGTTCCAGGCCTCCTTCAGATCTTGCGGACTGACATCGGGCAGGCGCTGCAACATCGATTTTTCGACCCACACTTCGACCCACTCGAAATCGCGCTCGGCCTGCGGCAGGTCGTCCAAGTGCTGCGCGGCCTGCTTCATCTGCTCGTATTCGATCAGGCGGCGCACCAGTTCGGCACGCGGGTCCTCGACCTCTTCGCCCTCGGCGGCCTTGGGCTTGGGCAACAACATGCGTGACTTGATTTCGATCAGCATCGCCGCCATCACCAGATAATCGGCGGCCAGCTCCAGATTGTGCGAGCGCATCGCTTCGACGTAAGTCAGGTACTGCACGGTCAGCGGCGCCATCGGAATATCGAGGACGTTGATGTTGGCTTTGCGAATCAGGTAGAGCAAAAGGTCGAGCGGTCCTTCGAAAGCGTCGAGCATGACCGCCATCGCGTCCGGCGGGATGTACAGATCGAGCGGCAACTGCTCCATCGGCTGGCCGTAGATGCGGGCAAGCGGCTCAACACCTTCTGGTTCCCGAACGATTGCCGTATCGATAGTCGTGGCGTCGCTCATGCCATCATCAGCCGTAATTCAGCCCCATCACCTCGCGCACGTCGCGCATGGTTTCGCGCGCCAGCGCACGGGCCTTCTCGTTGCCGTCGGCGACGATCTCGCGCACGCGTTGCGGGTCATCCAGATACACTTGAGCTCGCTCGCGCATTGGCGCCTGCTCGCGCAGGATGGCCTCGATCACCGGTTGCTTGCAGTCCAGACAACCGATACCAGCGCTACGACAGCCTTCCTGCACCCAAGCCTTGCACGATGCATCAGAATAAACTTGGTGCAACTGCCAGACCGGACATTTTTCGGGATCGCCGGCGTCCGTGCGGCGCATACGCGCCGGATCGGTCGGCATACGCCGAATCTTCTGTGTAACCGAAGCTTCGTCCTCGCGCAGGGTGATGGTGTTGTTGTACGACTTGGACATCTTCTGGCCGTCGAGGCCGGGCATTTTCGAAGCTTCGGTCAATAGCGCGCCCGGTTCGACAAGAATCATCTTGCCGGTCCCTTCCAGATAGCCGAGGAGAAGCTCGCGATCGGACAACGAAATTTTCTGCGCGTCTTGGGCTTCTGCGAGCAAGACGTGAGCACGTTCGACGGCGCCGACATCGCCCTCCTGCTGGAAGCGTGTACGCAACTGCGAATAGCTGCGGGCATTTTTGCTGCCCAGCTTCTTCACCGCCTCGACCGCCTTGTCCTCGAAACCCGGCTCGCGGCCATACATATGATTGAAGCGGCGCGCCAGTTCGCGCGTGAATTCGACGTGCGGAATTTGGTCTTCGCCGACTGGCACTTTATCGGCCCGGTAGATCAGGATGTCGGCGCTCATCAGCAAGGGATAGCCGAGAAAGCCGTAAGTGGTCAGATCCTTGTTCGAAAGCTTTTCCTGCTGGTCCTTGTAGGTCGGTACGCGCTCCAGCCAGCTCAAGGGCGTCATCATCGACAGCAGCAGGTGCAATTCGGCGTGTTCCGGCACTTGCGACTGGATGAACAAGGTCGCCTGCGATGGATCGACGCCAGCGGCGAGCCAGTCGATGACCATGTCCCAAGCCGCTTTTTCGATCCCGCGCGGATCATCGTACTGCGTGGTCAGTGCATGCCAGTCGGCGACAAAGAACAGGCAAGGATATTCGTGCTGGAGCTTGATCCAGTTCTTGAGCACCCCGTGATAGTGACCGAGGTGCAGGCTGCCCGTGGGGCGCATGCCGGAGAGGACTCGTTCTGCGTGCATAGTCTTAGTTCAGCTGAAAAAGGATGACAATCAGGCTTTTGAAAAGCGCGACAAAAGGCCAGAGAATTTCGCCGAGGATACCGGTAAACAGCAACAAAAGCAGGATCGGGAATCCCCAGCGTTCGAGCCGCGAGAATTTGACAGCCAGTGGCAAAGGCAAAAGACTAACTGCGATGCGCCCGCCGTCGAGCGGCGGCAAGGGCAGCAGGTTGAGCACCATCAGCACAAGATTCACGTTGATGCCGATCCGGCTCATTTCGGCCAGCGGCAGGCTATACGCCGTATGCGGCAGGATGAACGCCAGCTTGAACAACGCCGCCCAGAACAGTGCCATGACCAGATTGGCGCCCGGCCCGGCAGCGGCGACCCACAGCATGTCGCGCTTAGGGTTGCGCAAGCCGCCGAAATTCACCGGCACCGGCTTCGCCCAGCCGAACAGCATGGCGCTACCGGCAACCATCGAACTGGTGATCAGAATCAATGCTGGCACAAGCAACGTGCCGACCGGATCGATATGGCGCAGTGGATTCATGCTGATGCGCCCGGCCAGCCAGGCCGTCGGATCGCCGAAATGGCGCGCGGTATAACCGTGCGCGGCCTCGTGCAAGGTTATGGCGAAAATCACCGGCAGCGCGGCGATGCTGATTGTCTGGATGATTCCGGAAATATCCATCTTTCGATCACTCCAGACCAAAGGGTTCGAGATTGCCACGACCGGCGCGAACCAGCACGGGGGGAAGATTCGTCAGATCGATGACCGTAGTCGGCGTAGTGCCACAATAGCCGCCATCGAGAATCAATTCCAGATCGTTGTCCAGCCGATCCTGAATTTCCCAGCCTTCGGTCAGCGGCGCCTCGTCACCGGGCAGGATGAGCGTCGATGTCAGCAGCGGTTCGCCAAGCTCTTCCAGCAACGCCAACGCCACCGGGTTTGCCGGAACACGCAAACCAATGGTCTTGCGCTTCGGATGCAGGATACGTCGCGGCAGTTCCTTGGTGCCTTCGAGAATGAACGTATAACTCCCGGGGGTCGTGGCCTTGAGCAACCGGTACTGCGCATTATCGACACGGGCGAACTGCGCGATTTCCGAGAGATCGCGACACATCAAGGTCAGGTGATGACTGTCGTCCACGCCGCGAATGCGGCGGATGCGTTCGACGGAAGTCTTCTCGCCAAGGCAACACCCGAGCGCATAACACGAATCGGTCGGAAACGCGACGACACCGCCCGCGCGCATCAACTCGGCTGCCTGCGCCAAATAGCGCGGCTGTGGATTCTCGGGATGGATCGAAAGATAGCGCGCCATGTCAGTCCCTCCCGGCCAACCGAAAGTACCGAGACGGACCATCTGGGGACTGCAGGTATCGTGGCTGATTCATCTCAAAAGGCTTCCCAAACGGGATGCAAGCCCGGGGGCAAAGAATCCGTCATGCCAAGGTCAACATTGCTTTCTGCGGGATCATGGAAATCCGAACCGCAGCACGCCAAAAAGCCATATTCCACCGCCAACCTGGCGCAACATGCGGCTTCATCGGCCGACTGGCTACCGGAAACAACCTCGATCGATTGCCCACCGAGGCTCTTAAATTCGTCGAACATACGGCAGAGCGCAGAGCGCGAAAAATCATAACGCGTCGGATGCGCAATTACCGCGATGCCGCCAGCGCCCAGAACCCAACCAACCGCATCCGGCAAGCTCGCCCATTTATGCTGGACGTAACCGGGCTTGCCAGGCACAATGTAAGACTCGAAAACACTGCGCGAATCGCGACGCACACCGATCTCGTTGAGCGCAAGGCGGTCGAATTTGCCGACGTTCTCAAGATGGGGCGCACCCAATTGCAGGATGCCGTGCCGATGACACTCGGCCAAGAATTTTCAACGTATGCGGTCATGCTCGGAGAAGATGAGGAACGACTCAAGGAAGCCTCCCTCCTGATTCGTGAAATCAATCTGGGCGCGACCGCAATCGGTACCGGCATCAACGCCCATCCAGATTACGCCAAACTGGTCTGCCGCAAGCTGGTCGAAATCAGCGGCATCCCGGTCATCACCGCGCCCAATTTGATTGAAGCCACCCAGGACTGCGGCTCCTTCGTGCAACTTTCCGGCATTCTCAAGCGCATCGCCGTCAAACTGTCCAAAGCCTGCAACGACCTGCGCCTGCTTTCTTCCGGCCCCCGAGCCGGACTCGGAGAGATCAATCTGCCACCGCGCCAGGCCGGATCCTCGATCATGCCGGGCAAGGTCAACCCGGTCATCCCGGAAGTCGTCAACCAAATCGCCTACGAAGTCATCGGCAACGACATCACTGTCACCTTCGCCGCCGAAGGGGGACAACTCCAGCTGAACGCCTTCGAACCGATCATCGCACACAGCCTGTTCAAGAGTGTCACGCATTTGCGTCGAGGCTGCCTCACGCTCGCCGACAACTGCGTCAACGACATCACGGCCAACCGGGAAGTCATGCGAAACAGCGTACACAACTCGATCGGCATCGTCACCGCGCTCAACCCGTTCATCGGCTACGAAAACGCCACCGAAGTCGCCTCGGAAGCCTTTACCACCGGACGAGGCATCGTCGAGATTGTCATCGACCGAGGTTTGATGAGCAAGGAACAGCTCGACGACATCCTGCGTCCCGAAGTACTCACCCAACCGCAGATCAATCTACCCCACGCCAAAGCGAATGCCGCCTGAGATTGAGGCATTCGCCGCAAAGAATCGATTCATTACCCGCACTTAGGAGGATCACACTGTGAACGAAAAAACTGGAATTCTGAACTGGTACTTCAAGACGAATCTGCTCTCGCGGATTCTGGTCGGTCTGGTCGCCGGGGTCGTCGTCGGCATCATTCTCGGCTACGGCGACCCGGCCATCAGCAAAGCCTTCGTCGACAACACCAAAATCTTTGGCGACATCTTCATCCGTCTGCTCGAGATGATCGTCGTCCCCGTTATCCTCTTCTCGTTGATCGGCGGCGCTGCCAGCATTGCCCCCTCGCGACTCGGACGCGTCGGCGTCAAGATCATCGCCTTCTACATGGCCACCTCCGCACTCTCCGTTTCGCTCGGGCTCGCCTTCGCCAACCTGATGCAACCGGGCTCGGGCATGGATATCGTCGGCACTGAGGCCGTCAAGGGCAAGGCCGCTGCAGCCCCATCGCTCGCATCAATCTTCCTCAACATCATCCCGACCAACCCCGCCGAGTCGCTGGCCAAGGGCGACGTGCTGCCGATCATCTTCTTCGCCATGCTCTTCGGCCTAGCGATCTCTTTCGTCAAAGAGTCGAAGGAAACGGGAGTCGCCCAAGGCGCGCAAACGCTGCATGACATGGTCAACGCGGCCGCCGAGACCATGTACAAGATCGTCCGCGGCATCATGCAATACGCGCCGATCGGTGTCTTCTTCCTGATCGCTATCGTCTTCGCCCAACAAGGCCCTCGGCCCGCTGTTGCTGGTGACAATGACGGTCTATCTCGCCTTCATCGCGCTGACCATCATCGGCTACGGCGGCATGCTCGCCGTGTTCAACCTGGGGCTGTTCAAGTTCCTCAAGGGCGCTAATGAAGCCCTCGTCACCGCCTTCGTCACCCGCTCGTCGAGCGGTACGCTGCCGGTCACGATGCGCGTTTGTGAAGACAATCTTGGCGTTCCGCGCTCGATTTCGTCTTTCACGCTGCCGCTTGGTGCCACCATCAACATGAACGGCACCGCCATCTACCTCGGTGTTTGCGCCATGTTCATCGGCTACGCCACGGGCAATCCGCTGACTTTCAACCAGCAATTGATCGTGGTCAGCACGGCCACGCTCGCTGCCATCGGCACCGCTGGCGTGCCCGGCGCCGGCGCCATCATGCTGCTCATGGTTTTGGAATCCGTCGGTCTCAAGGTCGAAGCCGGCTCGGCCGTTGCCGCCGCCTACGCCATGATCCTCGGCATCGACGCACTGCTCGACATGGGCCGCACCTGCCTCAAAGTGGGTGGCGATATGGCTTGCACGGCCATCGTCGCCAAGACCGAAGGCGAACTCGATATCGACCGCTGGAACGCCGGCGCCCCCGCCAAGGACGTTGAGCCCGCTTCCGGCAAGCCAGTCATCGAACGTTCCTAAACGGTCAAAACTGGACGACGAGGGCCTCTGCTGGCAAAAACGGCAGAGGCCCTTGCTTTGAACCGTAGCCCGTTTGGACACGCGCTTTCAAGTAAGATGCCATATCCCCGTATCGCCAACGATTCACAGTGCAAGGAGACGATCATCTGCCAGCTGCTCGGAATGAACTGCAACACGCCGACCGACATCTGCTTTTCCTTCACCGGATTCCAAGCGCGGGGCGGCGCCACCGACGTACACCGCGACGGCTGGGGCATCGCCTTTTTCGAAGGGCGGGGCGTACGCTTGTTTCTCGACCCGCAACCGTCGTGCGAATCCCCCGTGGCGGAACTGGTACGGCACTATCCGATTCATTCGCTGAACGTCATCGCTCACATCCGCAAGGCAACACAGGGGCCGGTCGGGCTGGAAAACACGCACCCTTTCATGCGCGAATTGTGGGGGCGCTACTGGATTTTTGCCCATAACGGCAATCTGCAAGATTATGCGCCGGAACTTGACGGCAGCTTCCTCCCGGTCGGCCAGACCGATAGCGAACGTGTTTTCTGCCATTTGCTGCAAACCCTGCGCCAACGTTTCCCGCAAGGGCTGCCGGAGCGCGCCCAACTACATGCCGCTATCGAGAATTTTGCCGCAACGATCCGCACATACGGAACATTCAACTTCATGCTGTCGAACGGGGATTGTCTCTTCGCGCACCGCACGACCGAACTGTATTACCTCGTACGCCAAGCCCCTTTCGCCAAAGCCCATCTCAAGGACCAGGATGTCCTGGTCGACTTCAACGAAGTCACGACGCCCAACGACCGCGTTGCCGTCGTCGCCACACAACCGCTAACCGATAACGAAGCGTGGACACCGCTGCCAAAAGATCGGGTCACGATGTTCGCCGACGGCACCTGTCTGACGGATTAAAGGCGCCTCATGATTTTCCAGCCTCGTCCCCGCCTCGTTCTGCTTCTGGCCCTCTTGACCATCCTTGTCGCCACGGCCTCGGTGACGACCTTCCGAATCAGCCAGCACCTGGGGATCGCAGAACTGCAGGCGACCGGACGGCATCGTCTCGACCTTTATGCTGCCAGCCTGGAACGGGAAATCGGTAAATATGCCTATTTCCCGGCAACATTGGGGCTGGAACGGGACGTACTGGACTTCCTGAAAGCGTCCGTGCAGAATAAAAGGAAAAGCGCCGGGACGGTTAACACCTACCTCGAACGACTCAACGAACGTGCCGGCACCCTCGCCATTTACGTCCTCGACACCAACGGTATCGTCCAGGCGTCGAGCAACTGGCGTCGCGACGATAGTTTTGTCGGCGAAGATCTTGCCTTCCGGCCTTATTTCATCGACGCGATGAAATAAGGCAACGGTCGTTTTTTCGGTATTGGCACGACCCGCAGCGAGCCAGGCTATTACCTGTCGTCGGCGCTGATGGAAGACAAACGGATTATCGGCGTGGCCATCGTCAAGGTCGGGCTCGACCAACTTGAAAAGTCGTGGTCAACGGTCGAAGCGCCCGTATTGGTTGCCGATGAAAATGGCGTCGTCATTCTAAGTTCGGTCGCCGACTGGAATTTCTCCACGTTGCGCCCACTGGATCAGGCCACACGCAGCGCTTTCGACCAGACCCTGCAATACAACCGACGCGCCCTGCAACCCCTTGGCCTGAGGGAGGTCGAATCGATCGAGCGCAGCGCCCATCTGGTCATGCTTCCACGCAGCCACCCGGACACAGTCACCACTTATCCGGTAGCCGGGCAGTTCCTCGCGCTTTCCCGTCCGATGCCGAACACACCGTGGACATTGACCGTTTTCTCACACCTGGCACCGGTCGACGAGATCAGCCTGATCCGGGCCAGCGTCGCCGGCATCACCACAATCCTGCTCTGCATCCTGGCGGCAATGGTCTACCAACGCCGCCGCCATCTACAGGACCGCTTGGCCGCGCGCGAGGCGCTACAAAAAGCGCACGACGAACTTGAGCGCAAGGTCGAGGAGCGTACCGCCGATCTCTCCGCCACCAACCACCAGTTACAGGCCGAGATTACCGAACGGGTTCGCGCTGAGCGTACCCTGCGCGCCACCCAGGACGAATTGATCCAGGCCGGCAAGCTGGCGGTAATCCGTCAGCTCTCCACCGGCATCGCGCATAAGCTCAATCAGCCGCTAACGGCCTTGCACACACTGTCCGGCAACACCGTCCGCTTTCTCGAACGCGGCGACGAAGCCACTGCCCGTTCGAACCTGGAGCGCATCGCCCAACTGGTCGACCGCATGGGCCTGATCACCGGCCAGCTCAAGAACTTCGCCCGAAAATCGAGTGGCGACCTGCGCCCAGTCGACCTGCGGCAGGTTGTCGCTCACGCCGTTGGCCTGCTTGATCAGCGTCTCAGTAAAACGCACGCGCAAATCATCACGACATTCCCCGACGCTCCCTTCTACGGACTGTGCGATTCCAATCGTCTGGAACAGGTGGTGGTCAACCTGATCGGTAACGCCCTTGACGCCATGGCCGGACAAGAGAATCCGCGCATCGAAATCGACGGCATGTCCCATGACAAAACCATCCGTCTGCAAATCCGCGACCATGGCGAAGGGCTCAGTGAAGAGGTGCTATCCCGCCTGTTCGAGCCATTTTTCACCACCAAGGAAGCCGGGCTCGGGCTCGGTCTGGCGATTTCGGCCGGCATCATCAACGATTTCGGGGGCACGCTGACCGGCGGCAACCACCCCGAAGGCGGCGCAGTATTCTGCCTAGAAATCCCTGCGGCCTCCGAGATTCCAGAAACAACGGAGAAAGAAGAAAAATGAACCATCCGCTCAAGGTGCTGATTATTGAGGACGACCCGGATGTCCGCCTCGGATGTGAACAAGCGCTGCAACTCAAAGGCATCGCCACCGAGGGCGTGGACAGCGCGGAAAAAGCAAAGCTGCTGGTCGGGAAGGATTTCCGCGGCGTCATCGTCAGCGACATCCGCCTGCCGCGCATGGACGGCATGAGCTTCCTGCGTGAGATCCTGACCGTCGATCCGCAACTCCCCGTGGTACTCATCACCGGCCACGGCGATATCTCAATGGCTGTGCAGGCGATGAAAGACGGTGCCCACGACTTCATCCAGAAACCCTTTTCGCCCGACCATCTGGTCGGCGTCGTGCGTCGGGCACTCGAAAAACGCCAACTGACGCTGGAAGTGAGAGATCTCCGCAACCGCCTCGACGGCCGCGACCGGATCGAAGCCCGCCTGATCGGCGATTCGCAGAGCATGGTGCGGGTGCGCGGCATGATTGGCGGACTGGCGGACTGGCGGACAGCGCCGCCGACGTCCTGATTCACGGCGAGACCGGCACCGGCAAGGAACTCGTGGCGCGTTGTCTGCACGAAGCGAGCGCACGCCGCAAAGGAAATTTCATCGCCATCAATTGCGGCGGTCTGCCGGAAACCTTGTTCGAAAGCGAGATCTTCGGCCACGAAGCCGGCGCTTACACGGGAGCAAGCAAACGTCGTATCGGCAAGATCGAATACGCCAACGGCGGCACGCTTTTCCTCAACGAAATCGAAACCATGCCGCTGCCGATGCAGATCAAGCTGCTGCGCGTCCTGCAGGAGGGCACGCTGGAGCGCCTCGGATCGAACACCCCGATCCCGGTCGACTGCCGGGTCGTCGCAGCGACCAAGGAAGATCTGCTCGGACTGGCCGACCGCAACCTGTTCCGCGCCGACCTTTACTACCGCCTCAGTGTCGCCACCCTCGCCCTTCCGGCCCTCCGCGAACGCCGCGAGGACATCCCGCTTCTCTTCCAGCACTTCCTGCTCCAGGCTGCCGCGCGGCACGAACGGCCGGTTCCCGAAATCGACGCCGGTCGCATGCAACGTCTGCTCGGTTACGCCTGGCCGGGCAACGTACGGGAATTGCGCAATGTCGCCGACCGCTGCGTCCTCGGCATCGAATCCGGCGCACCCCCGTTCCGAGAGGAATCCAGTGCGCACTCACGACCGCTCGCGGAAAGCGTCGAGGCCTTCGAACGCGCCCTGATCGCCGACGCCCTGCGTAACCACGACGGCAGCCTGATGCGCAGCGCCGAGGCTTTGTGCATCGCTAAAACAACCTTACACGACAAGATTAGAAAATACGGTTTGACCGGCGCCTGAAACACGCCCCCCGATTCAGGCAGCTCGGCTCAACGCTCGACAAACTCGGCAACCCGCTTGTCTTCGCGCGTGGTATGTAAGGCAAACCACTGGAACAGAAAACTGACGATCTCCTCGGCTGTCTGCGCGCCATGATGAAAGTCATAGATGGCGCCATCGAGCTGGACCATGAGCATCTGGTGCAGGCGTTTATGCTCCTCGAAATCTGGGTAGCCAACATCCTCCATGATGTTCTCTTCGCTCGTGAAGTGAAAATCGGCGTATTTACGAATTTCGCGCAAGGTCCGCCCGATACGTTCCTTGCCAGGTTTCGTCTCCGACTGCACCGACAATTCGTGAATCAACCCGAGAAAAATGCGGTGTTCCGAATCGATCCGTTCGTGTCCGGTTTCAAACTTGCCGTCCCAGGGAATCGTGATGGCCATTGCTTTCATCCTCTTTCAATCTGCGAACAGGAAAGCCATTCTAGACCAATGCCATAGGCCAGTCTTCTGCGAAGCGAGCGTTGCCATTTCCGCAAAACTTGCCGCGCCCGCCAACGTCGCGTTATAGTTCGCCCCGCAAACGGGAGAGAGCGGCAGGTCAATAATCGACCCCCCCGCCGCCGAAGGCGCAATCCACCCGAAAACGCTCAGGCAAAAGGACCGTTTGTGTATTGAACTCTGGAGAGCGGCGCTGAAAGCAAGCGCCCACCGATGGGGCAACGTATCGAGCGATTCGATGCGGCAATCTCTCAGGTACCAAGGACAGGGGGGTGAACTCGACACGAGTTCGCCCTTTTTTTGTTTCTGAAAAAACTTTCAACACCTTCTTTCAAGGGATTGATATGACACAGAAAACTGTCCTGAATGACGCGCATCGCCGACTCGGCGCCAAGATGGTCGACTTCGGCGGCTGGGACATGCCGCTCCACTACGGCTCGCAAATCGAAGAACACCATGCCGTGCGCCGCGACTGCGGCATGTTCGACGTTTCACACATGTGCCCCGTCGACGTTACCGGCGCCGATGCCAAAACGTTTCTGCTGCGCCTGATCGCCAACAACGTCGACAAACTCAAACAACCCGGCAAGGCACTCTACAGCGCCATGCTCAACGGCACTGGCGGCGTGGTTGACGACCTGATCGTCTATTACGTCAGCGACACGCATTTCCGCCTGGTGATCAACGCCGGCACGGCCGAAAAAGACATCGAGTGGATGTCCGCACGCCTCGCCGAATGGCGGCAGAGCGGCGAACTCGAAGTCGCCGTGATCCCGCGCCGCGACCTCGCCATCGTTGCCGTGCAAGGCCCCAACGCCAAAGCCAAAGTCTGGCAGGTGCTGCCCGAAACCCGCGCCGCCAGCGAGCCGCTCAAACCGTTCTACGCGGTCGCTGTCGGCGACTATTTCGTCGCCACCACCGGCTATACCGGCGAGGACGGGTTCGAGATCACCCTGCCCTGCGCCAAGGCCGAAGCCCTGTGGCAGGCGCTGCTCGACGCGGGCGTCAGACCCATCGGCCTCGGCGCGCGCGACACCCTGCGCCTGGAAGCCGGCATGAACCTCTACGGACAGGACATGGACGAGACGGTATCGCCGCTCGACGCCGGTCTGGCCTGGACCGTCGACCTCGATTCGCCGCGTGACTTCGTCGGCAAGGCGGCGTTACTGGCGAACCCGCAGCGAAACCAGTTTCTCGGCCTGCTCCTGCTCGACCGCGGCGTGCTGCGTGCACACCAGAAAGTCATCACCGCCCAAGGCGAAGGCGAAATCACCAGCGGCACTTTCTCGCCGACGCTGCAGCAATCTGTCGCATTGGCCCGCCTGCCGCTCGGCGTCGCCATCGGCGACACGGTCAAGGTCGAAATCCGCGACAAACAACTCGCCGCCAAGGTCGTCAAACCCTGCTTTGCCCGACACGGCAAGGCGATGATTTAACAACTTCAATCTACCACAGCGGCACAGCACTCACGGCGAAATGCAAAGAACAGTTTCTATGAAAGCTTTTCGCCGTGCCCGCCGCGTCCGCCGTGGTTAATTCTTTTCCCAAACAGTCTTCCAGGAGCCTCCATGAACATCCCCGCCAACCTCAAGTACACCAAAACCCATGAATGGCTTCGCGTCGAGGCCGACGGCACAGTGACCGTCGGCATCACCGACCACGCACAGGAATTACTCGGCGATCTCGTCTTTGTCGACCTACCGGAAGTCGGCAAGGAACTCGCCGCTGAACAGGACGCCGCCGTTGTTGAATCGGTCAAGGCCGCCTCGGATGTCTATGCACCGATAGCCGGCACGGTCACCGAAGTCAATAACGACCTTGCCGACGCGCCGGAAAAGGTCAATCAGGATGCCTACGCGGCCTGGCTGTTCAAGATGAAGCCGGCCAATGCCGGCGACGTTGACGGACTCCTCGACGCCGCCGCCTACGCGGCCTGCGCCGAAGAATAATCACGCACCAGCCAACCCTCGGAAGCGGTTTCCGGAAATTACCCCGGAAACCGCCGGATCGTTGACTTCCTCAGCCGGAACACGCCATGCCCCAGACATTTTCCCTTAGCGCACCGCTTAACACGCTCGAACAACGCGACGAATTCATCTCCCGCCATATCGGCCCCTCGGCCGACGAACAAGCGGCAATGCTCGAAGTCATCGGTGCCCCCAGTCTCAATGCCCTGATCGACCAGACCGTGCCGGCGGCGATCCGCCTGCCCGCGCCATTGCCACTCGCCGATGCGCGACCGGAAACTGAGGCGCTGGCCGCGCTCAAAACCATTGCCGGCAAAAACACAATCAACAAGTCGCTGATCGGCATGGGCTATGCCGACGCGGTGACACCGAAAGTCATCCTGCGCAACGTGCTGGAAAACCCCGGCTGGTACACCGCCTACACGCCGTACCAGGCCGAGATCGCCCAAGGGCGCCTGGAAGCGCTGCTCAATTACCAGCAGATGGTAATCGACCTCACCGGCCTCGAACTCGCCAACGCCTCGCTGCTCGACGAGGCCACGGCGGCGGCGGAAGCCATGACCATGGCACGGCGCGTCTCCAAGTCGAAGTCCAACGTCTTCTTCGTCGATTCAACCTGCTTCCCGCAGACCATCGACGTCGTCAAGACGCGCGCTGCCTTCTTCGGTTTTGAACTCGTTTTCGGCGCGCCGCAGAAAGCAGCACAACAGGAAGTTTTCGGTGCGCTGTTCCAGTACCCGAACGTCAACGGCGAAGTCGCCGACCTGACCGACGTGATCGCCGCCGTGAGATCCCGTGGCGGCATCGTCGCCGTCGCCAGTGACCTGATGGCGCTCGTGCTGCTCAAGTCGCCCGGCGCGATGGGCGCCGACATCGCGCTCGGCTCGTCGCAACGCTTCGGCATCCCGATGGGCTTCGGCGGCCCGCACGCTGCCTTCTTCGCCACGCGAGACGAGCACAAGCGCTCGGTACCCGGTCGCATCATCGGCGTTTCCGTCGACGCGCGCGGCAACACTGCGCTGCGCATGGCGCTACAGACCCGCGAGCAACACATCCGCCGCGAAAAAGCCAACTCGAACATCTGCACCTCGCAGGTGCTATTGGCGAACATGGCCGGCATGTACGCCGTCTATCACGGCCCGCAAGGACTGCGTGCCATCGCCGGCCGTATCCACCGTCTCGCCGCCCTGCTGGCCGAAGCCCTCAAGCGAGCCGGCATTACGGTTCTCAACAAGCACTTCTTCGACACGCTGCAAATCGACCTTGGCGGCTGCGCCAGCGGCATTTATCAAGCGGCGCTCGCTGCCGGCTACAACCTGCGCGAAGCCGGATCCGGCGTCCTCGGCATCGCCAGCAACGAGAAAACCACGCGCGATGACATCGTTGAGCTCGTTAAGCTGATCGCTGGCGCCGCCGTCGACATCGACGCCCTCGACGCCGAACTGCAGAAGTCCGACGCCAGCCTGCCCGACACCCTGCTGCGCAGCGACGCCATCCTCACGCACCCAGTGTTCAACAGCCATCACACCGAACACGAAATGCTGCGCTATCTCAAGCGTCTGCAGAACAAGGATCTGACGCTCGACCACTCGATGATTTCGCTCGGCTCGTGCACGATGAAGCTCAACGCCACCAGCGAAATGATCCCGGTCTCCTGGCCGGAATTCGCCGACATCCACCCCTTTGCGCCGATCGAGCAGGCGCAGGGCTACATGGAGATGATCTGCGGCCTCGAAAGCTGGCTGAAGACGGTTACCGGCTTCGACGCCCTCTGCATGCAGCCGAACTCCGGCGCGCAGGGCGAATACGCCGGCATCGTCGCCATCACGCGTTACCACGCCAGCCGCGGCGAGGCGCATCGCAACATCTGCCTGATCCCGAAATCGGCGCACGGCACTAACCGGGCGACGGCACAGATGTGCGGCCTGCAGATCATCGTCGTCGACTGCGATGACAAAGGCAACGTCGATGTTGCCGACCTCAATGCCAAAGCCGAGAAGCATTCCGCCAACCTCGCCTGCCTGATGCTCACCTACCCGTCGACGCACGGCGTCTTCGAAGAAGCGGTCCGCGACATCTG
>CAZNQL010000019.1:0-56357 GCA_964575415.1 uncultured Propionivibrio sp.
ACTGATGACGCAGGCGTTTGTAATGGTTGTAGACGGCAACAGCCAGGATTCGCTTGGCCTGCTCCTGCCCGATCACGTACTGATCGAGCAGCGTCGATATCTCCCGCGGCGTCGGCAACTCCTTTTTGGCGACCTTGCCCTCCTGGTCAGCCGAAATCTCGTCGCGAACGATGTCTTTGCACAGATCGATGCATTCATCGCAGATAAACACCGACGGCCCGGCGATGAGCTTCTTTACCTCATGCTGGCTCTTACCGCAAAACGAACAGTAAAGCAGCTTCTCACTGCCGCTTTTCTTCTCAGCCATACCGGCCTACCTCATCCCATGTCGCGCCGGAGTCTTCCGGAATTGAACACCTAACCTCAAGACTACGATCAAACGGCTCCGCGATTCGCCAGAACCTTGTCGATCAGACCGTATTCTGCCGCTTCCTGCGCCGAAAGGAAATTATCGCGATCGGTATCGCGCTCAATGCGCTCAATCGGCTGACCGGTGTGATGCGCCATGATCTCGTTGAGCTTGGCCCGCAACGAAAGAATTTCCTTGGCATGAATCGCGATGTCCGACGCCTGCCCCTGAAACCCCCCCATGGGCTGATGAATCATCACGCGTGAATTGGGCAGGGCGAAACGTTTACCAGCCGCTCCAGCAGCCAACAGGAATGCCCCCATCGAGCAAGCCTGACCCAGACACAGTGTCGACACGTCGGGCTTGATGAACTGCATCGTATCGTAGATCGACGTCCCGGCCGTAACTGAACCGCCGGGGGAGTTGATGTAGAAATGAATATCTTTGTCGGGATTCTCGGCCTCTAGAAACAACAACTGCGCCACGACCAGATTGGCGGTGACGTCGTTAACCGGGCCAACCAGAAAGACCACTCGCTCCCTGAGCAAACGAGAGTAAATATCGTACGCTCGTTCGCCACGACCGCTCTGCTCGATGACCATTGGCACCATACCGAGCAACTGCGGATCCCATGGATTTTCGGCTGCAAAACGATCGTGGATCATGCGAACTCCTTGTCCTTGTTTTTGAATTCCGGTTTGAGACAAAGTCAGGCCTGTTGCCCCATCAGCTCGTCGAAGGCGATGGTCTTTTCGACCACTTTGGCGCTCTCAAGCGCCCAACTGACGACGTTATCTTCGAGAGCAACCCCCTCGATCTCGGCAAGACGCTGCGGTTGAGCATAGTACCAGCGCACCACATCTTCCGGCTGCTCGTAGCTTTGCGCGATATCGTCGACGATGGCCTTGACCTGCTCAGGTTTCGGATTCAGCTTGTTGACCTTGACGATCTCGGAAAGCACCAACCCAAGGCTGACGCGGCGCTTAGCCTGATCGGTGAACCATTCGCGCTGGATCGGAAAATCCTTCATCTTCACGCCGCCGCGCTGCTCCATATCCTGACGCGCGGCCTGGATCAGGCGATCAACCTCCATATCGACGAGCGCAAACGGAATGTCGATCGGATTGGCCTTGAGTAAGGCTTCCATCACCTGGTCCTTGAGTTTGGCTTTCAGACGCTTCGACACCTCGCGCTTGAGGTTGTTCTCGATTTCGGCCCGCATCTTGTTGACGTCGCCAATGCCGAGTTCCTTGGCCAGATCGTCGTCGATCTCGGGCAGGATCGGCTCGCGCACTTCCTTGACGGTAATGTCGAAAGTCACGGTCTGCCCGGCCAGGTCAACCGCATGATAATTGCCCGGGAAGGTCATTTCGAATGTCTTCGATTCGCCGGCTTTCAAGCCGATTACGGCCGCTTCGAAATCGGGCAGCATCGCGCCCTGGCCGATAACGAACGGATAATCCTTGGCCTCGCCTCCCTTGAAAGGTTCGTCGTCCAACTTGCCCAAGAAATCGATCGTCACACGATCATCCTTCGCCGCCGCGCGATCAACCGGTTCGTAACGAACGCGCTGTTTGCGCAGCGCCTGCAGCGTGCTTTCGAGTTCGGCGGCGCCGACTTCCAGTGTCGAACGCTCGATCTCGACCTCTTTCAGGTCTTTCGGCTCAAATTCCGGATACGCCTCGAACACGGCCAAGAATTCGGCGTGCGTCTCGTTTTGAGTATTCTTCGGTTCGATTTTTGGATAACCGGCAACGCGCAGCTTCTGCTCCTGGACGGCTTCGCCGAAAGCGCGCTCCAGCGCCTGGTTCAGCACTTCGTAACGCGCGTCGAGACCGTACTGCTGCTCGATGATTTTCGCCGGCACCTTACCCGGGCGGAAACCTGGCATTTTGGCCGTTTTGCCGATCTTGTTGAGTCGCTGCCCGACTTCCTTCTCGATATCGGCTTTCGCCACCGCCAGGTCAATGCGACGCTCAAGGGCGTTGATCGGCGCCGTGGCTTCGGCGTTGGGGGTGGTTGCATTCGTTTCCATTCATTAAATCCTTGATAGCTTGAAAAATCGGACAGAAAAGACTTAATAGAACCGGCAAGCTCGCCGGTTCAGTAAATATGGTGCGAGAGAAGGGAATCGAACCCCCACGCCTTGCGGCGCTGAAACCTAAATCCAGTGCGTCTACCAATTTCGCCACTCTCGCGCTAATTGGCCATTTTACCCGAGAACGCCCTATACTGTCAGCCGCCCCTTCTGAATCCCAGCGACAACCCCAAAACTCCCCCGTCAAGCTTCTGCAATGCCCGTCGATCATTACGAAAACTTTCCCGTCGCTTCCTTTCTGTTACCGCGGCACTTGCGCCGACCGATCGAGGCCATCTACCGATTTGCCCGCGGCGCCGACGACATCGCCGACGAGGGCGATGCCAGCAACGAAGATCGTCTGAGCGGACTGGCCACCTACGCCACCGAACTCGACCGCATCGAACGCGGCGACCCGCCTACCGACCCGGCCTTCGCCGATCTGGCTGACGTCGTCCGCGAAAGGCAGCTACCGGTACAACTCCTGCGCGACCTGCTCGACGCCTTTGCCCAGGATGTTGTGAAAAAGCGCTACGCCGACGACGCCGAATTGCTCGACTACTGCCGTCGCTCGGCCAATCCGGTCGGACGCCTCCTGCTGCATCTCTTCGACCGCGCCACGCCGGAAAACCTGCACCGTTCCGACTGCATCTGCTCTGCACTGCAACTCATCAACTTCTGGCAGGACATCGCCATCGACTGGCAGAAGGACCGCGTTTACCTGCCGCAAAACTCCCTCGCCGCCTACGGCATCGAGGAAAGTCAGATCGCCGCAAACCGCTGGTCGCCGGAATGGGCGACCCTCATCGACGACCGGATTGCCCATGCGGAAAGCCTGATGCGCGAAGGCCTGCCGCTCGTGCACCAGCTCCCCGGCCGCATGGGCTGGGAAATCCGCCTCACCGTGCAGGGCGGACTACGCATCCTGGAACGAATCCGCGCGGTGCGCGGCGACGTTTTCCGCCACCGCCCGAAACTCGGTGCGAGCGACTGGCTGCGGATGGGCAGCCGCGCCCTGTTTATGTAAGAATCCGGTTTCCGAAAAAACGGAATAGCGCATGACCCCAGAAGAATATTGCCAGCAGAAAGCGGCATCGAGCGGCTCCAGCTTTTACTACAGCTTCCTCTTCCTGCCCCCCGAACGGCGGCGCGCCATCACCGCCCTCTACGCTTTCTGCCGCGAGGTCGATGACGTCGTCGACGAGTGCCCCGACCCGCAACTGGCGGCCACCAAGCTCGCCTGGTGGCGCGAGGAACTCGACCGCCTCTACGCCGGCAAGCCCGAGCACCCGGTCACGCGGGCACTGCAGCCGATGCTGGCGTCGTTCTCGCTGCCGCAGGAGCAATTGCTCGAAATCATCGACGGCATGGAAATGGACCTCCAGCAGGTCCGCTACGCGGATTTCAAGGCGCTGTCGCTTTACTGCTACCGCGTCGCCAGCGTCGTCGGCCTGCTCGCCACCGAAATCTTCGGCTTCGAGGATCGGCGGACGCTCAAATACGCCCACGACCTCGGCATGGCGTTCCAGCTGACCAACATCATTCGCGACGTCGGCGAAGACGCACGGCGCGGCCGCGTCTACCTGCCGCTCGACGAACTCGAACGCTTCGGCGTCCCGGTCGCCGACATCCTGAATGCGCGCGAATCGGATAATTTCCGCCGCCTGATGGAATTCCAGATCGAACGCGCCGAACACTACTACGCGCAAGCCATGAGCGAACTGCCGGCTTCCGACCGCAAAACGCAGCGCCCCGGACTGGTCATGGCCGCCATCTACCGCACCGTGCTCGACGAGATCAAGCGCGACGGTTGCAAGGTGCTCACGCAACGCACCTCGCTGACGCCGCTGCGCAAGCTGTGGATCGCCTGGCGCACCTGGATCAAGGGCTGACCGGGTGGGTGCCGCGCGGCGGGTCGCGGTCGTCGGTGGCGGCTGGGCCGGCCTGACGGCCGCCGTCGAACTGAGTGCGAACGGCGCCGCTGTCACCGTTTTCGAAGCCGCCCGCCAACTCGGCGGCCGGGCGCGTCGCATCACGCTCGACGGCCGCAAGCTCGACAACGGCCAGCACATCCTGATCGGCGCCTACCGCGAAACCCTGCGCCTGATGCGCACCGTCGGTGCCGACCCGGAACGCCTGCTCCGCCGTCTGCCGCTCGAACTCAATTACCCGGCAGATAGCTTCCGGCTCAAGCTGCCGAATCTACCGGCGCCGCTCAACCTCGCCCTCGGCCTGCTCACGGCCGAGGGCTGCCCGCTGCGCGAAAAACTCGCGGCCGCCCGTTTCATGCGCTGCTTGCAGGCCGAAAACTACCGCCTCCCCGGCGATTGCACGGTCGCCGCGCTGCTCGACCGTCACGCCCAACACGGCCGCCTGCGCCGCTTCCTCTGGGAACCGCTCTGTCTCGCCGCGCTCAATACGCCACCGGAAACCGCCTCGGCGCAAGTTTTCGCCCATGTGCTGCGCGACAGCCTCGGCGGTCGCCGCGAAGACACCGACCTGCTCCTTCCCGCCGCCGACCTGAGTGCGATATTCCCCGACGCCGCAGCTGAATTCATCGCCAAGCATGGCGGCGAAATCCGTCTTTCGCGCCGCGTCGACGCGATCACATCGACCTCCTTCGGCCTCGCCATCGACGGCGAACGCTTCGACCGCGCCATCCTCGCCACCGCGCCGCAACACGCCGCCACTCTGCTCGACCAACACGAAGCGACACGAGACACCGCCGCGATGCTCGCCGCCTACCGCCACGAGCCGATCGCCACACTTTATGCCGCCTATCCGCCGGAAACCCGACTTCCCTCGCCGATGCTCGGCCTCGAAGGTTACGCGCCGGACGCCATCGGGCAATGGATTTTCGACCGCGGCGCGCTGAACGACACGCCGGGCATGCTGGCCTTCGTCCTCAGCGCCGATGTTGATTGGAACCGCCTGGATCACGGCAAACTACTCGCCGTGCTGCACCATCGGCTTGAAGAAACGCTCGGTTGCACACTCCCGCCACCGGGCTGGCACAAACTCGTCCGCGACCGCCGCGCCACGCTCGCCTGCACGCCCAACCTGCCCCGGCCACCGGTACAGACCTCAATTCCGGACCTGTTGCTTGCGGGCGATTACGTCTGCGCCGACTATCCGTCGACGCTGGAAGGAGCGGTGCGTAGCGGCATTGCAGCCGCCGCCGAGGCCAGGGCCTGCTGACACGACCCTGAAAAGAAAAAATGAAACCGGACCAAAAACACGACTCGATTCTGCTCGGCGCAAACCACGGTGGTCGCGCCCTCCAGCTGCCCGCTGATTGACACCATCGTGTCGACTCGGTAAAAACCCTTTTTTCAGAACAACATATAGCAGGGAGGACGTAATTCAATGGAATCCATTGAGAAATTCGTAGGTGCATTAAATGCCTTGGTCTGGGGCCCCTATATGCTGGTCCTGCTGGTAGGGACGGGCATCTATCTAACCATCCGATTGAAATTCATTTCTTTCAGATATCTGCCTTATGCCTTGAAATTGGCCTTCAGCAGGCATCAGGACGAGAAATCGCATGGTGACATCAATCACTTTCAGGCTTTGATGACCGCATTGGCCGCCACCATCGGAACCGGCAATATCGCGGGCGTGGCCACCGCCGTCACCTTGGGAGGCCCCGGAGCCGTATTCTGGATGTGGGTCACGGCCCTGGTCGGCATGGCCACCAAGTACACCGAAGCCATCCAATCTAGCAAGAGTCGAGGATAGTCAGCATAACTGACCGACAGTTCGGATAACGAACGCCTCGGTCGCGGCAAAATTCGCAGCGCCGTTCCGGCGAGCAGCAAGGCCATCGCACCATTAAACAGGAACAAGGTGCGCGATTCGCGCAAGCGATTGCGCAGCCTGTCACCAACGATGGCCCACACGCTGATGCAGGGAAGGTTGATCGACATGCTGAGCAGTCCCAGTGAGAGTGCCGCCGACCAGCCACCGCCGCGCGGCAAAAAGAGGATGGCGGTATTGAGCACCATCATCCAGGCTTTCGGATTGACCCATTGAAAGAGTGCCGCACCGACCATCCCCAGCGGCTTTACCGCCTTGCCCTGCCCTGGCTGACCGGCCCGCGCCTGACGCCAGGCCAGCCAGAGCAGATAGCTACAGCCGGCAACGACCAGAATATCGCGCACGGCATCGAGCCAGACCATGAAGGTTGCCAGCATCCCGCCAACAATCATCATCTGGATACCATTACCCAGACTGACGCCGATCAGGTGCGGGACCGTCCGGCGAAAACCGAAATTCACGCCACTCGCGGCCAACATCAGATTGTTCGGCCCGGGCGTCACGGACATCGTTGCCACATAGGTCATCAAAGGCAGATCAGTCATCATAGCGGCAGCTTCCTTCAGTTATCGGAAGGCTTCACTTTAGTGACTTTCCAACACCCACAACAGCACCATGATTTTGTGTTTATACTGGGTACAGTTTTGAATATATTGCACTGCATCCAAACCAAAACCATGCCGCTGTACCCTTTGTCATGAAAACGCCGCAAATTCTCTACGAAGCCCTTGCCGACGACTTCCAGGCCGCCATCAACGCTGGCCGTCTCCCTGCCGGCGCCCGACTGCCCTCGATCCGAGAAACCGCGCAAAGCCGAAAGCTGAGCATCAACACGGTGCTTGCCGCGTATCACCAGCTGGAAGCTCGCGGACAGGTCGAAGCGCGACCGCAATCCGGTTATTTCGTCCGTGCCCAGTTGCCGACGCCCGCCCCGGAGGTCTGCGCGCCATCGAGGTGCCAACCGATCCCGTTCATGGCATGTCGCTTGATGCGCTGGAATTGCTGCTTTCCGAAAAACGCGTGCAAGCCGTCGTCACCATGCCGAACGTTCATAACCCGCTCGGCACCAGCATGCCCGATGCCACCAAACAGCGGCTCGCCAAGTTGGCCCGGACTTATCGCGTGCCGATCATCGAGGACGCGCTGTATGCGGAATTGCAGTACGCTGTCCCGGCCCACCCCGCGGTCAAGGCCTTCGACACCGACGACTGGGTGATCGTCTGCGCGTCCTATACCAAAACGCTGGCCCCGGGATTCCGTCTGGGCTGGATGAATGCCGGACGCTTCCGGAACCGCGTCGCCAGTCTCAAGTTCACTGCCTCGATCGCCCAACCGGCGCTTCTGAGCGAGGTGCTCGGTACCTATCTCGAAAGTGGCGGCTATGCGCAGCACTTGCGCCGTTTGCGGCGCATCAGTGCGGCCCAGGTCAATCGCCTGTGCGGGATGATCAACGAACACTTCCCATCCGGCACCAGCGCCACCCGGCCGACCGGCGGTTTTCTCGTCTGGGTCGAGTTGCCCGAAGGCTGCGACGGCAACCGCCTGTGCGACGAGGCGCTCGAACAAGGCATCACGATCACGCCCGGCAGCCTGTTCTCTCCCTCAGGCCGTCATAACCGGCACATCCGGCTCTCAGGCTGCCATAATTTTCCCGAGCGCCACATCCACGCCTTGCTCACCCTTGGCCGACTGGCCAGAAGGCAACTCGACATCTGAGGAACCTATCCCTCTGCGCCGAACCGAAACGCTTCCGGCTTGAAGCAAGGTTTCCGCACTCACGCAAGGATAACCGAGCACTTGCACCACCGCTGCGTAGGTCACCTTGCCGAGGGCCACATTGAGGCCGTTGCGAAGATGCACCGAATCGCGCAGCGCTTGCCGCCAGCCCTTGTCGGCCAGCTCGATGGCATGACCGATCGTGGCATGGTTGAGAGCAAAGGTTGAGGTCCGTGCCACCGCGCCCGGCATGTTGGCGACGCAGTAATGCACGACGCCATCAACGACGAAGGTCGGGTCGGCATGCGTGGTCGGGTGCGACGTTTCGAAGCACCCGCCCTGATCAATCGCCACATCGACGACGACAGCGCCTTTTTTCATCCGCGACACCATGTCAGCCGTCACCAACTTTGGCGCTGCCGCACCCGGAATCAGCACACCGCCGATCACCAGATCGGCATCGAGTACGGCTTCCTCGATCGTATGGGCGTTTGAGAACTTGGTGCTGATGCGATTGCCGAAAATGAGATCGAGTTGGCGCAAGCGATCGACGTTCTTGTCGATCACCGTGACCCGCGCGCCGACGCCAACCGCCATTTGCAAGGCGTTCGTACCAACCATGCCGGCGCCGATAATCACCACGTGGCCGGCTTCAACGCCCGGCACACCGCCGAGCAGGACGCCCATGCCGCCCTTCGATTTTTCCAGATGCGCGGCACCGGCCTGCACTGCCATCCGCCCCGCCACTTCGCTCATCGGCGCCAGCAAGGGCAGGCCGCCCCCCGGCCCGGTAATCGTCTCGTAGGCGATGCAAACAGCCCCGGATTTGACGAGCGCCGCCGTCTGCACGGGATCGGGCGCCAGGTGCAAATACGTGTAGAGAATCTGCTAGAGAATCTGCTCGGGACGCAGCATGGCGCATTCCTCAGGCTGCGGCTCCTTGACCTTAACGATCATCTCTGACCAGGCAAAGACCGCCGCCACGTCCGGCACCAACTCGGCCCCGGCCGCGACATACTGCTCGTCGTCCAGACCGATCGCCGTTCCGGCGCCCGCCTGTACCATCACCTCATGCCCGCGCTCGGTCAGTTCGCGCACACTGGCGGGCGTCAGGCCGACGCGGTATTTGTGGTTCTTGATTTCCTTGGGCACACCGACTTTCATGTCGCACTCCATTTATGGATTGGTATGGGATAGACAACAGTTTCCGGAAAACACGTCATGAAATACATCAGAATTAAATAATTTCTGTTTTAATCAGCCAAACTTATGGAATTGACCTGCATCATGACGCCGCTTTCGCCTCTTCTGCTCGAATGCTTGGCCGCCATCGTCGAGGAAGGCGGTTTTGAGCGTGCCGCCCGGCGGCTGTCGATCACGCAATCAGCCGTTTCGCAGCGGCTGCAGGCTATGGAAGCCCAGATCGGCGCTGTCCTGATCGTGCGCGGCAAACCGCTCCGTCCAACCCCAGCCGGTCGCCTGCTGCTCAAACACGCCATGCAGGTCCGGCTTCTCCATGCCGATCTCCAGCAGGATCTGCAGCAACTGGGCAAGGGAACGCCCAACGCCGTGATTGGCGACGAGCGCATTGCCATCGCGGTCAACGCCGACAGCATCGCCACTTGGGCATTGCCCGCATTTTCCGGACTTGTCCGTGATGGATTGCCGCTCGAAATCATCACCGACGATCAGGACTTCACTCATGACTGGCTGCGCGAGGGTGAAGTGCTCGGCTGCGTCACGACCTTGAAGCGCGCGTTGCGTGGTTGTAAGGTGGTGGCGTTGGGCGCGATGGACTACATTGCTGTCGCCACCCCGGAAACTGCTGAAAAGTCATGTCCAGGCGGTCTCACTACGCATAGTGTCCGGCAACTTCCTTTCATCGCCTTCAACCGCAAGGACGACTTGCAGAGCGAATTCGTCTGTCGCGCCCTGAAACTCCGGCAAATCAACTTACGGCACCGTTTCGTCCCAAGTTCCGAAGGGCAGGTCCGCGCCGTCCTGGCCGGCTGGGGGGCGAGTGTCGTCCCGGAACTACTGGTACATCCCTTGATCGCCAACGGAACGCTCGTCAGCCTCTGCCCGCAATTCCACCTGGCGGTCGTTCTTTACTGGCACTGCTGGAATCTCGACTCCACGGTACTCAACACGCTCAGCAAGGCCATCATCGACGCCGCCACAAGCGTCTTGAAACCCTGCGTTCAGGAAAAGCCATCTTGCGCCGGGAATTCATTTGATTGAGAACACACCGAAACGACTCTGTTTCTGCCGTTACGCTTGGCCGCATAGAGACAATCGTCAGCACGCGACATCAATTCGGAAATTTTTTCATTCCCTGTAAATTCAGCAATACCGGCGCTTATCGTAATTTGTTTTTGGACTGAGAAATGATGATTTTCGACTAATGAACAAATTCTTATCCCCAACATTTTTGCACCTTCCAGGCCAATTTCCGGGCAGATCAAAACAAACTCCTCGCCCCCCCATCGGCCCAGAATTTCTGTTGCACGCAAATTGTTTCTCAACAATATGGACAGCTCCTGAAGCACCGAATCTCCGGCCTGATGACCATAGGTGTCATTGATATTCTTGAACCAGTCCACATCGAACAAAATGACCGAGAACGCTTTCTGGTATCTCTCCGAACGATGCACTTCTTTTTCCAATTCGGCGTGAATCTTATGCCGGTTGTACAAACCCGTCAGCCAATCGGTAACGTACAGCCTTTGCAATTCACTGTTCTTTTCCTCAAGAAGCCTGTTTGCCTCTTCCAAAAGCCGGGATCGGTCATGTATTTCATGCGCCGCCAGTTGTTCAACTTCTCTGGCAATCATCCCGATTTCGTTTTCAGGATAGCGGTACTTTGAATCGGAGTTTTTTTCTCCGCGAATGATGGACTTGACCTTTTCTCGCAGCTGAAGCAGTGGCGTCGAAAAACGACGACTCAACAACATACTCTGGCCAAGACCAAGGAGTACTTCAATCAGGCCGGTCAGTAGGATGGAGAATAAAATCTGCCTCGCGATTGAGGTAGTGATTTCATCTTTGTCGACGACCGTGAAAATCAGCCAATCCGTTTCTCTGGAACGGCTGTAATAAGCAATTTTGTCTTTTCCACCCAAAGTGTAAGCTGTGCTACCTCCGTTTTCATTTACCGAGAGAGAAGATCCGGCAACTTCCGATATGTTTCTCTTTAGGTAACGCTCGTCATGATGAAGGATGATTTCGCCATCAAGCTTGGCGACAAAGCTGTAGGATGATTTGTACACATCACCCCGTTGATTCAGCATGTCGACCACCATTTGAATCGAACTATCGCTTGATACGACCCCGGTATAGCCATATTTCTGGCTTAACAAGGCCTTACTGGTAGCAAAAAGCCATTCTTTGCTATTTATATCTTGATAGGGAAGACCAGTGGATATTTTGGGTTTCACTGCCATTGCAGCCTGATACCAGGGGCGCAATGTCGGATCGTATCCATGAGGAGGAATGTAGTTGTTTATTAACAGTTCCTTGTTCTCGTATCCCGAAAAAATATAGGTGATATTATTGTTCGCCTTGGTATACGTTTCAAATAACTTTATGACGCGTTCACGAACTGCGTGATCAAGCCAAGGCAGATTCTGGACACCAACGTCTTCTGACAGAATCTCAATCGAGTTATTGATTTCGGAAAAGAAACCGTCAATAAAAAAATTAACCGCCAAATTTCTTTGCTTTATGACTTCGTGCGCATTCGACATTCCTGAACGGTACAGAATGTTCGACAGATAACCACTAAAAACAATCAGAATTACGCATGAAAATACCATGCTGCTTCTGAAGATTTCATTTCTTATCGAACGGCTTGAAGCCCCAAACATGATGCTTCCCGGGTTAAGACACAAATTTGATTAATAGCATTTCTCTACCCCACCGAGCGCTTTTCCATGTCACCAAGCACGATGTTGAGCGCCTCGGTCGACACCAGTACTTCCCACAACGAGAGGACGAGTGACACAGCTAGGGCAAGAAGACTCAGGCCGAAGAGTACCTTGCCCGCCATTTGCAGCTCGATGAAAAGCACGAACATTGACAGCGCACACAGAATAAAGCTCATCACACCGAAGCCCTGCATCAATTTGATGAGACCGATCCGCCGCTTGAGCCCGGCCAGCTGACGCTGGGCCAGTTCGGAGACCTGGCCCGAGTGTCCCGGATGCAACTGGCGGATGACTTGGGCCAGGGTGAGAAAGCGGTTGGTATATGCGAGCAGCAAAAGTGAAATCGCAGGAAAAAGCAGCGCTGGTGTCGTCAGAGTCATCGTTTCCATGGTGCCGGAATACTACGCCGCCGCCATGGGCGTGTCCAGAAATCGGCGCCTGGCTAACGCGCAGCTTACCCATCCTCCGCCTCTCGTGATAGCCTCGCTGTCCCCACAGGCCTCATCTTTCATCAACTCATGGCAGAACTGATCCTCAAACCCGGCAAAGAACGCTCACTGCTCCGCCGCCACCCCTGGATTTTCGCCGGCGCGGTCGCCCGGATGAACGGACGCGCCAAGCCGGGCGACACGGTCGACGTGGTCGACGCCGAAGGCCGAACGCTGGCGCGGGCGGCTTTCAGTCCGCAGTCGCAGATTCGCGCCCGCGCCTGGAGTTTCGACGCGCAAGCGATCATCGACGACGCTTTCTTCAAGCGCCGGATCGCCGACGCCATTGCCCGTCGCGCAGCGATGCCTCAACTCGCCGAGCAAGATGGCCTGCGCCTGATCCACGGCGAATCGGACGGCCTGCCGGGCGTAGTTGCGGACCGCTTTGGCGACACGATCTGCCTGCAGCTCACGACCGCCGGCGCCGAGAAATGGCGCAAGGCCATCGTCGGCGCGTTGATCAAGGCGACCGAAGCGTTCGGCATCGCCCGCATCTACGAGCGCTCGGACGCCGACGTGCGCGCGCTCGAAGGACTGGAGCCGGTGACCGGCTGGATTTACGGCGAAGCACCACCGGAGTGCAATCCGCCGCTGTCAATCGACGAGCACGGCGTCCGCCTCGGCGTCGATGTCGTCGGCGGCCACAAGACAGGGTTTTACCTCGACCAGCGCGAGAATCGGCTGCTCACCCGCGCCTTGGCGAACGGCAAGAGCGTGCTTAACTGTTTCTGCTACACCGGCGGTTTCTCGCTGCAAGCGCTGGCCGGCGGCGCCAGCCGGGTGCTGTCGATCGATTCGTCCGCCCCGGCGCTGGACGGCGCACGCGCCAACCTGGCGCTGAATCCGCAGCTCGACGCCAGCCGCACCGAATGGCGGGAAGCCGACGTCTTCGAGGCCTTGCGCACCTTCCGCAAGGAGCAACGCCGCTTCGACCTGATCGTGCTCGACCCGCCCAAGTTCGCGCCGACGGCAGCGCATGCCGAACGGGCGGCGCGCGCCTACAAGGACATCAACCTGCTCGGATTCCGCCTGCTCAATCCCGGCGGACTGCTGATGACCTACTCCTGCTCCAGCGGCATCGGCGTCGAGCTTTTCCAGAAGATCGTCGCCGGGGCCGCCGTCGATGCCGGTCGCGAAGCCCGCATCCTGCGTCGTCTGGCTGCTGGGCCGGATCATCCGGTAGCGCTGCATTTTCCCGAGGGCGAGTATCTCAAGGGGCTATTGCTGCAGACAGATTAGATCAAAACAACCTGAGAACCTCTGTTTGACTACGGCGAGCACGGCGAAAAGACAAGAGCTTATGCTGGCTTGACTGCCCCCCCGATGGGCGACCGCAACATCAGGTCGGGAACTCAGGATTCTCGCCGTGTTCGCCGTGGTTAACTGCTTTTTCTAGGCCAATACGTTCTCTCGGCACCTCGCTAACCGGCGCCTGAGGGCATCTCCTCGATCAGTCCGGCATGCATGCTCAGACGCCGGCCGCATCGCGCCGCGATTTCCTCGTCGTGCGTGACAAGGATCAGCGTCGTACCGCGTTCGGCGTTAATGGCGAACATGAGGTCGATGATCTGATGGCCGGTCGCAACATCGAGGTTGCCGGTCGGCTCATCGGCGAGAATGAGCTTGGGGCCAGGCGCGAAAGCGCGGGCCAGCGCGACGCGCTGCTGTTCGCCACCGGAAAGATGTTTCGGATAGTGTTTCAGGCGGTGCGACAAACCAACCCGCTCCAACCAGCGTTCGGCTTCGCGAGCTGCGTCGGCAACGCCTGCCAGTTCAAGCGGCAGCATGACATTCTCGACGGCATTAAGCGCCGGCAGCAACTGGAATGACTGGAAGACAAAACCAAGCAACCGTCCACGCAAAATGGCTCGTTCATCCTCGTCGAGATTGCCGAGCCCCTGTCCGTCGAGCGTGACCGAGCCGTCGCTCGGCAGATCGAGTCCGGCGAGCAGGCCAAGCAGGGTCGATTTGCCCGATCCTGAGGCGCCGACAATGGCCACCGTTTCGCCCACCGAGACGTCAAACGAATTCTCGTGCAGAATGGTCAACGGTTCGCCGCCGTTATCGACACACTTGGTCAAGCGGCTGACTTCGAGGATTTTCCGGACTTCAACATCCATGCGGCGCTTCCCCATTTTCCAATTTCTGCTGATTTCAATCCTGCTGCTGGCCAGTCTGGCTGCGTTGGCAGCAAAAACCATTCTGGTCTTTGGCGATTCGCTTTCGGCAGGCTACGGCATCCGAAAAGAGGCTTCCTGGCCGGCCTTGCTCGCCAAGCGGCTGCAGAACCAACATTTTGATTATACCGTCGTCAACGCCAGCATCTCCGGGGAAACCACAAGCGGTGGAAAAGGGCGTCTGGGCGCTGCACTAGATAAGCACAAGCCACGCATCGCCATCATCGCGCTGGGCTCGAATGACGGCCTGCGCGGATTGCCGATCCGCGTCATCCGGGGCAATTTGATGGCCATGACCGAAACCGCTCAGAAAAGCGGCGCGAGTGTACTGATCGTCGGCCAGCGCCTGCCGCCAAACTACGGCGACTATGCGCAGCAGTTCCACAAGGTTTTCAGCGAAGTCGCCAAGGCCCGGAAAACGGCTTTCGTCGACTTTCTGCTCGACGGCGTTGCGGAACATCCGGAACTCTTCCAGGCTGACAAACTGCATCCGGTTGCCGCCGCACAACCGCGCCTGCTCGATAATATCTGGGGGGGACTGGCGCCGCTGTTAAAATGACGGCCATGAAAAACGGCATCGTCAAGATAGAACGCTTCGAGGACTACCACAGCTTCGACGAGATCATCGACGTGCGCACGCCCGCCGAATTTGCCGAAGACCATATTCCCGGCTCGATCAACTGCCCCGTACTCGACAACGAACAACGCATCGAGGTAGGCACGCTGTACAAGCAGACCTCTCCCTTTGCCGCCAAGAAAATCGGCGCTGCCTACGTCGCCGAAAACATTGCCCGCCATATTCGCCAGACGTTTCACGACCGGCCGCAAGGCTGGAAACCGCTGATCGTCTGCTGGCGCGGCGGCCAGCGCAGCGGGGCAATGACCTTGATCCTGCGCCGCGTCGGCTGGGATGCGCAACAACTGCAAGGCGGCTACAAGGACTATCGCCGCCTGGTAGTTGCCGGACTCGCCGAGCTGCCCGCGTTACCGTTTCAAGGTCATCTGCGGCACAACGGGCAGCGGTAAAAGCCGCGTCCTGCAAAGCCTGTCCCGACTCGGCCAGCAAGTGCTCGACATCGAATCCACAGCCTGCCACAAGGGCTCCATTCTAGGAGTACTGCCCGATACGCCACAGCCTGCGCAGAAAATGTTCGAGACGCGGCTGATGACCGCGCTCGCGGGCATGTCGACCGACAAACCTGTCTTCGTCGAAGCGGAAAACCGCAAGATTGGACTGCTCCATGTTCCCGACGTGTTGCTCGCAAGCCTGCGGGCAAGCGAATGCATCCGCATCGACGTCGATTTTGAAGCGCGAGTCGATTTTCTGTTGCGCGATTACGATTATTTCCTGAACGATCCACACTGGCTCGACAGCCGGCTAGACGTGCTCGGCAAACTGCACAGCCGGGAAACGCTGCGGCGCTGGAAAGATCACGTCGCCGAAAAGCGCTGGTGAGAACTTGTCGCCGAACTGCTCGAAAACCATTACGACCCGCTCTACGCGCGTTCGCAACAACAAAATTTCAGCCGTTTTGGCCAACCCGAGAACTTCACTTCAGACAGCCTGTCCGAAGACGCGATTGACGCTCTCGCACAACGCATCGCCGCCGCCTGAAAACTACGCTTTGCTGCACACACGGCATCGAATCTGTGCTAGTTTGGCACAACCCCTATTTCGAACGTCGCATAGCCCCAAAAAGGTGAAATGCAATGCTGGAACGACACTATCTTGCCGGTTTCTTCGAACCCCGCTCAGTCGCCATCATCGGCGCTTCGGATCGCGAAAGCTCTGTCGGCTACGTCATCCTCAAAAACATCCTGACCGCCGGCTACAAGGGTCGTGTTTATCCGGTCAATCCGAGGCATAAGAGTATCCAGGACATACCCGCCTTCAAGACGATCGAGGAAATCGGCGCCCGGGTCGAACTGGCCATCATCACCACGCGGGCCAAG
Organism: uncultured Propionivibrio sp.; assembly: GCA_964575415.1. GTDB lineage: Bacteria > Pseudomonadota > Gammaproteobacteria > Burkholderiales > Rhodocyclaceae > Propionivibrio. Next base: position 16,503 of record CAZNQL010000019.1, read on the forward strand.
AACGTTCCCGAGATCGTCGAGCAATGCGGCCACAGCGGCATCAAATTCATCATCCTGACACAAAGCTTTGCCGAAGCTGGACCTTCCGGCGCCCAGCTGGAACGTAAAACGTTCGAAATCGCGCGCAGCTACGGCATTCGCATGCTCGGACCCAACTGCATGGGCATCATCCGCCCCGAAATGGGCCTCAACGCGACGTTCGCCAGCGTCAACGCCACCAGCGGCAACCAGGCGCTGATTTCTCAATCCGGCGCCATCTGCTCGGCGGCTCTCGACTGGGCGAAGAGCAGCCATGTCGGCTTTTCCAGCGTCATTTCGCTCGGCACGACGGCCGACATCGACTTCGGCGAAATCCTCGACTATCTGGTTTTTGACCCCCGCACGCACTACATCCTGCTCTACATCGAAGCCATCCGTAACGCACGGCGATTCATGAGTGCCCTGCGCTCGGCCGCCCGGATCAAGCAAATCATCCTGCTCAAGGCTGGCCGGCACGATGGCGGAGTCACGGCGGTCAAGCTGCATTCGGGAATGAACCCCGGATCAGACATGGTTTTCGATGCCGCCGTGCGCCGCGCCGGTGTCGTTCGTGTCAATAACGTCGGCCAGCTTTTCTATGCTTCAAAAGCCATGGAGTCAAAATTCCGGCCGCAGGGGCGCCGTCTGGCAGTCATCACCAACGGTGCCGGCCCCGGCGCCATGGCCGCCGACCGCGCTGGCGATCTGGAAATCCCGCTCTCACCGCTTTCCGAAGAAACCCTGAAGACACTTAACGGGATCATGCCGCCGAGCTGGTCGCGTAGCAACCCGGTCGACATTGCCGGCGATGCCACTCCCGAACGTTATCGGGCAGCCATCGAGGCGGTGGCGAAGGAGGATGGCGTTGACGCGATCCTCGTCATCCTTTGCCCGCAGGTTCTGACACGGCCAATGGACGTCGCACAGGCCGTCATCGAAGTTCGAGAACAAATCAGCAAGCCGATCCTTGCCTGCTGGATGGGAGAGGAACAGGTGGCGGACGGTCGCAAGGCGCTGGCCAAAGCGGGCATCCCGACTTTCCGCATTCCGGACACGGCCGTCGAACTCTATAACCATATTTCCACCTATTACTGGAACCAGAAACTCCTGCTGCAAACGCCAGAGACCGTTTCCCATCTCGCTCCACAGGAAACCGAAGGCGCCAAACTGTTGATCGAAGCCGTTCTACAGGAACACCGCAAGGTACTCTCCGAAATGGAGTCGAAAGCCGTTCTGCACGCCTTCAGCATCCCTGTGGCCCAGACCATGGTCGCACGCACCCCGACCGAAGCGCTGCTTCTCGCTGAGCAGATCGGGTTCCCCATCGCCATGAAAGTCGATTCGCCGGACCTCGTGCGAAAGAGCGATGCCGGCGGTGTACGACTCAACGTGCCGAATGCACACGCGGTTCGCAATGCCTATCACGACATCATCGTCACCGTACAAAAAAAAGCGCCTAACGCACGCATCAATGGTGTTTCCATTGAGCCGTATCTGGCGCGACCGAACGGCCGGGAACTGATGATTGCCGTCTTTCGCGACCCGATCTATGGCCCAGTCATCACTTTCGGCGCCGGCGGCACCGAAGTCGAGATTTTCAGCGACCGCGCCAGTGCCCTGCCGCCGCTCAACCGTTTTCTGGTCCAGGATCTAATCCGCTCGACGCGAGTATCAAAGCTGCTCGGCGAATTCCGCAACCTGCCGCCGATCGACATGGACGCGCTTGAGGAAGTCCTCCTGAACATCTCAGAAATGGTGTGTGAACTGCCCTGGCTGCAGGAGCTCGACCTCAACCCGCTGATCGTAGACGAAAACGGCGCGATTGCCGCCGACGCGCGCATCGTCATCGACCACGCGAGCAGCGCGGGTGAGCGCTATTCGCACATGGCCATCCACCCCTATCCGGCCAACCTGACCCAGTTCTGGGACCAACCCGACGGTCGGACGATTACCATCCGCCCAATCCGACCGGACGACGCCGCGTTGCAACAGAATTTTGTCAAAAGCCTCTCGGACGAGAGTAAGTACTACCGTTTCATGGACACCTTGCGCGAATTAACGCCGACGATGCTGATGCGCTTCACCCAGATCGACTATGACCGGGAAATGGCGCTGGTCGCCACCCTGCCCGACGACAGCGGCAAGGAATACCTGATCGGAGAATCGCGTTACGTCACCAATCCGGACGGAGAAACCGTCGAATTCGCGCTCTCGGTCGCCAACGAGTGGCAGCAGCACGGTGTCGGCCGCAAGTTGATGACGTCACTGATCGAAGTTGCCCGGCAGAAGGGCTACAAGGCGATTGTCGGCGATGTGCTGACGCTGAACAGCAAGATGTTCCGCCTGATGACCAGCCTCGGTTTCACCACCCATCCGCACCCCGAAGACCCGGCGATCAAGCGCGTTGTCTGCACGCTCAACAATTAGGTCCCTTCGAGCGAAAACCGGTCACTTCTGCGGACAGTTCACATCATAGGGATAAGCGTGTTGCGGCACATTCGCGGCCCGGAAAGCTTCCTGCTCGGCAAGATCGACCTTCCTGTCCCACAATAGGGCACGTCCAGAATCCTGCTCTGCCACCCACTCCGGATGCCGTGCCAGCATTTCGCGCATGAAGCTCGTAAACTCCGATTCGTACTGTGCCATTGACACCCTCGCCTTCCAGATTCAAATTACAAAAAATGTTCTCGCAATTATCCTGGAAACCGGGAGCAAACTCACCGAATAATCAAGCGCAGATAGACTCGATAACGCAGCCTCACCGCCGCACACCGTCTCACCGAAAACGCTCAGTGAATGGCAATCGGTTTAGCAGCGCCAACGCAGTAATCGTCGAGCAGGGAATCGATCGATTCCTCGTCACGATCCGCAAGCGGAATACTGTCGATCGCCTCACGCAGGCTCAAGGCTACTGATCCCTGGACGAAGAGGCTGCGGTTTCCCAGCTTATCGACCAACTCAAACCCTTGTTGGATCGGGTACGCGACGATGGCGTAACTATCGCTGTTATACACAATGTTCATGGCAACCCCTTTCTGCTGTCTTGCACGTTACTGCCGAACAAAACGCCCTTGTTCAAGAATCCAGATGCGTCCGCTTACCTCCATTTCAATACTTGACCGAGCCTTCATACTTACTCGGAGCCACACGGCAACCATAAAGTTCAAACGTTACGGGAAATCGATCCCACTGTGATTCCCGCTCAAAACGAGGAATGTCACGCGCTCATGGTAATTAACGGAATACGCGTAGTTTCCCGAAGGGATTTCATGGAAATTACGTCGAGGGTCTACTTCTCAGCGAAAAGAGATTCAGTGGCAACGACGTTTCCCCTTCATTCCGTAACACGGAATGAAAGAACGCGCGCACACTGCTCTTGAAAGCGGACAGCTCAGTCGCCACCGCACCCGGCAAATCAAGCCCCCGGTCTAATTCGACGATAGACCGACTGGCTGACGTAGTCTTTCGCTGGACCACACACCGTATAGGTGATATTGAATTCATCCTCATGCTCGAAGCAGAACATCGCCTTGTAAGTGTCCTTGAGACAATAATGGGTATCACCCGAGCAAATCGGCCAAGCGGCGGAAGGATCGGAAGGAAAGAGGATATCGACGAAGTGATTACCTACATTGGGCCCATCGGCAAACAGCAACTCGATACGGTCTTCGTGCAGACGGTACGTATACCGACGCTCGCCGGACAAGACCTCGCCGTTGTTGAGGGTGATAACCCCCTTCTCGGCATAGTCCATCGAATCGGCGCCAGTGCGGACAAAAGTCGCAGTGCCGGCATAGGTTCCCTTGCCGCTGATTTGACGCTCGATTTCCCAGGCGCCCTCGAACAAGGAAAACACCCGGTTTGCCAGATGCGATTGTTGCGCAACATCATTCTGATTTGATTGTTTCATTTTTTGCCATCCAGTAAAGGCGCCGGCGTCGCCAGCAGGATTCGTGTTGCCAGTTCCGGCTTGGCATGCGGGCCGCACAGCCGGAATTGCGATGAAACCACCGGCCCGAATTTGATGCGATCGATCAGGGACTCTGCGACATCGCAGTCGGGAAAAGCACCAACCTCGCGCGCCAACCCGTCAGCCAGACGGACGAAATCGCCATGTGGAAACTGCGGGCGCGGACGGCGATTGCGAATGCGCCGCTCGGCCTCGACACCGACATTCATCTCGTCAACGGACGGTAGCGGCAACTCGCCCGCAGCCACACGCGCCACCCAGCGGCCGTGCAGTTCCATGATCGGGAAATAGGGGCCCCGGTAATAGCCGACGAAGGCCAACCCAGGCAATCGCGGGTGAAAAACCTGTTTGTGCAGCAAAACCGGCTGCAACTGGTCAAAGACATCAAACGCCAGCGTATCGAGCACATCCTGGCGCAGGAACGGCAAGCGGGAAACATAACCGGTGCACATCACGACGGCGTCGATATCCTCGCGACTGCCATCGGCATAAAGCACGCCTTTCTCATCGAAAGCGAAGGCCTTCGAACGCTTCACCCGTACCCGCCCGGCGCCGACGTGCTGCAGAAAATCGTCTGAGGTCACCACCGTCAGAGGCGCCGTCGCGATGTCGTCGAAAGCCAGTTCCGGCGAAATCTTACCGGGATCAGCGCCGACCTGAAGCAAATAGGCGCGAGGACTAGCAACCATTGGATTTTCGGGGTCGCGATTGTAGAACACGAGGTCGGAGGGATAGCGTGGCGCCCCTGACCAGGGTTGAATCCAGCGCGGCAGGAACCACATTGGGTGCCGCAGACCGACGGTCACGGATTGCGCAACACCGAGAAGCTGGCCGGCGATTTCAGTACCGGAAAACGCCGCTCCCATGATGAACAGCCGCTTGCCGCTGAAATTCTTGCGGATGACATCCTCGCCATAGCAGTCGGCGGCGTGGAAAACCTCGCCGCGAAAAGCCTCCAGCCCCTCGAATTCAGGGACAAAGGGCTGGGAAAACACGCCGGTCGCCACGACCACGTGATCAAAGCAACGAGTTTCGCGAACGCCATCGCAACAGGTCGTAACATTCCAGCGATGTTCCCCGGCCGGTTCGACGAGTTCGACGGTTGTGCACATACGCAGGTAGCGGTGCAAAGCGAAAGCTTGTGCGTAATCGTTCAGGTAGCCGATCACGCTGCTGCGCATCGGGAAAATATCGGTCCCTTGCGGCCAAGGAAAATCGGAAAACGCGCAACAATAACAGGACAAGTTGGTGCGCGCACCGGAGGTCCAAGCGCCGCGTCCCGGCGCCCCCCACATGCCGCCGATTGCCGGCGCGCTGTCATAAACGACGGGTTCCAGGCCGTGCTCAACCAGTGATTTGGTCACCGTCAGGCCGCTGGGGCCGGTCCCGATGACTGCGACGGAAGGCTTCAAGGCGTTCTCCTGCCGAAATTGCGTGAACATGCGACACGTCGTTGGGAGTCAACCGTTCCTGGCAGGTTATCAGGAACTCGATGACAACCCTTACAACGGTTCTTTTTTTCGAAGGAAAGAAATTTCACCAGCACAATCCGGAGTATCCCGGTCTTCAGCACCTTGGTCAATTCTGCGGCAACCAAACCAGAACAGGAGTTCCTCATCAACGGAATGCCCGCAAACAACAAGATAATGCCCCGGAAAACCGAGGCGTTATTTTGAAAAAATGGACGGTCAATACTGCATCTCGTGCGCTGCAACGCCTTAAAACCGCTAGCCGCTGTCACCAGGAAGCGTACCTATTGTGGATTCAGATCTTGCGGACAACACAGTCGCACCTCGTTTTTTATTACGCCAATGTGCCCACATACCGCGCAGTGCTGCTTCAAAATGTCCAGCAAAACTTGACGCGTTAAAAAGCGGCGAGGCCAGTAGCTGATATCGCAAGTTCGAACGTAGTGTAGCAAGACGAGAAAGATCGCTGGCATGCTTAATCGCTTTGGCAAGATAATCGTCTGAGTCGGCTGCAACCCACTCTGGTAGGCCAGCGTTGTTCAAAATACCAACACCTTGCCGCGAGAGAAAACTTTGCCCGGTCATAGTGAGCACAGGCACCCCCATCCATAAGCCTTCGACACTGGTTGTGCCGCCTGGAAAAGGGAAAGGATCAAGCGAGATATCCACTCGCTGATAAGCCGCCAGATATTCAAACCGTGTTGACCATCCTTCCAGCACCAACCGTTGAAAATCGATGCCATGAGACGAAAAAAGCTCAAGGATGCGTTGTCGTACAGAGGACTCCTGAAGTTGTTTTGTTTTAAGAAACAGGCGGCTATGCGGCACCGCCTTCAACACTCTCGCCCACAATGCAACGACCACTTCATTGATTTTCGTCAGGTTGTTAAAGCAGCCAAAAGTGACATAACCATTAGATAAGCTTGGCGCTGGCGAGACGTCAATCTCCACCTCAGGTGGCGTAAAGCACAGCTGCGTTTCCGGCAACCGCCAGACTTTTTCAGTGAAATAGGCTTCTTCGGATTCCGGAACCGTCAAAAAGTCGGCGATAAGATAATCCATGGCAGCGACCCCGGTGGTGGCAAAATATCCCAGCCAACTTACCTGAACGGGCGCAGGCTTCCAGGCAAACATGGGCAGACGGTTATGCGCAGTATGTCCGGACAGGTCGATCAGAATATCAATACTATCCTCGCGTATCCGGCGGGCAAGGTCCTCATCGGAAAGCCCTACTGCGGAGCGCCAACCGTGACAACATGCCTTGATTCGGTCGGTCAGCTTATCGCCGCCAGACTGAGTCGGGTAGGCGATAAATTCCAATTTTTCAGAGAAGTTAGAGGCGAGCGCCGCCAGTACGCCTTCGGTAAAAAATCCCACGGGATGATTGCGCAGATCCCCGGACACCAGCCCCACGCGCAAACATTTTTCGGATTCGGGAGCATTGAGCCATTCAGTATAAGGACGGGCTTTTCGCGCCACCTGATTGCCATAGCCTCGCGCTTCGTCCAGTAGCACCGCCGCTGACTGTTCAGTTTGGTAGTTATGAAGGAATAATAGGTTGCTATACGCCTTATAGAAATCAGGTTCAATTTCCAGCGCCCGAATACAGCTCGCTACTGCGTCATCGAGTTGCCCAAGTTCTCTCAGAGCATTACCAAGATTGCTGTGCGCCTTTGCCAAGTTGGGAATGATTTCAAGTGCCTGACGGTAACTCGCCACTGCTCTATCGAAATGTCCAAGTTCTTTCAGTGCCACACCCAGATTACAGTGAGCTTCCGCGTAATCTGATTTGAGCTCCAGCGCCCTGCTGTAGCTTTTTACAGCTTTATCGTGATGCCCATGCTCTTGCAGTACCACCCCGAAGTTGTAGTGCGCCTGGGCATCCTCCGGCAAGAATTGCGCCGCTTTTTCTGAAGCGGCCAGTGCGTCTTTGCCTTGCGATTGAAGAGCAACCCCCAAAACTTTCCAGGCGAACCCGGACTTAGGGCAACGTTCTAGCAATATACGTGTCCTGTTTTCCAGCTCCTCGAAATATCCTGCGTTAAACAAAGCAACAAGATCGTTGCATTCGGCAGGGGTCGGCGCCCCCCCCCTTGACTAAAGTGTTGATTCCGGAACGATTCACGTTTCCGGATCTGGCTTCGCAGCATTTTTTGTATTTTTTTCCGCTTCCACAGCTGCATAAATCGTTTCTTCGAGTTTTCAAAATCACGACTTTCACTTATCCAATATCTAACAATTCACGTATCCTAACCGCATTTTCGGCTGAGACATCTCACGTTATTGTTTGTTTAGAAGACCGCGCCCACTATATGGATGAGACTGACAGCACCACCTGAGACACCGCCGGATTTGAGAACACAAAAAAACTCAAGATCGAGATTTGCGCTAATAGGAAATTAATTAAAAACGGCTGGGAAATATTTCCCAGCCGTTTTTTTCCACGTGCAAATCGCGGTTTACTGAATCTTCAGCACGATCTTGCCAAAATGTTTATCGGCTTCCATCATCTTGTGCGCTTCGACCACCTGCTCGATCGGGAAAACCTTCTCGATGATCGGCACAATCGTTCGGTCAGCAAACTTCGGCAAGGCGACGCGGGTGAATTCGGCCACGATCTCGGCCTTCTCCGGTACCGGACGCGAACGCAGAACGCTGCCAATGATCTGCTGGCGCTTGACCATCATCAGCGCCAGGTTTAACTCGGCCTTGATGCCGCTGGTCACGCCGATAATCACCAGCTTACCCTTGTAGGCTAGCGAGTTCATGTTGGGCGCCAGATACTTGGCACCGATATGATCGAGAATCATATCGACCCCCTTCTTGTTGGTGAATTCCTTCACCACCTCGGTGAAATCCGGCGTTTCCATATAGTTGATCAGGAAATCGGCACCGAGCTGTTTGACCCGGTCAAGCTTTTCCGGCGAAACGGTGACAATCAATTTGGTGTCCGGCACCAGCGCCTTGCACAACTGAATGGCCGCGGTATTCACGCCGCCGCCACCGCCGTGCAGGATGGCCGTCTGCTTGTTCTTCAGCTCGCCGAGGATAAACACGTTGAGGAAGGCGGTGATGTACGACTCGCACACACAAGCCGCTTCCTCGAAGGACATGGATTCCGGAATCGGCATCAGATGGCTGGCATAGGCCACGGCATATTCGGCATAGCCACCGCCACCGACCAGGGTCATGACCCGCTGCCCCACTGTCCAACCGGTGACGCCGGCCCCCAGCTCCTCAATGGTACCGGCCACTTCCAAGCCGAGGATTTCCGAGTCCCCGGGCGGCGGCGGGTACTTGCCTTCGCGCTGGACCAGATCGGGCCGGTTTATTGTGGTTGCCACCACCCGGATCAGAACTTCGCCTTCTTTGGGTGACGGGCGTTCCACTTGACCCACCTTGAGCACATCGGTTCCGCCGAAACCTTCCATCAGCACTGCTTTCATAGCATCCTTTCAAATCCTGACCAATTTTTCCAACAATTTCTCGCTTAGTGCCCAGGCACGTTTCCATATACCTTCGAGCTATTAGGGTTGATCGCCTACCCTACCGACGGGTAATCACCCGAAGTTCGGAAGTATCACTGTCTTCCGAACCACGGTCAATGCTCAAATCCCCCGGACCACGCTACGCTCGATCCCGCAGACTCCTGTGCTTCATCCTTTACCGAACTGCATCACACCGCCTGCACAGGACACCTGGATCGTATCCTTGGCGGCGAAACGGCCTTCGAGGATCGCCTTGGCCAGCGGATTCTCGATCTGTGCCTGAATCGCGCGCTTGAGCGGCCGTGCGCCGAACACCGGATCGAAGCCGGCGTTGGCGACCTCGGCCAGCGCGCTGTCCTCGACCTCCAGTATCATTTCGAGCTGGGCTAACCGTTTTTCCAGGTAGCCGAGCTGGATCTTCGCAATCGACTGGATGTGTTTCTCGTCGAGTGCATGGAAGACGACGACCTCGTCGATGCGGTTGATGAATTCCGGACGGAAGTAGCCCTTCACTTCCCCCATCACGGCCAGCTTGATCAACTGATAGTCGTCCCCGGCCATCTGCTGGATCATCTGGCTACCGAGGTTGGAGGTCATGACGACAACGGTGTTCTTGAAATCCACGGTTCGGCCCTGGCCGTCGGTCATGCGTCCGTCGTCAAGCACCTGCAGGAGAACGTTGAACACGTCTGGATGCGCCTTCTCGACCTCGTCGAGCAAAATCACGCTGTAAGGCTTCCGGCGCACGGCTTCGGTCAAATAGCCGCCTTCCTCGTACCCCACGTATCCGGGAGGCGCTCCGATGAGGCGAGCGACCGAATGCTTCTCCATGAATTCGCTCATGTCGATGCGAATCAGATGCTCCTCGGAGTCGAACAGGAAACCGGCCAGCGCCTTGCACAATTCGGTCTTGCCGACACCGGTCGGACCGAGGAAAAGGAAGGAGCCATAGGGCCGGTTCGGGTAGGCGAGGCCAGCGCGCGAACGGCGGATGGCGTCGGAGACGAGCCGCACCGCCTCGTCCTGACCGACGACACGCTGATGAATCCTCTCCTCCATCGCGAGCAGTTTCTCGCGCTCGCCCTGCATCATCTTGGAAACCGGAATGCCGGTCGCCCGCGACACCACTTCGGCGATTTCCTCAACGCCGACTTCGTTGCGCAAAAGCGTGTTCTTCTTCGCGCCGTCTCCCGACTTCTCGGCCATCTTGAGCTGCGCCTCGAGCTGCGGCAACTGCCCGTATTGCAGCTCGGCCAGCTTGTCGTACTGCCCCTTGCGCTGAAACTCGGCCATCTGCGCCTTCAGCTTGTCGATCTCTTCCTTGATGTGTGCGCTGCCTTGCACCTTGGCTTTTTCGGCCTTCCAGATTTCTTCGAGGTCGTTGTATTCGCGCTGCAATTTGGCGAGCTCGTCCTCGATCAACTGCAGGCGCTTCTGCGACGCCTCGTCCTTTTCCTTCTTGACCGCCTCGCGCTCGATCTTGAGCTGGATCATGCGCCGGTCAAGCTTGTCCATCACTTCCGGCTTGGAGTCGATCTCCATCTTGATGCGCGCCGCCGCCTCGTCGATCAGGTCAATCGCCTTGTCGGGCAGGAAGCGGTCGGTAATGTAGCGATGCGAGAGTTCCGCCGCCGCGACGATGGCCGGATCGGTGATTTCGACGCCGTGGTGCAACTCGTATTTTTCCTGCAAGCCGCGCAGGATGGCAATCGTCGCCTCGACGCTCGGCTCGTCGACGAGCACTTTCTGGAAACGGCGCTCGAGCGCGGCGTCCTTTTCGACGTATTTGCGGTATTCGTCGAGCGTCGTCGCGCCGACACAATGCAGTTCGCCGCGTGCCAGGGCTGGCTTCAGCATGTTGCCAGCGTCGATGGCGCCTTCCGCCTTGCCAGCGCCGACCATGGTGTGGATCTCGTCGATGAAGACAATGATCCGCCCTTCGTCCTGGGCGATCTCCTTGAGAACCGCCTTCAGGCGCTCCTCGAACTCGCCACGATACTTGGCGCCGGCAAGCAGCGCCGCCATGTCGAGGCTCAGCACCTTCTTACCCTTCAGCGTTTCCGGGACCTCGTCGTTGACGATGCGCTGCGCCAGCCCTTCGACGATGGCGGTCTTGCCGACGCCCGGCTCGCCGATCAGTACCGGATTGTTCTTGGTCCGGCGCTGCAGGATCTGGATGGCGCGACGAATTTCGTCGTCGCGGCCGATCACCGGATCGAGCTTGCCCTGACGCGCGCGCTCGGTGAGATCGATGCAGTATTTCTTGAGCGACTCGCGTTGCGCCTCGGCCTCCTGCGAATCGACCCCCTGGCCGCCACGCACAGCGGCAATGGCCTGCTCCAGCGCTTTGCGGTTCAGGCCGTGCTGTTTGGCCAGGCGTCCGGTTTCGCCCTTGTCGTCACAGACCGCCAGCAGGAACATCTCGCTAGCGATGAACTGGTCGCCGCGTTTCTGGGCCTCCTTATAGGTCAGGTTGAGCAGGTTGTTGAGGTCACGGCCAATCTGCACCTCACCGCCGTGCCCTTCGACCCGGGGCAAGCGGTCAATGGCCTGATCGAGTGCGGCCTTCAACGCCTGCACGTTGGTTCCGGCCTGTGCCAGCAGCGACGCCGTACCGCCGTCGTCCTGCTGCAACAACGCGAGCAGCAGTTGCTGCGGCTCGATCATCTGGTTATCGTGGCCGACAGCCAGACTTTGAGCATCGTTCAGTGCCTGCTGGAATTTGGTGGTCAGTTTATCAAGGCGCATCACAGCTCCTTAGAATTGAATTGGATGGTAGGCAGATGGGGGAAGCGATAAAAATTTCAAGCCGAAAATCCATCGAAAATTCGAATCGTTATCGAACGCCGATCATGACTAGCGAATGAAAAAGTTTGTAGCTCTGAGGAACTTATTGGCATATTAGACCCTCAATACTCCAGACTCGTAGTTTTTATTCAAATGTTGCGGGGGGCGTAATGAACATATTTCGCGAAATGATGCTACGTAGCCGTCTAAACAGTCTGACCGCCATTACCATCGCTGGACTCTGTCTACTGATCGTTGTCGTTTTGATCGGAGAAAAGAATCAGCTTCTTCTTGACCGCCAAGAGAAAGTCCGAAATTTGGTCGAGGTTGCGCACACGACGGTTACCCACTTTGAAAAATTGGTCAAGGAAGGCACGCTGCCCGAGCCGGAAGCCAAAAAACAGGCGCTTAATGCCATCCGCAGCATGAGATACGGAAACGATGACTATTTCTGGATCAACGATCCCAACGCGGTCATCGTGATGCATCCGATCAAACCCGAACTGGATGGCAAAGACTTTCCGAATTCAAGTACAAAAATGGCAAACGGATCTTTTCCGAGTTCAGCCGAACGGTCAAAGAACAAGGGCAAGGCTTTGTCGATTACGTCTGGCCCAAACCAGGATTAGCCGAAGAGGTTCCCAAGCTTTCTTTCGTCAAAGGCACCGAAAAATGGGGCTGGGTGATCGGTAGCGGTATTTATGTCGACGATGTAAACAACCTGTTCCGGAAAAACGCTTTCAAACTCTTGGCCTGGGTTGTTCTGATCGGCGGGTTCGTTGCCGTCACGCTGATTCTAGTGTCCAGAAGCGTACTTAAAACGATCGGGGGAGACCCCACGATCGCTTCACAGGTTACCCGCCAAATTGCGGCGGGGAACCTGGCCACCCAGATCCCCTGCGCGTCAGGCGACTCGGACAGCATTCTGGCCGGCATCAACACCATGCAACAGACTTTACGCACGATGATCAACGACATCATGCAGGGCGCAGACAAAATGTCTTCCGCTTCCCTGCAATTACTCAAATCTTCGGAAGAAATCACAGCACGCTCCCGACATCAAAACGAATCCGCTTCGTCAATGGCGGCGGCAGTTGAAGAAATGACGGTAAGTATTGCCCACGTCGCGGAAAACGCGTCTGAAGCCAACGAAATTTCGCACCAGGCTAACAAACAGGCCCAAGAGGGTGTTTTGATCACTCAAAAAGCCGGTCAGGAAATGAACAAGATTGCCGACACCGTCCAATCTTCTTCGACCGTTATCGGAGAACTCGAAATTCAATCCGGAGAGATTTCGACGATCGTTCAGACCATCCGCGAAATTGCCGATCAGACCAATCTTCTGGCGCTTAATGCAGCGATTGAGGCGGCGCGGGCTGGTGAACAAGGCCGAGGCTTTGCCGTGGTTGCAGACGAGGTTCGTAAATTGGCCGAGCGGACTAGCTTGGCAACGACAGAGATATCCGGGATGATCAATAAAATCCAGACCGGTACGCGTGACGCTGTCGTGAGCATGCAATCCAGTATGGTCCAGGCCAACCAAGGGGTTGAACTGGCGACACAGGCTGGTGACGCAATTAAAGACATCTCGATCCGGGCGCAACGCGTCATGACCGTCGTGACCAACATTTCCGATGCCATTCGCGAGCAAAGCACAGTTTCCACCGACATCGCGAAGAATATTGAACAAATCGCCAGGATGGCAGAAGAAAGTTCGATCGCAGTGGAAAACTCAGCGGCTGCGGCAAAACGACTTCAGGAACTCTCTTCATCGCTTCAGGAATCGGTCAGCCGTTTCAAGCTGAATTGAACGCCGGCTGAGAATGAACATAAGAAGGATTAACGCGGATCCTTCTTACTTACAGGGGACAGCAAAGACGCTGGCAAAACCCCCGCCCGGCGTTCTGAAATTGGTTGTCTGCCCTTGATAGAGACGTGCCGATACAAGCTGGATTTCGCCCTGATATACATAAGCACGCAAATCCAGCTTGAGATCGCGTTCGACACCATCGACTAACAATCGCCGCTCGGAAGGCGGAACCAGTGCCTGCGCGACGTAGCCGCCGCGTCCGACGTCTTCGAAAACACGCTTGGTGATCTTGTCGCCGCGATAAGCCGCCCGGCTGCCGAATCCCGCCGCCGGCTTAAAGAACCACTGCCGACGGCTTTGCCAGAAGCTCTCCGCATTCTCCGGCGCCGCCTGCCGCGCCAACGGGATCCTCTCAGCAAGCACCCGCCGGTCCTCCGCGCCAACGCCGATCGACGCCAGCCAGTCCGTATCGCTCAAGGCAGCGAGATTGCGCTTGTCGGCGTACAGGGCATGCGCGCGCGGATGCGGCGTCAGCACCACGGCATCGGCCAGATAGGCGTCGCGCAATGGCGCATGTTGCGGCAAGTCGAGTGAAAAGTCGGTCAGGCGGTTGTAGACCAGATCGATGCGCCATCCTTCGTGCAGGAGACTTTCACCAATGAACTCCAACTCGCGGGAATCGACGACCCGCGCCGAAATTCCGTGCGCCTCGAACAACTGACGGAACAGGTCGAACTCGGCGGACAAAAACTGCTGCGCGGGCGCTTCGTCGACGATGGCGATCCGTTCGATCGGCGTATCGCCGCGCACCAGCCGCCACTCGTTGCGAAACATCGCCACCATATCCGGTTCCGCGGTCAAGCACTCGGTGCGCATTCCGTCCGTTCGCGCGCAACACTCGCGCTGCGCCTGCAGCAGCCGGGCATTGAGCAGCGCGCCACCGGCATTGGTGTTGATTTCGATCAATTGCGGCCCGTTATCGCCGAGATGGAAGTCGTAGCCAAAAACACGCTGGCTGCTTTCGGATCATGGCGGGCGATAGCCGGCGCTTCGGCCAGAACACTCTCCTGCCAGGCAGGCAGGGCGACGACACGCTCCACGGCGGCGATCAGTTCGGCCATGCTTTGCAGATGCGCCTCAGCCACGAACACCAGCGTGTCGGAAAACAGATTGGGATGCGAATCGAGTAAGCTGACCGAAGCGGCACCTTCGACCGGCAAGGCAAGCCGCAAACGCTCGTGATCCACTGAAGTACAGACACAACCGCGGTTGAGCAACGCGGCCGCGTCGCGGCAATCCGCCGGCAACGAAATACTCGGGAGATACAGGTCGGCGGGATTCATTCCGACCCGAAAAAAGCCAGCACGTCGTCTAGTTCGCGCGTGCGTTTCATCGGCGGCAGACTGCGCCAGATGCGCTTGCCGTAAGGTTTGGTAATCAGGCGCGGATCGCAGATCATCAGCACGCCGTGGTCGGTCTCGTCGCGGATCAAACGACCGGCGCCCTGCTTGACGTTGATGACGGCACGCGGCAACTGGTAATCCATGAACGCGTTCTTGCCCTCCTGCTTCATGCGCTCGATACGCGCGGCAAGCACCGGATCGTCGGGCGGCGCAAACGGAAGCTTGTCGATGACGACCAGCGACAACGCTTCGCCGCGCACATCGACGCCTTCCCAGAAACTCTGGCTGCCGACCAGGATGGCGTTGCCGAGTCGGCGAAAGCGCTCGAGCAGTTCATTCTTGCTGCCCTCACCTTGAATCAGCAGCGGCAGGTCAAGTCGGGCGCGTTCAAGCTGCTCCTGCAAGAGTTCGTATGTGCGGCGCATAGCGCGCAGCGAGGTGCACAGGAAGAACGCCCGACCGACGCTCGCCCGCACCACCGGGAAAGCGGCCTTGACCACGGCTTCCGTATAGGCGTAGTTGTTGGGATCGGGCAGACCGGTCGGTGCGTAAAGCAAAGCTTGTCGCTCGTAATCGAAAGGACTTTCCCAGAACGCTGACTCCGCCTCCTCCAGCCCCATTTCGCCGCAGTAATGGCCGAAATCGTGCTGCACCGCCAGCGTCGCCGACGTAAAGACCCAGGCACGCGGATGCCCCCCCATCTGCTTCTTCATGATGCTGGCGACGACCAGCGGCGTCGCGTTGAGCTGCAGCGACAGCGTGTAGGTTTCGCCCCAGCGGACATAATCGGCGGCGTCACCTTTCTGCCAGGCGCGCAGGCCGGCAGCCAGTTCGCCGGCACGGCGCCAGCAGCTCTCCAAGCCTTCCGAACGCTGCGCCTGCGTCTCCAGCAACGCCGTGAAAGCGTCGAGTTCGCGGACCAGCCCGACCAGCGCGTTATCGAAGCCCATGCGTTCCTCGAGCTGTTTCAGCGAAAAGCGCGCCGGCTCGACTGGCAGCGTCAGACGCAGGTCCTTGGCGGCCTTTTCGACGACGCCGCAGAGTTTGGGCAGATCGAGACAGTCCCGGGCAGACGCCAGTCCTTCGGCGCGGACATCGCGTGCAAGGTCGACCACCTGCGCCGTCGATACGTTGTTGCCGAAGAACAGGCTCGCCGTTTCCGGCAACTGGTGCGCCTCGTCGAAAATCACCGCGTTGCAAGCCGGAAGGAGTTCAGCGATCCCCTCGTCGCGCAACATCACGTCGGCAAAGAACAGATGGTGATTGACAACCACGAGATCGGCAGCCAGCGCATCACGCCGCGCCGCAAGGACGAAACATTCCTTGTTGTGCGGACAATCCTGACCAAGGCAATTCTCACGTGTCGAGGTCACCATGCCCCAAACCGGCGAATTCTCCGGAACACCATGACATTCTGACTTGTCGCCGGTCTCCGTATGTTTTGCGAATCGCGCGATCCGCTGCACATCAGCGGCATCCTCGCGCGATCCGAAGCGTCCATCGCCGAGGGAACGTTCGAGATGGTAGGGGCAGACGTAGTTGGCACGCCCTTTGAGCAGGGCCACCTGAACCGGCGAAGCAAGCGCCTTGCACACGGTCGGAATATCACGGGTGAACAACTGGTCCTGCAGATTCCGGGTGCCCGTCGAAACGATCACCTTGCCACCCGAAAGCAGCGCCGGGACGAGGTAGGCGAAAGTTTTTCCAGTACCGGTACCGGCTTCGGCAACGAGCACGCGGTTCTCGGCCATGGCTGTGGCAATGCGCTCGGCCATTTCGAGTTGCTGCGGACGCAACCGGTAACCCGGAATCGCCCCAGCGAGGAGGCCTTCCGGGGCAAAAACATCGGCAAGTGAAGGCATGCTAGAGCATGCTCTCCAGAAAAGCGCGGGTTCGCGGATGTGCCGGCGAGATGAAAAATTCGCGCGCCGGACCCGCTTCGACGATATTTCCTTCGTCCATGAAGATCACGCGGCTCGCCACTTCACGAGCAAACCCCATTTCATGGGTGACGACAACCATCGTCATGTGCTCTTCGGCCAATTCGCGCATCGTGCGCAGGACTTCGCCGGTCAACTCGGGGTCGAGCGCAGAGGTCGGCTCGTCGAAAAGCAGGAGATCCGGCTCCATCGCCAGAGCGCGCGCGATCGCCACCCGCTGTTTCTGCCCACCGGACAGGCGCGACGGATAACTGTTGCGCTTCTCGAACAGGCCGACTTTTTTCAGAAGCGCCTCAGCTTTCGGAAGGATGTCCTCTCGCCGCATCTTCTTGACGACAAGCGGCGCCTCGATCACGTTTTGCAGCACCGTCAGATGCGGAAACAGATTGAAATGCTGGAAAACCATGCCCATCTTGCCGCAGATACGACGAATTTCGGCGTCGGGAACGTACTGGCAGTGTCCTGCCGAATCCGTTGAAACCAGTTTTTCGCCTTCGATCTCGATATTGCCGCGCTGCACCGTTTCCAGGTGAATCAGGCAGCGCAGAAAGGTGCTTTTCCCCGACCCGGAAGGCCCGATGATGGCAATCACCTCCCCCTTGCCAACCTCCAGGGAGACGCCCTTGAGGACTTCGAGCGAACCGAATCGCTTGTGCACATCGACGGCACGGATCATCAAATCATTCATCATAAACCGAGTATTTCTTTTCCAACCGCTGGAAGCCATAAGTCAGCACCAGGGTCATGATCAGATAGAAAGCGCCGGCCACGATGAACGGTGTCGTTGTGAAATCGCGCTGGACGATACCGCGTGCCGCGCGCAATAAATCGTTCATCGCCAGCACGTAGATCAGCGAAGTGTCCTTGACCAAGGTGATCGTTTCGTTGCTGATCGGCGGCAGGATGCGCTTGACCACCTGGGGCAGAACAATTCGTCGCATCGTCTGCGCGTAGGTCAATCCAAGCACTCGCGCGCCTTCGTATTGACCGCGATCGATCGACTGGATGCCGGCGCGAAAGATTTCGGCGAAATAGGCGGCATAATTGAGGACAAAGGCCACGATCGCGGCTGGAAAATCCGGCAAGCGGATACCGATCACCGGCATGAACGGCAGCGCAAAGTAGATGAACAGCATCTGCAGCATCAGCGGCGTACCGCGCATCAGCCAGATGTAACCGTTAACCAGGCCACTAAGAGCCCTGAAACGTGAGATGCGCATCAGCGCCAGCGCCAATCCGAACGGCACGGAGAGTACGAGGGTGATCAAAAAGACCTGCAAGGTCACCCCCGCCCCCTCGACCAGGGGCGGCAAAATCTGAAACACGTAGTCCATGAATACTCGGTCGGGCGCGATTAAAACAGAAATCCGACCCGGAGACGACGTACCGTCTTCCTGGCCGGATGATTTTGGGAAAGATTACTTTTTGAGGATGTCCTTGCCAAACCACTTGGTCGAAATGGCCGCCGCCGAACCATCGGCTTTCATGTCGTCCAAGGCTTTGTCGATCTTGGCCATGAGATCTTTGTCATCCTTGCGGGTGCCAACGCCGTAGTCCTCGGTGCCGAAATTCTCTTCGAGCACACGATACTCTCCCGGCTTCTTCGAAATATAGAAGCGTCCAACCACCTCATCGACGACGATCGCGTCGAGACGCTCCGTGGACAGATCCATCAACGCCGTCACATTATCGGAAAACTTCTTCATTTCCTTGATCGACTTGGCAACGCCCTCATCCTTTTTGACGGCGTCGACCGCACTGCTGCCATCCTGCACGCCGACCACCTTGTCCTTCAATTCGGCCTTGGTCTTGATCGGCGACTTCTCGGTAACCACAATGATCTGGCGGTTCTCGAGATAAGGCTTGGTGAACAGAATATTGGCCTTGCGCTCTTCGGTGATCGTCAGCCCATTCCACAGCACGTCGATGCGCTTGCCGTTCAGTTCCGCTTCCTTGGCACTCCAGTCGATCGGCTTGAAGCTGACCTCCAGACCGAGACGTTTGCCGGCTTCACGGGCCAGGTCAATGTCAAAACCGACAATTTCGTTTTTATCATCTCGGAAGCCCATCGGTGGGAAATGATCGTCGAGGCCGATCACAATGGGTTTGACCACTGCCGGGGCTGGCGCAGCGGCCTTGGCCGGCTCTTGCTTTTTGTCACAGGCGATTAGCAAGGTGGAAGCCGCCAGAACGGCCAACAAAAGCGATACACATTTTTTCATTCTATTCCTCCAGGAAAAAATCCGAAAAATGACTATTTCTCCGCGGCTGGTTCGCCCGGTAACAACAGGTTCAACAAGACGGCCAAGACGCCGCACAAGCTGATGCCCTGTAGCGAGAAATTGCCGATGTTAACCCCGAGTCCGCCGATCCCGGTGACCAGCGTTACCGAAACGATACACAGGTTGCGTGCGCTCGACAGATCGACTCGTCCGTCCATGATCGCTTTCAACCCGATGCCTGCAATCGAACCGAAAAGAAGCATCATAATCCCCCCCATGACGGGCATCGGGATCGTTTGCAGGAAAGCCCCGAATTTGCCGACAAACGCCATCAGAATGGCGAAGACGGCCGCCCAGGTCATCACGACCGGGTTGTAGTTTTTGGTCAGCATGACCGCACCGGTCACTTCACCGTAGGTCGTCACAGGAGGGCCACCGAACAAGCCGGCGATATTGACCGCTAATCCGTCACCGAACAGGGTCCGGTGCAGCCCTGGCGATTCGGTAAAATCCTTGCCCGCCACCGAACCAATGGCCAGAATGCCGCCGACGTGCTCGACAATCGGTGCAATGGCCACGGGAATCATGAACAGGATTGCCGCCAGATTGAATTCCGGTTTACCAAATTCCGGAACCGCCAACCAAGCCGCTTGTGTGATTTTCGAAAAGTCGACGATCCCGAGAAAGATCGAATACCCGTAACCGACCGCCACCCCGACGAGAATCGGCACCAGTTTCAGCAAGCGACGGGCACGGATTGCCGTCAGCATCGTTGCCCGCAAGGAAATTGCGGCAACCGACAACGCTGTGCCGTAAGGCATGATTTGCTGGTCTCCGGCTTTTCCAGTGGCCATGTTAACCGCCACCTGGGCGAGTCCAAGTCCGATCACTATCACCACCGGCCCGATAACGACCGGGGGCAGCAAGCGATGGATGAAGCCAACCCCACGCCATTTGATCAGGCCTGCAGCAACGTAATAAAAAAAACTCGCCGCTGCCAGCGCGCCGAAAGTGGCCGGCATACCCCAGGTTTGAACGGAATAAATCACGGGCGCGATGAACGCAAAACTTGAACCGAGATAGATAGGCACTTCCCGGCGGGTACATAATACTTTGTGCCGAAAATCTTATCCCCGGCATCGCCAAGCCCCGGAATGATGTATCCAATCTCATTGAGATGGCTGTCGATCGCTGCCGTGTAGACATCGACATCCGGATGTGCGGCTTGTAGTGCCTCAATCCCCTCGGGGGCGGCCACCAGGACAATGGCACGAACCTGCATGCACCCCTGACGCTTCAACATGTCGATCGTGGCGATCAAAGAACCACCCGTCGCCAGCATAGGATCGATAACCAGCCCCATCCGCTCGTCGAGTTTGCCGACAAACCGTTCGAAATACGGTTCCGGCATCAAGGTCTCGTGGTTGCGAGCAATCCCGACAACACTGACTTTGGCACTCGGGATCAGATCCAGCACGCCGTCGAGCATCCCCAGGCCCGCACGTAGAATGGGCACCACCGTCACTTTCTTGCCCTTGATCTGCTGGATTTTGACCGGGCCTGCCCAACCCATGATCGTATCTTCTTCGAGCTCAAAATCCCGGCAGGCCTCATACGTCAACAGACGCGCCAGTTCAGCTGTCAATTCACGAAATTTCTTGGTGCTGATCTCGTCTTCGCGCAGAAGCCCGATCTTATGCTTGACGAGTGGGTGATTGACCTCGATGACCGGCATGGGAATCTCCAGTAGTAATTTGAATCGTTTCGGAAAATCGGTGAAGGCTACAGGATTCGGTGACAAAGTGCATCCACCAGCAGCGACATCCACACTTCTGCCCCCCTGCCGCATCATCTGCCTTCACCACGGACCATAGGCAAGTCAGCGGAAAATCCCGGAAGATCAAATTTCGCTCTCTCCGGACCTTCAGGCTTGACCATTCCCTGCTTTTCTTACAACAATCGAGCCAGACCAAAGGAAAAAACTCATGACACAACAAGCCATCGCCAACTTTTCGCTCCCGGCTACGGGGGGCAAGAACTTTTCATTGTCCGAAGCTCGCAATCGCACTCTGGTCGTTTATTTCTACCCCAAAGACAGCACCCCAGGATGTACGACCGAGGCCCAGCAGTTCCGCGACCTGCACGATGAATTCGTCTCAGCAGGCTGCTGCGTCGTTGGTGTTTCCCGAGACAGCATCCGCTCACACGAAAATTTCAAGGCCAAGCAGAATTTGCCGTTCGACCTGCTTTCAGACGCCGACGAATTGCTGTGTTCGCAATTTTCCGTGATCAAGGAGAAAAAGCTTTATGGCAAATTGGTGCGCGGCATCGAGCGCAACACCTTCGTCATCGACGGCCAGGGAAAACAGCTGCGCGCATGGCGCGGCGTCAAAGTTCCGGGACACGCTCAGGAAGTGCTCGATTTCGTCAGAACGCTTTGATCAGGCCGAAGTCTTATTGAAAACCATTGGAGATATCTCGTTCATGATCCATAAAATATCCGGTCGGAAAAAGACAAAATCCGCGGAACCCGCGCTGAGAAAAATCTTCGTTCTCGACACCAACGTCCTGCTGCACGACCCGACCAGCGTCTACCGTTTCGAAGAACACGATGTCTTCCTGCCGATCATGACGCTCGAGGAACTCGACAACAACAAGAAAGGCCTCTCTGAAGTCTCGCGCAATGCCCGTCAGGTCACGCGCACCCTTGATGAGATCGTCAGCGGTTTCGACGACGGCATCGAGAATGGCATCCCGCTCTCCGGGCCCTCACACAAACAGGCCAGTGGCAAGCTGCTGCTGCAAACCGAAGCGATCTCTCAGGATTTGCCGACCGGGCTGCCCACCGCCAAGGCCAACAATCAGATTCTGGCTGTCGTCATCCACCTGCAGCGCATGAACCCCGACCGGGCCGTCATCCTGGTGTCGAAAGACATCAACATGCGGATCAAGGCGCGCGCCATCGACCTGCAAGCCCAGGATTATTTCAACGACAAGGTTATCGAAGACACCGACCTGCTCTACCCCGGCGCACGCGAACTCCCGGCCAATTTCTGGGACAAGCACGGTGAAGGCATGGAATCCTGGAAACAGGAAAACCGTACCTTGTTCCGCGTCAGTGGCCCCTTGTGCTCCAAGCTTCTGGTCAACGAATTCCTGTATCAGGAGGATGCACAACCTCTTTACGCCATCGTCAGGAAAGTTGAGGGCAAAACCGCCCAGTTCGAAACCCTGATTGACTACACCCATCCGAAAAACGGCGTCTGGGGCATCACGGCACGTAACCGCGAGCAGAATTTCGCATTCAACCTGCTGATGGACCCGGAAATCGATTTCGTCAGCCTGCTCGGACAGGCCGGAACGGGCAAGACCTTGCTGACGCTGGCCGCTGCGCTCACTCAAGTGCTCGAAACGAAACTTTATTCGGAAATCATCATGACCCGGGTCACCGTGCCGGTTGGCGAGGACATCGGATTCCTCCCCGGCTCCGAGGAAGAAAAAATGGGCCCGTGGATGGGCGCCCTCGAAGACAATCTGGAAGTGCTCAACAAGACTGACGACGAGGCCGGCGACTGGGGCCGCGCGGCGACGCACGACCTGATCCGCAACCGGATCAAGATCAAGTCGCTGAACTTCATGCGCGGGCGTACTTTCCTGAACAAGTTCATCATCATCGACGTAGCTCAAAACCTGACGCCGAAGCAGATGAAAACACTGATCACGCGCGCCGGGCCGGGCAGCAAGGTTGTCTGCCTCGGCAACATTTCCCAGATTGACACGCCTTACCTCACCGAAGGCAGTTCAGGCCTGACCTACGTCGTCGACCGTT
The DNA here is from genome assembly GCA_964575415.1 of uncultured Propionivibrio sp. Classification (GTDB taxonomy): domain Bacteria; phylum Pseudomonadota; class Gammaproteobacteria; order Burkholderiales; family Rhodocyclaceae; genus Propionivibrio. Next base: position 39,439 of record CAZNQL010000019.1, read on the forward strand.
TCAAGGGCTGGGAACATTCCGGACATGTCACCCTGCAGCGTGGCGAGCGCTCCCGGCTCGCCGATCACGCGACCGAAGTGTTATGATCCGGCGACACCACCGGGCCGTGTCGATGACACGGCCCGGCTGTTTCTGAGCACCGCAACAACACGCTGCCGTCGGGTAGCCAATGCCCGTTACCGGAGAATCGATGAAACGACGCGATTTCCTCGCGGCCTCGGCCGCTCTCGCCCTGCTGTCCTCTTCGCCTGCCCACGCCGCCAAAAAGACGGCGCACAAGAAACCCACTCCGAAAAAGCCAGCGAAAAAACCGGCAGAACAGACCGATACCGCCAGAGAACCTGAAAGCCGTGCAGCCGTCAGCCTGCCCGAAGAACCGCCAGCGCAATGGAAAACTTACGATATCGTTTCAACGCTCTCCCTGACTGAACCCACAGGCAAGACGAGGCTCTGGCTTCCCCTTCCTCGATACAAGGACACCCCGTGGGAGCGCTCGCTTGGCCACCGTTGGCAAGGCAATTTCGCAACGGCCGGGATTTACCGCGACCCGGTGGCGGAAATGGAAGTCTTCTACGCCGATTGGCCAGAAGGTATCGACCATCCCACGCTACAAATTGCCAGCCAAATCGCCACGCAGGATCGGCATTTCGACATTACTCAGCGCCAACCTGTCGCGGAACGCACTGAAGTCCTGCGCCGCTGCCTGCGTTCGACCGAACTGCTCTCAGGCGACGGCATGGTCAGACGCACTGCAGAGCGCGCCGTCGGACGTATCAAGAATCCCCTCGCCCAAGGCAAAGCGATCTATGACTGGGTCGTCGAAAATACCGCTTACGACCCCGCGCTTAACAATGCCGTCGAACGCCCGATATCGGAAATGCTGGAAACGGGAAATCTCACTGGCCGCAGCGCCGACATTGCACTCCTATTCGTCGGCCTGTGCCGCGCCGTCGGCATACCCGCGCGCCCCGTTTTCGGTTTGCGCGTAGACAGTTCCCGCCTCTTCGACAGTCTGGGAGTCGTTGGCGAACTTAGCGAAGCCCAGCACTGCCGCGCCGAGTTCTATACCCCTGGCTACGGCTGGATCCCCGTCGACCCCGCCGACGTACGCAAGGCAATCCGCGAAGAACGCCTGAATGACAGTGATTCCAAGCTACCCGTGCTCAAAAAACTGTTGTTCGGATTCTGGGAAATGAACTGGATCGGTTTTAACGCCGCTCAGGATGTCGGTCTGCAGGGCTCCACCGGCGCATTGCTGCCTTACCTGAACACCCCGATCATCGAAAGCCGCGAGGGACGCTTTGACAGCCGCAACAAAGACCGTGTTCTTTACAGAGTCACCGCCAACCGGGTGGAAACTTGACGCCGCAAATGTTCACCGCAACTGAAGCAACGCCAGCCGATCGGCACACTCTATTGCCGCTGTCTGGTAGCAAAAGCTGACGTTTTTGCTTAAGTGCGGTTCAGCCAGGCTTGATTAAGCACAAATGCTGCTTAATACGAATCCGGGCTGGCAAAATTCTCGAAGCGCGTGTACTCACCCATGAAGGTCAGGCGGACGGTGCCGATCGGACCGTTACGCTGCTTGCCAATAATGATTTCGGCGCTGCCCTTGTCCGGCGAGTCGGGATGGTAGACCTCGTCGCGATAGATGAACATGATCACGTCGGCATCCTGCTCAATGGCGCCGGATTCGCGCAGGTCGGACATCACCGGCCGCTTGTTCGGGCGTTGCTCAAGCGAGCGATTCAACTGTGAAAGCGCAATCACCGGCACGTGCAATTCCTTGGCCAATCCTTTGAGCGAGCGGGAAATTTCGGAAATCTCGGTCGCGCGGTTCTCGCCGCCCCCGTTAGCGACCGACATCAGCTGCAGGTAGTCGATGACGATCAGCCCGAGCTTGCCGCACTGGCGATGCAGACGACGCGCCCGCGCGCGCAGGTCGATGGGATTGAGTGCCGGCGTCTCGTCGATATACAACGGCGCTTCGTGCATCTTGCCAAGCGCGAAGGACAGGCGCGACCATTCATCGTCATTCAGCCGACCGGTCCGCACGCGGTGCGCATCGAGGCGACCGACCGACGACAGCATACGCATGGCAAGCTGGGCACCGCCCATTTCCATCGAAAAAACCGCGACCGGCAAACCGACTTCGATAGCAACGTGCTCGGCCATATTCAGCGCAAACGAGGTTTTACCCATCGACGGCCGACCAGCGACGATCAGCAGATCGCCGGGTTGCAGGCCGGAGGTTCTCGCATCGAGATCGTGATATCCCGTCGGCACGCCGGTGATATCGGAAGGATTGTCGCGGTCGTGCAGTTCCTGGATCCGTTCGACCACTTGCGTCAACAGCGGATTGATGTGCTGGAAGCCGGTCTGATGCCGGAAACCGCTCTCAGCGATGGCAAACACTTTGGCCTCGGCTTCGTCGAGGAGTTGTTTGGGTTCCCGGCCAACCGGATTGAGGGCGCTGCCAGCGATCTCGTCGCCGACCGTCACCAGCTGGCGCAGAATCGCTCGCTCGCGGACGATTTCGGCGTAACGGCGGATATTTGCCGCGGAGGGCGTATTGGCCGCCAGTTCGCCAAGATAGGCCAGTCCTCCCGTACCCCCCCCGTCGCCAGCGGTGTCAAGGCTTTCAGCAACGGTAATGACATCCACTGGCTTGCTGCGTTCGAGCAGCATCCGGATCTGGCGATAAATGCGGCGGTGCTCGTCGCGATAAAAATCCGCCTCGCCAACCAAATCGGCAATCTTGTCGAAAGCGGCGTTGTCGAGCAGCAGCCCCCCGAGCACCGATTGTTCGGCCTCGATCGAATGTGGGGGAACGCGCAACTGGGCAATGGCCGGATCAATTTTCGATCCGGAAAAATTCTGCGAGCGCGGGGAGGTAAACGACTTGGCCATGTTAAAACCACAAGGGGAAACGAGACGGACAAGGGGACGAGTTTACCCTGAGGCGGGTCTTCAATGCTGTCCCGAAAGAAAAAAAGCCCTGCCGTGAGGCAAGGCTTTTTTCAGGATGGCGTAGCGCGTTCTGCGCGATCAGCCAATCACTTCGCCAACCACGGCAACCTTGATGGCAGCAACGACGTCGGTGTGCAGAGCAACCGTCAGCTCGACCTCGCCGATCATCTTCAGCGGGCCTTCAGGCATACGCACATCCGATTTTTCGACCTTGAAGCCAAGTGCTTCGAGCCCTTCGGCGACGTCGTGATTCGTCACCGAACCGAACAGGCGGCCATCGACACCAGCCTTGCGGGTGATGCTCACCACCGTGCCTTCCATCTTCTCGGCAACGGCTTGGGCTGCAGCCAGCTTCTCAGCGGCGACTTTTTCCAACTCGGCACGCTTGGCTTCGAACTCGGCCTTGGCCGCCGGCGTGGCACGCTTGGCCTTGCCTTGCGGGATCATAAAGTTGCGGGCATAGCCATCCTTCACCTTGACCAGATCGCCGAGGTTACCGAGATTGACGACTTTTTCCATCAGAATAATTTGCATCGTCTTATCCTTGATTATTGGTGGTTATCGGTATACGGCAACAGCGCCAGGAAACGGGCGCGCTTGATGGCGATCGACAGCTGACGCTGGTAGCCCGCCTTGGTGCCGGTCAGACGCGCCGGCATGATTTTGGCGTTCTCGGCGATGTATTCCTTGAACAGATCGACATCCTTGTAGTCGATGTATTCCATCTTCTCGGCCGTGAAGCGGCAGAACTTGCGACGCTTGAACATACCGCCGCCGCGCTTCTTGCCACCCTTGTCATCCTTCTTCTTAAAGAACCTGCTCATTTTGCTTTCCTTCGACAAATTCAATCGTATTCACATGTAATCTCAGCTGCTTGCTGTTCCGGCTGCGGGCGGCAAAAAAACCGCTCAATCGGACGGCCATTCCGGGCGTGGCGGCTTGCAACCACCTGGAAACCTCCCCGAGTCCAACGACCGGCACTTCACACCAGATCATCCTCGGACTTCCCGCCTCGACTTGTTCCGACTCGTGCCTGATCACGCATTCGGTGACCGGCACCCCCGCCGGGGTAAAACGTTGCGCCTTGCGCTCGACCAGAATTCCGGTCAGGTCAACGCGATTCAGCTGAGCCTCGACAATCAGATCGTCGGCTGCTCTTCGGCCACCGGCGCTTCGGAAGCTTCCGGGGTTTCCAGCATCGACTTCGACTTCTCTTCCTTCATCATCGGCGAAGGCGTGGTGACGGCCTTCTTCATCTTGATGGTCAGGTGGCGGAGAACGGCGTCGTTGAACTTGAAGCCGTGCTCGAGTTCAACCAGCGTTTCGCCATCGCACTCGATGTTCATGAGCACGTAATGGGCCTTGTGCAATTTCTGGATCGGGTAGGCGAGCTGACGGCGGCCCCAGTCTTCAAGACGGTGAATCTGACCGTTGCGCGAGGTAATGAGCGTCTTGTAACGCTCAACCATCGCCGGCACCTGTTCACTCTGGTCCGGATGGACGATAAAAACGATTTCGTAATGGCGCATGAACACTCCTCATGGTTGAAGCCCCCCGCCATGCGAACGGTGGAGCAAGGTGGAAAAGGCGGTTATTCTAGCCTTTCGGGGCTTGATAATCAATGATTTTTTTCGTCCGCGACGACCCTGAACCGGCATTCTGGGTTTCCCCTCGGAGGAAGGCAAAAAAAACCGATACTGCGGTCGCGTTTCAAGCCTCTTCGTCTGAAGCCGATTCGTCCTTGGGCACCGCACCCAAGCGCTCTTGCAGGCGCGCCATCGGCAACCCCAGCGACAACTCCTGATCCATCAATCCGAGCAAGGGAAGTAATCGATTACCAAGAACGGGAAGATGTGGGACAAGTCGCCACCTGCGCCCATCTCGCAGCAAAACAAGCGCCTCGTCCAGACCAGGGCAATCGTCAACCACCGAAACCACCTTCGCAACACAAGCGATGACGCGATTCCCGCCCGCCTGTTGCGCTTCCTTAAGCCTGGCGCCAGCGAGTTCGATCAGCGCACCGGCCGAACTCACCGCATCACTCGGACTATTGCTCACGCCGATGCTGACGGAAAGATCCAGGCGACGACCGTGAATGGAAATGTTGGCATCCTGAATCGCCTTGCGCAACCGATTGCCGAAAGAATCGCAGTGCGTAAAAGACGTTCCCGGAGAAATCACGACCAACTGGCTTCCGATGAAATGTCCGAGACTGTCTTCCTTGCGAATCTTGCCCGCCAGCATCTTGATAAAGCGTGCCTGTAACTGCTTGACCGCCTCGACCCCATGTTCGTCACGCAACTCACCGACGTTGTCGAAGCCGATGACCATGGCGCTGACCTCGCTACCATGGCGCATCGCGTGCGACATCGCCTGCACCGCCTGGAGCTCGATGTATTTGCGTGTAAACAATCCGGTTTCAGAATTTTGCACATGGCCCTGCTGATCTTCCTCAAGCTGGTTCTGTGCCTGTGAAAGTTTGAGCAAGGAATCGACACGAGCAAGCAATTCCGGTCGAGGCGTATTGCGATGGATAAAATCCGAAGCCCCATTGGAGTTGGCGCGCTCCATCGCCTGAGTGTCGTCGCCCGAGATCATCAGCATCGGCATTCGCGCCAGACGCGGCAATTTTGAAGAACGAACCCGGGTTAGCAGTCCGTTCCCATCAAGCACCGGCAAAGACAATGCACAAATCACCAATTCGATGGCGTGGTCAAGCACCAGGACTTGCCAGGCCGCCTCACCGTTGCCTTCTTCGCGGAAATCGTAACGCTCGCGGATATGCCGACCGATCATGGCACGCACCATGCGCGACTCATCGACGATCAATATCCGAGAATTTTGTCCCGAAATTTCCATATCAGTACGGACCTTTTCACTTTCATCGGTTCACCAAACATGCAAGCGCGGCATGCGTACCTGAATTACCCGCCAATCGATAACAAGATACTGCGCCCCCTTCCGAATCGTGACCGGAGCCGCCATTGTGCGGGTAGCAAAGCCTTCCTGACCGAATCTTTACTCTTGCATATTAAACCATTGCCAATCATTGAGTTAGACCCATAACGGCATCATTTCACAAAATCCGAAAGCGACCTAAAGTTTACAGCTGGCCGAAATTCTTTTAGATTCCGCCCCCATGCCTCGTTACAAACTCTTCACCGCCGTGTTTTTCGCTGCGAGCATCGCGCTCTCGGGCGTCGCTGTCGCCTCAGAACAAACACAAAACCCCGGAGAGGAAGTCTCGCTGCTTGCGCGCTACACCAACAGCACCCAGGATCTGATTCTGAAGGGCTTGGAACTGGTGGGGATCAAATACCGCCGCGGAGGGACCGACCCTGACAGTGGACTCGACTGCAGCGGCTTCGTTCAGGTCGTCTTCAAAGACGCGCTCGGAAAAATCCTGCCCCGGACTGCCAAAGAGCAAAGCCACGTTGGTGAAGTCGTTGATCGGAAAGAGCTCAAAGCTGGCGATCTCGTCTTTTTCAACACCATGCGCCACGCCTTTTCCCATGTCGGCATCTACCTCGGCGATAACCGCTTCATGCATGCCCCGCGCTCCGGCGCCGAAATTCGCGTCGAAGACATGAGCCAAAGCTACTGGGTCAAGCGCTACAACGGCGCCCGCCGCGTCGTCGAGTAGCCTCGGCGGACCGCCAGCCGCCCGGTGCGGAACCGTCAGTTCAAACGAGATGCCCCGACATTCAGACGCTTCTTTCCGAGATCGTCGACAATGATTCCCTGGCTGGACAATTCGCTCGCATTCCCCCCCGTCGAACGCGCCCTGCGCGAACCGAACGGTCTGCTCTGCGCTGGTGGAGACCTGTCGCCGCAGCGAATTCTGGAAGCCTATCGGCACGGCATCTTCCCATGGTACGTCAAGGACGAACCGATTCTCTGGTGGTGTCCGGATCCGCGCATGGTCCTCGTACCTCACGAGTTCAAGATTTCACGCTCCTTACGCAAGACCCTGCGCAACGGCAACTACAGGATCGAATTCGACCGCCATTTCCCAGCCGTTATCCGAGCCTGCGCCGACACCCCACGCGACGGCCAACCCGGCACCTGGATTACCCCGGAAATGCAGGCGGCCTACTGCACATTGTTCGAACTCGGCTTTGCGCACTCGGTCGAAACGTGGGTCGATGACCGCCTGGTCGGCGGTCTCTATGGCTTGGCCATCGGCAAGATGTTCTACGGAGAATCCATGTTCGCGCATGCCCGGGATGCTTCAAAAATCGCCTTCGCCCATCTCGTCAGATTTCTCGACGAACAGGGTTTTGGTCTCATCGACTGCCAGATGAAGACCTCGCATCTGGCATCGCTCGGCGCACGCGAAATCGACCGTTCCGACTTCATTCGCCGCCTGCAGGCACTGACGGCCGGCCCACCGACGCCGGGCCGCTGGCCGTCCGACGCCGCGACAACGCTCTGGTAGCTAAAGGTACACATGTCCCTCCCCGACGATTCGCAACGCCCTTTTTCGCTGCTCCAGTTTTTCCGCACCGTGGATTACCCATGCAGCTATCTTGCCGGGAAGCGAGCCCTCTCGGAAGTTGCCGCCCCGGCACATGTCATCACGGAGGAAATCTATAGCGAACTCGTCCGCCGCGGGTTTCGCCGCAGCGGCCTGTTCACCTACCGACCCGACTGCCCCGAATGCAAGGCATGCATTCCCGTCCGTCTGCCTGCTGCCCGGAACCAGCCCAATCGGACGCAACGACGCTGCCTGAAAATGCACGCTCACCTGAAGGTTCGCGAACGCCCACTGATGTTTTTCGACGAGCACTACCGCCTCTACCAGCGTTACCAGGCGGCTCGCCACGCAGGCGGCGGCATGGACCAGGACGACGATGAACAGTACGCTCACTTTCTGCTGCAAAGCTGCGTCAACTCGCGGCTGATCGAATTTTCCGAGAATGGCATTCTGCGCATGGTCAGTGTCATCGATGTCCTCGACGACGGATTATCCTCGGTCTATACCTTTTTCGACCCGGACATTAAAGGCGCCAGTTTCGGCACCTACAATATCCTCTGGCAGATCGGGCAATGCGCCGCCAACAAACTGCCTTACCTTTACCTCGGCTACTGGATTCGTGCCAGCGCAAAAATGGCCTACAAAGCCAATTTCCGCCCAATCGAGGGCTTAATTAACGGTATCTGGCAGGAATTATCCTCGGAAGGCTGAAAGCATACCGCTCAAACAACCTTCGTCATGGACGCCCCCCACCTTTGTAGTATGTTGTCCGCGTTGCACATCTTCGCACGCAAAAACAATCATGTTCCTCAAGCAAACGGCAAGTTGCCCGGTGCACCCCCAGGGTACGCGCCCGATCCGGTACGCCCCTCCGGTCGTGGCCGACCTAGCCTGCCACTCTGTGGGCGGCCTCGGCTTTCTCGGGAAATTTGTCCCGAATAACGGAAACGTCCGCTGATGAAAAGCACCATGGATTCCCTTCGGGAAGCCATCGCGACCTGGTCCCCTTTCGAACTCGAAAAAGTCGCGCTCATTCTTGAAAAGCAGTACGCAACCGACCTCCGTGTATACGAGCCGTCCTTCCTGGCCAAATCGCTAGAAAACCGCCGCGTCTTGAGCGGCTCGCCCGACAAGGCGGCCTATATCGACCGCCTGTCCGTCGACGATAAGGAAGCCTGGACCCTGCGTTCCTCGCTGACGATCGGCTTCAGCGAGTTCTTTCGCGGTGCGCAGACTTTTGCCCTGCTCGCCGAGACGATCCTGCCCCGATTGATCGACGCCACGAAACGTAGCGGCCGGCACAGCCTCCGCGTATGGTCGGCGGGTTGCGCAGCCGGCCAGGAAGCCTGGTCCATTGCCATGCTGCTCGATCAACTCAGCGAGGAGCGGAACACCCCGATCCCCTTTCAGATCATCGCCACCGACATTTCCAGCGAACTCCTCTCGGCAGCGCGCCACGGCGTTTATGACGCTGAAACCGTGCTTAACACGCCGCTGAGATTCATCCGCAAGTATTTCACGACCTGCAATGACACTTTCACCATCGGCCCGGCCTTGAGAAACCGAGTCGATTTTTCATTCTATGATTTGCTCGATGACAGCACGCCGACGCCCGCTGCCGGCATCTACGGCGACTTCGATCTATTACTCTGCAGTAACGTCCTTTTCTACTATCGCCAGGACGTCCGAAAACGTGTGATCAAAAAACTCTGCAGCGCTCTCCAGCCCGACGGCTATCTCGTAACCGGCGATGCCGAACGCGACATGTTGAAAGAGGGCGCGAATTTTGCACTCGTTACGCCGACGTCCACGATATTCCGCAAACGACCCCATGACGTTCAAGGATGCTTTTGATGATATTTTCAAACATGAGAATCAGCAGTTTGTTACGCCTGGGGCTCGGAACAATTCTGATGCTCGTACTCCTCATCGGCACTCTCTCCTGGCGCCAAACCGATGTTCTCTGGGAGCAAACCCAGGGCTTGTACAAGCATCCCCTCACCGTTAGCCGGACACTCGGCGAACTCAAAACAACCGTACGCGATCTGTCACTGCACGCTCAAAGGATGCTTTTCGCGCAAGGCATGCCAGAAACAATGGCAATCCTGCAAGAGATTGAAGCGGATAAAGCACGAGCAACCCCCTTGTTCGCCATCCTGTTCGAACGTTATCTCGGACCACGGGAAGACATTGAAATCCTGCAACGCGAATTTGCGAAATGGAACGCTTTGCGCGATGAAACCGTTCGCCTGCTGAGAAGCGGCGACAAAACCAGCACCGAAGATCGCATCCGCTCCGGAGGCGTCCAGGATTCGCAAGCCAGAATTGTTGATTTGCAGTTGCAGAAAATTGATGCCTTCGCCCGCAATAAGGCCGATGAGTTTTTTAAAAACGCCACCAACCAGAACTCCTCCCTGAATCGCCAACTTGCCGCCATCGTCGCCGCCATTTTCCTAGCGACGCTACTGATCGGGGGGCTCCTCCTGCGAAGAATCAAGCAGCCGCTCTCGGAACTGACCCGGCTTTCCGAAGAATTTGGACACGGCCGGCTCGATGCCCGCAGCCAATATGCTTCAACCAATGAATTCGGGCTACTTTCAACGGCCTTCAACGCCATGGCCGACGCCATCCAGAGACAAGCCCAGGTCTCGGAGCGCGCCGCAGCACTTTCGGCCACGATGATGCGTGAAGAAGAAATCCATGCTTTCTGCCAAGTCCTGCTGAAATCCCTGCTCGACCACACCGGCTCCCAGGCTGGCGCCATCTATGTTCTCAACGAAGCGAAAACGGAATTTGAACGGATCGAATCGATCGGCCTCACCGTAGCGGATCACCCCCCGTTCTCTGCCACGGCCTTCGAGGGCGAACCGGGCGCCACAGCAGCCGCACGTGAAATCCGGCGAATCACCGACATTCCGAGCGATACACGTTTCCGCCACAGCACCATGAGCGGAGATATCTTGCCGCGTGAGATTCTGAGCATCCCTGTCCTTTCCGAGAACACTGTCGTGGCCGTCATTTCCCTGACCAGCGTACACGCCTACGACACCACGACCGTCAAACTAATCAATGATCTCAGGACGCTTCTCTCGGCCCGCATTGAAGGCATCCTGATTTTCAGGAAACTCGCATCACTTGCCGAACGACTCGAGTTGAATAATCAACAACTCGACGACCAACGGCGTGAACTTTCGGCACAGGCGAGCGAACTGGCCGAGCAGAACATTGAACTTGAAATGCAGAAAAAACATCTCGACGAGGCCAATCGCCTCAAGAGTGCCTTTCTTTCCAACATGAGCCACGAGCTGCGCACCCCGCTCAACTCAGTGATCGCGCTCTCCGGGGTGCTATCGCGCCGACTGTCGGCAAATATTCCCGAAGAAGAGTTCGGTTACCTTCAGATCATCGAACGCAACGGCAAGAACCTGCTCGAGCTGATCAACGACATTCTCGACCTCTCGCGTATCGAAGCCGGTTACGAGGAAATCAACCCAAGCCATTTTTCCATGAACGAGCTCATCGACGAAATCGTCGGCATGCTCGAACCGCTGACACTGGAAAAACATCTTGCCCTGACGTATCAGGCAATCAACGACCTGCCGGTACTCTATTCCGACCGCACCAAATGCCGGCACATCCTGCAAAACATTGTCGGCAACGCCGTCAAATTCACCGAACAGGGCGAAGTCTCGATCAAGGCGAAAACCGCGGGAGACCATATCGAGATAACCATCGCCGATACCGGCATCGGCATTGCGGCCAGTGAACTGCCTTTCATTTTCGACGAGTTTCGCCAAGGCGATGGCAGCACCTCCCGCAAATATGAAGGAACCGGCCTCGGCCTTGCGATTGCCAGAAAATACGCGCGCATGCTTGAGGGCAACATTTTCGTACGCAGCAAACCGGGAGAAGGCTCCACGTTCACCCTGCTTCTGCCGCTACGAACCGAAACCGCGCCGGAACGTCCGATGGTTGGCAAAGCCGTATCGCCCTCTTTGTTGCCCACACCCGCCAAGACGCATACAAACCTCCTGATCGTCGAAGACAGCGAACCGGCCATCATTCAACTGACCGACATTCTCCAGCCCGGCGGGTACAACCTGCATGTTGCGCGCAACGGCAAGGAAGCGCTGGCCAGCATCGAACAAACGATCCCGGACGCCATGATCCTCGACCTCATGATGCCCGAGGTCGATGGTTTTCAGGTCATCCGCAGCGTCCGCGAGCGCCCGGAAACCAGCCAATTGCCCATCCTGATCGAGGGCCACGGCCCGACCCCAACGCAACCGCTCGTACTGATCGTCGAAGACAACCATGACAATCGGCTCACGCTAACCGCGCTGTTGCAGGACCATTACCGCACCATCGAAGCGGCGGACGGACGCTCCGGCGTCGAACTGGCCCGCCTGCACCGTCCCGACATCATTCTCATGGACATTGCCATGCCCGCCCTCGACGGTGTCCAGGCCTTACGCTTGCTGCGCGCCGATCCCCGCTTGGCCACGACGCCGGTCATCGCCGTCACCGCCTTCGCGATGAAAGGCGATAGCGAAGACTTGCTCGCCAAGGGTTTTGACGCCTGCCTGAGCAAACCCATCGATGAAATCCAGCTATTCGAAACCTTGCGAAGATCGCTCGCTTGAGCGGGGAGACCACCATGCACACCACCCCCTTCAAACTGCTTGCGATCGATGACAATGCGGACAACCTGATCACGCTCAAAGCCGTCATCCAAGACATTCTGCCCGAGTGTACCTTTCTCACCACACTCGACGCCACGGAAGGCCTCCGCCTCGCGCACGCCGAAGATCCTGACGTCATCCTGCTCGACATCGTGATGCCGCGCATGGATGGATTCGAGGTCTGCCGCCACCTGAAAGCCGATCCGAGCCTGACGTCGATCCCCGTCGTTTTTCTGACGGCCCTGCGAGCCGACCGCGAAAACCGGGTCAAGGCCCTCAACGCCGGCGCCGAGGGTTTTCTCTCCAAGCCGTTCGACGAAACCGAATTCATCGCGCAAATCCGTGCCATGCGCCGGATCAAAGCAGCGAACCAGGCACAAGCCCAGGAAAAGGAACGGCTTGCCGCACTAGTCGCCGAACGGACTCGCGATCTCGACAAGGAATTGCAGGAGCGCCGGCAAACCGAAGCCCGTCTCGCAGAAAGTGAAACGCTGCTGCGCACCCTGATGCACGCCATCCCGGATCTAGTCTGGCTGAAGAACGCCGAGGGCGTCTATCTGACCTGCAACCAGCGCTTCGAACGACTCTTCGGCGCCCTAGAGAAAGACATCGTCGGAAAAACCGATTACGACTTCAACGACAAGGAGCTCGCCGATTTTTTCAGACGCCACGATCAACTGGCGATTGAGAGAGGGAGATCCAGCGTCAATGAAGAATGGCTCACCTTCGCCGACGATGGCCACCGGGAGCTGATCGAAACGACCAAAACGCCGATCTTCGACAAACTCGGGAAACTGATCGGGGTACTCGGCGTCGGCCATGACATTACGGAGCAACGACGCAAAGACGAATCGCTCCAACGTAGCGAAGAAAATGCGCGCAGCCTGATGAGCCTACTCCGTCTGATGTGTGACAACGTTCCCGACTTGATCTGGGCCAAAGACCTGCAAAAGCGTTATCTCTTCGCCAACAAGGCGATTTGTGAACAACTCCTGATCGCAACGGATACGCAGGAGCCGATCGGAAAAACCGACCTCTTCTTTGCCCTGCGCCAGCGGGACGCTCACCCTGACGATCCGCATTGGCATACCTTCGGCGAGCTATGCCAGGATAGCGACGCCATCACGCTGGAAAAGAATGCTCCATCGACCTTCGAGGAATTTGGCAACGTCAGTGGCAAGCTGCTTTACCTCGACGTTCACAAAGCGCCCTTCCACAATGAAAACGGTGAAGTCATCGGCACCGTCGGATCGGCTCGGGACATCACCGAGCGCAAAAAAATCGAAGCCGAACTGGCACAGCACCGCGAGCACCTCGAAGATATCATCCGCGAGCGCACCACCGAACTGACCGAAGCGCGCGACGCCGCTGAAAGCGCCAACCGCGCCAAGAGCGCCTTCCTGGCCAACACGAGCCACGAAATCCGCACACCGATGAACGCCATTGTCGGCATGACCTATCTGCTGCGACGCAACGATGTCACCGGCGAACAAGCCCTTCAGCGCCTCGACAAGATCGACACCTCGGTCAACCACCTGCTCGGAATCATCAACGACATCCTCGACCTGTCGAAAATCGAAGCCGGAAAATTCGTTTTGCACAATGCACCGCTCGTTGCCCAAGGACTCCTCGACAACGTCCGCTCGATTCTCACTGAACGGGCCCGAAACAAGGGATTGCCGCTGAATATCGAATGCGGAAATATTCCGAGCGGGCTACAGGGCGATGCGACCCGTCTCCAGCAAGCCCTGCTCAACTATGCGACCAATGCGCTCAAATTCACGGAAAGCGGCAGTATTACCTTGCGTATCTCCACGCAGTCCGAATCCGCCGACTCGGCCGTATTGCGTTTTGAAGTCGAGGACACCGGAATCGGCATCGAACCGGAAATCCTGCCCCGCCTGTTTTCCGCCTTTGAACAGGCGGACAATTCGACGACACGGCGCTATGGCGGCACCGGCCTCGGTCTGGCAATCACCCGCCGTCTGGCCGAAATGATGGGCGGTGAGGTCGGCGTCAAAAGCACTCCCGGCGCCGGCAGTTGCTTCTGGTTCACAGCTCGCCTGTCACGCGTGACCACATCCGACACGGCCACTCCGGCATCTTGCGAGAACGATGCGGAAACGATGGTCCGGGAACAGTTTTGCGGCCAGCGTATCCTGCTCGTCGACGACGAGCCGATCAACATGGAGATCGCCCAGTTTCTGCTCGAAGAAGCGGGGCTTTGCGTCCACACCGCCGTGGACGGCATTCAGGCCGTGCGTCAGGCCCGTGAAGAACCTTACGCCATCATCTTCATGGACATGCAAATGCCGCGCATGGATGGCCTGGAAGCAGCGCGTCAAATCCGAACCCTCCCGGCCCACCGGAACACCCCGATCCTGGCGATGACCGCCAACGCTTTCGCCGAGGATAGATCTCGCTGCCTGGAGGCGGGCATGACCGACTTCATCGCCAAACCATTCGAACCGGACCAGCTATATGCCATCCTGCTCAAGTGGTTGCAAGCGAGTGCCCGCCCCAGTCTCCAGCTCGCCGATGATTCCCTGGTTTCGGAGGAAACGACCGAAATTCGGGAATAGAACTACTGCCGACGTGGTTGAAGAAGCCAGGGCAAACGGCGATAATCCCGGATCTTTGCCGTATTGCATCTCCTGCCTGAAAAACCATGACCCACTACTTATTCATCATCATCGGCGCTGTTCTCGTCAACAACGTCGTGCTGGTGAAAATTCTCGGCCTGTGCCCGTTCATGGGCGTCTCCAAAAAGCTGGAAACCGCCTTCGGCATGGGCGCCGCCACGACTTTCGTGCTCACCATGGCCACCGGTGCCAGCTACGTTATCGACCATTTCCTGCTCTCCCCATTCGGCCTGGAATACCTGCGCACGCTGTCCTTCATCGTTACCATTGCCGCCATCGTGCAGATCACCGAAACGGTAATCCAGAAAACCAGCCCGCTGCTGCATCAGGTGCTCGGAATCTACCTGCCGCTGATCACCACTAACTGCGCCGTCCTCGGCGTGCCGCTGCTGAACATTGCCAACGGCTACAATTTTCTTGAATCGCTGGTTTTCGGCGCCAGCAGCGCCATTGGCTTTTCGCTGGTGCTGGTCCTTTTTGCCGGCATCCGCGAACGCGTCGAAGGTGCCGACGTTCCTCTTCATTTCCGGGGCGTCGCCATCGCCATGATCACCGCCGGCCTGATGTCGCTCGCCTTCATGGGTTTCGCCGGCCTGGATAAGTACCAATAATGCTCACCGCCATCCTCATCATGGCGCTTGGCGCCGTAGTTCTCGGTGCCGCATTGGGCTACGCCTCGGTCAAGTTCAAGGTCGAGGGCAATCCGCTCGTCGAGAAGATCGAAGCCATCCTGCCGCAAACGCAATGCGGTCAGTGCGGCTATCCCGGTTGCAAGCCCTACGCGGAAGCCATCGCCAACGGCGAAGTCGACATCAATCTCTGCCCCCCCGGTGGCATGGAAGGGGTGCGCAAGCTCGCCGACCTGCTTGGTCGCGAAGTCAAACCGCTGGAAGCCGAGGAAAAGCCCAAACAACTGGCCATCATCGACGAACAACTCTGTATTGGCTGCACCTTGTGTATCCAGGCCTGTCCGGTCGATGCGATCGTTGGCGCTGCCAAGCAGATGCATACCGTCGTTTCGTCGCTGTGCACCGGCTGTGAACTGTGCGTGAAACCCTGCCCGGTGGAATGCATTCGCATGGAGCCGATCGGCGAGAACATCGAAAACTGGAAATGGAAATATCCGGTGATTGAAATCAAGCGCGTAGCCTGAACCTGATGCTCAAGCAACTCTTCAAATTCAAGGGCGGCGTCAAGCCGGAAACCCACAAGACCGACTCGATGGACACTCCCATCGGCGTCGCGCCATTGCCCGCCCGGCTTGTCGTCCCGCTGCACCAAAGCATTGGCGGCCTGCCGCAACCGCTGGTCCAGGCCGGTGATCGCGTCCGCAAGGGCCAATGCATTGGCCGTGCCGAAAAATGGATTTCGTCGGCCGTGCATGCCCCGACCTCGGGCACTGTCCTTGCCGTCGAGGAACGCGTCGCCGCCCACCCCTCCGGCCTGCCGACGCTGTCGGTCATCATCGAAGCCGACGGCCGCGACGAATGGATCGAGCGTGAGGTCATCGATTACAAGCGACTCGAACCCGAACAGGTACGCGAAATCCTGCGCGACTCAGGCGTTGTCGGGCTCGGCGGCGCCGTTTTCCCGAGCCACGCCAAGCTCACCGCGGCAAAGTCGGTTCCCATGGAAGAACTCGTCATCAACGGGGCCGAATGCGAACCGTTCATGACCTGCGACGACCGCCTGATGCGCGAACGCGCCGACGCCATCGTCGAGGGAATCCGCATCTTCCGCGATCTGCTCGAACCCAAGCGCGTCCTGATCGGCATCGAGGACAACAAACCGGAAGCCCTCGCTGCCATGCAGGCTGCCGTCGACCAATCCGGCGAGCGTTTCGAGGTTGTTGCCGTACCGACGCGCTACCCGGCTGGTGGCGCCAAGCAACTGATCCGCGTCCTCACCGGCAAGGAAATCCCGGCCAACAAGCGCTCGCCGGAAATGGGCGAGCAATGCTTCAACGTCGCCACCGCTTATACGGCTTGGCGCGCCGTCGCCTTCGGCGAACCGGTCCTGTCGCGCATCGTCACCCTCACCGGCAACGTCGAACAGCCACGCAACTGGGAAATCCTGCTCGGCACGCCGATCCGCGACATCCTCGCACTGGCCAGCCCGAAAGGCGACACCGACCGCTACCTGATGGGC
>CAZNQL010000020.1:0-7863 GCA_964575415.1 uncultured Propionivibrio sp.
AAGCGGTCCGGTTGCAGCTTCTTGAGCAGCTTTTTCATGCCCTCCGATTCGACCTGGAAGATCGCCGTCGTGTTGGCGTCCTTGAGAATCTGATAGGCGCGAGGATCGTCGAAGGTCAGCGCGTCGAGGTCAGGACGGGTGCCGGTCAGCTTTTCGACGTAATCGACGGCAAGTTTGATGATGGTCAGATTGCGCAGGCCGAGGAAGTCGAATTTCACCAGGCCGACTTTTTCGACGTCGTCCTTGTCGAACTGCGAGACGACCGAACTGCCGCCATCGGCCGAATAGAGCGGGCAGAAATCGGTGAGTTTGCCCGGCGCGATGAGCACGCCACCGGCGTGCATGCCGACGTTGCGGGTCAAGTCTTCGAGGCGTGCGGCCAGATCGAACAACTCGCGCACTTCTTCTTCATCGTCGAGTTTGGCTTTTAACTGCGGCTCGGCTTCGATGGCCTTAGCCAGCGACAGCGGCTTGTTTTGTTCGACCGGAATCAGTTTCGAAAGCTGGTCACAGAAGTTATAAGGCAGGTCGAGGACGCGGCCGACATCGCGGATGACCGCTTTCGAGGACATGGTGCCGAAGGTGGCGATCTGCGAAACGGCATCGGCACCGTACTTTTCGCGCACGTATTCGATGACGCGCCAGCGGTTATCCTGGCAGAAGTCGATATCGAAGTCGGGCATCGACACCCGTTCCGGATTCAGGAAGCGTTCGAAAAGCAGCGCGTAGCGCAGGGGGTCGAGGTCGGTGATGCCAAGAGAGTAGGCGACGAGTGAGCCGGCACCGGAACCCCGGCCCGGTCCGACCGGAACACCGTTGTTCTTCGCCCAGTTGATGAAATCAGCGACGATCAGGAAGTAGCCGGGAAAGCCCATCTGGACGATGGTGTCGGTTTCGATTTTCAACCGTTCGGTATAGGTCGGGCGCTGCTTCTCGCGTTCGGCGGCGTCGGGAAAGAGTTGCTGCAGGCGTTTTTCCAGCCCCTGCGCGGCTTCTTGGCACAGGAAGTCGTCGAGCGTGATGCCGGCCGGCGTCGGGAAATCCGGCAGATAGTTCTTGCCGAGCGTGATCGACAGATTGCAGCGTTTGGCGATTTCGACCGAATTCTCAAGCGCTTCCGGCAGGTCGGCGAACAGCTCGAGCATGTCTTCCGTGGTCTTGAAATACTGTTCCTCGGTAAAAAGGCGGGGGCGCCGCTTGTCGCCGAGCATGTAGCCTTCGGCGATGCAGACGCGCGCTTCGTGGGCCTTGAAATCGTCGCGTTCCAGAAACTGGATCGGATGCGTGGCGACCAGCGGCAAATCGAGTTCGGTGGCCAGGCCGGCGGTGGCAGCGATGAGTGCTTCCTGCTGCGCTTGTCCGCGCGGATGCGGGCGCTGGATTTCAAGGTAGTAGGCGTCCTGAAAGAGTCCCGCCCAGTAACGTGCTCGGCTTGCAGCCTGCTCAGCGTTGCCCTGTTGTAGCGATTCGCCGACATCGCCCTGGGCGGCGCCGGAAAGGGCAATGAGTCCATCCACACCGACGTCGCGCAGCATCTGGCGAGTGATTTCGGCACGGCCGCGCAGCCTCGGCGCGAGGTTGGCGCGCGTCAGCAATTCGCACAGTTGCAGGTAGCCTTGTCGCGACTTGCAAAGCAGCAGCATGCGATAAGGGCGGTCGGGGTCGTTCTTGTTGGCGATGAAAACGTCGCTGCCGAGCAGCGGCTTGAGTCCCTTGGCACGCGCCGAAGTATAGAACTTGACCAGGCCAAAGAGGTTCGACAGGTCGGTCAGGGCCAGCGCCGGCATGCCGTCGGCAACGGCGCGCGCGACGGCGTCGTCAAGGCGGACGATGCCGTCGGTGACGGAGTATTCGCTGTGTAGGCGGAGGTGGACGAAACGCGGATCGAGCATCGCGCTATTTTACTCTGTCGTGCAAGTGCTCAAACGCCACTTTTCTCGAAACAGGTGCTTACACTTGATTACCCGATCGTAACAGCCGGCGTCGCTATCACGGATTATTCTGGCTCCACCTTGAAATGGACGAGAAATCATGAACAAGAAGCTGGGCGGTGCGTTGTTACTCTCGTTGGGGTTGTTGTCCTCCGGTGTCGCCATGGCCAACGACGCAGTCATTGGGGCCCTCCTCGGCGGTGGTGCCGGGGCGATGGTCGGGCACTCGTTGGGCGGGCGCGACGGCACCATTATCGGCGGTGCGCTGGGCGCCGCCGCCGGCGCCGCGATCGCTTCGGAGTCGCGGCCGGCGCGTGTCGTGCAGCGCGTAGACTATTACCCGCCACCACCGGCGTATTACGTCGAGAAAGCGCATTACGAACCCGTGCGCATTTATCGCCCCGGCTATACAACGGTATATTACGTTCGCGACGGATATGATCGGGGCCGACGGCACCACCGTCATCGCGATAATGAATACCATCGTGGATGGAACGGGCATCGCTGATCGGTTGCTCCCTGCGTGCCCGCTGGCGGTGTGAAACTGGCGGATTAGCTGTTCACCCAGTCCATGATCGGCGCCCACTGCTCCAGATCCTTGGCCGAGCGCGAGGGCGGAATGTCGAAGAGCGTCATGCCGTTTGCCGCCAGCTGCACGTAGAGTTGCGTGTTGCGCAGAAAGGTGAGCACAGGCAGGTCGTACGACGACAGGAAACGCTCCAGTTCGCCTGCCGCGCGGGTGCGCGGATCGACACGCATGCCGATGACGGCGACGAAGGTCTTTTCATTGCGCACGCTCTTTTCTTCGAGCAACGCGTCGAGGAAGTGCTGCGTGGCGAGGATATCGAATAGCGAAGGCTGCACGGGCACGATGACTTTCGACACCATTTTGAGCATGCGTTCGAGCGGTTTGCCGTGCAGGCCGGCGGGGCTGTCGACGATGACGTGTGTGGTGTTCTTGGGCGGGCGGGCCGGCAAATGGTCTTTGATGTCCCACCCTTGGATGGCGGGAAGGGTGTCCGGTCGGATGTTCAGCCATTCGCGTGCCGATTGCTGCCGGTCAGTGTCGCCAAGCATGATTCGCTGATTCTGGCTGGCGAAGTAACCGGCAAGGTTGGTGGCCAGTGTCGACTTGCCCGAGCCGCCTTTCGGATTGGCGATGAGGAATGACTTCATGGTTGTTGATCAACGGTGAGTTTGGTGTCGAAAGAACAGGGGTTTTCGTGCCCGAGGTTTTTCATTTTGCGTAGAGTATAGTGCGGGTCGCTCATGTTTTCATGGAGAGGTTTTGCATCGCGTTTGCCGTTTAAGCCTCCCCTTCACCGCCTGCAGTGTTTGATCGATATGGGCGGGCCGTATTCATACCGTCGGCAGAAACACCGTGGAGCCCGTCGTCTTGCGGGCTTCGAGGTCGCGGTGAGCCTGCGTGGCATCGGCCAAGGCGTAGGTCTGATGAACCTCGATCCTGACTTTTCCGGAAGTGACGACGTCGAAGAGTTCTGCGCCGAGCTCGACGAGCTCCTCGCGCTTGGCGGTGTAGTTTGCCAGCACCGGGCGGGTGATGAACAGCGATCCCTTTTGTGAGAGCAGCAAGGCGTCGAACGGTGGCACCGGTCCGGAGGCGTTGCCGAAAGTCACCATCATGCCGCGGATGCGCAGGCTGTCGAGCGAAACCATGAAGGTGTCTTTGCCGACGCCGTCATAGACGACGGCGACCCCTTCGCCGTCGGTGAGTTCGCGGACGCGTTTCGCGACGTCTTCGCGGGTGTAATGGATGATATGGTCGCAGCCGTGGCGTTTCGCCAGCTCGGCCTTCGCATCGCTCGAAACAGTGCCGATTACCGTAGCGCCGAGGGCCTTCGCCCATTGGCAGGCGATCAGCCCGACGCCGCCCGCTGCCGCGTGGATCAGGATGGTCTCGCCGGCCTGCACACGGTAGGTGCGGCGCAGCAGGTAGGCCGACGTCAACCCTTGCAGCATCATTGCCGCACCGGTGCGGAAGTCGATGTTGTCCGGAAGTTTCAGCAGGCGGTGTGCCGGTAGGCAGCGTTCCTGGCTGTAGGCGCCGACCGGTCCGCCGGCGTAAGCGACGCGGTCGCCAGGGCGGACTTCAGTAACACCCTCGCCGACGGCGACGACAACGCCCGCCCCTTCAAGGCCGATTCCCGAGGGCAAGGGCAGTGGATAGAGTCCGCTGCGGTGGTAGGTGTCGATGAAGTTGAGACCGACGGCTTCATGACGGATTCGTGCTTCCCCAGACGCCGGATCGCCGACGGGGACTTCTTCCCATGACAAAACCTCGGGGCCGCCGGTGCGGTGGATGCGGATGGCAAAAGTCATACAGATCTCCTGAATGGTGGCGCTTCCCAAATGGAATGAATTCAGGCGCTAGCCTAGCGGGGGATGGCTATTACGGCAAGAAGGTCGGAAAGCTGACCGGTATTTTCATTGAAGGCCGTGCTTGGGTCGGCGTCAGAATAACTGGAGATGAGAGGAAAGCGCGGCATGGTCGGATATTTTCGACCATGGGTCTTCGAGGTGCACGGTGGCTTGCTTGACCGCGAACCCGCGCACGTAAATCCGGTCGAGCCGAAGCAGCGGCAGTTTGGCGGGATAGCTGCGCCCTGGCGAGCCGCCAAACCCGCCGAGGCCACCAAAAACCTCGGTCAGGCCGAGGCGTCCGGCGAGCAGCTTGTCGGCCTCGTTGCGCCAGTCGTTGAAGTCGCCAGCGATGATGAGCGGGGTTTGTGCATCGGTTACGTTTTCCAGATAGCCGGCCAGTGCATCCATTTGTCGACGCCGCGAGCGGGCGAAAAGGGAGAGGTGAGCGCAAACGCAATGCAACGGCACAGACCAGCCGGAGACGTCGATGATGCAATGCAAAAGTCCGCGCCGCTCGAAGCGCAGATGGGTGACATCCTGATTGTGCCAATGCTGGATCGGGAAGCGGGAAAGGATGGCGTTGCCGTGGTGGCCGTGGTCGTAAATGACGTTCCGGCCGTAAGCCGTCGCGTGCCAGAAATCGGCAGCTAGGAAATCCTGCTGGGCTTCTTCCGGCCAGCCATCGATGCGTCGCGCATGCCGATCGTGCATGCCTTGGACTTCCTGCAGGCAAACGATATCGGGCGCAAGTGAACGCAACTGCTTGCGCAGTTCATGCACCATCATGCGCTGGTTGAACTGCGAAAAACCTTTGTGGAGGTTGTAAGTGACGATGTGAAGGCGACGCTTGTCCATGACGCTCACGATACCGCGAGCATCCTTTCGAGGGCAAGCCGGGCCAGTTCGGCTTTGTGTTCGGGAACCTTGATCGGGTTGACGACGTGACCTCCGGCCAGATTCTCCAGCGTCCAGGCCAGATGCTGAGGATCGATGCGCTGCATGGTCGAGCACATGCAGACCGTCGGTGCCATGAACTGGACGATCTTGCCTTCGGGCAGTACTTCGCCGGCGAGCCGGTTGACCAGATTGAGTTCGGTGCCGACCAGCCAGCGCGTGTTCGGCGCTGCCGCCTTGACGACTTGAACAATATGCTCGGTCGATCCAACGAAGTCGGATTGCCGGCAGACTTCGAAGGCGCATTCCGGGTGGGAGATGACCAGCCCGTCCGGATACTGTTCGCGGAACTTCTGGATATGTGCCGGCTGGAACATCTGATGGACCGAGCAGTGGCCTTTCCAGAGCAGCATTTTTGCCTGGCGGATCTGATCCGGGGTGAGGCCGCCCATTTCCAGGTCGGGATCCCAGACCATCATGTCTTCGAGCGGAATGCCCATCTTGTAACCGGTCCATCGGCCAAGGTGCTGGTCGGGGAAGAAAAGCACTTTTTCCCGTCGCTCGAATGACCAGCGGGCGATGGTTTCGGCATTCGATGAGGTGCATACAATGCCGCCGTGTGTTCCACAGAAGGCTTTCAGGTCGGCGGCGGAGTTGATGTAGGTGACCGGTGTAACGACTTCGTCGGCGTTCAGGACGTCGTTGAGTTCGCGCCAGCAACGCTCGACCTTCGCCAAGTTGGCCATGTCAGCCATCGAACAGCCGGCGGCGAGGTCAGGGAGAATGGCGGTCTGGTGCGGCTTCGACATGATGTCGGCAACCTCGGCCATGAAATGCACGCCGCAGAAGATGATGTACTCGGCATCGGTTTGCGCGGCCAGTCGCGACAGCTTGAGGGAATCACCGGTCAGGTCCGCGTACTGGTAGACGTCAGAACGCTGGTAGTGATGGCCGAGGATGACGACGCGGTTGCCGAGTTTGGCGCGGGCCGAGCGGATGATCTCGTGGCATGCCTCGTCCGGCAGCGTGTTGAAGCGGTCGAAGTTGATGGTCGATGTGGTCATGAGAGTTGGTGTCCTGATTTCTGGACAGAAGTTGAAGCGGTGCGGGGCGCAGAATACCAGATTGCCGGATCGGTTGCGCAGGAAGGGGGGCGGTTCAGCTGCGCCAGGGAAGCCCGGCTAGGCGCCAGCCGCCCAGTTTTCCGCGTTGTCCGTTGGTGTCAAGGTCGCCTTCAAAGCCTTCAAGAACGTTGTAGCAGCCGCCATATCCGGCTTCACTGGCCAGGCAGGCCGCTTTGTGGGACCTCACGCCACTGCGACAAATGAAAAGGACAAGCGATTCCGGATCGGCCTGTCGTTTCAATTGAGCCAGGAAATTCGTGTTGAATTGTCCGCCGGGATATCCGGTCCATTCGATTTCCAGCGCTCCGGGAATCCGGCCGACCCAGTCCAGTTCCGCGCGTGTCCGAACATCCAAGAGTTTTGCGCCGGGAGCCAGTTCCAGAACACTGTGGGCTTCGGTTGGCGTCAGTGCGCCGGCGTAGGGCAATCCCATTTTTTCTCCGCGGATGCGGGCGATATTCAAAAGATCGGTCAGTTTTCCCATGGCATTTCGGCAACGGTTCAGGGGATGAGTTGTTTGGCAGTATAAAACACCTGAGTGGCGAATTTGATGTTCTTGAAAGACAAATGGCGACCGCACCGGAGTGGTGCGCTTCGGGGTGGTGGTGCTCTATGTCGGTGCATTTTATGTCTTTGCAAAAGTTGGTTTGCCTTATGGCACAATACGCCGCTCGTAGTCTACGGATTGGCATGCATTCTGCTACAGACCGTAGCACCAATTTTTCATTGTACTTACCGGGATACCGGTTTCGCTGAGGAGACTTTGCATATGGCAAGCCCGCAAGATGTAATCAAGATGGTCAAGGAAAACGACGCCAAATTTGTCGATTTCCGCTTTACCGATACCCGTGGCAAGGAACAGCACGTGACCGTGCCGGTCAGCGCTTTTGATGAAGACAAGTTCGAGAGCGGCCACGCTTTCGATGGTTCGTCGATTGCCGGCTGGAAGGGCATCCAGGCGTCCGACATGCTGCTGATGCCGGATCCGGCCACTGCCTACATCGATCCGTTCTTCGATGACACCACGGTCGTCATCACCTGCGATGTCGTCGATCCGACCGATGGTCGTGGGTACGATCGTGATCCGCGCTCGATCGCCAAGCGTGCCGAAGCCTATCTGAAGTCCTCCGGCCTGGGCGATACCGCCTACTTTGGTCCGGAGCCTGAGTTCTTCATTTTCGACGGCGTTGAATGGTCCGTCGATATGTCCGGGTGCTCCCTGAAAATTCACTCCGCCGAAGCCGCTTGGACTTCCGGCGAGAAGAACGAAGGCATGGGCGCTTCCGGTCACCGTCCGACCGTCAAGGGCGGTTACTTCCCGGTGCCGCCGGTCGACAGCCTGCACGACATCCGTTCGGCGATGGTCATGACGCTCGAGCAGCTCGGTATCCCGGTCGAAGTGCATCACCACGAAGTGGCGACCGCCGGCCAGTGCGAAATCGGCACGGTGTTCAACACGCTGGTGCGCCGCGCCGACTGGACGCAGACGTTGAAGTATGTCGTGCATAATATCGCTCACCAGTACGGCAAGA
>CAZNQL010000020.1:7873-22322 GCA_964575415.1 uncultured Propionivibrio sp.
CCGAAGCCCATCGTCGGTGATAACGGGTCCGGTATGCACGTTCACCAGTCGATCTGGAAGGACGGCAAGAACCTGTTCGCCGGTAACGGCTACGCGGGCATGTCCGAGACCGCGCTGTTCTACATCGGCGGCATCATCAAGCACGCCAAGGCGCTGAACGCGATCACCAATCCGGGGACCAATTCCTACAAGCGTTTGGTGCCGCACTACGAAGCCCCGG
Source organism: uncultured Propionivibrio sp. (assembly GCA_964575415.1). Classification (GTDB taxonomy): domain Bacteria; phylum Pseudomonadota; class Gammaproteobacteria; order Burkholderiales; family Rhodocyclaceae; genus Propionivibrio. Next base: position 8,094 of record CAZNQL010000020.1, read on the forward strand.
TCAAGATGGCCTATTCGGCGAAGAACCGCTCTGCCTCGATCCGCATTCCGCACGTCGCGTCCGACAAGGCTCGCCGCATTGAGACCCGCTTCCCGGATCCGATTGCCAACCCGTACCTCGCCTTCTCGGCCCTGATGATGGCGGGTCTGGACGGTATCCAGAACAAGATCCATCCCGGCGATCCGGCCGACAAGAACCTGTACGATCTGCCGCCGGAAGAAGAAAAGCTGATTCCGACCGTCTGCGCCAGCCTCGACGAGGCGCTGGATGCGTTGGACAAGGATTGCGAGTTCCTGACCCGCGGCGGTGTCTTCTCCAATGAGTGGATTGATGCTTACATCACCCTCAAGATGGACGAAGTTAACCGTGTTCGCATGACGACCCACCCGGTTGAATTCGATCTGTATTACAGCTGCTGATCGCTATCGGCAGAACCCAAAAGGACGGGGCTTCCCGTCCTTTTTTTGTCCACCGTTCGGGGCATGTTGCGTTAGTATGCGATGGCATCATCCGAAAAAACGGTACTTTGCGCTGGGCATGCAAAAATGCCGGCAATCTTGAACGGGCAGGATCGTGATGAACTCGAAACCGTATTTCCTTGTTGTCGCCCTGGGGGTGTTGGCCGTGGTTCCGGTCTGGGTGGACGTCATGTATCAGTGCGTCGACGCCGATGGGCATAAAACCTTCTCAAACGTCAAATCGGCGTCGCGCGGCGCACGTTGCACCGTGATGAATCTCGGTGTGCCGGTTTCGTCCGCGGCCGACAAGTCGGCGAGAAGCAAGCCGTCGCCGGAGAGTTTTCCAAAGGTGGACAACAATACGCAACGAGCCCGGGACAATGAGCGTCGGCGTATTCTCGAAAACGAACTAGAAGCGGAGCAGAAAAACCTCGAGCAGGCCAAAAAGGAGCTGGCCGAACAGGAAGGGACTATTCTGCCAAACGAGCGCATGGTTGGCGGCGGCATTAGCGGGGGGAAGGTCGAGGAGCGTCTGCAACCGTTCCGGAACAAAGTGGGGCTGCACGAACGCAATATCGAAGCTATTCAGAAAGCAGAAAGAACTCTACCGGCTGCGCTGAGTTTTCGTGGGCATAGTGCATTTTTTGCTTTGCTTCGCCAATGACTAAAAAGAACATTGACCAGTTCGCCGGGCTCGACCTGCTTTCTTCTCCCGTCGCCTTGCTCGACGAGAATCTCTGCATCAGTTACATGAACTCGGCCGCTGAAACCTTGCTCGCGATCAGCGGCAAGGCCGTGGTCGGTAAACGCCTGAACAGCTTTGCGGAATGTCCGGTTGCCTTGCTGGAAGCAATCGACAACGCCCTTCAGCATGGTTGGGAATACACCGGGCAAGGCATGGAAATCAAACGCGCTGATGGTGTCGTCCTGCATGTCACCTGCATGGTCAATCCGACCCAGCTGCTCGAAGCCCGTCTGTTGCTCGAATTCTGGCCGGTCGACCTGCAGCTCAAGGCGACGCGCGAGGAGCGTCTGCTCGAACAGCAGATTGCCAACCGCGAGTTGATTCGCAATTTAGCGCACGAGATCAAGAACCCTCTGGGCGGCATTCGCGGCGCGGCGCAGTTGCTGGAGCACGAACTGAACAATCCCGGTTTGCGGGAATACACGCAGGTCATCATCAAGGAGGCCGACCGGCTGCAGGATCTCATGCGGCGTCTGCTTTCGCCGCACCGGCCGATGCAGCCGGCGCCGGTCAATATTCACGAGATTCTCGAGCGCGTGCGCAGTCTGCTCAAGGCCGAGTTTCCGAAAACGCTCATGGTGCGGCGCGACTACGATACCAGCTTGCCGGAACTGGTCGGCGATCGAGAGCAGTTGATCCAGGCGGTTCTCAACATCGCGCGCAATGCAGCGCAGGCGATCATGGCGCAGCCTGGGGAAAGCGAGCATGCGGGCATGATCGTTTTGCGTACCCGGGTTGCCCGGCAGGTGACGCTCGCCAAGAAGCGGCACCGGCTGGCGATCGAGCTCCAGGTCATCGATAATGGTCCGGGGATTCCAGGCGACATCCGCGAGCGTATGTTTTATCCGCTGGTGTCCGGTCGGGAAGGGGGGAGCGGCCTGGGGCTGACGCTGGCGCAAAGTTTCGTGCACCAACATCAGGGGACCATTGAGTGCGAAAGCCGGCCCGGCCATACCTGTTTCACGATTCGCCTGCCGCTGGCCGCGGCCTGAGCGAGGATGAATAATCGACAGCCCCCCGAACGCTGCATTGATCGGCGTTCGTTAGAAATTCTTGATGACCTCCGATGGCAAGCTCCTTGCTAGGGAAGAATAACGCCATGAGCATTTTAGGGAAAACGATGAAACAAATCTGGATCGTCGACGACGATAAATCGATTCGCTGGGTTCTCGAAAAGACCCTGTCCCGGGAGCAATTGCCGTTCAAGAGTTTTGCCTCGGCCAGCGAAGCCTTGTCGCAACTGGATCTCAGCGTCGAGCCGCCGCAAGTGTTGATCTCCGACATCCGCATGCCCGGCGAATCCGGACTCGTGCTGTTGAAACAGGTCAAGGAGCGTTTTCCCACGCTGCCTGTCATCATCATGACCGCGTATTCCCACCTCGACAGCGCCGTAGCGGCGTTTCAGGGCGGGGCCTTCGAATATCTGCCCAAGCCTTTCGATGTTGATCAAGCGCTGGAACTGATTCGTCGAGCGATTGATGAAAGCATGCACCAAGGCGGTGCGTCGGGTGACGTGGGCTCCTTGCCCGAGATTCTCGGGCAGGCGCCGGCCATGCAAGAAGTCTTCCGCGCCATTGGTCGCTTGAGTCAGTCGAACGCCACGGTGATGATCACCGGCGAATCCGGGACGGGCAAGGAACTTGTGGCGCGTGCCGTGCATCGGCACAGTCCGCGCTCCGACAAACCGTTCATCGCCATCAATACTGCGGCGATTCCCAAGGATTTGCTCGAATCGGAGCTTTTCGGCCACGAACGCGGCGCGTTCACGGGCGCGGCGGCGCAACGGCGCGGTCGCTTCGAACAGGCCGAAGGCGGTACGCTCTTCCTCGATGAAATCGGCGACATGCCGGCCGAGTTGCAGACCCGGTTGCTGCGCGTGCTGTCCGACGGCAACTACTACCGCGTCGGCGGTCATTCGCCGCTCAAGGCCAATGTGCGCATCATTGCCGCGACGCACCAGAACCTTGAGGCACGGGTCAAGGACGGATTGTTTCGCGAAGACCTCTTCCATCGTCTCAACGTCATCCGCGTGCGGCTGCCAAGCTTGCGCGAACGGCGTGAGGATATCCCGATCCTGGCACGGCATTTCCTGCAGAAAAGTGCTCAGGAACTGGGTGTCGAGGGGAAGCGCTTCTCCGAGGCCGCACTCAAATATCTTTCGAGCCTCGATTTTCCTGGCAACGTTCGTCAGCTCGAAAACGTCTGCCATTGGCTGACCGTCATGGCGCCGGGGCAGCAGGTCGATCTCGCCGACCTGCCGCCGGAATTGCGCGAAGCGACGCCGCACCACGAAGCCGGCGACTGGCAGAGCGGGTTGGCCATGGAAGTCGACCGTATGCTGACGACCGCTGCTGGTGAGGTCCACGAAAAGCTGATCAATGCTTTCGAAGGCATTCTCATCACGCGGGCGTTGGCGCATACCGGGGGGCGGCGGATCGAGGCGGCCCAGGCGCTTGGCATCGGCCGCAACACGATAACGCGCAAAATCCAGGAACTCGGCCTGGATAGCGGTCGGGGCGACGAGGGCGATCACCACGGCGCTTAATCGAGGATAATACGGGCTTTCTGTCGGACGCTTCGGCGATGCCCATGGCTTCAACTTCCCTCTTGATCGAACCGGCGCAGCTGCACTCCCTGCTCGGCGACGCGCGCGGCCGTTTCGACGTCGACTCGCTTGCCGAGTGCGAATCGACCAATACCTTGCTACTGGAGCGCGCCGCGCGCGGTGCCCCGTCCGGCAGCGTCCTCGTCGTCGACCGGCAAACCTCCGGGCGCGGCAGTCGCGGCCGGAGCTGGCTGGCGTCGCCCGAATCCAGTCTCACCTTTTCGCTGCTCTGGCGCTTCGACGGCGGCATTGAGCGCATTTCCGGCCTCTCGCTCGCCGTCGGGTTGGCGGTGGTGCAGGCGCTGGAAGCCATCGGTGCGACCGGCGTCCAGCTCAAATGGCCCAACGACATCCTGCATGACGAAGCCAAGCTCGGCGGCATCCTCGTCGAACTGAACACCGGGCCGCGCAGCGTGCAAGCGGTGATCGGCATCGGTCTCAACCTGAGCGTGCCGGAAAGCGTTGGCGACGGCACAGGCTTCGCACTGTCGCCGACAGCGCTTGATCGTCTCGTTTCGCCGCTGCCCGAACGGCATGCGCTGTTCGCGCGACTCCTGATCGAACTGGCCAACGTCCTCGACCGTTTTGCCGATGGCGGTTTTGCTGCCTTGCGCGAACAATGGCAGGCGCGTAACGCCTGGCAGGACCGGCCGGTGCGCCTGTTGCGCGAGGGGCGGGTGGAGAAGGAAGGCATCTGTCGCGGCGCCGACGCCGACGGCGCCTTGCTCGTGCAGACCGCAGTCGGCATCGAGCGCTGCCTGTCCGGCGACCTTTCCGTGCGGGCCTCGGTCCCATGATCGTCGCCATCGACGCCGGCAATACCCGCATCAAGTGGGGCCTGTTCGACGGCACGCGCTGGCTGGCGCGCGATGCCCTTCCGACGCCGGATGTCGAAGGCTTGTCGGCGATCGTCGGCGACTGGCCCGACGACGTCCGCGTCGTCGCCTGCAGCGTTGCCGGCGAAGCTGTCGAGCACAAGATCGCCGCAGCGCTCTCACACCGTCAGGTGCATTGGCTCCGCTCCAGCGCCGAAGCCTGTGGCGTGCGCAACCTGTACGAGCAGCCGGGGCAACTCGGTGCCGATCGCTGGGCGGCGCTGATCGGTGCGCGCGGCAAGGCTACTTCCGATTGTCTGGTCGTCTGCGCCGGCACGGCGACGACGATCGATCGGCTCGACGCCGAGGGCAACTTCCGCGGTGGCGTCATCCTGCCCGGTTTCGAACTGATGCGCGCCGCGCTGGCGAGTAACACGGCGCAACTGCCGCTCGCGCAGGGCGGCTACCGGGATGAACCACGCAATACGATGGACGCCATCGTCAGCGGCTGCCTACAGGCGCAGGTCGGCGCCGTCGAACGCCTCTTCGCGGCTATCGCGGAAAAACCGCAGGCGGTCTGCCTGCTGACCGGCGGTGCCGCGCCGCTGCTCGCGCCGCATCTGACGATTCCGTACCAGTGCGAAGACAGCCTGGTGCTTGACGGGCTGGTGCGCTACATCGCTTCAAGGTAGTCTTCCGGTTGCGCCGAGCGGTTCCCGCTGTGCCGGGCCGCCGATCCAGACGAATTTCTCAGGGAGATTGTTGTGGCCATCATGGACTTCATCAAGAAACAGTTCATCGACGTCATCCACTGGACCGAGGACAGCGACGGCGTGCTCGCCTACCGCTACCCGATGCAGGATTGCGAGATCCAGAACGGCGCCCAACTCACCGTGCGCGAGTCGCAGATGGCTGTTTTCGTCAATGAAGGTCAGATCGCCGACGTCTTCGGCCCCGGCCGGTACACCCTGAATACCCGCACGCTGCCCGTGCTCACCAACCTGAAGCACTGGGACAAGCTGTTCGATTCGCCCTTCAAGTCGGACGTCTACTTCTTCTCGACGCGGCTACAGCTCGAATGCAAGTGGGGGACGACCAACCCGATCACGCTGCGCGACAAGGACTTCGGTCTGCTGCGCATGCGCGCCTTCGGCATCTATTCCTACCGACTGGCCGACCCGGCGACCTTCTACATGGAAGTCTCGGGAACGCGCGAGATCTATACGGTCGACGACCTCGACGGGCAGTTACGCAACCTCGTCGTCGCCACGATGACCGACCGCTTCGGCGAATCGGGCATCCCCTTCATCGACATGGCCGCCAACCAGATCGAATTCAGCGCCGACCTCAAGACCGCGCTGGAACCGGTCTTCGCCCGCTACGGCTTGGCGCTCCACGCCTTCGTCGTGCAGAACATTTCGCTGCCGGAAGAGCTGCAGAACATTCTCGACACGCGCATCGGCATGAACATCGTCGGCGACATGGGGCGCTACACGCAGTATCAGGTGGCGAGCAGCATTCCAATTGCCGCCGGTAACGAAGGCGGCGTTGCCGGGATCGGCGCCGGGCTGGGCGCGGGCATGAGCATGGGGCAGGGCATGGCGCAGGCAATGACGCAAGCCTTGCAAACCAGTGCCGCTGGCGCCGCGCCCGTCAGCACCGACGACGTGGTGAGCACACTGGAAAAACTGCACGGCCTCGTCGACAAGGGCATCCTCACGCAAGCCGAGTTCGACACCAAGAAGGCGGAGTTGCTGGGGAAGTTGCGGTGATTTAATGAATGGCAGGGTACGGCCAAGAGCGGAAGTTCAAGTTCGCCCTCGAAAGCGGTTACTGTTGCAACACATGTTCTGCCCAAGGAAGAGGATAGGGTAGATCAGATGTCAATTCGATTGATGCTATAACCAAAGCATGTTCCATGACTAATCACAGTCCAACTCTGCTTGTTTTATGCCTTATTCATGGCTTGATAGCGTCTTTCGTTCGTTACGTCGTCAGACGCACGCGGAAGCGGGCGACGAGTTCGTGCATTTCCGCCGAGAGGTGCTTGAGTTCGGCGGCGACTTTCTGCGTTTCCGCCATCTCGGCGGTATTCTTTTCGCTCATCGTCGAAATGCGTTCGATCAGCTTGGCGATCTGGTCGGTGGCTGCGCTTTGCTCGCTGAGGGCGACGGCGATTTCGGAAGCGGCGTCGACGACGCGGGTGGAGCCATCACGGATCGCAACGATGGATTCGCCGACGTGGCGCGCTTCGCCGGCATTGGCGACGACGCGGTTGGCCACACGGTGCATTTCATTGACGGCGCGCTGGGTTTCTTCCTGGATGGCGCCGATGACCGTCGCGATTTCGACGGTCGCGCCCGCAGTGCGTTCGGCGAGCTTGCGCACTTCGTCGGCGACGACGGCGAAGCCGCGCCCCTGTTCGCCGGCGCGCGCGGCTTCGATGGCGGCGTTGAGCGCGAGCAGGTTGGTCTGTTCGGCGATATCCTTGATCGTGCCGGCGATGCCCCCGATTTCATCGACCCGTTCGCCCAGCGCTTGCATCGCTTTCGACGTGGCCTGGACTTCGCCGGCGGTGGCTTCCATTTCGCCGCGCGTGGCTTCGATGGCACGCGCGCCATCGATCGCGGTGGCGTGAGAATCCTGCGCGTCAGTTTGCGTCGCCGAAGAGGCGCTGGCGACGTGGGCGACGCTGACGGCCATTTCTTCGACCGAGGCGGCGATGGCGGCGGTGGCCTCGTTCTGCTGTTCGACGGCGCCGAGCAGTCCGGCGACGGAATGCGAGAGACCGTCGGAGGTGCCCGAGACATGCCGGCCGGCGTCCTGGACGCCCTTGACGATCGACTGGAACTCGTCGAGCAGGGTGTTGACGCCAGCGGCGACCTGGTTGATTTCGTTGTTGCCTTCGACCGGGATGCGATGTGTCAGGTCGAGGTTGTCGCGGATGGTGGCGATTTCGGTCTGGATGGTGTTGAGCGGACGGGCGATCTGCAGGTAGAGGATCATGCCGAAAGCGCCGAGCGGGAGGGCGACAATAAGCGTGACGGCGGTCAGGATTTGCTTGGCTTGGGACAGCAGTTCATCGAGGTCTTCAATAGCGCGATCCTTGCTCCGGTTTTTCTCGACGCGCAGGGTGTCGACGATCGACGACAGTTCTTTCTGGAATCCAGCGACGTTGGCATAGAGGATGGCTTCCGCGAGTTCTTTCTGGCCGGCCAGTTTGAAGCCGGCGCTTTCCTCGATTGCCCCAAAATAATTACCGAGGCTTTCCTTCGCCTGCTTGACGAGGCCGCGCTGCGTGTCGTCGTCGGCCCGTCCCGACTGGAAATCGAGGGATTCGCCGATCCGCGATTTGAGCTTCTTCAGGGTATCGACGGCACTGCTGGCGGCGTCGGCATCGGGGGCGGAAATCATGTCCAGTGCGGTCAGCTGCACGTCCTTGATCGCGGCGACCAGGTCGGCCGCAGCGAGCGCGGTCGGCATGACGCCCTCGGTAACGGTGCTCACGGCCTGCGCGTTCGACCGTGCCTGAAAGACAGCGTAGCCGCCGATCATGACAATGGCGGCAAAGGAAAGGACGACCAGAAGGGTGATGCGTTGTCTGATGTTCATTTTGAGAGGTCTAGGCCAGGAATCATGTTGGGGCGGAAAACGTACGTACGGAGGCATGGCGAGTGGAGGTTATGCCCCGCATTGTGTTTAATTTGTGTGACACTTTGATGAATCGCCGTCTCGCCTGGGACTCGATGCCGATGGCGTTCAATGGCGTGGCCGTGTTCTTCAAATTGAAGCCTCTGCTGCAGGCTGTCGCGCCCGCCGCTATACTTGCGCCTTTACAACAACGCCGTGATTGTTGAGGGAGAATTCATGGAATCGCTTCGCTTCGTGCTGCCACAGTCGGAAATTCCGACGCATTGGTACAACGTGGCCGCCGATATGCCCAGCGCGCCGCTGCCGCCACTGGGCCCCGACGGGAAGCCGGCAACGCCGGAACAGATGAGCGCGATTTTTCCGATGTCCATCATCGAGCAGGAGATATCGACCGAACGCTGGATTCAGATTCCGCAGGAAGTGCGCGAGATTTACCGCTTGTGGCGTCCGTCGCCGCTGGTGCGCGCCGCGCGGCTCGAAGAAAAGCTCGGCACACCGGCGCGGATTTACTACAAGAACGAAGGCGTGTCGCCGGCCGGGTCGCACAAGCCGAATACCGCCGTGGCGCAGGCCTATTACAACAAGCGTGAAGGGATCAAACGCATCGCCACCGAGACCGGCGCCGGGCAGTGGGGCTCGTCGATGGCGCTCGCTGGACAAATGTTTGGCCTCGAGGTGCGCGTCTATATGGTCAAGGTCAGCTATGGCCAGAAACCCTATCGACGTTCGATGATGCAGACCTGGGGCGCGGAAGTGTTCGCGAGCCCGTCGACCATGACGCAGACCGGGCGTGCGGCGCTGGCCGCCGATCCGGATAACCAGGGCTCGCTGGGGCTGGCGATCTCCGAGGCGGTGGAAGAGGCGGCGTCACGTGCCGATACCAATTACGCGCTCGGCTCGGTGCTCAATCACGTGGCTCTGCATCAGACGATCATCGGTCTCGAAGCCAAGAAACAGTTCGAGATGGCTGGTGATTGACCGGATGTCGTCATTGCGCCGTGTGGCGGCGGATCGTCGTTTGCCGGCATGGCCTTTCCGTTCGTCGCCGACAACGCGGCCGGCGGGCGCAACGGCAAGTTGGTGCGGCTGGTTGCGGTCGAGCCGACCTCATGCCCGACGCTGACCAAGGGGCAGTTCGCTTACGATTTCGGCGATGCGTCGGGGTTCACGCCGCTGATGAAGATGTATACGCTCGGCCACGACTTCATGCCGCCGGGCATCCACGCCGGTGGTTTGCGCTATCACGGCGCTTCGCCGCTGGTGTCGCAGCTCTACCACGAAGGCTTGATCGAGGCGGTTGCCGTGCCACAGCTGGCGACGTTCGACGCCGAGGTGACGTTCGCGCACGCCGAGGGAATCATTCCGGCGCCGGAATCCTGCCACGCCATTCGTGCCGCTATCGACGAGGCCCTACGTTGCAAGGAGACCGGCGAGGCGAAGACGATTCTGTTCAATTTGACCGGGCACGGGCATTTCTACATGGCGTCGTATGATCGTTACTTTGCCGGTGAGCTTGAAGACTTCGAGTATCCGGCCGAGGCGATTGTCGAGTCGCTTCAGCATCTGCCGAAATTCGACTGAATGTCCAAGGAGGAGGGGGAATGCGTGCCTTTGTCTTTCTGCTGATACTGGCCAATTTGTTGTTTCTGGCCTGGACGCAGGGTTTTTTCGGTTCCCCGTCCAATCCCGATTCGCTACGGATCAAGCAGCAACGGCTTGCGGATCAGGTGACCATCGTGTCCCGCGACGTCCCCCCTGGCGCGCCCGCAAAGAATGAGAAAACGCCGCTTGTTGCAGAGAAGAAAGAGCCCGGTTCGTGTTTGCGCCTGACCGGGCTGAAAGCGGATGACGCGGCCCGCGTCGAGAGTGCGCTTTCCGGTAAGTTTCCTGATTTCAAAACCGTTCGTACCCTGAGCGAAGGGGTTCCCAGCTATTGGGTCTATATCCCGCCGCAGGATTCTCGGCGCGATGCAGAGAAGAAAGCCGCCGAATTGAAAAATCACAAGATCAAGGATTTCTTCATTATTCAGGAGGAAGGGCCGAATCAGTTCGCCATTTCGCTGGGGATTTTCTCGACGCAAGCGGCCTCCGAAGAGCATTTGGGGGCATTGCGCAAGAAAGGCGTACGTTCGGCCAGGGCCGGCGAACGTAGTGTCAAGCCATCAATCGCGACGCTGGAAATGACCGGACCGCAAGGGCAGTCCGAGGCTTTGCGGAAATGGCTGGTCGAGTTGCTTCCGGGGAGCAAAGCGGAGGTTTGTGAGGCGCGGTCGGTTCACGCCCCATGACCTTCGTTGTCGGACTCACCGGCGGGATCGGTAGCGGCAAGAGTACCGTTGCCGATCTTTTTGCCGAGCGCGGCGCGGCGATAGTCGATACGGACGTCATCGCGCATGAATTGACTGGGCCTCAGGGGGCGGCCATGCCCGAGATCGCTGCCGCATTTGGCCCCGCCATATTGAGAGCCGATGGCGGCCTGGATCGGAGCGCCATGCGCCAGCGCGTGTTCTCCGACCCCTCGGCAAAGAAACAGTTGGAAGCCATTCTCCACCCCATGATTCGTCGTGAAAGCGAGGTGCGTTGCCAGGCGGCGAGCTTGGGGGGCTCCGGCGCGGGGTATGCCATGCTCGTCGTGCCGTTACTGGTCGAGTCCAAGGCTTATCAGGATCGGGTGAACCGGGTCTTGGTCGTCGATTGTGATGAGGCGGTGCAAGTTGCCCGGGTTATGGCGCGGAGCGCGCTTTCCGCCGATGAGGTGCGTGCCATCATGGCGACGCAGGCGACGCGTGCCGAACGTCTTTCCGTGGCGAATGACTTCGTGCTGAATAACGATGGTCTGGAAGAATTGACTCGGCAAGTGGATCTCCTGCACCGACGCTATCTCGAGTTGTCGCTTCAAGGACAAACAAGAGGAACTTAAAGCCCGCTGTTGAGATTTTGTGGCAAATGCTTCAGAATCATAGGAAATTTCCATTTTCGAATTGGCGGAAGAGTGACTATTACTTACGAATATCCCTTCAACGAACGCATTCGAACACTCTTGCGTCTTGAGGATTTATTCGAAAAGTCGTCCTATTTCATCCAGCAGGATGGGCGGCGCGAGCATCATGTCGCCCTGCTCTCCTTGTTCGAAACTCTTGACGTGGCCGGTCGGGCCGACCTCAAGATGGATCTCATTCAGGAACTCGAGCGCCAGCGCCAGACCTTGCTCGGCTTCCGCAATAACCCCGAGATTTCGGAAGAGGCGCTCTCCGGTGCGCTGTACGAAATCGAACAGTCTTCCGCTGCTTTGTTGGCGATGGCCGGCAAGCTCGGCCAGCACCTGCGCGAAAACGAGTGGCTGATGGGGATCAAGGGGCGCGCGGCGATACCCGGTGGTGTCTGCGAATTCGACTTGCCGTCGTATCATTTCTGGCAGCATCAGGAGGCGGCTGTGCGGCAAAAGGAATTGCAAGCTTGGTTGAAGCCGCTCATTCCCCTGCGCGATGGTTTGACCATCGTGCTCCGCTTGTTGCGTTCGAGCGGTAACCTCGAGCAACAGGTTGCCCGCGCCGGCGCGTTTCAGTTGATGCTGGGCGGTAGTGCCGCGCAAATGGTCCGCATCACCCTGGCGCAAAATGTTCCTTTCATCCCGGAAATCAGTGCCAACAAATATGCGTTGAATATTCGTTTCTCCCGGCCCGACAGCGAACACCGTCAGCGCAATTACGAAACGGTCACTGACGTCCCCTTCGACATGGTTTTTTGCAATCTCTGATGTCTGTAAAAGTGACCAAGCTGCGTTGTCCGCAGTGCGGCGGGGAATCGGTGTGGAGCCCCGACAACAAATTCCGCCCGTTCTGCTCCGAGCGCTGTAAGCTCATCGATCTCGGTGCCTGGGCTTCGGAGGCCTACCGCGTGCCGGTGCAGGAAGCGAACGATCCGTTGTCTGGCATTCCAGACAATTCTTCCGAAGAGTAAACCTGTTCGACGTCGCTTAGCGCCAATGGCGTAGAAGGGCGATGCCGTGCGCCCCGTGTTCCCAGGCGGTTTCAAGCATTTCGGGGCGCATGCCGCCGAGGGCGAAAACCGGCAAGGGGGCGTGCTCAAGCAGTCGGGCGAACGTCTCCCAGCCCATGGCCTCCGCTTCCGGATGGCTGGCTGTCGGCAAGACGGGGCTGAGGACGGCGAAATCGAGGCCGAGCTCGGTAGCCCGTTTCAATTGCTCGGTGTCGTGGCACGAGGCGCCGACCAGGCTGAAATCCGGACGGACGCCAGCGTTCATCAGCGCGGCAGAAGAAAGATGCAGGCCGTCGGCGCCGATAGCGCGCGCCAAGTCAGCATCGTCGTTGATCAGGACGCGGGTGCCGGCATGTTTTCTGGCGAGCCGGATCGCTTGGTGCGCAAAACGGAACCGTTCTTCTTGGGGAAGCGTTTTGTCGCGGATCTGGATCAGCCTCAGGCCATTTGACAGTGCTGCATCGAGTCGGGACAGTTCGGCGTCAATGCCGTTTTCGACGGCATTGGTGATGGCGTATATCGCTGGCAGGGCCAATGCGTTGAGGATAGGGCCGTTGGCTGGTAGAACCGGGGTAACGTTGGGGCTAGCTCCAATGGGCGTCCATAACAGACCATCGTGTTCCCGTGCATGCAACTCGCCGCGCCAGGTGTCGACCCGGAAAAACTTCAGCCGAACGTGCGCGTGCGGGTAGGTGAATTCCCGGGTCAGCCAAGGCCAGGCGCGCTCGGTTTCGATGCCTAGTTCCTCGTGCAGTTCCCGTGTCAACGCGTCACGAAAGCTCTCGCCAGCTTCGACCTTGCCGCCAGGGAATTCCCAGTAGCCAGCGTAAACCTTGCCTTCGGGGCGGCGTGCGAGCAGGAATTCGGTGCCGGCTTGGCACTCGCGCAGCAGGACGGCAGCAGCGACTTCGACGGTTTTTCTCATTTGCCGCGCTTCGCTTGTGTGCCGTGCGTACCCGCCCAGTCCTTGGCGAATTGCCAGGCGACGCGGCCGCTACGCGATCCTCTCATTAATGCCCAGTTGAGCGCTTCGCGTTCGGCGCCGGCAATTTCTTCCGCATCGCAGCCGAAAGAACGCAGCCAGTGCGCGACGATGTCGAGGTATGCGTCCTGGTCGAAAGGGTAGAACGACAGCCAGAGGCCGAAGCGTTCGGAGAGCGAGATTTTTTCCTCGATGGCTTCGCCGGGATGGATTTCTTCGTCGACACGCTGCCCTTCGAGGTTTTCCCGGAAATATTCGGGCATCAGGTGGCGGCGGTTCGAGGTCGCGTAGATCAGGACGTTGTCGGGTGTGGCCGCGATCGAGCCGTCAAGGATGACTTTCAGCGCCTTAAAGGTCGCATCGCCAGCGTCGAATGACAGGTCGTCGCAAAAGACAATGAAGCGCTCCGGGCGGCCATCGAGCAATTCGACGATATCGGGTAGGTCGACGAGGTCGTTTTTTTCAACTTCGATCACGCGTAGCCCTTTGGCCGCGTATTCATTGAGCAACGCCTTGATCAGTGAGGATTTGCCGGAGCCGCGTGCGCCGGTGAGCAGGACATTGTTGGCGGGTTTGCCTTGGAGGAATTGGAGGGTATTGGCGACGATACGTTGTTTCTGGTCGTCGATGTCGCGCAGATCGTCCAAGCGGATCGCGAACGGTCTGCGAACCGGCTGCAAGAAGCCGGCGTTGCTGCGCTTACGCCAGCGGAAGGCGGTCGCGCTGTTCCAGTTAGGCAGGGGAGAGACCGGTGGTAGCAGCGGTTCGATGCGCTCAAGCAGTTTCTCGGCTCGGGCGAGAAAACTGGCGAGTTGCAGATTCGGGGTCGTCATCGGGGAGTATACTCGGCGGGTCTGCAAATCCGAACACTTTAGCCAAACCATGTTGAAAAGCCAATCGAACCGTTTGTTGGCGGCGCTTGCCGCTAGCCTCTTGTTGTCCGCCTGCGCCTCGGTCCGGGAAGCGCCGCCGGT
>CAZNQL010000020.1:22422-47371 GCA_964575415.1 uncultured Propionivibrio sp.
TTGCCGCTAGCCTCTTGTTGTCCGCCTGCGCCTCGGTCCGGGAAGCGCCGCCGGTCGCCGTACAACCGCCGGCCAAGCCGATGCAGGCAGCGAAGTGGAGCGACCTGCCGGGGTGGGGTGAAGACAATCTGGTCGAGGCCTGGCCCGCGTTTCTCCAGTCCTGTCGCGCGCTCGAAAGCAACCCCAAGTGGTTGCTCTGGCGGGCGGCCTGCGAGGAGGCGCGTGATCTGCGTCTGGTCGACAATGCCACGTTACGCCGGTTTTTCGAATCGCGTTTCTCGCCGTATCAGTTGACCAATCCCGATCACACGACCAACGGCACGATTACCGGCTATTACGAGCCCCTACTCCACGGCGCGATGAAGCGCAGCACGCGCTATTCGCAGCCGGTACTCGGCGTTCCCGACGACCTGCTCACGGTCGATCTCGGCGAGGTTGTTCCCGACGTGAAGAATATGCGCTTGCGCGGTCGTCTGCAGGGGCGCAAGGTCGTTCCCTATTATTCACGCGCGGACATCGTTGGCGACGAAAAAAAATACGCCGACCGCGTCTTGCTTTGGGTCGATGACCCGGTTGAATTGTTCTTCCTGCAGATACAGGGGTCCGGGCGGGTCAGGCTGCCGAACGGCAAGCTGGTTCGCATCGGTTATGCCGACCAGAATGGTCATCCCTATCAGTCGATCGGGCGCGTCCTGATCGATCGTGGCGAACTGACCCTGGCGCAGGCGTCGATGCAGGGCATCCAGGCTTGGGCGCGCGCCAATCCGGACAAGCTCGACGATCTGCTCAACGAGAATCCGAGCTACGTGTTTTTCCGCGAAATCGCGGATAACGGGAAGACGGATGTCGGGCCACTCGGGGCCCTTGGCCGTGCCCTGACCGCGGGCCGCAGCCTCGCCGTCGATCCGCGCACGACGCCGCTTGGCGCGCCGGTCTTTCTTTCGACCACGCAGCCCGGTTCCAATAAGCCCTTGCAGCGCCTGATGCTGGCGCAGGATACGGGCGGTGCGATTCGCGGCGTTGTGCGCGCTGATTTTTTCTGGGGCTTCGGCGCGGAAGCCGGTGCTCAGGCCGGGCGGATGAAACAGCAGGGGCAAATGTGGGTGTTGTTGCCGCCGGGAATCGCACCAAAGGAGTGAGTGTTTCTCGGCGAGGGAAATGCTGCCCCATCACGGTGCTTGATTTTTGGGTATGCACTGCTATGGTTCTGTTGCGGACGGGTGGTTTGTTTAAGTGATTGAATTGTAAGGCCTGTTGTTGGTAGAACAAATTTTGCTTGCGTAAGTCTGCTTGTTTTTCAGGAGGACGCATGGAAGCGCTCAAATCAGGAAGTGACGTACTTTTTATTTTGCTCGGCGGCATCATGGTGCTGGCCATGCACTCGGGCTTTGCCTTTCTCGAATTGGGAACCGTGCGCAAGAAGAACCAAGTCAATGCGCTGGTCAAGATTCTGGTCGATTTCTCGGTGTCGACCATTGCCTATTTTTTTATCGGCTTCTCGATCGCTTACGGCGTGAATTTCTTTAGCGGCGCCGGCGTCCTGATGCAGAAAAACGGTTTCGAACTGACCCGTTTCTTCTTCCTGCTTACCTTCGCCGCCGCCATACCGGCGATCATTTCCGGCGGCATTGCCGAGCGCGCCCGCTTCAATCCGCAACTGATCGCCACCTTTGTGATCGTCGGCTTTGTCTATCCGTTCTTCGAGGGGATCGCCTGGAACCAGGCCTACGGTATTCAGGCGTGGCTGAGCGCCACCTTCGGCGCCGAGTTCCACGACTTTGCCGGTTCCGTTGTCGTCCATGCGATGGGCGGCTGGATTGCCCTGCCGGCGGTCATCCTGCTCGGCGCGCGGCATGGGCGTTACAGCAAGAGCGGCGCCATCTCCGCGCACCCGCCGTCATCGATTCCTTTCCTGGCGCTGGGCGCCTGGATTCTCACCGTCGGCTGGTTCGGCTTCAACGTGATGAGTGCGCAAACCATCGACAAGATTTCCGGCCTTGTCGCCCTCAACTCGCTGATGGCCATGGTCGGCGGCACGCTGGTCGCGCTGCTGCTCGGCAAGAACGACCCCGGCTTCGTGCATAACGGCCCGCTCGCCGGCCTGGTTGCCGTCTGCGCTGGTTCCGATTTGATGCATCCGATCGGCGCGCTGGCCGTCGGCGGCGTCTCGGGTGGCTTGTTCGTCGTGATGTTTACGCTGACGCAAAACCGCTGGAAGATCGATGACGTACTCGGCGTCTGGCCGCTGCACGGCCTGTGTGGCGCCTGGGGCGGCATTGCCGCCGGCATCTTCGGGCAGAAAGCGCTGGGCGGAGCAGGCGGCATCGCCTTCATGCCGCAATTGATCATGACCGGAATGGCGGTCGGCGTTGCGCTCGTTGGTGGGTTCGTGGTCTATGGAACGCTGAAAGCGGTTCTTGGTCTGCGTCTCGACCAGGAAGAGGAATTCGACGGCGCCGACCTGTCGATCCACAAGATCACCGCGACGCCGGAACGTGAGTCGAACTGGTGATTGTGTCTCGGGCGAGAATAAGTCTGTCAAACTATAAATAATTGAAGCCCGGCGTTAGCCGGGCTTCTTGCTTTCTATTGTCTATGCGCTGGAACGCAATATGACCTACAAGCAGCCCTGCTTCATTGGCTTTGCGCTGTACTCCGTCGCGAAGCATCGCGGTCGTCAGCGATAATGGCCTCGGTGTTATGACAAAGAAAAACCGGTTGGCACGGGGCGCTGTATTAGGCCGTCAAGCGTAATTTCACGGGCGAACTCCACGCCGTTTCGCGGCTACGCGCCATGCCCAGGCCTGCGAAATCAGCAGATAGCTGGCGAGGGCGGCGATGGTCGCTGTGATGGCGAGACCGATAAACAGCGGCGGGCCGATCATGCCGAGGTTGCTCCAGAGCGCGGTGGGGTCGTCGAACGAAAACCCAGTAGGCGTCGGCATTCCGGTCGTCCATGCGCCGAGATGGTAGGCCACGTAGTAGATGGGAGGAACGGTCAGCGGATTGGTGATCAGCGTCCCGGCGGCGGCTACCGGCAGATTGATGCGTAAATAGACGGCCGCAACCGCCGCGAGCAGGATCTGGGCAACGGGAATGGCAAAGCCGATGAACAAGCCGATTGCCGCTCCCATCGCTACGCCCCGGCGCGACCAATGCCAAAGCTTTGGATTGCCCAGCCAGGGTGCCAGCCGGCGCAGTGAAGGGTTGGCTTCGAGCTGTTCACGGCTCGGCACCAATGTCCGCAGCCGTTCGATCAGTGAGGTCATCGTTTTCAATTGTCTCCGTTCATGAAGCCGAGTAATTGCAGCAGGCTGGTGAAAAGGTTGAAGATCGAGACGAACAGCGTCACCGTGGCCAGCACGTAGTTGGTCTCGCCGCCGTGGATCATGTTGCTGGTTTCGTAGAGGATCAGGCCGGACATCAGCAGTACGAAGGCCGCCGATACAGTCAGCGACAGTGCGGGAATTTCGAAGAAAATCGCCGCCAGGCCGGCAAGGAAAGCGAGCAGGATGCCGGCCATCAAAAAGCCGCCCATGAAGCTGAAGTTCTTTTTGGTCGTCACGGCGTAGGCTGAAAGGCCGACGAAAATGGTAGCCCTGGCAGCCATGGCCTGCATGACGATTTCTCCGCCGTTGGGCAGGCCGAGATAGCGGGAAATGATCGGTCCCAAGGTATAGCCCATGAATCCGGTGAGGGCGAACACGGCGAGAATGCCTGCTCCGCTGTCCTTGAATTTATGCACGGTGAACAGCAGGCCGAAATAGCCGATCAGGGTGAGAATTATGCCCGGATGCGGTAGCTTGAGCGCGACCGAGAGACCGGCGACGATGGCGGAAAAAATCAGTGTCAGTGACAACAGCATATAGGTGTTGCGGATCACCCGGTTGGTGGCGAGAACCGACTCGACACCGCCTTGCGGCAGGGCAATGGCTTGGGTACGGGAATGGTTATGTTTCATTTCAGTCTCCTCGGATTGAAAATTGTTGAAAAAAGTCGGCGTTGGCTGAACGGCGACAAGACAGATGTGCTCTTGTCATGGCACCACCACCACCGGCAAGCGGCCCAGGTGCATGACTTTGTAGGCTACGGAGCCGAACAGCAGGCTTTCGACCGTGTTGAGTCCGCGGCTGCCAATAACGATCCCGGTAGCGTGCAGCTGCACGGCTCGTTGAACGATGCGCTCGGCGGGATCGCCCATTGTCACGAGCAGGCGCCATGGCAGCATCCTGGCGTCAAACGCGGCACGCGCTCGCGCGGTCGCAGCCAGCGCACGGGGAGCAAGCTCGGCCTCGGCGGCTTCTTTGGATAACCACGGTTGGACATGAATCAGGTGAAGGGCACATGCATTCATTCTCTCGGCCTGGCCGGCGGCATAGGCGACAGCCCGGAGGGCGTTGTCCGAGTTGTCCACCGCAACCAGCCAGGGATTGGTCTCTGGCGCGGTGAGCGGCGGGGTGCTGTCGAAGACAAGTCCAACGAGGCGGCCGTCGGCGTCATGCTCGCTATTGGCGAGCGTCGGTTTCATTGGCTCGGGATTCATGGATGTTCTCCTGCGGGGGCGGGCTTGGGTTCCGATAGCGCCAGGCTGGCGACGACCGAAACCGTGATGATGGTGGCGACAATGGACAGCGACCACTGGATCGGCATATGGAACCACGGCATCGCCAGCATCTTGCCGCCGATGAACACCAGAACGACGGCCAAGCCGTATTTGAGCAGGTGGAAGCGATCAGCCATGTCAGCCAGCAGGAAGTAGAGCGCGCGCAGGCCCATGATGGCAAAGATGTTCGAGGTGAATACGATGAAGGGGTCTGTGGTGACCGCGAAGATTGCCGGCATGCTGTCTACCGCGAAGACCAGGTCGCTGGCCTCGATGAGGATCAGTACCAGGAACATCGGCGTCGCCCAGAGAAGGCCGTTCTTGCGGGCAAAAAAACGCTCGCCGTGGAAGTCCGGCGTGATGCGCAGGTGTCCGCGCAGCCAGCGCAGCAAAGGGTTCTGCTCAAGGTCGGGCTGGGCGTCGGCGAAGATCAGCATCTTGATCCCGGTCACGACGAGGAAGGCGCCGAAGAGGTAAAGGATCCAGGAGAACTGCTGCACCAGCCAGACGCCGGCGAGGATCATGCCTGCCCGCATGACGATGGCGCCGAGCACGCCGTAGAGCAGCACACGGCGCTGCAACTCGGGCGGCACGGCGAAGTAGGTGAAGATCATGACGAAGACGAACATGTTGTCCACCGACAGCGACTGCTCGATCAGGTAGCCGGCGAGAAACTCGAGGGTTTTCGTGCGTGCGACCTGGGAGCCTTGGGTGTCGTTCAGGTACCACCAGAGCAGGGCCGCGAAAGCGAGAGCCAGGCTCGTCCAGACCGCGACCCAGGTCGCCGCCTCTCGGACATGGACGCGGTGCGCCTTGCGGCCGCCGAAGACGAACAGGTCTAGCGCCAGCATGGCTAGGACAAACGCGATGAAGCCGGCCCACATCGGGCCGGTGGCGAAACTGACGGCAGCGGTGGAAGCGACTTCGTTCATTGACATGCCCTTATGCGCGCAGGCCTTGCGCCAGCGCAGATTTTGCAGGGTCTACCTGCGCGGGCGTGCGATACGAGGCGGCTGCAAGTGCTTTGTAGACCACGCCGGAATCTTCCGATGCGCGTGCTGCTGCCTGCTGGGTCGGCCAATTGGCGTCCGATCCCGTGATCGCCAATTGGTTGAGGGCGGGTGTGGCGCTTCATTCCGACTCCGAGGTGGCCTGTTGCAGTCGGACTGCCGACACTGCAGGAAAGTCCCGCCGACGGGAAAGGCGTCGATCCAGCGTGCGCCCGGCTCGTTCTGCTGCACGGTCGATGGCGACATACAAATCCGTTTCGGTGTCTTCGATGGCAACGGCTGCGGAACCCTTGAGGCGGATTTCTATGCCGCAGCGCTTGTCATGACCGCCGCGCGGACCGTTGACGTCGGACAGACGCACGACAATGCGTGACACGCTGTCGCGACCATGATTCAGCGCAAAGGCGAGACGGCGGGAAATACGCTCGCGCAGTCCATCGGTGAGAGCGAAGTCTTGTGCATGGATCTGGAGGATCATGAAATCTCCTTTGGGTGGGTGAGTGGTGGAGTGGAGTATGGGGGCTTTAAATGTTCGTAACAATAAGATAATAATGTGTCATTTATTCGAAAATAACGAACATTGGTGCCGTGGCCATACTGAATTTCAAACACTTGCACTACTTTCTCGCTGTTGCCCGATCGGGGGGCGTCATCCGGGCGGCGGAGCGCCTTCATCTGACGCCACAGACGCTTTCAGGGCAGATTGCCCAATTCGAGGAAAGACTTGGCGTGGCGCTATTCCGCCGCGCTGGCCGGCACCTCGAACTGACCGAGGCCGGACGGCTGGCGCAGTCCTATGCCGAAGAGATTTTTCAGACGGGTAGCGAGCTAGAAGACCTGCTGAGAAATGGCGGCAAGGAGCGCTTCATTACCTTCCGTGTCGGCATAGCCGATGTGGTCCCGAAATTCATTGCCCATCGCTTGCTTGCGCCGGTTCTGGAACTGCCCGAAGCGATACGTCTGGAGTGTCATGAGGATCATCTGGACAGACTGCTGGCCGATCTTGCCATCCACCGCCTGGACATGGTGCTGGCCGACCGGCCGATGCCGCCGGGAACCGATATCAAGGGTTACAGTCATCCGCTGGGCGAATCCGCCCTCGCCTTTATGGCATCCCCCGAGCTTGCCGAGCGGCTGACCGGCAATTTTCCCGCCTGTCTGGATGGTGCGCCGCTATTGCTTCCCGGCAGGGACAGCGCACTCCACAGCGCCTTGCCGCGCTGGCTGGAACGGCAGAATGTCCATATGCGCATCGTCGGGGAATTCGACGACAGCGCCTTGACTAAAGCTTTTGGCGAAGCCGGCGCTGGCGTATTCACCGCGCCGGCGGCGAGCCTGTCAGATGTTTTGGCCCATTATAAAGTGGTCAGCCTCGGCGAAACCGATGACCTGCGCGAGCGATTCTTTCTGATTTCAGCTGAACGTCGGCTTACCCATCCCGCCACCAGAGCGGTCAGCGAAGGCGCACGCGCGGCATTGTTCGTCGCCCCGTAACGCTCTTCCACCTGTCCCGTGGCATCGAGCCGATGATGGAAATTTGGTGATGCCAGATCAAGCGAAACGAGGAAGGTCGGAAATTTTCTGGAGCTCTTAGATTTGGTCGGAGAGGATGCCTTGAGGCGGTCCATAATGAGCGCGTTATTCTTCGGCAAGGAGGTTCTCCGTGAGCAATACAGGTATTTTCACGTTACAAGGTTTCGGTAATGACCAGTCTGAGCGGATTCCGCTGCCTGATCGTGAAACGATGAACGAGGCGCAGCGGGTGGCCGCGGATGCGATCATTGCCGGGCCGCGCAAGGCGGTTTTCGGCCCCTTTGTGCCGCTATTGCAGTGCCCGGGTTTGATGGAGCGTATCGGCAAGGTCGGTGAGTCGTTGCGTTTCGACGGGAGGCTGGATGAACGAATCCGTGAGTTGGTGATTTGTTTCGTCGCCCGGGAGACGCATAACCAGTTCGAGTGGCAGACGCATGTGCCATTGGCGATCAAAGCCGGGAGCAGTCCGGAGACACTCGACGCGATTGCCGTTGGGGCGAGGCCGAGAGGGATTTCCGGGGGCGACGAAACCGCGCTCGACTTTGCCTCCGAATTGATGCGACGACATGGCGTTTGCGACGCGACTTATGCCGTAGCCGTTGGCCGTTTCGGCGAACCTGGTGTGGTTGAACTGGTGGCGCTGATCGGTTATTTCGTGATGGTGTGTTGGGTCATGAATGTGGCGCGTACGCCGGGGCCGAAGGGAACAGAAACAAAAGAATTGTCGGGTCTGCCGGGATAGCTCTCAGGCACTGCGCTCCGGAATGCGAACCGCAACGACTTCGCCGGTGGCCGTGATTTCGCCGTTGGCGAGGAGCGAAGAGACGACAACGACTTTACGTGGGCCGATTTCCTTGATGCGTCCGCGGATTTCCAGCGTGTGGCCGATTGGGGTGGGTTTCAAGTAATTGACGTGTAGGGCGGCGGTGACGCAATGGATGGGCGGCTGCGTGTCCATGGCCCGACCTTCCGCACGGTAAAGTGCGGCGGCGGCCGTGCCGGTGCTGTGGCAATCGATCAGCGAGGCCAGCAGGCCGCCATAGACGAGTCCGGGGATCGCCGTGTGAAACGGTTCCGGGGTAAAGCGAGTGACACTCTCGTCGCCTTCCCAGTAGGTTTGGATCCTGAGCCCAAGGGGATTGTTACGGCCGCAGCCGTAACAGGTGGCCTGGTCATCAGTGTAGTAATCCTGAAAGGCTTTCATGCTCAGGGATTCCTGAAAGTTTGTTCTGGCGTGATTCTAGGCGTTATGTAATCCGTCTGATAGTCTGTCTTGCATTGTGATTTGAATCAGGTACTTCGTGGGGGTGGGCATGGAGTTTTTTGTTACCGGTTTGGCGCTATTTTTTGTGCCGCATTTTTTTACGGCCACGCCGCTGATTCGCCGAAAGCTGGTGGGGGTCATTGGGGATAATGCTTGGAGAGGTCTTCTGACGCTTTGCGCGCTTGCCGGCTGGGTGCTTGTCGGGAAGGGGTGGAGCAATGTCCCAAATACGCTGCTTTTCGCCCCGAAGGCTTGGGCCATCCAGTTGGCGCCAATACTGGTCAGTATCGGCTTGGTGTTGTTCGTGATTGGCGGAGCTAATCTACGCGGCTACATCAAGCACGTGCTAGGTCATCCGATGCTGGTCGGTGTCGTGCTTTGGTCGGGGGTGCATCTGTTAGCCAACGGCGGTTGGCGTGAGACGGTCCTGTTTGGTTCGTTTCTGCTATTTTCGCTCTACGCGTTGTGTTCATTGTTATTGGAGGGAAAGCGCCTCAGCTTTGTGCCAGACTGGAAGCGCGATGCCATTGGGATTGGCGTCGGTCTGGTCGTTGCCATTGGCGTCATGCATGGGCACAAGGGCTTGTTCGGCGTTGCGGTTTCCTGAGATGCATTCGGGTTCCGGAGTTAAATAGATCTGGCATCTCCGGTGAATCGACAAGCCAAGTCGCGTCCGCTGCGTTTGGCTTCGTAGAGCGCATGATCTGCCTGGCGGAGAAGTGATTTCATGTCTCCGCCAGCGCCGTTTTGGCATGCGATCCCGATCGAGATCGTGATTTTCAGCGGAATGCCTTGTCGAACCCCGATCTGTGTTTCGCGGACGGAGTTGAGCAGTCGCTGCGCGACTTCAAAAGATTGTTCGATATTGGTTTGCGGCATGACAACCGCAAACTCTTCTCCGCCCAGTCGGCCAATGATGTCGATGTCGCGAAGCTCGTACCGGAACAGATCAGAGAGGTGCTTGAGGACCGTGTCGCCGCTGTCATGCCCGTAGGTGTCGTTGATTTCCTTGAAATGGGCGATGTCAATCATGAACACGCCAATGGGGCCTCCGTAGCGCGCTGTGCGGGAAATCTCGCGCTCGGATTGCTCCATAAAGAATCTTCGGTTTGCCAGGCCGGTCAGGGGGTCGGTTTGCGCCATTCGCTCGAGTTCAAGTTGAAGGGCGAAAGTTCGCGTGGCCGAATTGAGCGCGTAATGGGTGGCGGTGATCAACAGTCCTAATGCCAGGACGAGGCAGCCAGTGACGATGGCCGTGAATACATGCCATGAGGCCAGAACGTGGTTGCGCGTTTGGCTGGCAATCACAACAAGGGGGTAGTCCTTGATGGCTTCATAGGAAAAATAGCGCGATTTGGTGTCGATCAGGCCTGGGCCTTCAAAGCTTCCGCTACGCGCTAATCCGGCTCGGCGCAGAACTTCGGCTTCAGGGAAGCGGCGGCCCACCGGGAGTTCCGGTTGGCTGACGAAGATGGCGCCATCGTCGCGAAGAACCATGATTTCCTGACTTTCCGAGCGTTGCGAAGCATCAAACAGATCTTGCAGGTGCGAACTTTCCACGGTGATCAGGACGATGCCTTCGAGTTCGCCGCTGGTCGAACGGATTGCCCGGCTGATGGTGGTGCCCCGTCTGCCGTGGGTGCGGCTCAGCAGTTGTTCTCCAATCACGAGATCTTCCCCCGCCAAGTGGCGCTTGAAATAATCCCGGTCGGCGTAATTAACGTTGGGAACCGGGAAAGGCAGGGATGCGCCGACCAGAAGTTGCCCGGTTTTACTGATCAGCAACAGGGTTTGTAGTTCGGGGTAGCCTTTTGTCCGTTCGAGAAGGAGACGCTTGCCCTTGCTGTTGAGATAGTAGGCCATGCCGCGATGTTCGATGCCTTCGGCAACCGAGTCGAGCAAGCGAACACCGGAGTTGAGGACGTGGCCAATGTGGAAGCCGATCAAGCGGGCGATGTTTGAGTTGCGGTGCTCCGCCGCCTCCAGGATGTGATTTCTTTTTTCGCTAATCAACGAGAGCGCGGCAGCAATGGATAACAGCGCTGCCAGAATCGACATCACAAAAATGGGCGTGCGCAGAAACTTCCGCTCATGAGGCTTGGCGAGGGGCTGATTGGGCATTGCGTGTCTTTATGTGTTTCGTCGATGTCGAAGGGAGGTTCTGCGCGGAAAGAGGCCGTCACGCCGGCTGAAGTTTGCGAGTGCTTGCAGTCCGAGCGTCGGGGTTGTTAAGGCAAACCGCGTATAATCCGAAGTTTAGTCCATTTCGACCGAATTACAGAGCAAAGCCGAGTCATGCAGGAAAAATACCAGCCCAAAGAAATCGAAATTGCCGCCCAAACCTATTGGAACAAAACCTCGGCGGCCCGCGCCGTCGAGGATGTCAGCCGGCCAAAATACTATTGCCTGTCGATGTTTCCCTATCCTTCCGGGAAGTTGCACATGGGACACGTGCGCAACTATACGATCGGCGACGTGCTTTCGCGGTTTCACAAAATGCTGGGTTTCAACGTCTTGCAGCCGATGGGCTGGGACGCTTTCGGCATGCCGGCAGAGAATGCGGCGATCCAGCACAAGGTGCCGCCGGCGCAATGGACTTACGCCAACATCGAGTACATGAAGGGACAGCTTAACCGGCTCGGCTTTGCCATTGACTGGGAGCGTGAGCTGGCGACCTGCAAGCCAGATTACTATCGCTGGGAACAGTGGCTGTTCACCCGGCTTTATGAAAAAGGGCTGATCTACAAACGCCTCGGCACGGTCAACTGGGATCCGGAAGACCAGACGGTTCTCGCCAACGAGCAGGTCATCGACGGGCGCGGCTGGCGCTCGGGGGCGCTGATCGAAAAGCGCGAAATCCCGATGTACTACATGAAGATCACCGCCTATGCCGAAGAGCTGCTGGCCGACCTTGACCAGCTTTCCGGCTGGCCGGATCAGGTCCGGCTGATGCAGAAGAACTGGATCGGGAAGAGCTACGGCTGCGAGGTCGGGTTTACTTACGATGCCGCTTCGATCGGCAGCGAGGGCGTGCTCAAGGTTTTTACGACTCGTCCGGACACGCTGATGGGCGCGACCTACGTGGCGGTTGCCGCCGAGCATCCGTTGGCGACGCAGGCGGCGGCGAACAATCCCGCGCTCAAGGAATTCATCGAGGAATGCAAGCGCGGCGGTGTTGCCGAAGCCGACATGGCGACGATGGAAAAGAAAGGCATGCCGACCGGGCTTTTCGTCGTGCATCCGCTCAACGGCGAGAAGTTGCCGGTCTGGGTCGCCAACTACGTGCTGATGGGTTACGGCGAGGGCGCGGTCATGGCTGTGCCAGCGCACGACGAACGCGATTTCGCCTTCGCCACGAAATACGGACTGGATATCCGCACGGTGATCGCTTCGCAAAATGGTGCTTATGCGGACGTCGTGGCGCTCTGGCTCGATGCCTACGCTGAATACGGCGTGTGCATGAATTCTGGAAAATACGACGGACTCGACTTCCAGGCGGCGTTTGATGCGATTGCCGGCGATCTGGAAGCAAAAGGACTTGGCGCCAAGCGCACGCAATTCCGTTTGCGCGACTGGGGGATTTCGCGTCAGCGTTACTGGGGCTGTCCGATTCCGATCATTCATTGTCCGACGTGCGGTGACGTGCCGGTTCCGGACGATCAGTTGCCGGTGGTGCTGCCGGAAAACGTGACCGTCACCGGCGCCGGCAGTCCGTTGGCGAAAATGCCCGAGTTCTACGAATGCACCTGCCCGAAGTGCGGCGGCGTAGCGCGGCGTGAAACCGACACCATGGACACCTTCGTCGAGTCGTCCTGGTATTTTCTGCGCTACTGCTGTCCCGACAACGACCAGGCAATGGTCGACGAGCGCGTCGCCTACTGGTGCAAGGGCGGCATCGACCAGTACATCGGCGGCATCGAGCACGCCATTCTGCATCTGCTCTATTCGCGCTTCTGGACCAAGCTGATGCGCGACGTTGGCTTGTTCGGCGCAGAGAAGCTCGACGAGCCGTTTGCTAATCTCCTCACGCAGGGTATGGTCGTAGCCCCAACTTTTTATCGCGAGGATGCGGCTGGCAAGAAGGAGTGGATGAACCCGGCCGACGTCGAACTGGCCTGCGACGAGCGCGGCCGGCCAGTGTCGGCGACGCTGCGTACCGACGGTTTGGCGGTGGTCATCGGCGGCACCGAGAAGATGTCGAAATCGAAGAATAACGGCGTCGATCCGCAGGCGCTGATCGACCAGTACGGTGCCGACACCGCCCGCCTGTTTATCATGTTCGCATCGCCGCCGGATCAGTCGCTGGAATGGTCGGATGCGGGCGTCGAGGGGGCCTACCGCTTCTTGCGGCGTTTCTGGCGCCTGGTTTTCGAACACGTTTCGGAAGGCGTTGTTGCCGCCTATGCCGGTGGTGAGCTGTCGCCCGAGCTGAAAGCTTTCCGACGTCAGTTGCATCAAACCATCGGCAAGGTGACGGACGATTACGGTCGGCGCAAGCAGTTAAATACGGCGATTGCCGCCGTCATGGAATTGCTCAACGCCTACGCCAAACTGGGCGAAAATTCGTCGCTGGCGCGTTCGATCAGGCAGGAGGCCCTGGAAGCCGTGGCCTTGCTGCTTTGCCCGATCGTGCCGCACATTTGCGAAGCTGTGTACGCCGAACTTTGTCCCGGCAAGACGCTGGGCGAGCAGGCTTTCCCGAAAGTCGACGCCAGTGCGTTGGTTCAGGAGGAGATCGATCTCGTGTTGCAGGTGAACGGCAAATTGCGTGGCAGTCTGCGCGTGCCGGCAAGCGCCGACAAAGCGGCGATCGAAGCCGTGGCGCTGGCCAGCGAAGCGGCGCAAAAGCATCTCGAAGGCAAGGCACCCAAGAAAGTGGTGGTTGTTCCGGGGCGTCTGGTCAATATGGTGGTCTGATTTTCCGGGGAGCATTGCAATGACTCTGCCGTTTCGTCTCGTATTCGGCATGTTGCTCGCGGCGCTGGTCGCCGGTTGCGGCTTCCAGTTGCGCGGTTCGTACCCGTTGCCTTACGAAAGCCTGTATCTCGCGGTCGGCGAAGGCTCCGTCGTTGGTGCGGGCCTGAAGCGCGCCATTCGGGCGACAGGAGGGACGCGCTTGACGGAGACCCCCGAGGACGCGCAGGCCATCTTCATGCCGTCGTCCGAGGCGCGGGTGCCGGAGATTCTTTCGCTCTCGGGGGCCGGGCGCGTGCGCGAAAAACGTCTGAAGTATCGCTACGGCTATCGCGTCGTGGACAACAAGGGCCGCAATCTGATTGCCCCGGGGATGGTTGAGTTGAGCCGCGACCTGACTTACGCCGATTCGGACGTTCTGGCCAAGACGCAGGAAGAGGAGCTGCTCTGGCGTGACATGGAGAGCGATCTCATCCAGCAGTTGATGCGCCGGCTGGCGGCGAGCAAGCCGGTTTTCCCGACGCCGGCGGAGTAGCTCGCGATGCAGCTCAGGAGCGAGCAACTGCCGGCTCACCTGGAACTTGACCTAAAGCCGGTCTACGTCGTTTATGGCGACGAACCTTTGCTGGTTATCGAAGCCGCCGACGCCATCCGGGCGGCGGCGCGTCGGAACGGTTTTGACGAACGCGAGGTGCTGACGGCACTTCCCGGATTTGACTGGGTTGCTTTGCACCATGCGGCCGGCAGTATGTCGCTTTTCGGCGGGCGTAAACTGATCGACCTGCGCATTCCGACCGGCAAGCCGGGGCGTGAAGGCAGTGCGGCGATTCAGGAGTATTGTCAGCGTCCGTCCCCCGACGCACTGCTGCTGGTCACGTTGCCCGGTCTCGACTGGGCGGAAGAAAAAGCGGTCTGGCTCAAGGCCCTGAATGAGGCCGGGGCGGCGGTAAAGCTGATTCCCCCGGCGTTGGCTGATTTGCCGGGGTGGATTGCCGGACGCCTGCGTCGCCAGCAGCAAAGCGCAGATAGCGATGCCCTGCGTTTCATTGCAGAGCGCGTCGAAGGCAATCTCCTTGCCGCGCATCAGGAAATCATGAAGCTCGGCCTGCTTTATTTGCCCGGCGAGTTGAGTTTGCTGCAGGTGCAGGATGCCGTGCTTAACGTGGCGCGTTACGATCTCGACGGTTTACGCGAGGCGTTGTTGGCCGGAGATGTGGTTCGTTTGACGCGAACGCTCGAAGGTTTGCAGCAGGAGGGTGAGGCACCGCCTTTGGTTTTGTGGGCGCTGACCGAGGAGGTGCGTGCTTTGGCGCAGGTCAGGGCCGGTCTCGACGCGCGACAGCCGCTCGATGCTCTCCTCAAGAATGCGCGTATCTGGGGCGCGCGCCAAGGCGCCTTCAAGCGCGCCGTACAAAGAGTCGATAAGGCGGCAGCAGATGCCGCGCTAGAGCATCTTGCCCGGATCGACCGGATGATCAAGGGCGCTGCCGGGGGAGGGGATGTCTGGACCGAGTTCTTGCGTCTCGGTTTGGGGCTTTGCCCGGCGAGAAGCCGGACGTTCTAGGACGTTAGTTTTTGGTGGAGTTGCCAGAGTCTTCTTCGGGAGCAATGTGCTCCCAGAGACATTCCGGGTAAAACTCGAACTCGTCGGTCATGCCTTTGCGGCATTCATTCTGGACCAGGCAGTGGCCGGCGCAGCTCTCGTCGACAACGACAATTTGCAGTTCGGAGTCAAATTTGCGTTCGCCATCCCAATAGCTGCATGTCGCACAAATCATGACTTCTGCGGGAACGATGAGTTTCTTGCTCATAATCGATGCTGACGTGTGTTCGTTGAACATGAGAGTCAATTTTCCATCAATGGTTCAATGAAGTTTTCCGGGCGATCGTTATAATCAAACCTTGAGGGCAACTTTCGGATAAATCATGGATATCCAGCAGTACATGCAAACCGTCGGAAGACAGGCGCGCGAGGCGTCGCGTTTGATTGGTCGGGCCGACAGCAGTGCAAAGAATGCTGCGCTACGGACTATTGCGTCCGCAGTGCGGCGTAATTGTACAGCACTTCTTCTGGCGAATCAGCAAGATATTGCGGTTGCCCGAGAGTCGGGGCTTGAAGCTGCCCTGCTCGATCGGCTGACGCTCACTGAAAAAGGGGTCGCCGCGATGGCGGAAGGGCTGGAGCAGGTGGCGGCATTGCCCGATCCGGTGGGGCAAATCAGTGATCTTAAAATCCGGCCTAGTGGCATCCAGGTTGGCCGGATGCGCGTGCCGCTCGGCGTGATCGGCATTATTTACGAAGCGCGGCCAAACGTTACCGCCGAAGCCGCTGCCCTGTGTCTGAAATCAGGCAATGCGTGCATTCTGCGCGGCGGGTCGGAAGCGATCCATAGCAACCGGGCGATTGCTGCACTGGTCAATGAGGGGCTGGCGGCTGCCGGTTTGCCGGAAAACGCTGTCCAGGTCGTCAATACGACCGATCGTGCCGCAGTCGGCCATCTGATCACGATGCGCGAGTATGTCGACGTAATCGTTCCTCGCGGCGGCAAAGGGCTGATCTCGCGCCTCCTCGCCGAATCGCGGGTGCCGATGATCCAGCATCTGGACGGGAATTGCCATGTCTATCTGGACGACGCGGCCGATGCTGAAAAGGCGCTGCGGATTGTCGAAAACTCCAAAACGCAGCGCTACGGCACTTGCAATACGGCCGAATCGTTACTCGTCGCACGTTCGCGTGCGGCAGAGCTGTTGCCGCCAGTTGCCGCGATGCTCGCCGCCAAAGGGGTCGAAGTGCGCGGTTGTCCGGAGACGCAGGCCTTGGTCGGCGAGGCCAAGGCCGCAACCGAGGAGGATTTTTCCGCCGAATTCCTGGCACCGGTGATTTCGGTCAAGGTTGTTGCCGGCCTGGATAAGGCGATCGATCACGTCAATCGCTACAGTTCGCACCATACGGAGAGCATCGTCACTGAAGATTACACCAACGCCTTGCGTTTCCTGCGCGAGGTCGATTCGGCGTCGGTGATGGTCAATGCCTCGACACGCTTTGCCGACGGCTTCGAGTATGGGTTGGGGGCCGAAATCGGGATTTCGACTGACAAGATTCATGCGCGCGGCCCGGTGGGGCTCGAAGGGTTGACTAGCCAAAAGTGGATCGTGCTGGGCACGGGGCAGATTCGCGCATAGCTTGGGGGTCGGCATGCACGGATTGGGTCGGCGGGACTTTCAGGCGGTCGTTGCTGCGCCCGGATTTTCGATCGGGGTTCATTGTGATGAGGGCGAAGTCCTCCGAATCGAGTATCTGGAACCGTGTTCGGAATTGGTGCCGAAGTGCGCGTTGGCGGCAGAGGCTGTACGCCAGTTGCGTGCCTATCTGGGCGATCCGCGGTTCGTCTTCGAGCTCCCCTTGCAAACTTCCGGAACGGCGTTTCAGAGATGTGTTTGGGGGGCGATTGCAGCGATTCCTTGCCATCAGACACGAACCTATGGCGAACTGGCCAAGGAACTGCACAATGCGCCGCGTGCGGTTGGGCAGGCGTGCGGCGCCAATCCTTTCCCCCTGGTCGTGCCGTGTCACCGGGTCGTTGCCGCCAGCGGCAAGCTGGGCGGATTTGCACGCCGGCGGGGTGGTTTCCTGCTTGACGTGAAACGCTGGCTGCTGGCGCATGAAAGTCGTTGATATTCCGCCCGCCGATCTAGCGGAGATCGACGAATTCTGCGATGCCCTGTGGCTTGAGGACGGGTTGTCCAAAGCCTCTCTCGCCAGTTACCGCAGCGACCTAGTTCGGTTTTCAAGCTGGTTGGTCCAGCAAAAAGCAGCGTCTTTGCGTACGGTCGACGAGTTTTCGTTGTTGAACTTCGTTGCCGCGCTGTCACAAACACTGCGCGCCTCGTCACAGGCGCGGTACATCTCGACCTTGCGGCGTTTTTACCGGCATTTGCTAGCGCGCGGGCGTGTCAGTTGCGATCCGACGTTGAAGATTGCCATGCCGGCCAAGCCGTCGCGCTTGCCAAAAGTCTTGTCGGAAGTGCAGGTGGAGCGCTTGCTGATTGCGCCCGACGCCGGAACAGATCTCGGCCAGCGCGATCGGGCGATGCTGGAAACGCTCTACGCGACGGGCTTGCGTGTTTCCGAATTGGTTGGGCTCAAGCTGCACGAAGTGAATTTTGACATGGGCGTCGTGCGGATTTTCGGCAAAGGGCGCAAGGAGCGCCTGGTGCCGCTTGGCGAGAATGCCATTGACTGGCTGCGCCGTTATCTTGTCGAAGCGCGTCCTGAGCTGCTTGCCGGCCGGCAGAGCGACGACCTGTTCGTCACCGCGCGCGGATCGGCGATGACGCGGCAGGCGTTCTGGCAACTGATCAAGCGCTATGCGGGAAAGGCAGGTATCGAGCCGAACCGACTTTCGCCGCACGTCCTGCGCCATGCTTTTGCTACGCACTTGCTCAATCACGGTGCCGACCTGCGCGTCGTGCAGATGCTGCTTGGCCATGCGGATATTTCGACGACCCAGATTTACACGCATATTGCCCGCGAGCGGCTGAAAACCTTGCACGCCTTGCATCATCCCCGAGGTTAATGTTTTTGCTATTCTGAAACCTGGTATTCCAGAAGGAAAAGTCATGAAGTCCGGAAACGCGCCCGAAACGCCAGCGACAAAATTTTTACAGAAACACGGCGTAGCGCATTCCAACCATCTCTATGAATACGAAGAGCACGGCGGTACCCGCGTTTCGGCGCGCGAGCTCAACGTCGACGAGCATGCAGTGGTTAAGACGCTGGTCATGGAAGATGAGGCCGGCAAGCCCTTGATCGTCCTCATGCATGGCGATTGCAAAGTGTCGACCAAGGAGCTGGCGCGTCAGGCTGGGTGCAAGAAGATCGAGGCGTGCCGGCCGGAAGTCGCCAATCGGCATACCGGCTTCCTAGTCGGCGGAACCAGTCCGTTCGGCACGAAAAAAAAGATGCCGATCTATATCGAGAAAAGCATTCTTGACTTGCCGCTGATTTACATCAACGGTGGGCGGCGGGGGTTTCTCGTCGGCGTTCATCCGCACGACTTGTTGCGGGTGTTGTCGCCGATCGTGGGCGGCGTGGCGCTGAAAGGATAGTCGGGTCAGCCGGGCGTGCCGCGCTCGATCACGACGCCGACGCGGCGGACGCCGCTCATGACGCCGAGTTTGGCAATCGAGACACGCACCCATTGCGCACCGAATTCTTTGAGCAGGAGGTCGGCGATATCCTCGGCCAGCTTCTCGAGGAGATTGAAGTGCTGCGTTGCGAGTTCGTTGCGCAAGCGTTCCACAACCACCGCATAGTCGATGGTGTCGCGAATATTGTCGCTGCTGCCGGCGGCGGCCATCGACGTCCCGATACGCAGGGAAATCTCGACCATTTGCGGCACCGTTTTTTCACGGGGATAAATGCCGATCAGGGTCGGGAGACGTATTTCATCAATGAAAATGATGTCCATGCAGCAGCCGGGGATCAGTGTAAAATTGCGGCGCAGGCGAGAAGTCTGCCGCGTCGAAAACCCCGCATTCTACTCCACTCTTTCACTCGTCATCCGAAAACCTCCCGATGAATCCAACGCTGATTTCCCTGTTGGCGCTTGTCGCCGCTTATCTTCTCGGTTCAGTCCCATTCGCTGTCATTTCGAGCCGGATTTTTGGCCTTGCTGATCCGCGCACCTACGGCTCGAAAAATCCAGGGGCAACCAACGTTTTGCGCAGCGGCAACAAGGCCGCAGCGATCGTGACCTTGATCGGGGATGCGGCGAAGGGTTGGTTGGCGGTGTTGCTGGCGCAAAAATACGGGAGTGATTTCGGGTTCGGGCAAGCCTTTATTGGTTGGGTTGCGCTGGCCGTATTTTTTGGGCATCTGTACCCCGTCTTTCTTGGCTTCAAGGGCGGCAAGGGGGTGGCGACCGCCGCCGGTGTTCTGCTTGCGCTTGATTGGATGCTCGGGCTGTCAACTCTGGCGGTCTGGCTGTTTGTTGCCTTCACGCTTCGCTATTCCTCCCTCGCCGCCTTGATTGCGGCGGCGTCAGCGCCGCTTCTCGCGTACGTTTTCTGGGGCAACGATCCGAAATTGATGGCCGTCGGCATTCTCGCCATCGCGCTCATCGGCAAGCACTGGCCGAACCTGCAGCGTCTGATGGCAGGCACCGAACCTAAGATCGGGGCAAAAAAGAAGGCTTGAAAAGCGATTAAACACAGCGGCACGGCGGATACGGCGAAAGGCACGAAGTTTTGTGCTGCAGGAAGAATTGTTTACGGTTGCGCTGGGAAAATTAGGGGTATCGCTGTGCTCGCAGTGTCGCCGTGGTTAATTATGTTTTCTGGGTCAAGTTGGCAAGCGGCCAGCGCGGTTTGACGGCAAAGGCGCCGGCCGGCTTGGTTGTCAGTCCGGCCTGGAAGCGTAGCGCGCCGGCCAGCGCGATCATGGCACCGTTGTCGGTGCAGAACTGCAGGTCCGGGTAAAAGACTGAAATTCCCCGCTTTGCCGCCTGCATGTCGAGCTGCCGGCGCAACTCGCGGTTGGCGCCGACGCCGCCGGCCACCACGAGACGCTTGAGGCCGCATGTCTTGACGGCGCGCATCGCTTTTTTGACCAGAACCTCGACAATGGCGTCCTGGAAGCCGCGCGCGATGTCGGCGCGTTGTTGTTCCTTGGGTTCGTCCAGCTCACGCACCTTGAGCAGCGCCGCCGTTTTCAGTCCGCTGAAGCTGAAATCCAGATCGTCCGAGTGCAGTATCGGGCGCGGCAGTTTGACGGCGCCGGGTTGTCCGGATTCCGCCAGCCGAGAAAGTTCGGCGCCCCCCGGATAGGGAATGCCAAGCAGCTTTGCCGTCTTGTCGAAGGCTTCGCCGGCGGCGTCGTCAAGCGTTTCGCCGAGCAGTTGGTATTCACCGATGCCGGTAACGCGCATCAATTGGCTGTGCCCGCCGGAGACGAGCAGGGCGACGAAAGGGAATTCCGGCGGTGTGTCCGACAGAAGCGGCGAGAGCAGGTGGCCTTCCAGGTGATGCACGGGAACGACTGGTGCACCGAGCGACATGGCCAGGCCTTCAGCAAACGCGGCGCCGACGAGCAGGGCGCCGGCGAGTCCCGGGCCTTGGGTGTAGGCGATGGCGTCGACTTCGTCCAGCCTTTTTCCGCTTTCAGCGAAAACTTTCGCCAGCAGCGGTGCCGTGCGCCGGATGTGGTCGCGCGAGGCGAGTTCGGGAACGACGCCGCCGTAGGCCTGGTGCATCTGGATCTGGCTGTGCAGTGCGTGGGCGAGCAGGCGACCGTGATCTTTCGTGTCGGCACCCGTTTCGTAAAGCGCAATCCCGGTTTCGTCGCAGGAGGATTCAATTCCTAGAATCAGCATGCGCGGCATTCTATCAACAAAGCGCTTTGAATTTTCACAAGGCTTTGTTTATAATGTGCGGCTCAGCTTTAATCAGATGATTTTTAAATTAGGATATTTTGATGCCTGCAATTCGTGTGAAGGAAAATGAGCCGTTCGAAGTAGCGATTCGCCGTTTCAAGCGCACCGTTGAAAAAACGGGCCTGTTGACCGAGCTGCGTGCTCGCGAGTTCTACGAGAAGCCCACTGCCGAGCGCAAGCGCAAGCTTGCTGCGGCAGTCAAGCGCCATCACAAGCGCATGCGCAGCCAGACGCTGCCGCCCAAGCTTTACTGATACCGGATCGCAGATCGTCGAGTAGCCGCCTGTCTAAGGATGGGCGGCTTTTCGCATTTGTAGAGTTGGGCTTTCTGCTGTGATGCGGAAGCCCGATGGTTTCGCTGTCTAATTCGCCAAGGAGCCAAAGGATGACTTTGAAAGAGCGCATCAACGACGACATGAAGGCGGCCATGCGCGCCGGCGAAGCTGTGAAACGGGATGCCATTCGTCTCCTCTTGGCTGCGATCAAGCAAAAGGAAGTTGACGAGCGGGTCGTTCTCGACGATGCCGCGGTCGTGTCCGTCATCGACAAGCTGCTCAAGCAGCGCCGCGACTCGATCACCCAGTACGAGGCGGCGGGGCGCAACGATCTGGCCGACGTCGAAAGGTTCGAGGCCGAACTGCTGTCGACGTACATGCCAGCCGGCCTGTCGGCAGAAGAAGTTGCCGCCGCCGTCGCTGCAGCCGTCGCCGAAACCGGTGCGGTCGGTCCTGGCGATATGGGCAAGGTCATGGGTATCCTTAAGCCGAAGCTGGCCGGGCGGGCCGACATGACGGAAGTGTCGAAGCTGGTCAAGGCCGCGCTGGCGCCACGCTGAGGATCGGGGGCAAGGAAGTTTCTTCCTTGCTTGCAACCCCGCGAATCCCGGTCCATGATTCCCGAATCGTTCATCCAGGAATTGTTGCATCGCGTCGACATTGTCGACCTGATCGACAGCCATGTGCCGTTGAAAAAGGCGGGCGCCAATTACGCGGCGTGCTGTCCTTTTCATAACGAGAAGACGCCGTCCTTCACGGTTAGCCCGGCAAAGCAGTTCTACCACTGTTTCGGCTGCGGCGCGCACGGGACCGCTATCGGTTTTCTTATGGAGTATTCCGGTCTCGGCTTTGTTGATGCGATCAAGGAACTGGCTGGGCGCGTCGGCCTGCAAGTGCCTGAAGACGAGGGGCGGCAGCGCCGCGACGGGCCGAAGCTGACCTCGTTGACGGAAATCATGGCGCGCGCCGCACGTTATTACTACGAACAATTGAAGCGTTCGGAGAAGGCGATTGCCTATCTCAAAGGGCGCGGTGTGAGTGGCGAAATCGCGCAGAAATTCGGCATCGGTTATGCCCCCGAGGGTTGGCAGAATCTCGGTGCTGCGTTCGACGACTACTCCATTTCCGAGCTGCAAGCTGCCGGACTGGTTATCAAGAACGAGCAGGGACGGCTTTACGACCGATTCCGCGACCGGGTAATGTTTCCGATCGTCAACCAGAAGGGTGAAGTCATCGCCTTTGGTGGTCGCGTGCTCGGCGATGGCGAGCCGAAATATCTGAATTCACCGGAAACGCCGCTTTTCGAAAAGGGGCGTGAAGTCTTTGGTCTGCCGCAGGCACGTGCCGCTTTGCGCGAAAAGGATACGGCGATCGTCGTCGAGGGGTACATGGACGTGGTGGCGCTGGCTCAGCATGGTGTCGGCAATGCGGTGGCGACGCTTGGCACGGCGACCACGGTGGCGCATGTGCAAAAACTGCTGCGCCAGGTCAGTCGCATCGTCTACTGCTTCGATGGCGATAATGCCGGCAGAAAGGCGGCCTGGCGCGCGCTCGAAAATAGCCTTGAGGCCTTGCCGGAGCAAAAGAGCATCGGTTTCGTGTTCCTGCCGGAAGGCGATGATCCGGACAGCTATGTGCGAAACCACGGGACGGTAGCGTTCGAAAGGTTGATTGCGCAAGCTTCGCCTCTGTCCGAGTTCTTGCTGCGCGAACTTGCGTCGCATTGCGATATGACCAGCGCCGAGGGCAAGGCGCGGCTGGTCGCCGAGGCTAAGCCGTTATTGGGTCGCTTGCAAACGCCGCTGTTGCGGCTACAGTTGGTCAAGAGGTTGGCCGAGGCGAGCGGTTTTTCGCAGGCCGAGGTCGAACGCCTGTGCGAACTGCGCTCGATCGCGCCGCCGGCGCCAGCGCGCGCGCCGCGGCAGGCGCCGTCGTTATTTCGGCCTTTGTTGCGCTTGTTGCTGCAGAAACCGGAGTTGGCGGGAAAGGTCCCGCTGGAGGCGTTGCCGTTCGTTTCGGCGGAGGCACGCGCGGTGCGTACGCTGTGCGAAACCGTATTGGCATCGACGACTCCGGCAGGTTATGCCGGTTTGCTTGAGCGGTTGCGCGGTAACGAGGATGAAGGGGTTCTGCGAGAAGCGGCCGCTGAAATGATGCAGCATCCGTTTGCTGAAGATGTGGTTGATGACGAATTTGAAGGTGCCGCCAGGCGTTTGATGGAGGCGCACCAGAAACGGGCGTTCGAAGCATTGCAAGAAAAAGTGGCAAAACTGGGTGTGACTGGGTTGTCGAGCGAGGAGAAGCAGCACTATCTGCAGGTGCTCAGCGCGCGGGGGCGGTCTGGCTAATGTGACGCAAGTTGTGGTAATATCTCCGGTTTTTCCAGTTTAACGCTAATCGGGAAGTGGCCATGGCAAGGGAAAAGGCAGCAACGAACAAGTCGGCAAAGGCCAAAGCGGCCGATCTGTTGGCGCAAATCGGTAACCAGCCGTCGCCGGTGGATGAGGAGACGCGCAGGACGCGGCTCAAGACGCTGATCAAACTGGGCAAGGAGCGCGGCTTCCTCACCTACGCCGAAGTCAACGACCATCTTCCGGATGACGTGGTCGATGCCGAGCAGATCGAAAGCATCATCAGCACCTTCAACGATATGGGTATCCAGGTCTATGACGAGGCGCCGGATGCCGAGACGCTGCTGATGTCCGATTCCTCTTCCAGCGTCGTCACCGACGACGCCGACGTTGAAGAGCAGGCCGAGCAGGCGCTGTCGACAGTCGACTCCGAGTTCGGACGGACGACCGATCCGGTACGCATGTACATGCGCGAAATGGGTTCGGTCGAGCTGCTGACTCGCGAAGGCGAAATCGAGATCGCCAAGCGCATCGAAGATGGCCTCAAGCACATGATTCAGGCGATTTCGGCTTGTCCGACGACCATCGCCGAAATCGTCGCCTGCGCCGACAAGATTGCTAGCGACGAAATGAGGATTGACGAACTGATCGATGGTCTGATCGATCCGAACGCTGATCAGGAGATCGAAGAGCTTGCCGAGGATGAAGAAGCCGAAATCGAGGCCGATGAGAACGACGATGGCGAATCATCGGAAGGCGCTGCAGCCAGCGCTTCGCTCATTAAGTTGAAAGAGGAAGGGCTGGCCCGCCTGGAAGTGATCAAGGGGCTTCACGCCAAGGCGCACAGTGCACTGGTCAAAAAAGGGTCGCAAGATAAAACCTATCTCAAACTGCAGGATAAAATCCTCGAGGAGATGATGGGCATCCGCTTCACATCGAAAACGATTGAGCGGTTGTGCGATTCGGTTCGGGCCATGGTCGAGGAGGCGCGCAACTGCGAACGCAAGATTCAGCGCATCTGCGTCGATACCGTGCGCATGCCGCGGCCACACTTCATCAAGGTCTTTCCAGGGAACGAACTCAATCTGGAGTGGGTGGAAAGCGAGTTGGCATCGGCAACGAGCAAGGCCTATGCCCCTATTCTTTCCCGCAATGCGCCAAACGTCATCGAAGAACAGAAAAAATTGCTCGCCCTGCAGGACCGCATCGGTATTCCCCTTAAGGAACTCAAGGACATCAACAAACAGATGTCGACCGGCGAGGCCAAGGCGCGCCGCGCCAAGCGTGAAATGACCGAAGCCAACCTGCGTCTCGTTATTTCGATCGCCAAGAAATATACCAACCGTGGTTTGCAGTTCCTCGACCTGATTCAGGAAGGCAACATCGGTTTGATGAAAGCGGTTGACAAGTTTGAATACCGTCGCGGCTACAAGTTCTCGACCTACGCGACATGGTGGATCCGCCAGGCGATCACGCGCGCGATCGCCGACCAGGCACGCACGATCCGCATTCCCGTGCACATGGTAGAGACCATCAATAAGCTGACGCACACGCAGCGCCGCTTGG
>CAZNQL010000021.1:0-42745 GCA_964575415.1 uncultured Propionivibrio sp.
GCCGACCTTTTCCATGGCCTGGGCGATGACGTCGCCGATCGTGGTATCGGAGTTGGCCGAAATCGAACCCACCTGGGCGATTTCCTTGTTGGTCGAGCAGGGCTTTGACAGCTTCTTCAACTCTTCGACGGTAGCGGTAACGGCCTTGTCGATGCCGCGCTTGAGGTCCATCGGGTTCATGCCGGCGGCGACGAATTTCATACCTTCGCGCACGATCGACTGGGCGAGAACGGTCGCCGTCGTCGTCCCGTCACCTGCGATGTCAGAGGTCTTGGAGGCGACTTCCTTGACCATTTGCGCGCCCATGTTGGCGAACTTGTCCTTCAGTTCGATTTCCTTGGCGACGGACACGCCGTCCTTGGTGACGGTCGGTGCGCCATAGGAACGCTCGAGAACAACATTGCGGCCTTTCGGACCGAGAGTGACCTTGACGGCGTCGGCCAGGATGTTGACGCCGTCGACCATGCGGGAACGGGCGGAATCGCCAAATTTAACGTCTTTTGCTGCCATAAGATACTCCTAAGAATTCTGTAATATTGGGTTCAGGATCGTGATTGCCAGCGCTTTACGCTCAGCCTTCAACGACGCCCATGATGTCTTCTTCGCGCATGACGAGCAGCTCCTCGCCATCGACCTTGACCGTCTGGCCGGCGTACTTGCCGAACAGGACACGATCACCCACCTTAACATCCATGCCCACGGGTTTGCCGTTCTCATCACGCTTGCCTGAGCCGACAGCCAGAATCTGGCCTTGATCGGGCTTTTCTGCTGCCGCATCGGGGATGACGATGCCGGAAGCGGTCTTACGCTCCTCTTCGAGACGTTTGACGATCACGCGATCATGCAACGGACGGATTTTCATGCAATTTCTCCTAGGTATAAGCACAAACAAATCTGTTCTTGATTAATTACCCGGCAGGCTTCCCTTGAAGCCGGGCTATTAGCACTCACTACTAACGAGTGCTAATAATAGGGGCGAGGTTAACGATTTTCAAGAGCCTTATCGACAAAAATATTGGAGACGGGTTTTAGCCCAAGCTGGCCGGCAATGATGAGCCACGACCGGACGTGACGACATCAGCAAATCGCAAAATTGATGGCCACCAAGAACAACGTCTGGCAATCGCCAAAGCAGGCTTTTGCGACGACAAACTGAAATTTTAGATTCTTTTCCCCAGAGCAAACGGGTGCGCATGCCGACCGAGGATGAAGTCGGCAATCAATTTCAACCAGATCGTCACGCCAGCAATGGCCGACCAGGTTTTATACTCCAGACCACCGGTCAAGATGCTGAAAACGACCCAGACCAGGATAGCTCCTCCTAACAGATTGATTACTGCCGCATAAGGAGCAAATCGCTCTGGATTCGCCGGCGGCTCCCACCCTTTGAGCGCAACCTCGGAAAAGTCGTGACGAACCCATATTCGCCAAGCCCGCCGTAACCAGAAAAAAGCGATCGGAAACAACGCCAGAAAGAGCACCCACGTCAGGGCAACACTGATGTCAAAAACCATTTCCCTCTCCTTTTCGCCGCCGTCTTGCGGAACTGATCCTCTGGCTTACCGCGGCGACCCAATTGACCCCCCGCCGGCACCTGGCCGACGGGGGGTACTCCAGATCAGCGCATCTTCATGATGGCCGTTCAGTGCGCACCATGAACCGCCTTCGAGCCCCGCGGCGTACGCACCGCCTCGACCATATGCTGAATATGCTCTGGCGGCTCCTGAGTCAGCTTATCGACCACGAACGCCACCCCAAAGTTCACCAAGGCCCCAATGGCACCGAAAGCTTCCGGGGTGATGCCGAAGAAGCTGTTGGCACCCCCGATAGCCGACAGATACTCGGTCCCCTTGATGAAGAAGATCCCCTTGTGTGCGAACACATAGAACAGGGTCACGAACAGTCCGGAAAGCATGCCCGCAATGGCTCCTTCCTTGTTCATCTTCTTGCTGAAAATGCCCAGCATGATTGCCGGGAACAACGAACTGGCGGCGATACCGAACGCTAGTGCGACCGTTCCGGCGGCAAATCCCGGCGGGTTCAGCCCCAGGTAACCAGAGATCACAA
The DNA here is from genome assembly GCA_964575415.1 of uncultured Propionivibrio sp. Classification (GTDB taxonomy): domain Bacteria; phylum Pseudomonadota; class Gammaproteobacteria; order Burkholderiales; family Rhodocyclaceae; genus Propionivibrio. Next base: position 2,068 of record CAZNQL010000021.1, read on the forward strand.
TGGCAACGGCCATCGAGATCTTGCCGGCGAGGAGCTCTCCCTTTTCGCTGATATTGGGCATGAAGATGCTCTTGATCAGGTCATGCGAAACCGCAGCCGAGATCGCCATCAACAAGCCCGCCGCCGTCGAAAGCGCCGCCGCCAGACCACCGGCGGCAACCAGCGCGATCACCCAATTCGGCAGGAGCGCAATTTCAGGATTCGCCAGCACGATGATATCTGCGTTAACCACCAGCTCGTTCCCCTTCCAACCAGCGGCCTCGGCCTTCTGCTTGGTGCCAGAATCCTTGGTCTTGTCGTTGTAGTACTGGATACGACCATCACCATTCTTGTCCTCGAACTTCAGCAAGCCGGTTTTCTCCCAACGCCTCATCCAGTCCGGACGATCCTCGTACTTGATGGCGGCATCGAGATGGTAGGGGTCGACATTTTGCATGACGACGCCAGGGTTGATCGTCCGAAGGAGGTTGGTTTTGGCCATCGCCGCCACCGCCGGCGCCGTGGTGTACAGGATCGCGATAAAAACCAGCGCCCATCCGGCCGACGAACGCGCTGCCTTCACCGAAGGCACGGTAAAGAAACGCATGATCACGTGCGGCAACCCAGCCGTACCAATCATCAGGGACAGGGTATAGACGAACATATTGAGCGTACTACCCGCCGTCGTTGTCGTGTACTTCCCAAACCCCAGATCGGTCACCACCTGATCCACCTTGGCCAGAAGCGATATATCCTGCCCGACGATGTTCGAACCCAGCCCCAGCTGCGGAATCGGATTTCCCGTCAGCTGCATCGAAATGAAGATAGCCGGAATGGTATAGGCGAAAATCAACACGATGTACTGGGCGACCTGCGTGTAGGTGATGCCCTTCATGCCGCCAAAAACGGCGTACATGAACACGATCCCCATGCCGACGTAGATCCCCACTTCTTTCGACACGCCGAGGAAACGGGAGAACGCCACACCGACGCCGGTCATCTGACCAATGATGTAGGTGATCGAGGCCGTCAGCAGACAAATCACCGCCACGGTCGAAGCCGATTTCGAGTAGAAACGGTCGCCAATGAACTGCGGCACGGTAAATTTCCCGAACTTGCGCAAGTAGGGCGCCAAGAGCATCGCCAGGAGCACATAGCCGCCGGTCCAGCCCATCAGGAACAGCCCGCCGCCGTAACCCATGTTGGAAATCAAGCCAGCCATCGAAATGAAGGAGGCTGCCGACATCCAGTCGGCAGCTGTCGCCATGCCGTTCATGACCGGCGGAACGCCGCTACCTGCCACGTAGAACTCGCTGGTACTCCCGGCCCGCGACCAGATAAATCGTAGTCTGAAGTTCCATTTCCGGCTCCTTATTCTTCGTGAACGTCGAATTCGCGATCGATCTCGTTCATCTTCTTGGCGTAATAGAAAATCAACGCGATGAAGACGTAGATCGCCCCCTGCTGAGCGAACCAGAATCCCAGCGGGTAACCGCCCAGTTTGATCGTGTTCAGCACATCGACAAACAGGATGCCGGCACCAAAGGAGACGAGGAACCATATCGCCAGCACTTTGCCCAGCAGTCTCAGCGTTGCATTCCAGTAAGCCTTGCCGTTTTCGGTTTCGCTATTCGTTGCCATCTGTCACCTCCTTGATTGATCCAGGGCACAGCCACCCTCAGGAGCACTCTAAGAGGCGTTCCTTACATGAACCTTGCGAAAGGCATTCTTTTCGACGCCTATTGCGATCCCGTTGCGCTTGCCAAAGCCCAACCGCAGGCCAAAAAAAAGCTGCCGCGGTTTCCCGCGACAGCCTTCGGAATAAAGCCGATCAGATCAGCAGCGGAAGCGGCTGACCGGCTGATTCAGTTCGTTGGAAATTTGCTCCAGTTCGGAGGCGGTATCCGCGGTCGATTGCATGGCAGCCGTCGTTTCATCAACCATCGTGGCGATCTCCTCGACTTTCTGGGCAATGCTGTTGCTTGCCTCGCTCTGCTCCTTGGTCGCATCGGCAACGTCCCGCACATTATCCAGCGTCGATTGCGCGCCGTCCTTGATCTGACGCAGAACATCGGCCGCCGATTCCGCCGATTCGACACCTGCTTCGACCTGGGGCAAGGCCGCATCCATCGTACCGACCACTTGCACCGTATCGCTTTGAATTCCGGCAATCATCTGCTCGATTTCAACCGTTGCCGACGAGGTACGCTCCGCCAGCTTGCGAACTTCGTCAGCCACCACAGCGAAGCCGCGCCCTTGCTCGCCGGCCCGCGCAGCCTCGATCGCGGCATTCAGGGCCAGAAGATTGGTCTGCCCAGCAATCTCCTTGATCACGCCGGCAATCGATGAAATCTGGTTGGCGCGTTCTTCCAACTGTCGAATTTGCGCCGACGCCTCACTGACGCGCGAAGAAATTTCCTTGATTTCCTTCGTGGCGACTTCGACCCGACCGAACCCATCCTCAGACAGACTGACCGAGTGCAAAGAATTATCCTGAGTATCCCGTGCCTTATCGGAAATATGGTTGATGCTGACCGTCATCTCCTCGATCGCCGCCGCCATTGCCGACGTGGCATCCGACTGATGCTGGGACGCCTCCGCCACTTCGCGCGAAGCGGTGCTGATGTGCTCGGCGCCCTTGATCAAGCGCATCGAACTGGTGCTGATCTCGCCAACCATCTTGCGGATCGCCGCCACCATATCGCCCATGGACGCCAGCATGCTGCCCTTGGCCGCGGGAGACATTTCGCCCGTCAGATCACCGGAAGCCACGCGGGACATGAACGCGATGGCATCGGCCGGCTCGCCCCCCACCTGCTTCAGCACCCCCCGAGCAATAAAGAAACCAAGCGCCGCGATGATACCGAGCAACACCCCAGCAACTGACAGGTCGGCAATCAACTGTTTCTTGAACTCGGCATCAATGTCGTCGATGTAAACACCGGTTCCGATCACCCACGACCACGGCTCAAACAGCTTCACGAAGCCCAGTTTCGGCAAGGTCTCCTTCTGGCCGGGGCGGGCCGTCAGCGTCACCTGAAAGGTCCCGGCCGGGCTTTTCTTGGTGGTGGCGATAATGTCCTTCCAGGTGTAATTCCCCTGGGAATCGCGAATTTTTTCGAGCATGTTCTGCCCGATCCGCTCTTTCCGGACATGAAAGATGCCCACCCCTTCCGTGGTAAAGGAATACACGTATTCGGACTTGCCGTCTTCGCCGCCGTAACGGAACTGCCCGATCGCCTCGGCCGCCGCCTTCTGTGCTTGCTCCCGGGTCAGCTTGCCGGAAAGCTCTTGCGCATGATAGTCGGCCAGAGTTGCGGAAATGCCTTCAAGAACGGACCGGATAACTTCCTTGCGGCCGTTGATCAGGTCAGTCTTGGTCTGGAAAGCAGAAAGCACCACCAAACTGACCAACCCCAGCAATGCGGCCACGACGAGCAAGGAAATTTTTGTTTTGAGTTTCAGTTGATCAAGGATTTCTCCCCCCGAAAAAACTTACGAATATGAACCGACCACCGCACAAGCGCACGCTGACATCGCACCAACGTCGACCTTGTGCTTGTCTACGGCCAACCTGAGTAATTCTATACCTACAGCGTCCATCCCGGTGACTTCTGACAGATCGATTTCATCGACCCCCATGCGCGTCAGGCTATACAAAAAATCGTTGCGCAAACCTTCGCAAAACCCACCCGCCACGCGCAAAACTTTTCGCCCCTGCACTTCGTTGACGCTGAGCTTTGATGCCTGCCCGGCAGCCAGGGCAACTTCAATGGATTTGTGAACCACCCGTTCGGTCAGCGGTCCGGAATGGAAGCGGGCAGACAGCAGTTCACCAACCCGGCTGACCACCTGGGCCGAGAGGTCGATCATCCATGAGTCGCAAACCGAAAACTCGCACCCCAATTCATCCCCGACCCGGAGCGGCATGTCAGTGCGCAGCATCAATCCGCCAACAGAAAGATTTTCCAGTTCGCCAACGCCACCTCTACCGAATTGGCCGATGCGCACAAGCAACTGGGAGTTGAATCGAATTCGCTGATGCCGTCGCTGTTCTTTCATGAGAACTCCGAAAAGCGTTTCCGGTTTATCCTACGAGGTTATAGCACATACAACGAATGATTATGCAAAACAAGCCTCCCTCGCCGGCAAGCAGATCGTTTTATCGGCTCGCATTACACACCCTCCTTCTGCTGTCGTCTCTCGAAGGCCTTGCGGCGACGCTGCCCCTGACCGTAACCCAAGCGCTCCAATCGGCAGCAATACCGCTGAGCAATACCGCCGTTGTCGTACAAGGCGTTGACACTCGGCATCCACTTGTTCGGCACAATGCCAGCCACGCCATGAATCCGGCATCGGCGATGAAATTGGTGACGACCTACGCGGCGCTCGACCTCCTTGGCCCGGCTTTTACCTGGAAAACCGAAGCTTTGGCCGATACAGCACCTCTTAACGGACAAATCGACGGAAATCTTTACCTGCGCGGCAGTGGCGACCCGAGTCTGACCCAGGAACGTCTCTGGCTGCTGCTGCACAAACTACGCAGCCACGGACTAGCCGTCATTGACGGCAACCTGATTCTCGACCGTAGCGCCTTCGATCTCCCCCCGCACGACCCCGCAAAATTCGATAACAAGCCGTTGCGCCCATACAACAGCGGGCCAGACGCCCTGATGGCCAATCTCAACAGCTTGACGCTCACCGTGCAGCCACAACCGGCATCAAACGAAGTTTCCGTCTTTGTCGAGACGCCCGACAACAGGTTGCGCCTCCACAATCGCCTACATCTCGAGAATGGCGAGACCTGCGGCGACTGGCGGGAAAAAATCAGCGTTTCCGCAGACGATGAAACGATCGAATTATCCGGAAGGTTCTCCGTAGCCTGCGGAACCAAAGCCTTGCATTTGTCACCATGGGTGGCGGACAAGCAGTTTGGGCGCTTTGTTCGGAACCCTCTGGCACGAAGTCGGGGGCCACTTGGGCGGTAAAGTCACGGCCGGAAAAACTCCTGAGAACGCCATTCTGCTGGCCGACCATGACTCGCCACCGCTCGCTGAAATCGTCCGCGACATCAACAAATACAGCAACAATGTCATGGCTCGCCAAGTATTCCTGACCCTCGACGACGCTCGTCCCGCCACGCCTGAGGGCGCGCGTCGCCGTCTCCGAAACTGGCTGTCCGCCAAACAACTCGACCAAGCAGGACTGGTCATCGACAACGGGTCCGGGCTCTCGCGACAAGCGCGCATTTCGGCCGACGGCCTGGCGCGCCTTCTTCAATCGGCGTGGGGAAGTCCGGTTATGCCAGAATTGATGGCCTCCTTGCCGGTGGCCGGCATCGACGGCACCTTGAAAAAGCGCCTGAACGGCAGCACGACCCACGGCCGGGCCCACCTGAAAACCGGTTATCTCGAAGGCGTCCGCTCAATCGCCGGCTACGTTCTCGACAAACACGGCAAACGCTGGATCGTTGTCTTCCTGATCAACGACGCCAACGCACGAAACGGAAAACCGGCCATGGACGCTTTGCTGGACTGGGTCGCCGATCACTAGCGACAATGCACCTTACAGACCGAGATCGGCCCAAAGCGCATCGACGCGCCGCTTGACCGCTTCATCCATGGCGATCAGCGTTCCCCATTCGCGGGTTGTCTCCCCCGGCCACTTGTTGGTGGCATCGATCCCCATCTTGCTGCCCAAGCCGGCGACCGGACTGGCGAAATCGAGGTAATCGATCGGCGTATTCTGCGCGATCAGGGTATCGCGCGCTGCGTCGACACGCGTCGTCATCGCCCAGACAACTTCCTTCCAGTCGCGGATATCGACATCGTCATCGACGACGATGATGAACTTGGTGTACATGAACTGGCGCAGGAAACTCCAGATGCCGAACATGACGCGCTTGGCGTGCCCCGGATACTGTTTGCGAATGCTCACTGTCGCCAGCCGGTACGAGCAACCTTCGGGCGGCAGGTAAAAATCGACGATCTCGGGAAACTGCTTTTGCAGCAGCGGCACGAAAACCTCGTTGAGCGCGACACCGAGCATCGCCGGCTCATCCGGCGGCTTGCCGGTGTAAGTGCTGTGGTAAATCGGTTTTTTGCGCATCGTGACGCGTTCGATGGTAAACACCGGAAATTCGGCTTGCTCGTTGTAATAGCCGGTATGGTCGCCATAGGGACCCTCGAGCGCCGTTTCTGCCGGATCGATGAAGCCTTCAAGCACGATCTCGGCCGAAGCCGGCACCTGCAAGCCGGCTGTTCTTTGCGACGCCCCCAAGCAAGCCACGAGTTCGCTTTTGCTGCCGCGTAACAGCCCGGCGAACTGGTATTCGGAAATGCTATCCGGCACCGGCGTCACCGCCGCGAGAATCGTCGCCGGATCGGCGCCCAAGGCCACCGCCACCGGAAACGGTTGCCCCGGATTCTGCAGGCAGTGATCGCGAAAATCGAGGGCGCCGCCGCGGTGCGCCAACCAGCGCATAATCACCTTGTTGCGTTCGATCACCTGCTGCCGGTAGATGCCGAGATTCTGCCGTGGTTTGTTCGGCCCGCGCGTCACCGTCAGCCCCCAGGTGATCAGCGGCGCCACGTCGCCTGGCCAGCAATGCTGGATCGGCAACCGCGAAAGATCGACGTCGTTACCCTCCCACATCACCTCCTGGCACGGCGCCGAGGACACAACTTTCGGCGACATGTTGAGCACCTGCTTAAGCAGCGGCAGCTTGTCCCAGGCGTCTTTCAAACCTTTTGGCGGCTCTGGCTCCTTGAGATAGGCGAGCAGCCTGCCGACTTCGCGCAGCGCATCGACGGATTCCTGGCCCATGCCCAGGGCCACACGCCGCGGCGTCCCGAACAGGTTGGCGAGCACTGGCACGTCATGCCCCTTGGGATTTTCAAAAAGAATCGCCGGCCCGCCGGCGCGCAAGACACGGTCGCAGATCTCGGTCATCTCGAAACGGGGGTCAATCTCGGCACTGATGCGCTTGAGCTCACCCATGCTTTCCAGTTGCGCGATGAAATCGCGCAGATCGTGATATTTCATGCCTCGGCCTTGTTCAGAATATGCCCGACTGGCGCAGGTAATCGAGGACGATACCGGCAAACACCGCGCCCCCGAACCAGTTGCTGTGTAGAAACGCCTTAAAGCAACGTGCTGGCTCGCGCCCGCGGATCAACGTGTAGTGATAAGCGGCGATGCCACCCGCCACCAGCAGGCCGGCGTAAAACCACAAGCCCATGCGCAATTGGTAACCGACCCCGCCGATCAGCGCCAACGTTGCGGCGTAACACAGCATGACGGTCACCACGTCGAAACGACCGAAGGTAATCGCCGAAGTCTTGATGCCGATTTTGAGATCGTCGTCACGGTCGACCATCGCGTATTCGGTATCGTAGGCCACCGCCCAGAACACGTTGGCCAAAAGCAACCACCAAGCCACGGGCGGAATCGCGTCGAGATGGGCAGCATACGCCATCGGAATGCCAAAGCCGAACGCCACGCCAAGATACGCCTGCGGCACCGCGAAAAATCGTTTGGTGAAGGGATAGCTCGCGGCTAGAAACAGGGCGGCAACCGACAACCTGACGACATGCCAACTGCGCAGGGGCAAAATCAGGCAGAAGGCGCAGATCACCAGAACGAAGAACAGGATCAGCGCCTCCTTCGACGACACTTTGCCGGCCGCCAGCGGACGATCTTTCGTACGTGCCACATGCGGATCGTATTTGCGGTCGGCGAGGTCGTTGATCACGCAACCGGCCGAACGCATAAGCACGGTGCCGAGCACGAAGATCCAGACCACGAGCCAATTCGGCCTGCCGAACGAGGAAAACCACAGTCCCCACAGCGTCGGCCAGAGCAGAAGCAGAATGCCGATCGGCTTGTCGAGGCGCATCAGCCGTTCGTACAAGTCGGCGCGTTCGCGGATTTTGGTGAGGTCGAATTGCATGCCCGGCATTCTACCGGCTTGCTAAGCTTCTGAATCAATCTAAAAAAAGCAGATAACCGCAGCGGTACGGCGAACACGGCGAAAAGACAAGAACTTATGCAGGCTTGACTGACCCTCCGATGGGTGACCGCAACAACAAGCGGGAAATCAAGAATCTCGCCGTGTTCGCCGTGGTTAAACAGAGGTTTTCAGAATCAATCGACGGAATCGCACAGCGCGGCGACAACGCCCTGCAGATAATCCGGATCAGCCCTTTCCGGTGCCACGGCCTCGCCAGCGACGACCGCAATCCGGCGCCGGAGCCGAATCAGCCAAGGCTGGCTCATTGCTAGGCCATAACGCCAACTGAAGAAACTCCCCCACAGGCCACGCAAGGCCATCGGAATCACCGGCACCGGCGTCTCGGCAACGATGCGCTGCACGCCGTAGCGGAAGCGGTTTAGGTGCTCGTCGCTGGTAATCCGCCCTTCCGGAAACAGCCCGATCAGTTCGCCGGCAGCGAGTGCCTCGGCAATCTGGGCGAACGCAGCTTCCTTTCTCTGCTCGCTTTCTTTCGCCGTCGTGATCGGAATCGTACGCGCGGCGCGGAAAATGAAGCGTGCCAGCGGCGCCCCGTAAATACGGTGATCCATGACAAAACGGATCGGTCGGCGCACGACGCCAAGCAGGATGATCGCATCGACGAAACTGACATGATTGCAGATAAGGACCGCCGGTCCTTTTTCCGGAATGTTCTCCAACCCGAGCTTGTCGATCCGGTACATCGCGTGCGCCAATATCCCGGCGATGAAGCGCAGGAAGTCATCGGAAACCCGCCCGCAGATGAATAAGGCCACCAGTGCGTTAGCGAGCGCAGCAAGGGCGAACAAGGCCGGAATCAACACCCCCTGACCAAGCAAGGCCGCCGCACCGAGCGCGCCGACGACCATGAAAAGGGCATTGATAATATTATTGGCTGCGATGATCCGGGCACGGTGCGCGAGATCGCTGCGCATCTGTACTAAAACGTAGAGCGGCACGATGTAGAACCCACCGAAAAGGCCAATGGCCAGAAGATCGAAAAGCACCCGCCAAGTCGAGAACACTTGCAGCAACTCGGGCACCGACAACGGCGCACTGGCCGGCAAAGCAACTGGCGAGGCCAGAGAAAGATCCAGTCCGAAAACGCTCAGCCCGATGGCGCCCAAAGGAATCAAGCCGATTTCGAGATGCTTGCCGGATATCCTGTCGCAGAGCACAGATCCCAGGCCGATGCCGACCGTGAAAACCGCCAGCAACAGCGTCACGGTGGCTTCGCTACCGCCGAGGATGCTTTTCCCAAACACGGGAATCTGGGTCAGCAGCAGCGCACCGTAAAGCCAGAACCAGGAAATACCGAGCATCGACAGGAAAACCGTACGGTGCTGGCACGCATAGCCGATGTTGCGCCAAGTTTCCGTGAGCGGATTGGGATTGATGCGCAGTCCGGGCTGTGGGGGCGGCGCCACCGGAATTCCGAGGCTGGCAACATACCCCGCCAGCGCCACCACGAATCCTCCCAGCGCGATCCAGCCCGGATGCTTACCCAAACCGGCCAGAAGTCCGCCTACAATCGTTCCGAGCAGGATAGCGACGAACGTGCCCGACTCGACCAGTGCGTTGCCGCCAACGAGTTCGTCTGCATGCAAATGTTGCGGCAGGATGGCGTACTTCACCGACCCGAACAATGTTGACTGCAAGCCGAGTAGAAACAGCGCCGCAAGCAAAACCACCAGACTATGGATGAAAAAACCGGCCATGGCCACGCCCATGATCACGATTTCCAGCACCTTGCTCAATCGCGCCAGGAAAGCTTTGTCAAACTTGTCGGCGAGCTGGCCTGCCGTCGCTGAAAACACGAAGAACGGCAAAATGAATATCCCGGCGGCCAGATTGGCCAGCACTTCCGGCGCCAGCGTCGTCCAGCTCGACGCCTGGAAAGCCAGCAGAATCAGCAGCGCGTTCTTATAAAGATTGTCATTGAACGCGCCGAGAAACTGGGTCAAAAAAAGCGGGCCGAATCGCCGTGCACCAAGCAGTGGGATGAGAGAATGCCGTGCAGACCTTGGTTTCATTTCGCGCCAATTTTAGAGAAAACCGGCCGCGGCGGCGATGTATTGCGCTGCAACAAATTAGGCCGTTTCACGAACCAATTGTTGCAACTTCTCGGCGAATTCAGCGCAAAGCGCATCAAGCTCAGAAAGCCGGTTCAAGGCAACGCCAACGTCCCCCTGCACCTTAAACTCACACAATTCCTTCGCCAGCCCATGCACTCGTTGATGCAGGTGGTCGACCTCCTCAAAACCCTTGCGTTCGGCACAAATCTCCCGCCCTTCTTCGTCGAGCCAAGCACCGAAACGGCATTGATGATGCACCAGCGGCAACGAATCGCGTTTGCCGTGAAGGAATTCGTGTATGGCCTGAATCCAGGCACGATGCTCGACAATGGCGAACAATACCGGCAGGTTGTCGCGACTGGCCGGCGGCACGTTGCGCCAAGCAAGACCCGGTTGCCAGCGTGCGGCCCATGCCGGCAATTGCGCCGCCGGCATCGGTCGCGCAATGCCGTAGCCCTGGGCCAATTCGCAGCCCAGTTGCAGGAGCATTGTCCCGTGCTCGACCGTCTCGACCCCCTCCGCAAACACCTGCCGGCGGAAGGCTGTCGCCAGGCTGAGTACGCCCCCCAGGATAGAAAGATCATCGGGATCGTCAAGCATGTCACGGACGAAGCTCTGGTCGATCTTCAACTGATCGACCGACAAACGCTTGAGGTAAGTCAGCGACGAATAGCCGGTCCCGAAATCGTCCAGTGCGAAACTCACCCCCAAGGATCGGCACTCCTCGATGATTGAAGACACGCGATCGAGATCCTCGAGCGCGCTCGTTTCCAGCACTTCAAGTTCAAGATCGCCGGGGTTGATCGCGGGATGCGCCGCCAGAATTTGCCGCAACCGGACAACGAAATCGGGATGTAGCAGTTGCCGCGCACCGACATTGACGCTGACCGGCACATTCAGCCCGTCGGCTCGCCAGGCTTCGATCTGCGTCAGCGCCGTATCGATGACCCATTCGCCGATATTGATCGCCAACTGATGATTTTCAACGACCGACAAGAACACCCCGGGCAGCAACAAACCCCGCTCGGGATGCTGCCAGCGAATCAAGGCCTCGGCGCCAACCACTTCGCCCGTGCGCATATTCACCTTGGGCTGGTAATGCAGCTCGAACTGCCCTGCGCTGAGCGCTAACCGAATGTGCTCGATGCTTTCGTGATGTCCTCGCACGCTGCGGTCCTGTTCGGCGTCGAAGAAATGGTAGCGGTTCTTGCCGGCCAGCTTGGCCTGATACATCGCCTGATCGGCCTGCCGCAGCAACTGGTCAGCGTCAACGTCTTCGGCCTGAGGATAAAACGTCACTCCAAGGCTCGCCGAGACCTGGAACAACTGCCCGTCGATCTCGACCGCTTCGCTCGCCGCTTTCAGAATCCTGTCAAGCATCGGCGCGCACATCACGACATCGCCAAGGTCCAGCAGGACAGCAATAAACTCGTCGCCGCCCATGCGCGCCAGCGTATCCCCCTCGCGCAACGTCTGCTTCATGCGGTTCGCCACAGCGATCAGCAGCTTGTCTCCGGTTTCATGACCGTGGCGGTCATTGACCATTTTGAAACCATCGAGATCAAGATAGGCAACCGCCAGCGGCTGCCCGCGCCGGTTTGCTTGGGCCATCGCCTGGTGCATGCGGTCGGCAAGCAGGACGCGGTTGGGCAGTGTGGTCAGCGCATCGAAGTGAGCGATGTGTTCAAGCTTGCGCTCGTGTTCCTTGAGCGCAGTGATATCCAAGAACATCGACACGAACTACCTCGGCTTCCCGTGATGATCGCGTACCGTGCTGATCGTCTGCATCGCAGCAAAGATTTCGCCGCTCTTGCGCCGGTTCCAGATTTCGCCGTACCAATGCCCCCTTTCCTTCAGCGCCTGCCACAGGGCGGCATAAAACTCCGCGCCCTGGACACCGGAGTTGAGCAGCCGCGGGGTCTTGCCGATCACTTCTTCGTAACCGTAGCCGGTAATACGGCAGAACGATTCATTGACCTCGATGATCGTCCCGCTCGTGTCGGTGATCATGATGGCCTCACGAGCAAAGGAAAAAACGCTCGCCGCCAGCATGATCTTTTCCTCGAACTGCTTGCGTTCGCTGATGTCGCGGATGAAAAGGAACATTTCGCCGCCGCCAGCATCATGATAGCTGGCGCTGATTTCCACCCGCCAGCTTGAGCCGTCCTTGCGACGATGCACCGACTCAAACAAGTCGCTTCCCTTCGCCTTGATCATCTGGATACGGCGAACAATTCTGTCCGCATCCTTCACCAGATCCAGATCGGCGACCTGCAATCGCAACAGCTCCTCGCGCGAATAGCCGGACAACCGGCAATACGCCGGATTGGGATCAAGCAAGCGCCCCTGCATATCGATGCGCCAATAACCATCAAGCGTCGTTTCCAGAATGCCGCGCAACGTTTCATTGCCTTCCCGTAAGGCTTGCTCCATCCGGAACTGCTCGGAAATGTCATTGAACACAACGACGACGCCAAGAATTTCGCCGCTCGCCGAAGTGATCGGCGCCGCGCTATCGGCAATGGGCAACTCCTTGCCGGAACGCGACACCAGCACGATGTGATCGCTGAGACCCGCAACCCCTTTCCGGGTCAAATAATGGTCATCGGTGGCATGCAATGGCATGCGCGTTTCCTGATCGATGACGAGGAAACCCTCATAAAACGGACGACCGCGTGCTTCATCGAACGACCAACCGGTCAACTGTTCGGCGACCGGGTTCATCCGCGTGATCCGTCCATTGACGTCGGTGGCGATGACCCCCTCTCCGATCGATTGCAGCGTGGTGGCAAGATCGGTCTCACTCTTCTTCAACCGATCCGTGCTTTGCACGAACCTTTCGAGCAATCGGTTGAAGCTCCCGACCAACCCACCGATTTCGTCGTAGCGAATAATCGGCAGGGGATGCATTTCCGTATCCGAACCGGCCATTCTGGCCAACGCCTCCGCGCTGGTTTGCAGGGGCGCTAATTGTTTTTTCAACATCAACCAGATCAGCAGCCAAGTGGCGAAGGTCAGAAGAATCGCCGCCTGCAGCATATGCAGCTGCATATCGCGTATCGGTGCAAAAGCCTCAGCCGTCGGCATCATGACGGCAATTTGCCAACCCGTCGATGGCATCGTTTTGGCTGAAGAAAGAACGCTCAGGCCTTCGGGATTAATTCCAACCTGCGTTCCTTCATAGCCCTCGTTGAAGCGATCAACCAACTTATTGATGCCAGCCTCGGGCAGTTTAACCATCGTCAGCTTCTTGTCGGAAGCCACGGCGATGAGGCGCTGCTGGGGCACCACCATGAGAAATCCGCCGGTTTTTCCGTACCGCCCCAAGAAAACCTGGTCAAAGAAATTGGGCCAGGCCAGATTGATCACCCCGGTCATGGCCCCGATGATCCGGCCCTGGGCATTTCTAACCGGCACTCCCATGACGATGACCGGTGCCTGCGCTTTTTTCCCGATCACCGGCGTCCCAACAATCGTGCGCCCCGTCTTGAGCGGTATCGCGATGTACTCGCGATCAATGTAATTGACGCCTAGGCTCCCGGATGACAAAGGAAAATCTGCGATCGCCGCACCTTCAGTATTGACGACATAGCTTCCGCCATTGAACATGACCTGAAGATCCCAGCGTTGCTCCAGCGTCTTCTGCGCCAAAGATGTGTCTTTTGACATGGCAACGGAGATCTCTGCAGCGGCTTTTTCCAGGATCTCCAGGCGCATCTCCATCTTTGCTGCTCCCCAAGGAGGCCCTCCATGTTCTTGCGCAACTGCTGCGAAACATAAAAGGCCAAGGACCAGATTCCCAGCAAGAAAATAACGATGGTGGCCAGAACTAGCCGGGTTCTCAAGGAATAGCGAAAGGGTTTGGCCAATTGCATGCGAGGGGGCTCTCTGACGACGAATGGTCCGGTTCGCGAAAGACCGCGACACCAACTCTACTGAGCTCTGGCGATTATACGCACCCAAGCCGCAATCCGCTTGGCGGCATCGCTTGCAATCGGCGCCATTCCGGTTCATCCTGCCTGAAATCGGGAGGGATGAATTATGCGCATCAACTTCTTGGGCGCGGCCGGCGAAGTCACCGGTTCGTGCACTCTAGTGCACTCTAGTGCAATCGGGGGAAACCCGCTTTCTGGTCGATTGCGGAATGTTTCAGGGCGGACCGGAAGCGCGCGCCAAAAATCTCAAGGCGCTGAATTTCGGTTTCGACGTCCGCGAAATCGATTTCGTCCTGTTGACCCACGCGCACATCGACCACTCCGGGCTGCTGCCGCGATTGGCCATGCTCGGTTATCGCGGCCCAATTTACGCCACGCCGGCGAGCATTGATCTGCTCGCCGTACTGCTTCCGGACAGCGCATACATTCAGGAAAAGGAGTCGGAATGGCAATTGCGCCATCGGCGCCGGCGCGGAAAAAATGAGCGCGGCATTGCACCGCCCTTGTACACCGTCATCCAGGCGCAATCGACGCTGAAACTGCTGCGCCCCGCCCCCTACGGAGAAACGATCCGGCCGGCATCGAACGTCGAAGTTCGCTACCACGATGCCGGACACATCCTGGGATCAGCCTGGCTTGACGTAACCATCCACGGTGAAGGGCGCCCACGCAAGCTGGTTTTTTCCGGCGACCTGGGCATGCCCAACCGGCCGGTGCTGCGCGACCCGGAAAAGGTCATTCCGGAAGCCGACCTGCTGCTCGTCGAATCGACCTACGGCGATCGCCAGCACCGTTCGCTGCCGGAAACCGAAGAAGAAATCATCGCCGCCATCCAGCGTACCCAGGCCACACATGGCAACCTGATCATTCCCGCCTTTGCCGTCGGCCGCACCCAGGAAATCATTTACCTCCTGGCCGACCTGGTCCGACGGGAGCGAATTTCGCCGCTCAAGGTTTACGTCGACTCGCCAATGGCCGATGCTGCGACCCGGATCACGCTCAACCATCCCGGATTGCTCGACGACGAAACCCGGGCACTGATCGAATGGCAGCAGACGCACCCCGGAAAAATGCACCTTGAGTTCGTCGCCGACGTCGAACGTTCCAAAGCCTTGAATGCGATCCGCAGCGGCGCCGTCATCATTTCGGCCAGCGGTATGTGCGAAGCCGGGCGCATCAAATATCACCTGCGCGAAAACCTGCCGCGCAGCGAATGCAGCATCCTGATCGCCGGGTTTCAGGCTGCCGGCACCCTGGGACGCCGCTTGGTCGACGGCGCACGCATGGTCAAAATTTTTGGCGAACCGGTGCCGGTCAAGGCGCGTATCTACACGGTCGGCGGTCTGTCGGCGCATGCAGACCAGAGCGCGCTGCTCGCCTGGTTGCGAGGCTTTCACAAACCACCGGCACACACCTTCATCGTTCACGGCGAAGCCAAAGCCTCGTCGGCCTTCGCCGATGCCATCAAGACGCAGCTGAACTGGCCGAACGTCGCCCTGCCGCGCCTCGGCGAAGAGGTTTCGGTTTAAAACGAAAACCCATCCAACACAGAGGACACGAAGACACTGAGATTCTGGAAGGAAAACCCCTTGAGAGACAGGTGGAACACAAAGAAAGAATATCGGGTTACGTATTTTTAGCTGCCGGATAAGTCCCTAAACTTTTCGAGTTTCTCAGTGCTCTCTGTGTCTCCGTGTCCTCTGCGTTAAAAGTTGTTTACTCGTTTCGAACCACTGACCAATCAACTTCTCAGCAACTCTTCCCGGCTTCCTAGCCAACGCTGCAGATGCCTGCCGGCACGCTCGGAATCGTCACGCAGCAGACGTTCGGCTTCGCCGCGCGCCAGTTCGATCAGGTCGCTGTCCCGTTCGAGATCAGCGTAGCGTAGCAGCGGCACACCCGACTGGCGGCTGCCGACAAATTCGCCGGGCCCCCGCAGATGCAGATCCTGACGGGCAATCTCGAAGCCGTCGGTATTCTCGTAGATGATTTTCAACCGTGCCCGGGCGGTTTCCGAAAGCGGCCGCTGGTAGAGCAGCACGCACGCCGAATCATGCGCGCCGCGCCCGACGCGGCCACGCAACTGGTGCAACTGCGAAAGCCCGAAACGCTCGGCATGCTCGATGACCATCAGACTGGCATTGGGCACGTCGACGCCAACCTCGATCACCGTCGTCGCTACCAACACATCGATGTCGCCACCAGCGAATGCTGCCATCGTCGCCGCCTTCTCGTCGGCCTTGAGACGGCCATGCACGAGACCGACGCGCAATCCGGCAAGTTCCGTCGACAGGGTTGCATGCGTATCGAGCGCCGTCTGCAGTTGCAATTTCTCTGATTCCTCGATCAGCGGACAGACCCAGTAGGCTTGCCGACCCTCGCCAACCGCATCGCGGACGCGAGCGGTCACTTCCGCGCGCCGCGCCTCGGCTACAAGTTTCGTGCGCACCGGCTGCCGCCCCGGCGGCAATTCGTCGAGCACCGACACATCAAGATCAGCGTAATAGCTCATGGCCAGCGTGCGCGGAATCGGCGTTGCCGACATCATCAGCTGATGCGGCGGGATAGCGTGCTTCTCGCCCTTCTTGCGCAATTCCAGCCGCTGCGCGACACCGAAACGATGCTGCTCGTCGATGATCGCCAAACCGAGGCGGGCAAAATCGACGCCCTCCTGGATCAGCGCGTGGGTACCGACAACGAGTTGAGCACTCGACGCCACTTGCGACTGCATGGCCGCTCGCGCGGCTTTCTTCTGGCTGCCGCTAAGCCAGGCGACTTCGATGCCGAGCGGCTCCAGCCAGGCGCGCAGCTTGAGGTAGTGCTGTTCGGCAAGAATCTCGGTCGGCGCCATGAATGCCGCCTGATAGCCAGCCTCGATGGCCTGACAAGCGGCCAGTGCGGCGACAATCGTCTTGCCACTGCCGACGTCGCCCTGCAACAGCCGCTGCATCGGGTACGGTTCCGCCAAATCGTGGGCAATTTCATCTCCGACCCGCCGTTGCGCGCCGGTCAGATCGAAGGGCAATGCCGCAAGCAGTTGCCGTCCCAGTGCACCGTCGACGACAAGCCGTGGCGCGCCTTTCTGCCGTCGCGCCGTATAGGCCCGGCGCAGCGAGAGTTGTTGCGCCAGCAGTTCGTCGAACTTGATGCGCCGCCAAGCCCGGTGGGTGCGCTGCTGCAAGGCGAACTCGGCAATCCCCGGCGGCGGCGAGTGCAACAGATGCACGGCCTCGGCGAAGGTCGGCAGCCCCTGCGCCGCGCACCAGCGGGCGTCGAGCAATTCGCCTAGATCGGCGCCGGCCAGCGCCGGCCGGATGAGTTTGCGAAGTGCCGACTGAGAAACGCCAGCCGTCGTCGGATAGACCGGCGTCAGCGCCTGCGGCAAAGCCTCGCCTTCGTCCACGACGCGATAGCGCGGATGCACCATCTCGGCGCCGAGAAATCCGTGCCGGATTTCACCGAAAATGCGCAAGCGACGCGCCTCATCGCGCGCTCGTTCCAGTTGCTTGGTCTGGCTGCCGTAGAAGTTGAGGAAGCGCAGCACCAGCTCGCCGCTGTCGTCGCCGACCCGGACCACCAGCTGGTGGCGCGGACGGAACTGGACGGAGACGTCGAGCACGCTGGCTTCGACCTGCACCGGAACATTGCCGAGCGCCTCGGCGATCGGCGCTAGCGCCGTCTCGTCCTCGTAGCGGATTGGCAGATGCAGGACGAGATCGTCGACGCGGTTCAGGCCCAGCTTGCGCAGCTTCTCTCGAAGCGCGGCAGGCGCCGGGATCGCGTCTCCGACCATAACCGCTTACTTCGTCAGCACCATGACGCCGTCGGCTTCGACCAGCGCGCCACGCGGCAGTGAGGCGACACCAACCGCAGCGCGCGCTGGATACGGTTCAACGAAATACTTGGCCATCGTTTCGTTGACCTTAGCAAAATTGGCCAGATCGGTGAGATAGACATTCAGCTTGACCACATCGGCCATCGAACCACCGGCCGCCTCGGTCACCGCCTTCAGATTCTCGAAGACCCGGACGATCTGCGCGTCGATACCATCGACCATCTGCATGCTGGCCGGATCAAGGCCGATCTGGCCAGACAGATAAACCGTATCGCCGACTTTGACCGCCTGCGAGTAGGTGCCGATTACCGCCGGGGCATTCGGCGTGGAAATGATCGTTTTGGTCATGGTCTTGTCTCAGCGAGTGAAAACCGTAATTGAACCACAAGGTGGGCAACCGGATCGATGAAAACCGCTGAGAACATTCGCCGGTGGTTTGACTCGAAACGAAGGAAGGAGT
The DNA here is from genome assembly GCA_964575415.1 of uncultured Propionivibrio sp. GTDB lineage: Bacteria > Pseudomonadota > Gammaproteobacteria > Burkholderiales > Rhodocyclaceae > Propionivibrio. The sequence continues at coordinate 20,363 of CAZNQL010000021.1, forward strand.
TAATGCATGACCTCTCCAATCATCATAAATCTCGAGAAATTGCTCGGCGGACCGCGAGACAATGCACTGCTTCGCTACTCTCTTGGCAATGAATGGCTGAAATGCGGCGATGCAGCGAAGGCCTGCGTTTTCTTGCGCACCGCACTCGATCTCGACCCGGCCTATTCGGCAGCCTGGAAAGGCTACGGTAAAGCACTTCAGGAAAGCGGCGATTTAACCGGCGCCCTGGACGCCTTTACCCGCGGCGCGCAAGTGGCTCAATCCCGCGGCGACCTCCAGGCCGCCAAGGAAATGAGCGTCTTCATCCGACGGCTGCAGAAGGGGAGCCATCAAACTTAAGGAAACTGCGGAGAATTCGTCCCTTCCTTAGAGCTTCCCTCGCTTGGGCAGCATCATCGCCTCGACCCCCAGCGCCTTCATCTTTTCCTTGGCGGCAAGCGCCTCGGCCTTGCTCTTGAAGGGACCGACCTGCACCCGGGTCTCCAGAGTCGCCGGGATGCCCGCCTCGACCAGCCTCGTATACAGTTCTTCGGCACGATGCGGGTCCGAAAACACGCCGGCTTGCAGCGCATATCCCGAGAAAAGTCGGGGCGGATTCGGCGGCACCTTGACCGTCTGGTGAACAGCCGCCGCCGGTGCGGAGATCGGCTTGGCTTCGGCAGGAGACGACGACTCGACCGTTGCGTGCGGAATCACAGACGGCCGAGAATTCGTGCGCGCTGGCCTGGTTTTCGGTAACGCCGGTTGCGCCGCCACTTCGGGCGGCGGCTGTTCCAGCGGCAGCGATTTCTCGGTGGGCGCCGTACTTGCTTCGGGTTCGACCAGAGCCTTGGGCTCTTCTGTAGGCACAACGGGCGGTTCGGCAGGGCTCAGAGGCTGGGTCACCATTTTTTTCGCCACCGGCACCGGCTCGGTAAACACGGGTGGTTCGGCGGCGGTATCGACTCGCGCCGTGAAGTGATCGAAAAGCGCCAATCCACCGAGCAAGGCAAGAATCATCAGCAAAGCGAACGCCATCCGCCAAAGGAGCTTGCTCTTGATAGTTGATAACTCGCTTTTCACTTGTGCCCCTGACTGGCCTGCCATCATCTCATTCCCCTGTAACTTTTTAGAAGCGGAGGCACCGATCAACGCGACTGGCTATTGCGCACCAAAGCCACGACCAATTCGGCTTCGGCTCGGGAAATGCCGCATTGCTGCGAAATCGTTCCGGCATCCACCCCATTCAACGCCATCTGCATCGAATCACTATACAACGGCGAAACCGTGTCGGTCACCCGTTGCGCAGCCGGCTCCCGCTGCTGAGTTTCACGCAAAACCATGACCTCGGCGCGCAATCCGCCAACTTCCTTGCGTAACTGCTCGATTTCTCGCTCCAGCAGTTCGAGTTTCTGCGAGAACAAATCTCCTGGCGGCTCATTCCAGGGGAATTCGTTTTCGGCCGGCGCATCCTTCTCCACCGCATGTTCCGAAGTGTCGCTCTCCTTCATTACTTCCGGCGTCTCGACTGCGGTATAGGCCGCAACCGCCCTGTGCGCGGCAAAAAAATCGCGCGTCTGGCGCAATGCCTCTCGTTGCCGCAGTCTCCAAATTCGGACAGAAACGACGACGACGTAGACCGTCAACAGGGCGACGATGGCGATCAGCGCCTCGCGCCAAGTCAGTTCGGTGAATCCGGCAAACTCCATCGCTCCCCTGCTTTCATCTTATCGGCCGGTATTATGCCAGACCCGTCCCGGGACGCCTTGCAGTCCTGAATAGGATCCCGATTTCATCGCTTTAATTCTTCAACGGCTGGCCCTTTTCCAGCAAGTGTCGAACACGTTGCTGGGTCTTCTCATTGCGGAGCAAGCCAACAAAAAGCGAGCGCTCAAGGTCAAAGAGATACGTTTCATCGACCTGCGCTCCGACGCCAACGTCGCCACCGCACAAAGCCATCGCCAGCTGCCCGGCGACATGGCGGTCGTATTCGGAGATCTCACGCCGCGCCTGCCGCTCGGCAAGCAAGGCCTCGCAACGGTCGATCCCGGCACGACCGGCGACCCGGATCCGGCTTGGCGGCAACGCCGGAAAGTAGGCGCTTTCCGCCAAGGTACGCGCCTGACGCAAAGCAACATAAAGCAATTCGTCGGCATTGAAAAGCAGTGAGTCGCCATCTCGCACAAATCCGAGTTGGCGGGCATGCTCAGCGTTTCTGGACACCGTGGCGCCGGCGATCAGGTCGAACCCCGGCAGGACAAAGGCCAGCGGATCGTCATACGCAGCGGCTTCGGCCAAACGTCCGGCCCGGATGGCGAACTCCTTGCAACCGCCCCCTGCGGGAATCAATCCGGCCGCCGTCTCGACCAACCCGATCGCGCCGTCCAAAGCCACAACCCGATGCGCAGCATGCATGAGGAATTCGCAACCGCCGCCCAAAGCCATCCCGCGCACGGCAGTAACGACAGGAATCCGGCAATACTTGATCGCCATCGATGCGCGCTGGAAATCAGCGATATAGCTCTCGACTCGGTCGAACTCGCCGGTGTCGGCCGCCGCCATCATTTCCTTGAGATTCGCGCCGTAGGAAAACGGCGCTTCGTGCCAGAGAACGGCTCCCGCAAATCCCGCTTCGGCACGTGCCAAAGCCTCCCTCAGACCGTCGACCACCTCGCGCCCGAGCGTGTGATTGCGGGTCTTGATGCTGAGGATGGCGATTCCGGAATCGACCTGCGGCAGATGCCAGAATCGAACGCCGCCATTCTCCCAAAGCGTTTCCCCGGAAACGGCAACTTCTCCCAGCACCCGCTGCGGAAACAACTGACGCCGATAAACCGGCAAGGCGGAACGCGGCTGCAAGGTACCGGCTCGCGGCGAATATGATCCGTTGGCCTCATGCACCGCCACGCAAGCAAACGCCCACTCCGGCAATGGCGCGGCACACAGCGACCGCCCCGCCTTGACATCCTCTCGCACGGCCTCGGCAATGCCGTGCCAGCCAGCAGCCTGCCAGGTTTCGAATGGCCCCTGCGCCCAGCCGAATCCCCAACGCATGGCGAAATCGACGTCGCGGGCGGTATCGGCGATTTCGCCGAGGTGACAGGCAACGTAGTGAAAGAGATCGCGGAACACCGCCCACAGGAATTGCGCCTGCGGATGCGTACTCTCACGTAGTTGAGCAAATCGCTTCGCCGCATCCTCGGCTTTCAGAATCGCCACGATCTCGGGAGCAATTGCGCCGGTCGCTTCGTGGTACTCGCCAGTGACGGCATCCAGTACCCGGATTGTCTTGCCTTCCTTGCGGTAAATGCCGCCCCCGGCTTTCTGCCCGAGCGCCCCCTTTTCGATGAGCGCCGACATCCACTGCGGCACGGCGTAAAGGACATGCCACGGATCGTCGGGCAGGCTATCGCGCATCGTTTCGATGACGTGCGCCGTCGTATCCAGACCAACAATATCGGCCGTGCGGAAAGTGGCGCTCTTGGCACGACCGATGATCGTGCCGGTGAGCGCATCGGCTTCGTCGAAGCCCAGTCCAAAATCCTGCGCACGGCGCATGACGGCCAGCAACGAAAAGAATCCGATCCGGTTGCCAATGAAATTGGGCGTGTCGCTGGCGCGCACCACACCTTTTCCCAAGCGCGTCACGAGCCAGGATTCGAGCCGGTCGAGCCATACCGGAGCCGTCGTCTGCGCCGCGATCAACTCGACCAGAGGCAGGAGGTGTGGCGGATTGAAAAAATGGAGGCCACAGAATCGCGACCGCACCGCCTCGGGCAGACATTGCGCGAGACGACTGATCGACAACCCGGAGGTATTGGTGGCAACAACCGCATGCTCGGGAATGCGGGGAGAGATTTCACGCAGCAAGCTCGCCTTCGCCTCCAACGTCTCGACGATGCTCTCGACGATCAAGTCACAATCTTCAAGCATGGCAAGATCATGGTCATAATTTGCCGCCTCGATATGATCCACCCGCTCGGGAAGCGTCAGCGGGGACGGCTTCTGCCAACACAAACCGTCGATGGCCTGTTTCGCCTTGGCGTGCGGATCGCCGCCTTCTACCGCTCTCCCGAAAAAAACAACCCGAATGCCGGCGTTGGCCAAAAGCGCGGCAATTTGCCTTCCCATCACGCCAGTCCCCAGCACGGCCGCCTTGCGTATGAAGAAATTATTCACGCTTTCCCTCTGTCTGACTTTCCCTGCCTCAAACGAAAACGCCCCGTGATCGGGGCGTTTTCGAAAGTTGAAACCAATTTAGAAGGCCAGGGAATACTGTGCCCCAAGCACCCAGATATCGCCGCTGTATTCGCCAGTAACCCGGCCGCGCGTATTTGACGTCTGGTCGTTGTCGATCTTGCTGTCGCGCACGTGGATGTAACTCACGCCAAGGTCGACACGTGAAGCCTTGTTCGGCGTCCATTGCGCGCCGAACGAGAACCACACGCGGTCGTTGTCCGGCAGCGACACCAAGCGATTTTCGGCGCGCTTGACCGGCGTCTGGTCGTAGGCGATCCCGTATTTGAATTTCCAGGCGTCGTTGTATTTGTAGTTGGCGCCGAGGGCGATACGCCAAGTGTTGCGGAAGTCCGTCTCCAGGACCTGACTCACTGCCCCGGTATCGGCATTGATGATATTCACTCGCGGAATCGAGCTCCACCCCGTCCAGGACAGGTCGCCAAGCATCTGCCACCGGTCGGACAGTTGCTGCGCGACGCTGATGATGGCCGTATCCGGCAACTTCAACGTCGCCTTGGTATTGTTGGCTTTGACCCCATTCGAATCCGTCTGGCCTTCCGTCTCGTGCTTGATCGCAGAACGATAGGAAAAGCCAAGCTTGGTCGACGACGAAACGGTGTAGAGGGCGCCAACGTTCCAACCCCAAGTGTCATCGTCCAACGTCATTTTCACGGATGCGGCTCCCGTTGAAGCCAAGCGCTTGTAGGTCGCCTCCAGGCGTTGCCAGTTCAAACCTGCGCCCAGCGACCATTTGTCGTTAACCCGCCAAGCCAGCGAGGGATTGATATTAACCGTCTTGATTTCGAACGAGCGCGCCTGCGCCGCGCCGACCCAGTAATCGTCGTACTCGGTCTTCAATCCGAAAGGCGAGCTGATGCCGATACCGGCATAGACATCCTTGGTCAAGGCCCAGGACGCATAGCCATTCGGAAGAACCGACCACCCACCAGCGTCGCCACCTTCCCCAGAAGTCCCCAAAGAGCCGACCTTGGAACCTTTGTCGTTGAATTTAAAACTGGGATTTACGGCGGAAACGCCAAGCGAAACCTCCCGGTCCTGCAGTTGCGTCATACCGGCCGGGTTGAAGTAAACCGTGCTGGCGTTTTCAGCCACTGCCGCCGAACCGGCGTAGGCGTTACCGATGCCACTGGCGTTCTGCTCCATCAACTGGAAACCGGAGGCACTGGCCGCACCGGAAAAAACAACCAGCAGCATTGCCGGAATCATCTTCAACGAAGCTATTCGTTTCATACATTCTCCTGAAGAGGTCTTGATAATTTTTTGGGCGCAAAAAAACTGCGCTCTTTCAAGACAAACGCCATGATTCTAATCGCTGCAGCGCAAATCAGCAGCATTGTTTTTGATGCAACAGCATGCAGAACCGCCCCTGTTGGTTTATTGCAACAATTGCATCAGCCGGTTCATACCCTTTTCGCGCAAGGTATGCTCACGATTTCTTTTCACCTTTTTGCTTCAGATAATTCAGCGGGCCGCCAGTAAACGGCGCGAAACCGGTCCCGAGAATCACGCTGGCATCGGCAAGATCCGCGTCGGCGACACCCTCTTCTTCGCGAGTTGCCGTGTCCGTTCAAGCAACAACGGATCACGCGCTGGCCGAAACCGACCGGCAGCAGGCCGGCCGTCACTTTGACGGTTCTGCCGTCTACGTGCCCACCGCCCCCTCTACTCGCCAAACTGGTTGGCATTGTAATGTTCGACGAGACAATTTTCTTGCGGCATCCATGGTACATCCACCCCAACCCTGTCGATCAATTTGATCGGCCCCATCGGCATTCCGAAATGCCCGCATCGCCTCATCCACAATTTCCGGTGCTAAGCCTTCGTCGACTGCCCGTATGGCTTCCTGCATCAAGTGCACAAGGAAAGATTCCGCCAGAATCGATAAGATTTTCCGCCACAACGTCGTTTTGGGCATGACTGCCATTCAGCAGCAATCAAGAATCCGTTCACGCGTATCGCAATTCGGTTTATTGTCTGGCATGTGTCATCTGACGTCGTGCTTTCTAAATGGCCGACGACCCATCATAGGTTCAAACGGTTGTTTGGTTCTATGACGTCCCAAAACACACAATCTTCAACCTTCTCGAAAGAGTACAGTCTGCAGAGCCCACCTCACGCATGATCCGCCATTCGCGAAACAGCTCGATTTACCCCCTACCGGCTGAACGCCCGCCAGGCGATTCCCATGTCGCTCTAACGCTCAAAAATCTCCTGCCCTATATCTGCCATTACAAATGGCGTGTTCTACTGGCACTGTCCTGCCTCGTTGCCGCCAAATTGGCCAACGTCTCCGTTCCGCTGGTATTCAAGGACATGATCGACAGGCTTGGCAGTGAACATATGGCGCTCTCTCTGCCCGTTATACTGCTCGTCCTGTATGGTGCTTTGCGCTTTTCCAACTCGCTGTTCACCGAACTTCGGGAAATTCTCTTCGCACGCGTCACCCAACAGGCGGTTCGCCGCATTTCACTACAAGTTTTCCGGCACCTGCACGACCTCTCACTGCGCTTTCACCTAGAGCGACAAACAGGCGGACTATCCCGCGATATCGAGCGCGGGAGCCGGGCAATTTCAAGCCTGATCAGTTACACCTTATATTCCATTCTTCCCACTCTGGTCGAATTCTCTTTGGTTCTCGGCATCCTTTTCATCAAATATGATTCCGGATTTGTCATCATCATCCTGCTTTCATTGAGCGCGTACATTTTATTTACGGTTAAGGTTAGCAATTGGCGAATCGGGCTTCGCCGCCGACTGAATGAGACCGACTCCATGGCTAACTCCCGCGCCATCGATAGTCTGCTCAACTACGAAACCGTCAAATATTTCAACAACGAAGACTATGAAGCGCAGCGTTACGATAATGCCATGCGCGGTTGGGAGGAAGCTGCCACCCGCAGCCAGATTTCACTTTCCTTCCTGAACCTCGGTCAACAAGCCATCATAGCTTTTGCGGTCTGTACGATGATGTGGCGTGCAGCGCAAGGTGTTGTTGACGGTCGCATGTCCATTGGCGACTTGGTCCTCGTCAACGCCTTCCTGATTCAACTTTACATGCCCCTGAATTTCCTTGGTGTCGTTTACCGCGAACTTCGCCAATCATTTGCTGACATCGAACGCATGTTTGATCTGCTGGTCATTCATCGCGAAATTTCCGACGCCTCAAATGCTCTCCATCTTGATGATGAGGTGCTGAGCGTTCGTTTCGAGTCGGTCAACTTCGCCTACGACGCGAGCCGTCAAATTCTCCACGACATTGAATTCGAAATACCTGCTGGCAAAACAGTCGCCGTCGTTGACGAGTCAGGCTCCGGGAAATCAACCTTGGCTCGTCTGCTATATCGCTTCTATGACGTCAATTCCGGTCGAATCAGTATCAACGGGCACGATTTGCGCAAGTTGAAACAACACAGCCTGCGCTCCGCGATTACTATCGTTCCTCAGGACAGCGTACTATTCAATGACAGCATTTACTTCAACATTCTCTATGGGCGAACCGACGCCAACCAGGATGAGGTTGTTGCAGCAGGCCGTGCCGCTCAATTAACTGACTTTATTGACCGTTTACCTGAGGGGTATGAGACTCGCGTCGGAGAACGAGGGCTGAAACTTTCCGGCGGTGAAAAGCAGCGCGTTGCCATCGCCCGCGCCTTGCTCAAGAATCCAAAACTGTTGATCTTCGACGAAGCCACGTCTTCCCTGGATTCAAGAACCGAAAAGGCCATCCAGGACAGTCTCGAGAACGCCGCCCGCGGACGCACGACCTTGATGATCGCCCACCGCCTGTCAACGATCATGAACGCAGACAGAATTTTAGTCATGGAACAAGGGCAAATCGTAGAACGCGGGACGCACACCGAACTATTGGCCGAAAACGGCCGCTACGCTCAGATGTGGTCCTTGCAACAACAGGAAGAGCTAGCTGCCAAGTTGCAGGAGAATACCTGAGCTATAAAAGAAAAAGCCAGGACTTGCCCTGGCTTTTTCTCAGCAACCGACTTACCGACTAAGCGGCCTTTTCCTCTTCGACGGCTTCAGCAACTTCAGGCTGGTCGAGCAGGGCGACGAGTGCCATCGGCGCATTATCTCCAACGCGGAAGCCGCATTTCAGGATGCGCAAATAACCACCATTGCGCGTCGCAAAACGCGGGCCGATTTCGTCGAACAGCTTGACCACCATCTCACGATCGCGCAGGCGATCAAACGCCAGGCGGCGATTAGCCAAGCTCGGCTTCTTGCCAAGAGTGATGATCGGCTCGACCACACGACGCAGTTCCTTGGCTTTCGGCAAGGTCGTCTTGATGGTCTCGTGGCGTAGCAGGGAAACCATCATGTTACGCAGCATGGCCAGACGGTGCGAGCTGGTGCGATTAAGTTTCCGAAGTCCCAAACGGTGACGCATTTCTATTCCTTCCTATTCTTGACCGACCGGCTTATTTCTCAAGACCGGCGGGAGGCCAGTTTTCCAGCTTCATGCCCAGCGTCAAACCGCGAGCGGCCAGAACTTCCTTGATTTCATTAAGTGACTTGCGACCCAGATTCGGCGTCTTGAACAACTCGTTCTCGGTACGTTGGATCAGATCGCCGATGTAATAAATGTTTTCGGCTTTCAGACAGTTGGCCGAGCGCACGGTCAGTTCAAGATCATCAACCGGACGCAGGAGCAACGGATCAACCTGTACCGTCTTCTGATGCTCGATCGGCAAGGCAGTGCCTTCAAGATCTGCAAACACAGACAACTGTTCCATCAAGATGCGCGCCGCGGTACGGATCGACTCCTCGGGTTCGATAACACCGTTGGTCTCAATTTCCATAACGAGCTTATCAAGATCTGTGCGCTGCTCGACGCGAGCACTCTCAACGTAGTAGCTGACGCGTCGGACCGGGCTGAAGGAAGCATCGAGAACAAGCTTGCCAATACTCTTACCGCCGTCCGCCAGTTGGCGAAGGTTTCCCGGAATATAGCCGCGATTCTTCTCCACCTTGAGTTCCATGGCAAGTTTTCCGCCAGCGGAGAGATGAGCGATCACATGGTCGGGGTTGATAATTTCGACATCGTGCGAGGTGACGATATCGCCAGCACGAACAACACCCTCGCCTTCTTTCGAAAGCTGAAGCACGGCTTCTTCACGATTGTGAAGTTTGAAAACCACGCCTTTGAGATTCAAAAGAATGTCGACAACATCTTCCTGCACGCCGTCGATCGACGAGTACTCGTGCAGAACACCGTCAATACTCACTTCGGTAGGCGCAAAGCCGGGCATCGACGAAAGAAGAATTCGGCGAAGCGCGTTGCCAAGCGTGTGCCCGTAACCCCGCTCAAAGGGTTCCATGACAACACGGGCATGCACTGGCGACAAACTTTGTACGTCGAAGATGCGTGGTTTCAATAGTCCACTGCTTAGCATGTCTTATCCTTTGCCTGTTCAGTCATGCGGTGCCGCAATTATTTCGAGTACAACTCGATGACGAGACTTTCGTTGATCGTCGACGGCAATTCGCTACGCTCCGGACGTGCCTTGAATGTTCCCTTGGCTTCCTTGGTGTCAACTTCGACCCACTCAGGGAACCCACGCGATTCGGCCGCGGCAAAAGCAGCTTTGATGCGCAATTGCCCCTTGGCTTTCTCGGCGACTTCGATGACATCGCCTGGACGAACTTGGTAGGAAGGAATATTCACACGGCGTCCATTGACCAGAACCGCATTATGGCGGACAACCTGGCGTGATTCGGCGCGCGATGCGGCGAAACCCATGCGATGAACAACAGTATCAAGCCGGGACTCGAGCAGTTGCAGGAGGTTCTCACCGGTCACGCCCTTGCGGCGGTCGGCTTCTTTGTAAACCTTACGGAACTGACCTTCGAGCACGCCGTAAATACGACGAATCTTTTGTTTCTCACGCAGATGCACGCCATAGTCGGACAAGCGAGCGCCAGATTTCTGACCATGCTGACCCGGTGCATACGAGCGACGCTCGATAGCACATTTGTCGGTGTAACACTTTTCACCCTTGAGGAACAGCTTTTCGCCTTCACGGCGGCACTGACGGCACTTCGGATCGAGATTACGAGCCACTTATATTCTCCTTAAATCCGACGCTTCTTGGGCGGGCGGCAGCCATTGTGAGGGATCGGCGTCACATCGGTGATCGCGGTGATCTTCATGCCGAGTGCATTAAGCGCACGCGCAGAGGATTCACGGCCCGGTCCTGGCCCCTTGATGCGAACTTCAAGGTTCTTGACACCACATTCCTGAGCCATTTTGCCAGCAGCTTCTGCTGCGACTTGGGCTGCGAATGGGGTGCTCTTACGCGAGCCTTTGAAACCCGCCCCGCCGGAAGTTGCCCAGGACAGAGCATTTCCCTGACGGTCGGTAATCGTGATAATGGTGTTATTGAAGGACGCGTGGATATGGGCAATGCCCTCAGCCACGTTTTTCTTTACTTTCTTGCGAACTTTCGTTGCAGTCTTGGCCATGTTCAGGTCCTCTTATTTCTTGCCGACAATGGCTTTGCGCGGTCCCTTGCGAGTACGCGCATTGGTCCGGGTACGCTGGCCGCGACAAGGCAAGCCCTTACGATGACGTAGACCAAGATAGCAACCAAGATCCATCAAGCGCTTGATGCTCATCGTAACTTCACGACGCAAATCACCCTCGACGATGTATTTACCGACCTGATCGCGCAAGCGATCCATTTCGGCTTCCGTGAGGTCTTTCATTTTTGTCGAACGAACAATACCAGCAGCATCACAAATTTTTTGTGCACGGCTGCGACCAATACCATAAATCGCGGTTAGCGCGATCTCGGCATGTTGGTGGTTGGGAATATTTACCCCTGCGATGCGGGCCATCGATTCACCCCAAATATGCGAAACTTACAATTATATTTTCAACCGATTGATGACTCAATGTTTGAGCCCAATCGATCAACCCTGACGCTGTTTATGACGCGGATCCGTACAGATCACGCGCACAATACCGTGGCGTCGTATAACCTTGCAGTTGCGGCAGATGCGTTTGACAGATGCCAGAACTTTCATAATTAACTCCTAAATTTTAGGCTTCGGGCGCAGCCAGCCTTGAGCCTGATTACATCAACTGCGTAGAGATTCGAGATTCTTTATTTGGCGCGAAATACAATCCGAGCCCGACTCAGGTCGTAGGGTGTCAGCTGAACCGTCACTTTATCGCCGGGGAGAATGCGGATATAGTGCATACGCATCTTTCCGGAGATGAAACCGAGCACCACATGCCCATTTTCTAATTTAACCCTGAAGGTTGCATTGGGAAGGGTTTCGACGACCTCTCCCTGCATTTCAATCAAATCTTCCTTGGCCATCTTATTTGGTCAGCATTCCTGTGCCCTTGAAGTTTGCTTTCTTCAACAGGCCTTCGTATTGGTGAGACATGATGTAAGCCTGCACCTGATTCATGAAATCCATGGTGACCACGACGATGATCAGCAAAGAAGTTCCACCGAAATAGAACGGAACGTTCCACTTCAGGATAAGAAACTCGGGCAGCAAGCAGACAATCGTGATGTATGCCGCACCAACCAGTGTCAGGCGCATCAAGATTTTGTCGATGTACCGCGCGGTCTGATCGCCCGGACGAATACCTGGCACAAAAGCTCCGCTTTTTTTCAGGTTATCTGCCGTCTCTTTTGAATTGAAAACGAGCGCCGTATAGAAGAAACAGAAGAAAACAATCGCGGCAGCATAAAGCATGACGTAGATCGGCTGTCCAGGCGACAATGCACCGGCGATGTCACGCAGCCAATAAAGCGATTCATTCGACCCGAACATTCCAGCGACGGTTGCGGGAAAGAGGATAATCGATGAGGCAAAAATTGGAGGAATGACTCCCGCCATATTGAGCTTTAGCGGCAGGTGGGAACTTTGACCACCATAAATCTTGTTGCCAACCTGGCGCTTGGCATAGTTGACCAGAATCTTGCGCTGGCCGCGCTCGACAAAAACCACGAAAGCGGTGACCAAAACAACCAACAGGACAATGAACAATCCAGACAGCGGATGCATGGCACCAGTACGGATCAACTCCAGGGAACCTCCGATTGCATTGGGCAAGCCCGCAGCGATACCTGAAAAGATGATAATTGAGATACCATTCCCCAAACCGCGCTCGGTAATCTGCTCGCCCAACCACATCAGGAACATCGTTCCCGTCAACAGCGTCGTGACAGTTACAAAGCGGAACATTAACCCCGGCTCTGGAACTAAGTTCGGCTGTGCTTCGACAGCGATTGCGATACCAATCCCCTGAAACAGGGCCAGCGCTACAGTACCGTAACGAGTGTATTGCGTAATTTTACGACGCCCAGCCTCTCCCTCTTTCTTCAGCGCCTCAAGTTGAGGACTGGCATGCGACATCAGTTGCATGATGATCGACGAAGAAATGTACGGCATGATTCCGAGCGCGAAAATGGTGAAGCGAGACAAGGCACCACCCGAAAACATGTTGAACATGCCGAGGATTCCGCCTTGCTGCTTGCTGAACAATTCACTCAGAACGTGCGGATCAATACCCGGCACGGGGATATGGGCACCGATTCGGTATACGACCAAAGCACCAATGAGGAAGAAAATACGGCGCTTCAGATCGCCGTATTTACCACCCTTAATTACCTGAGTTGAACTAGTAGCCAAGAAGCTTCACCGTGCCCGATTATTGTTCCGAAACACTGCCACCTGCGGCTTCAATTGCCGCCTTGGCGCCTTTGGTCGCGCCAACGCCCTTGAGAACCACCTTGCGGGTAATTTCGCTGGAAAGAATGACCTTGGCCGAAAGGGCATGCTGAGAAATTAGATTGGCTTTCATCAAAGTCAGCATATCGATTTCATCGACAGGCAGGTCGTTGATTTCAGAAAGACGAACTTCGACGTTCCGGGCATTGGTCATCGACACAAAGCCACGCTTCGGCAAACGACGTTGCAACGGCATCTGACCGCCCTCGAAACCGACTTTATGAAAACCGCCGGCACGTGATTTCTGACCTTTATGACCACGTCCACAGGTTTTGCCCAGCCCGGAACCGATACCGCGACCAACACGACGCTTGGCGTGAGTTGCGCCCTCGGCAGGTTGAATTGTATTGAGCTTCATCTTAGCTCTCCCACTTGAGAAGGTAGGAAACCTTGTTAATCATTCCGCGCACAGCCGGCGTGTCTTCAAGCACAGAACTGCTATTCAGACGGCGCAGACCTAGCCCACGCACTGTCGCACGATGCGACTGCTTGGTTCCGATCAGGCTCTTGACGAGCGTGACTTTAACTTTCTTGTCTGCCATGGCTTACCACAGAATTTCTTCGACAGTCTTGCCACGCTTGGCGGCAATGATTGACGGCGTAGTCACCTGCATCAAGCCGTTGATGGTCGCACGAACGATGTTATAAGGATTATTCGAACCGTGTGATTTGCACACGATATTGGTCACCCCCATCACATCGAACACTGCGCGCATAGCACCACCGGCGATGATTCCGGTGCCCTCGGGCGCCGGTTGAATCATGACGGTCGAAGCACCATGACGACCAATCACCGTATGGTGAACCGTGCCGTTCTTGAGATTAATCTTTGTCAACTTGCGGCGCGCTTCTTCCATGGCCTTTTGTACGGCAACAGGAACTTCGCGGGACTTACCCTTCCCCATACCGATACGACCGTCTCCATCACCAACGACGGTGAGTGCAGCGAAGCCGAGGATTCGGCCGCCCTTCACAACCTTGGTGACGCGGTTGATCGAGATCATTTTCTCGCGCATGCCGTCATCAGGCTTCTCGGTTTGCTGCTGTTTTTTGCTTTGCGGTTTTGCCATTACTTACTCCGATCCTTTTCCGGGCCGATCAGAACTTGAGGCCGGCTTCACGCGCGGCATCTGCCAGCGCTTTGACACGCCCGTGATACTGAAAGCCGCCGCGATCGAACGCGACCTGCTCAATTCCGGCCTTCTTAGCACGCTCCGCAATCAATTTACCGATCGCGGTTGCTGCGCCCACATTGCCGCCGTTGCCCAGTTCCTTACGCACTTCCGGCTCCAGAGAAGAAGCAGCCGCCAACACCTTTGAACCACAGGAAGAAAATACCTGGGCATAGATATGGCAGTTCGTGCGATGCACCGACAAGCGCACTGACTTCAGTTCGGCAATTTTGAGCCGGGTTTTGCGGGCTCTGCGCAACCGCGCCTTCTTCTTGTCAATCATTTATGCACCTTTACTTCTTCTTGGTTTCCTTGAGGACAATGACTTCGTCGGAATAACGCACCCCTTTGCCCTTATAGGGCTCAGGCTTACGGTAGGCGCGGATTTCAGCCGCGACCTGTCCAACCTGTTGCTTGTCCACACCCTTAATTACGATCTCGGTCTGGGACGGTGTTTCGCATTTGATTCCAGCCGGCATCTTGTGCACAACCGGGTGCGAGAACCCCAATGTCAGATTGAGCGCATCGCCTTGAGCTTGAGCACGATAACCGACGCCGACCAAGTTGAGCTTGCGTTCAAACCCTTTGCTGACACCCGTTACCATATTGGCAACAATTGCCCGAACCGTTCCGGAAAGCGCATGTGAATTTTCGACACCTTCAACCGGTTTGCAAACCAAAGTCGAATCAACCTTTTCAACCGTTACCGCCGGGTTTGACAAGAAGCTTATCGCTCCCAGAGGCCCCTTTACGGAGATCACTTCCTTGCTCAGGGTTACATCAACCCCCTGCGGCAAGGCAATTGGATTTTTAGCTACACGGGACATAGTTACCCCTTACGCGACGACGCAAAGGACTTCGCCGCCGATGTTGCTGGCGCGTGCCTTGCGGTCGGTCATCACACCCTTGGGCGTAGACACAATCGCCACACCAAGGCCATTCATCACTCGCGGAATGTCGTTGACGCCTTTATAGACTCGCAGTCCGGGCCTTGAAACGCGGTCAATTCGCTCGATGACCGGCTGGCCACCGTAATACTTGAGACCAATTTCAAGCGTCTGCTTGCCATCCAACTCACGAATGGCAAAATCCTCGACATATCCCTCTTCCTTCAGCACCTTCGCAATCGCCACCTTAACCTTGGACGACGGCATGGCGACACTCGCCTTACTTGCCATCTGCGCATTGCGGATGCGTGTCAGCATATCGCTGATCGGATCGCTCATACTCATATCGTTTTCTCCTGCTTACCAGCTGGCCTTGGTCATACCAGGGACTTCGCCGCGCATAACAAAATCACGCAACTTGCTGCGACCCAACCCGAATTTACGGAATACACCACGAGGGCGACCAGTCAACTGACAGCGGCTACGCAAACGAACCGGGCTAGAGTTACGCGGAAGCGCCTGGAATTTCAAACGGGCAGCGTCGCGATCCTCTTCCGAACGGCTAACGTCATTAATGATTGCCAGCAATTTTGCACGCTTTCCGGCATATTTCTCGACCATCTTGCGCCGCTTTTCATTGCGGTTGATCAATGCAAGTTTCGCCATTTTCGCCTCAGTTCTTAAACGGGAATTTGAACGCGCCAAGCAACGCACGCGCTTCGTCGTCTGTCTTGGCGGTGGTGATCACGCTAATGTTCATGCCACGCAACGCATCAATCTTGTCGTACTCGATTTCCGGGAAGATGATCTGTTCCTTGACACCCATATTGTAGTTACCACGACCATCAAAGCCTTTTCCGGAAATACCACGGAAATCGCGCACCCGCGGCAACGCAACAGAAACGAGACGATCAAGAAATTCGAACATACGCGGACCGCGCAACGTCACCATACAACCGATCGGATAACCGTCACGAATCTTGAAGCCAGCAATCGACTTGCGAGCCTTAGTGACAACCGGTTTTTGCCCGGCAATCTTGGTCATGTCGGCCACGGCGTTTTCCAACACTTTCTTATCGGCCACCGCCTCGCCAACACCCATATTGAGCGTAATTTTAGTGATGCGCGGAACCTCCATGTTCGACTTAAAGCCGAACTTAGCTGTCAATTCCGACACCACCGTGTTTTTGTAATAATCAAACAAACGCGCCATGATCGCTCCTTACGCCCCCACCAACTCGCCATTCGACTTGAAGTAACGGACCTTCGTGCCGTCTTCAAGCAATTTGAAGCCGACGCGATCCGCCTTTTTTGTCACCGGGTTAAAAAGCGAAACATTCGAGATATGGATAGGCATGTCTTTATCGACCACACCACCAACCACCCCCTTAACCGGATTCGGCTTTACATGCTTCTTGACGCTATTCACTCCGCCAACAACCACATGCTCAACCCCGGCGCGACTCACAACATTGCCGCGCTTGCCCTTATCTTTGCCGGCAATAACCACAACCTCATCGCCTTTGCGAATCTTTTCCATGACCGCCTCCTTACAGCACTTCAGGCGCCAGGGACACGATCTTCATGAAACGCTCACCACGCAATTCGCGGGTGACCGGCCCAAAGATACGGGTGCCAATTGGCTCCAGCTTGTTATTGAGGAGCACCGCCGCATTGCCATCAAACCTAACCAGCGACCCGTCCTGACGACGAACCCCCTTGGCCGTACGTACGACAACGGCGCTGTACACATCACCCTTCTTGACACGGGTACGCGGCGCAGCGTCCTTCACACTTACCTTGATGATATCGCCAACGCTGGCATAGCGACGCTTAGAGCCGCCCAGCACCTTGATACACATCACTGAACGCGCGCCAGAGTTATCGGCGACATCCAGAACCGTCTGCATCTGAATCATCTATCTCTCCAACTTATCCCGCCACAGCGGTCAGTCTTGGATCCCGTACGGGAAAACTACCCGGCTCGACCTGCCGCCGGGCGCTAAAAACGGAGAATTATACCTTGCTACGCTAGAAAAGCAAGATTAAATTGCCACTGCCTTTTCAAGCATTTTGGTAACAACCCAAGCCTTGGTTTTTGAAACCGGCCGGCTTTCTTGAATTTCAACCAAATCTCCGGATTGGGCTGAATTATCCTCATTGTGGGCGTGGTATTTCTTCGAGCGCACAATGATCTTATTGTAGATTGGGTGCTTGACACGGCGCTCGACTAGCACCGTCACCGTCTTATCCATCTTGTCGCTTACCACACGACCGATCAGCGTCCGCATGTTAGTCGTTTCGCTCATTGATTTACCGCCTTTTCACGAAGAATGGTGCGAACCCGGGCGATGTCCCGACGCACCTTGCCGATCTGGCTGAGATTGCTGAGTTGCTGGGTAGCCAGCTGCATGCGCAGGCCAAACTGCGCCTTCAGCAGATCTAGCAGTTCCTTATTGAGCTCATCTACACTCTTAGCTCTGAGTTCTTTGGCATTCATGACTAACCCACCATGCGCGTAACAAAAGTCGTCGGGATCGGCAGCTTGGCGGCTGCAAGCGTAAACGCCTCGCGCGCCAACGTCTCGGCGACGCCGTCCATCTCGTAAAGGACCTTACCCGGCTGGATCTCTGCAACGTAATACTCAGGATTACCTTTTCCGTTACCCATCCGGACTTCAGCCGGTTTCTTGGAGATGGGTTTGTCCGGAAACACTCGGATCCAGATACGGCCACCGCGCTTGATATGACGCGTCATCGCACGACGAGCAGCTTCGATCTGACGACCCGTCAGACGCCCACGGCCGGTAGCCTTGAGTCCAAAATCACCAAAGCTGACTTTGGCGCCACGCGTCGCGAGGCCAGTGTTACGGCCCTTCTGCTCTTTGCGATATTTTCTTCTAGCTGGCTGCAACATCAGTCGTTCCTGCCTTTCTTACTCGTTTTGCCGGCGCCTTGGCTTCAGGCGCAGCAGCTTCTGTATTCACAGCATCCTCAGCTTTGGCCTTGACCGTGCGACGAGCGGCTGGCTTCTCACCCTCAGCCGCTGGCTTGGCCACACGGCGCGGCTTACGCACAGGCTCATCGGCAGGCGTCTCAGGCGCCGCCACAGGCTGTTCGTTACGGTTCAAGATTTCGCCCTTGAACACCCAGACCTTGACGCCGATGACACCGTAGGTCGTCATCGCTTCGGAGGTTGCATAATCGATATCTGCACGAAGGGTATGCAGAGGCACACGCCCCTCGCGATACCACTCCCGACGGGCAATTTCGGCACCGTTCAGGCGGCCGGAGCTCATAATCTTGATGCCTTGCGCGCCAAGGCGCATGGCATTTTGCATGGCTCGCTTCATGGCCCGACGGAACATGATGCGCTTTTCCAGCTGCTGAGTAATCGAATCGGCAATCAACTGAGCATCAAGCTCGGGCTTGCGAATCTCTTCGATGCTGACATGCACGGGCACGCCCATAATTTTCTGCAGCGCACTACGAAGGTGGTCAATTTCCTCACCCTTCTTACCGATAACAACCCCGGGGCGCGCGGAAAAGACTGTGACGCGTGCGTTCTTAGCCGGACGCTCGATCAGCACACGGCCAACCGAAGCATGCTTGAGTTTCGCTTTCAGGAAATCACGAACCTGAACATCCTCATTAAGCATGCCTGCGAAATTCTTGCTGTCGGCATACCACCGCGACGACCAGTCACGCGTGACGGCAAGACGAAAACCAGTCGGATGAATCTTCTGTCCCATTGTATGTCCTCAGTTTCCGACGGTCAGGTAAATATGACAAGTCGGTTTGACGATCCGATTGCCACGCCCCTTGGCCCGCGCAGTAAAGCGCTTGAGCACCATGCCTTTTTCGACGTAGATGGTTTTAACCTTCAGTTCGTCGATATCGGCCCCATCGTTGTGTTCGGCATTCGCAATCGCCGATTCAAGCACCTTCTTGATAATCCCGGCACCTTTTTTCGGGCTGATCGCCAGAATATTGAGCGCTTTATCGACCGGCAGTCCGCGGATCTGGTCGGCTACCAGGCGACCTTTCTGGTCGGAGAGCCGAACGCCGCGCAAAATAGCACGAGTTTCCATATCCATTCCTTTACTTCTTCGCCTTCTTGCCGGCGGTATGCCCCTTGAAGGTGCGGGTCAGGGAAAATTCGCCGAGCTTATGCCCGACCATATTTTCAGTGACATACACCGGAATATGCTGCTTGCCGTTATGCACGGCGATGGTCAGGCCGACAAAATCCGGCAACACCGTCGAACGGCGCGACCATGTCTTGATCGGGCGCTTGTCGCTTGTTGCGCGCACGGTCTCGACTTTTTTGATCAAATGGGCATCGACAAACGGGCCCTTTTTAATGGAACGTCCCATAGTTCTCTACCCCTTAGCGTTCATGACGGCGCTGCACGATCATCGAGTTCGTGCGCTTGTTGCTGCGAGTACGATAACCCTTGGTCTTGAGACCCCACGGGCTAACCGGGTGCATACCGGCAGAAGTTCTGCCCTCACCACCACCGTGCGGGTGATCGACCGGGTTCATGACCACACCACGGACGGTCGGACGAACGCCACGCCACCGCATGGCACCAGCCTTACCAATCGAGCGCAAGCTGTGTTCTTCATTGCCCACCTCACCAACGGTGGCGCGACATTCGATGTGCACGCGGCGGATCTCACCAGAACGCAAGCGGACTTGCGCATATACACCCTCACGCGCCAGCAACTGGGCGGATGCACCTGCGGATCGGGCCATTTGCGCCCCCTTGCCAGGAACCATCTCAATGCAGTGAATTGTCGTGCCCACCGGAATATTGCGGATCGGCAAGGTATTCCCGGACTTGATCGGCGCCTCGGAACCGCTCATGACCTGCTGGCCGACAACCATGCCCTTGGAGGCGATCACATAGCGACGTTCGCCATCGGCGTAGAGCAGGAGGGCAATGTTAGCCGTACGGTTCGGGTCGTATTCGAGACGCTCAACCTTGGCCGGAATACCATCCTTGGTGCGTTTGAAATCAATGACGCGATAGTGCTGCTTATGCCCACCACCCTGGTGGCGGGTCGTAATACGGCCGTTATTGTTGCGACCGGCCTTTTTGGCTTGCGGCTCAACCAGCCCAGCAAACGGAGCACCTTTGTGCAGATCCGGGTTGACGACCTTGACGACGGCACGACGGCCAGGCGATGTCGGCTTAACTTTGACGAGCGCCATTATGCAGCCTCCCCATCAACAAAATTGATTTCCTGGCCGGGCTTCAGACTGACATACGCCTTCTTCCAGTTCTTGCGGCTGCCCATGAAACGGCCAAAACGCTTCTGCTTACCCTTGACGTTAGCGATCTGCACGGACTCGACGGAAACCTTGAACATTAATTCGACCGCGGCCTTGACTTCAGGCTTAGTCGCGTCCGGCAACACACGAAAAACGACTTGCTCGTGCTTATCAGCAATAAAGGTCGCCTTCTCGGAGATCTGCGGCGCAAGCAACACTTGCATCAAACGTTGTTGGTTCATCCCAGAATCTCCTCAAACTTGGCGAGGGCGCTCTTGGTCATCAGCACCTGCGGGAAACGGATCAGGGACACCGGATCGGCCTCATTAACTTCGAGAACGAGAACATTCGGCAAATTGCGCGAAGCCAAGAAAACATTCTCATCGAGATTATCCGCGATCACCAGAACCGAGTCGTAACCCATGCCCTTGATCTTTTGCGCGAAGAGCTTGGTCTTCGGCGCATCTACCGTAATTCCATCGACAATCGCAAGGCGGTCCTCACGAACCAGCTGCGAAAGAATCGAAGCCATACCGGCGCGATACATTTTTTTGTTCAGCTTCTGGCTGAAGTTCTCATCAGGCGAATTCGGAAAAATCCGGCCACCGCCACGCCACAACGGCGAAGACGACATACCCGCACGCGCACGACCCGTCCCTTTTTGGCGGAATGGCTTGGCTGTCGTATGCTTGACTTGCGCGCGATCCTTCTGCGCACGATTGCCGCTACGTGCATTGGCCTGATAAGCCACCACCACCTGATGAATCAGGGATTCGTTGTATTCACGCCCGAAGAGCACGTCCGAAGCCTGCAAGCGGCTAGCTTCCTGCCCTTGTTCATTAATCAGTTTGATTTCCATTATGCCCCCGCCTTAACTGCAGGATGCACGACCAAGTCGGACCCCTTGGAACCAGGAACAGCCCCCTTGACCAGCAACAATTGCCGCTCGACATCAACGCGGATGACCTCGAGGTTCTGCTGCGTCCGCTGCACGCTACCCATATGTCCGGCCATGCGTTTGCCCGGAAACACCCGACCCGGATCCTGGTTCATACCAATCGAACCCGGCGCATTGTGAGAGACAGAGTTACCGTGCGAAGCGCGCTGCGAACTGAAATTGTGACACTTGATGCCGCCCTGGAACCCCTTACCGATCGAATCGCCAGTGACATCGACCTTTTGGCCGACAGCGAAGATCGAGACACTGATCTGATCCCCAGGCTTCATGGCGCTCAACGCTTCGGCGGAAACCGTAAACTCTTTGAGCAGAGAACCGGCTTCGACACCGGCTTTGGCAAGATGACCCGCGAGTGATTTGTTAACACGCGAAGGACGGCGTTTGCCAAACGCAACCTGAACGGCGGCATAACCGTCGATTTCAGGCGTTTTGATCTGGGCAACTCGATTGTTCGACACATCGAGCACCGTAACCGGGACGGAAACACCGTCGTCGGTAAAGATGCGCGTCATGCCGACCTTGCGCCCAACAAGGCCTAGACTCATGATTATTCTCCTCAAGCCGGCTACGATTGGCCGGACGAGTACTACAAGTCAAAATGGACAGCTTCATGCTCATGAAGCTGTCCGACGAAAGGCGGCGATTATAGCCGCAAAAACTCAGTTACTGCAACTTAATTTCGACATCAACACCGGCAGGCAGATCGAGCTTCATCAGCGCATCAACCGTTTTATCGGTCGGATCGATGATATCCATCAAGCGCAAATGCGTACGAATTTCGAACTGATCTCGGGACGTCTTATTCACGTGCGGCGAACGCAGCACGTCGAAACGCTGAATCCGGGTCGGCAAAGGAACCGGGCCACGCACAACGGCGCCGGTGCGCTTGGCCGTTTCAACAATTTCCAACGCCGACTGATCGATCAAACGGTAATCGAAAGCTTTCAGACGGATGCGAATTTTCTGGTTTTGCATATTATTTCCAAAGAGCGACGGAGCGGAACAAAGGCTCCACTCCGATTAATTAAAAATTACTCGATGATCTTAGCGACGACGCCGGCACCGACGGTACGACCACCTTCGC
>CAZNQL010000022.1:0-39173 GCA_964575415.1 uncultured Propionivibrio sp.
GCTGGTAGTAATCGTAGTAGGAAACGAAATACTCGACGGCATTTTCGGGAAAGAATTCGCGGAACTCGGAATACAACTGTGCGGCCAGGGTCTTGTTTGGCGCTAAAACAAGTGCCGTGCGCCCGGTACGGGCGATCACGTTGGCCATGGTGAAGGTTTTGCCGGACCCGGTTACGCCGAGGAGGGTCTGGAATGACAAGCCATCGTCTAGTCCTTCGACCAAGCGCCCTATGGCCTCCGGCTGATCGCCGGCAGGAGTAAACGGCTGATACAGACGAAATGGACTACCGGGATAGGAAATTGTTCTTGATTTTTCTGGGGAATCAGCAGGAATCATCATGGTAGAATTCTAGCCGGATTTGCGACTGCCCGAGGCAAACCTGCCAAGGAGCTTCATGATCCACAATTATCAATTTATCAACCTGTGACGCTGAATACCCGATTTGGTGCCGTCACCCTGACCGGAACAAGGTAACTTGCCCATGACCTCCTCCATCTTCACTGCAGTCGAAATGGCTCCACGTGATCCCATTCTTGGCCTAAACGAATCATTCAATGCCGACACGCGCACGACCAAGGTTAATCTTGGAGTGGGTGTCTATTTTGACGACAATGGCAAAATCCCCTTGCTTGAAGCCGTCAAGATCGCCGAGAAGGCACGCCTCGAGAGCATGCCCGCGCGCGGCTACCAGCCGATCGAAGGCCTCGGCGCCTACAATCAGGCGGTGCAGGCGCTGCTCTTCGGGAAGGACTCCGCATTGCTCGCCGAAGGCCGAGTAATCACCGCCGAAACGCTCGGTGGTACCGGCGCACTCAAGGTCGGCGCCGACTACCTCAAGCGCCTGTTACCCGATGCCACGGTCTACTTCAGCGATCCGAGCTGGGAAAATCACCGCGCCATTTTCGAGTCGGCCGGTTTCCCCGTCGACACCTACCCGTACTACGATGCCGCGACGCGCGGGGTCAATTTCGATGCCATGAAAGCCTGCCTGCTGTCCCTGCCGGCCGGTTCGATCGTCGTCCTGCACGCCTGTTGCCATAATCCGACCGGCGCGGACCTGAACGAAGCGCAATGGCGCGAAACCATCGATGCGATCCGTGCTCGCGGCCTGATTCCGTTTATCGACATGGCGTATCAAGGTTTCGCCGACGGCATCGCCGATGACGCCTTGGCGCTTAACTTGTTCGCCGCGTCCGGTCTGCAATTCTTCGTCGCCAGTTCGTTCTCCAAGTCTTTCTCCCTTTACGGCGAACGCGTCGGTGCCCTCTCCGTAGTTACGGCTTCGAAGGACGAGTCTGCCCGCGTCCTCTCGCAGATCAAGCGCGTCATCCGTACCAACTACTCCAACCCGCCGACGCATGGTGGCGCGGTTGTGGCAGCGGTGCTATCGACACCGGAGCTGCGTCAGAAGTGGGAAGACGAATTGGCAGTCATGCGGGAGCGCATCCGTGCCATGCGCCTCGGCCTGGTCGAGAAGCTCAAGGAAAAGGGCGTCGCTCAGGACTTCTCCTTCGTCGTCAAGCAGCGCGGCATGTTCTCCTATACCGGGCTGTCCGCCGAACAGGTGGCACGCTTGCAAAGCAAATTCGGCATTTATGCCGTCAGCACTGGCCGTATCTGTCTTGCTGCGCTCAACAGCAAAAATATCGGCTACGTCGCCGATGCAATTGCGGCTGTCCTCTAACAATCCGCGCTGAAAGCAAAAACGCCGGGAGCACCCCGGCGTTTTTTTATCCTCTAAAATCGCTTCGGATCAACGACCGACCGCTTTCACCGTCGGAGAACTCAACGGCCCGCTGATCGTTACCGGCACCTGCGTCTTACTGACTGAACCACGCATCATCAATGCCATCCGGCCGCTCACATTTCGATCCTTGCTGATTTGCAAATATCCGGCCGACTGCATCAAGCCGGAATTCATCACCAAGCCCGAGAAAACCCAATTGCCGGAGGCAAATTTCAGCCTCCCGGAAAGATCCTCGAAAACCGTCGCCCCCCCTTGGACGGGCGCCCCTGAAACACGACGCACGGCCTCGGGAAGATCAATACCGCGAATGCTGCCGCGCCGGACGACGAAGTCGCCCTCAGCGCCCAGACTGGACAAAACCTTCTCCCAAGTATCGAAAGCTGACGAGTAACGCAGGATCCCTGTGACATCTCCCGAAAATTGCTGGCCGACATCTAAAACTTCTCCCAGCTTTGTGGAATTGATCCGCTCGAAACGGATATCACCGGAGACGGTCGGATGCGCACCAGTCTTGATTACAGATTTCCCCTGAATCAAGCCATCAAAAACGCGCAAATCCATGCTCTCGATCGCCAGTACTTCGTTGATCAAGCGCGCTTTGAGCGCAATGGAATCGAAAACAAGCGCTGCCTTGGGAGACGGACGCCAGCCGTAAGCTTCAACGGCGACATTTAAGCCTTGCACCAACGGCTTCATTTCAAGCTTCAGACTCCGATCATCGGTGTTAAGAGAAAGAAGCTCGAACAGACC
Organism: uncultured Propionivibrio sp.; assembly: GCA_964575415.1. GTDB lineage: Bacteria > Pseudomonadota > Gammaproteobacteria > Burkholderiales > Rhodocyclaceae > Propionivibrio. The sequence continues at coordinate 2,499 of CAZNQL010000022.1, forward strand.
GTCGGCGGTCAGGGTGACCTCGCCTTCGAGTCCACCGAGCACGAATCCGGCCAAGGAAACACCGGCTTTCTCGAAACGAAAATGCCTTATGCCTGCTTTTGCCGACGGACTGACTGCCATTTCGAATACTTTCGGCAAACCGGCGATGAATTCAAGCGGAAGAATGACGCTGCTGGCGACAGCATCCGAAAACATCATCTTCGGGGCCATGACTGAACCCAACTCCGGAAGCAAACGGATTTCAGGGATACGAACCGCTTTGTCGCCACGGCCAATCTGCACATCACCGAGTTGCAAGCCGGGATAGGGATAAAAATTCACGCGCATGGTTCCGACTTTTACTGGCTAGCCGACTATCTCTGAGAAAGCGTTTTCGACTTTCGGCAGATACGTCGCGAAAGGAAAGAACATTGCCCCCAGAAAAATGATGGCGACGATTCCTGCGAAACCACCAAACGCCAACGCGACCACAATTCTGTGGCGAACGTGGGCCACGCCGGATGGCCTTGATATCGATTTCGTCATCCGGAATTTCCTTGCCGCGCGGCTTTTCGGATGCTTTCCGAGCACCTTGGACTTTGGAAGGCAAAGATGCTCCACCACGCGCCTCGATAGAAGAGTTCCCCACAGGACTCAAAGGCGCCAACGAAATGTGCATCTCGGACGGATCGCGAGCCGGCCCCGGAAAATCGGAATGCACGAAAACGCGGTCATCGATCATCTCGGGCTGAAAAACGGGCGGTTGTTCGGCAATCTCAGCAATCTTCGATGCCGGTCTGCCCATGGCAGCCGTACGAATTTCTTCGGCCACTTGGCGACTTTCTTCCCATATGGAGTCCTGCCCCACTCGCAACTCGATCAGTCCGTTATTTTCGAGTTCGGCCAGTGCACTTTCAGTCAACTTGGGATTGTTTGTTTTCTGGCACAAATCGGCAACCGTCGACTGCCCATCCACGAGAATGAGGACCATGCGTACGTTTCGCTGCATGAGCCGTGTCCTCTTTTGCACCGCCTCTTCACCGGAGGCGGTCTTGGCATAGATCAGATCGGAATCCATTTAACCTCTTTTTCGACCTCTTCTTGTTGACGAAATACCTTCAAGTGTCTAAAATGCTCGCTTCGTTGTTCCCCGATAGCTCAGTCGGTAGAGCGCCGGACTGTTAATCCGTAGGTTCCTGGTTCGAGCCCAGGTCGGGGAGCCAGCAACACCAAAGCCTCGCAGCAATGCGGGGCTTTTTTACGCCCTTCTAAATCGCAGAAATATTAGACACTGCCTAATATTTCTTTACGATCACGACTCCTCCGTATCATATCTCAGACGTGTAGGAGCCCGTCAAATCTCCTACGCTGAATAACTCCGGCTCAGTTTTGAGCCCCCCTTCCAATTCGCAACACTTATTTTTATTCATATCGAATCAATGCTTGAATACAGCATTGAGGAAAAACTGCAAACGGCGTATTCTTCTGTCCTAATTTTATATCTATGTATTTATAGCCCCCCGTGTTGCTTAGACGGGTAACGTAACCAGATAGGAGTTGTAAATGTCGATAGAGTCAGACATGGTTTCTATTAGTTCAATAATTAACAATATCAATGGGCTATACGCAAATTTGGTTAACTATACCGTTGGTTTAATTCTTTTTGTCGGAGCCTTTATTCCTGGGGTTATTAGTTTTTTTCAACGCAAGCAATTCAATCGGGAATATGAAGATTTGAGCAGACGGATACTTGCAGAAATTCGACACGAGCTATCCGAAGCAGAAGAAAAATTGAAATCTATGATTGCCGAAGAGCAGCTTAAGCAACTTGAATTACTTAAGGAAACTAACAAAGAATTGGAGAACCGGCTCAGAACCGAGATTTGTATAGTGCAGGGCGCAGCTTCACATCTGCAGGCACAACAGCATGATGAATACCCAGACTCCTGCCTTAGTAGTTGCAGCGACGCTCTCTTTCGCTACCTCGAAGGGAAAGACGAGAGGAATGCTCGCTCGATAATCAACATAATTAAAGATACTATCGAAAAATTATCGGCTAGCGATTTTGAAGAATCACTATTTAATCCGCAGCAAAGTGTCGACAAGATACTTGAGACTCTCAAAAAGCATAACGTAAATGGGCACTACTCACATGATATTAGAGAAATAGAGCTTGAATTCAAGCAAAAGAAGTCGCCCAAAAAGCAAACCACTGACCAACCTGCCAACCTTAAAGAACGTCTGTTAAATACCAAATAACAAGATCCAGTACCCGTTTTCGTCTCCTTGCGCGCTCCCAACAGGATAAAGAATTGAATTTGCCAGTTCTCAGAACTGTCTGAATTGGCGAGCCAGCAACACCAAAGCCTCGCAGCAATGCAGGGCTTTTTTACGCCCTTCTAAATCGCAGAAATATTAGACACTGCCTAATATTCCCCCAGAAACGCTGCAAAACCCTGAAGCCAACGCATAAAAAAAGCCCGGCGATCAAAATGGTGCCGGACTGCCTATTTTTTGCGCGGATCAGGCCAGACTGATCTCCAAGCGACGACCGAGCGCATGCAGTGCTTTGTTCAATGTGTCGATTTTGGTCGGGTGAGACAAATTCACAATACGCTGCACTTCCTGCGGCCGCGTACCGAGCCTGCGTGCCAGTTCGGCATTATTGACGTGCGCGTCAAGCATGGCGTTGAGCAGCAACACCTTTGCGGCGACACTCAGCGGCAACTCGACCATAACCTCTCCCCGGTGCGCCTTGGACGGCGCAGGAACCTGGCGTTGATCGTCAAAATAAAATTCCATGGCCGAGGTCAGCACATCGACAGCCATCTCCATAGCCTCGGCCTCGGTTTCGGCTTGGGTGATCGCTTCGGGGATATCCCGGAAGGTCACGACAAACCCGCGTTCTTCGGCGGCTTCAAAACGTGCTGGATACCTCATAAAAACCCTTTCTCTCTTTCTAAATTTCTCGTCTATCAGCTATCGCTCTGATTCGGGGCTTGCGGACGGGAAGCCCCTGTCGGGGCCTCCGATCATTTAGTCCTAGTTGCTTCTTTATCCCTTCGACCAACCCGTTTTCAGTTTTATCGCTGGGTGTCTTGGGTGCTGGCTCTGTTTCCCGTTCAGGTAGACCTTCAAGTGTTTGCTGCCTTGCTTGAAGGTGACCTCTGATCGGCTAGCCACCGTTTGCACTCGCTTTGCTTCACCGCCCCCTCTTATCTCGTTCAACACGAGCAAATTATAAACAATTTTGTTTATCAGAAATATATCTAGCAATTTGAGTGTTTTGTCTCGTGGCGATTTCTTTGGCAAGGGATGAGAATTCGCCAAAAGGAGATCGAGCGTTGCGATTTTTTTTGGTGGTGGTCATAGCACTGACGCCGATGCTTGCCGCACAAAACCATGTGCCGCTGGTCGGTGCACTTGCGCGCGAAATCACGGCGCAGGCGCGCCAATTCGGCGCTTACCGATGATACGGTTATTTTTGTGCCAGTCGGCGTGCCATCGCGATCAGGAGTTCGCTGTCTTCCAGGCTCAGCCGTAGTGCCTGGATCGCGGCGGCGGCCTGTTCGGCGGGAGAATGTGGCGACCATGACTCGCCAATCTGCAGCGGCGTGCGCTGCCCTGTCAACACAAACATCGTGTCGCCGCCAAGTTCGCAGAATTTTGCGAGAAATTCGGCATCGGGCGCGATCTTTCCTTTTTCCCTTTCCCAATACGTCCGGGACGGGATTTCAAGAGCGTCAGCGAATTTATCCTGCGATTTGAAGCCAAGGCTAAGCCGTTCTTCTTTCAGCCTTTCTCCAACCTGCAATAAAAAATCTGGCGACATTCTTTCTGCGAGACCTCATTGGCTTATTCGCATTTCCCGCGAAGCGGGAAAACACCATAAACAAAATGCGCTCACGATCTATCGAGACAAATAAAATCTGTCTAATTCGCGCAGAAAAGACACATAAAATCAATGCCACTGCCTGTATAAAAAGTCGCGAAATATTAGACAGCGAGATTCAAAGAACCTAGCAACCGCAAGGCTTAGAAGGCGGTTTATTCGCCGGACTGTTAATCCGTAGGTCCCTGGTTCGAGCCCAGGTCGGGGAGCCAGAAATACAAAGGCCTCGCAGCAATGCGAGGCCTTTTTGTTTCCGTCAAGACCTACCAATTCTAGTCAATATTTAGCCCGCGCCTCGCTTCTTGTCCGCATCATAACGTACGACAAAAAATTGCGGAATAGAAATGCCTTATCAGGCAAGGCTTCATCATCAAGCCTCCGCCTTCTGGTTTCCTACCTTATTCCGATTTGCCCGGCTGCGTGACGAAGCCGATGCGGGTGAGGCCGGCGCGGCGGGCGGCGCTCATCGTTTCGGCAACGGCTTCGTAGCGGGTCGCCCGGTCGGCCTTCAAGTGAAGTTCGACTTTCTGGTCATGGGCAACGGCGAGCAGAGCAAAAAAAAACCCACGCTTGTCAGCGTGGGACAGGAGATTCCATCGTCGTGATGGATAAGGAGAGTCAACATTGAGGGAGGATCAACAATGCCCTCGATAAACCCTAGCGCAATAGAATAAGTTCAAACGAATTGAAAAATAATTCCGGGCGCCCTTCCTCTACGCCTGTTTTCCCCCTTTGATGATTCTTAGCTAGAGGAATACTCCCCCTTACTCGGCGATAACAGCCGTTCCGCAGGCGGTGACCATCAGCATTCCGTTCTTTTCACCGAGCACTTCATAATCGGTATCGGTATCGATATCGATATCGATATCGATACCGACGACGGCGTTGGCGCCCTGCTCGGCCGCTTGTGCGGCGAGTTCTTCGAGGGCGATCTGGCGTGCTTTACGCAATTCATTTTCGTAGGCACCGGAACGACCGCCCACGATATCGCGGATGCTGGCAAACATATCCTTGAAAATATTCGCGCCGAGCACAGCGTCGCCGGCCACGATACCGCAATAGCGGATGATCTTCCGACCTTCGAGCGTCGGCGTTGTCGTCAGTTGCATGCGTTCTCCTTTCGAATCGGAAACATGTTGAGCTTACAAGAAAGTTTGAAAATATATTACGCGTCAGCAGGATACATTCACGGAATAAGCGAAAATCCGCCCGAAAACTCCGAATCTGATTATCACGGAGACCGAAAGTTCACCGGTCAGGCCCAGAAACGCCATGCGCAGCCTGACGACTGGCCAGTTTCTGCCGATTGCGCTCTCGGATTTCAAGTTTAGGCAATCTCGCCTTCAAGGTCGCTGGACTGCCGCGGGCACCGCTCGCCAGATAATCGGCAAGCAAGGCGTCCTCTACCTGCCGTCTCGGCAGGCCGCGTTCGACGAGATAATCGAATAAGGCATCGGTCAACGATTCGGGCGACAGCCGACAAGTCTTGCCGGTGCGCTTCCAAAGCCAGTCGGAAAACGCAAGAAAGTTATAAAAAGGCGACCCACCTTCTCCATTTTCGAGCAACAACGGCATGGCAACCTTGAACCGCCCCGAGTTGGCGATGCGATCCCAGTAACGGGCCAGGCGGATAAATCTCTCGATCGTTTCCCGGTCCAATGAACTTGTTTCCCGAAGCCGCTCAGGCAAATGATCCGGAACAACCTCGAAATGGAGGAACAGCTCACTGGATTCGGTTCCCACGGCCAGACGCTCCAGAAAAAACCTTAGGATACGCACAGCGCTCTCTGTCTTCAGGTTGAACGTGCGGTCGACAAATTTAAAATGACGCGCACCCCGCTAGTACAAATTCCGCATTTCTACCAAGAAACATTCAAGATCGAAACGCCATACCGTCCGGTCGAGAGCGCTCAAGCAGAATTCGCAGTTGAACGGACAACCGCGCGAAGCCTCAACATAGACCAAGCGATGCACCAGATCGGCTTCGGAATATTCGACGTACGGCAGAGCGATCTGATCCAGCGGCGGTTGCTCGCCGACGACCACCTTGGCGACGCTGTTCCGCCCTGCAATCAGCTTGCGGCACAAAGCTGGGAAGCTCACATCTCCCCAGCCGGTGATGACGTGATCGGCCAAAGTAACGATTTCCTGTCCATCAAGCTCGTGACTGACTTCCGGTCCGCCGAGAACGACCCGTATATCCGGACACCGTTCGCGCAGCCGGCGAATCACGGCTTCGGTCTGACGAACATTCCAGAGATAAACGCCAAAGCCAACGATCCGGAGCCCTGCTTCAGCTTGGGCATCGAACGTCGCCAGCAAGTCTTCGACAATCTCTTCGACCGCACGTGCGATCGTGAATTCGCGCAGGGTCGTGAACGGGCGCAATTCGCCCATATTGGCAAGCAGGTAGCGCAACCCCAGCGACGCGTGAATGAATTTCGCGTTGAGCGTCGCTAACACGATGGCAGGTTGGGGGTAGACTTGAGACTTGGACATTCAGCCATTATCCTGAAAACCCGATCCGGCGCCGCAAACCAGAACGATTCATCATGTTAAAGCTGTTTTTTCCCCTGATCTTCGCCCTGTGGGCAGCAAATGCCATCGCAGCGCCGCTTGCCATAAACACCGTGGAGAAACCCATCGTCACCGCCCCGACCCCGGACAGTCGTCAACTGGAAAAGGAACTGCAACGGCTTGACTAGAACCAGTTCAGATCGGTTCTCGAAGCGATTCCCAAACTGAAAGCGGATGTCGATGCCTTTGGCCCGTCCGGCTGGCAGTTCGTCCAGGCCAATTACCGCTATTACCCCTGGCGAAGGCTGATCAACAAGCTCGACACCGAACAACGCCAGCACCTCAGTGAATTGATCCAAGCAGCAAAGAAGCCGTCTTAAAAATCAGACGATCTTGATCTTCGCCGGACCTTCCACAACCTCCCCAATCACCGCCGCATGATCGAACCCCTGTTGCAGGAAGAGCGACAGCACTTCGGTCACCACTTCTGGCGCGCAAGACACGAGCAAACCGCCGCTCGTCTGCGGATCGGTCAGAAGGGCACGATCGGGATCGTCGAGGCGTTCCGGGTCGAATTGGACATACTGCCCATACGAAGCCCAGTTGCGGGCAGAAGCGCCGCTCACGCAGCCGCGCGCCGCGTAATTCAAGGCATTGGGTAAAACCGGTAACGACGCATAGTCGATTCGGGCGCCGACTTTCGACCCCTTGCAGATTTCGTTCAAATGGCCGAGCAGACCGAAACCGGTCACATCGGTCACCGCATGTACGCCGTCCAGGCAACCGAGCGTTGCGCCGGGCGTATTAAGCTGTGTCGTGCTCGCGATCATCGTCGCATAATCGTGATCGGCCAGCACCCCTTTCTTGAAGGCGGCGCTATATAAGCCAACGCCCAACCCCTTGCCGAGAATCAGCTTGTCTCCGAATTTGGCGCCGGTATTGCGCCGGACGTTACCGAGATGGATCAGGCCGATAGCGACCAGCCCGTAAATCGGCTCAACCGAATCGATCGTATGCCCGCCGGCAATCGGAATACCGGCGCTGGCACAAACCGCCTCACCGCCTTCGAGGATGCGCCGGATGGTTTCCATCGGCAGTGTATTCACCGGCATGCCGACAATGGCCAGGGCGAAGAGCGGCGTGCCGCCCATGGCGTAGATGTCGGAAATGGCGTTGGTTGCCGCAATTCGCCCGAATTCGTAGGGGTCGTCGACGATCGGCATGAAGAAATCGGTCGTCGCCACGATCGCCTGGTCGGCGTTGATCTGATAGACCGCCGCATCATCGGAACTTTCCAGGCCGACCAGCAGTTGCGGTGGCACTAGCGACGGCGCCGTCTTGGCAAGAGTCTGCTCAAGCACGCCGGGCGCGATCTTGCAGCCGCAGCCGCCGCCGTGCGAAAGCGACGTCAATCTGGGCGAGGACACAGCATCGTCAGAAGTTGTTTTCAATGTTTTTTCGGTCATGTCAGATTTCTTGTTCCTGGCCGTCAGCCGCACTCGCAGATCAACTTCAAACGACGTCGAATCCAGCGCCCTCGATAGCGGCCCTGAACGCTTCCTCGCCGACACGCGCCGGATCATAAACAATCCTGGCCTCGCCGGCTTCGAGTGAGACATGGACCTTCTCGACCCCCGGCAACGCCAGCAGGGCACTGGTCACACTCTTCACGCAGCCTTGGCAGCTCATGCCGCCGACACCGATCGTTAATTCATTCATGAGATTTCTCCTGATTCGATCATTTTCCTGGCTGCCAACGCTTGAGCAACAGGGAATTGGACACCACCGACACCGAACTCATCGCCATTGCCGCACCGGCAATCACCGGATTGAGCATGCCCAGAACTGCCAATGGGATACCCAGAATATTGTAGATGAAGGCAAAGAAGAGATTCTGCCGGATTTTTCCCAGCGTCGCCCGCGAAAGCAGGATCGCGTCGGCGACGCCGTTGAGATCGCTGCGCACCAGCGTGATGTCGGCGACCTCGATGGCGGCATCCGAGCCGGCGCCCATGGCGAAGCTGACGTCGGCCGCGGCCAGCGCCGGCGCGTCGTTGATACCATCGCCAGCCATCGCCACATGCGCCTTTCCATCCTTCAGCGCTTCGACCGCGCCCGATTTGTCGGCCGGAGAAATGCCGGCGCGAAAATCGTCAATGCCGACCTGCCGCGCAATCGCCGCTGCCGTCACGGCATTATCGCCGGTCAGCATCACGACACGTACTCCCAGAGCTTTGAGCCGGACGACAGCCGCGCGCGAAGTCTCGCGTAAGGGGTCGGCAATGGCCAGCACCGCCAGAACGTTTTTTTCGTCGCCGAGCAGCACGACGGTCTTGCCTTCGCCTTGCAAGGCGGCGATCCGATCTGCCGGCAGCGCCATTCCGGAAAACCACCCTGGCGAGCCGAGGCGCAAGCGACGATTATTGACGACACCTGCGACCCCCTGGCCGGGAAAGGCGGAAAAATCACTCACCGCCGGAAAGGTCACACCGGCTTCCTGCGCCCGCTTCAGAACTGCTTTCGCCAGCGGATGCTCGGACCCCTGCTCCAGCCCGGCGGCCAGCGCCAGCGCCTCGTTCTTACCAATCCCCAGCGGGAGCAGATCGGTCACCACCGGTTCGCCCTGCGTCAGCGTGCCGGTCTTGTCGACGGCCAATACGTCGATTTTTTTGGCGTGCTCGAGGGCGACGGCGTTCTTCACCAGAATCCCGGCGCGCGCGCCCTGCCCCGTCCCGACCATGATCGCCGTCGGCGTCGCCAGCCCGAGCGCACACGGACAGGCGATCACCAGCACGGCCACCGCATTGACCAGCGCCTCGCTGAACACGCCGCCGAATAACCACCAGCCGAGGAAAGTCAGCAAGGCGATCGCGCACACGACCGGCACAAAGATCGCCGAAATACGGTCGGCCAGCCGCTGTACCGGCGCCTTCGACCCTTGCGCCTCGGCGACGAGCCGGATGATGCCGGCAAGCAAGGTGTGCTCCCCGACGCCGGTTGCCCGGCAACGCAACATCCCCTCTCCGTTGGCTGTAGCAGCGAACACGCTGTCGGCGGCGCGCTTGGCCACCGGCATGCTTTCTCCGGTCAGCATCGCCTCGTTGACGCTCGAGGCCCCTTCGATCACCTCGCCGTCGACCGGCACGCTCTCGCCGGGTCGGACGATGAAAATGTCGCCCGGAACGAGCTGACCGACATCGATCTCGACCAAAACGCCATCACGTTCGACACGCGCCGTTTTCGGCTGTAAACGAACCAGCGCCTCGATCGCTTCCGTCGCCTTCTCCTTGGCCCGCGCCTCCAGCAGCTTGCCCATGAGCACCAGCGTGATCACCGCCGCCGAGGCTTCGAAGTAGACTGGCAGGTCGTGCAGGCCGCCCACGGTCACGACCAGGCCGAAAAAATAGGCGGCGCTGGTGCCGAGCGCAACCAGCACATCCATGTTCGCACCGCCACCGCGCACGGCTTTCCAGCCCCCATCGTAGAAACGCCAGCCGACCCAGAATTGCACCGGTGTGGCCAGCACCAACTGTAACCAGCGCGGTAGCAGATCCACATGCACTTGCCCCCCCAGACTGGCGGGTGAGAACATCGTCACCATCTGTGCCACCAGCGGCAGGGTCAGGGCGGCCGCAAGCCAGAAACGGCGAAGCTCGGCCCGATACATCACCTCCTTGCGCGCCTTATCGTCCTGACGCGTCCGGTCGTCGGCGATACGGCCAACGAAACCGGCCCCGCGCACCGCCCCCAGCAGCGCTCCCTCGTCGACGAGTCCCGGCCGGAAGTCGACACGAGCTTGTTCGGTCGCGAAATTGACCGTCGCATTGACTTCCGGCAACCGGTTAAGAAACTTTTCCAGACGCGCCGCGCAGGCGGCGCAGGTCATGCCCTCGATCCCCAGTTCGAGCGTCACCCGCGGCACCGAATATCCGGCTTTTTCAATGGCCGCAATGACCTGCTGCGGCGTGGCCGCCTGCACAGTCAACTCGACCCTCGCCCGCTCAGTGGCGAAATTCACGTTCGCCTGCACGCCATCCAGGCGATTGAGTACCTTCTCGATGCGCGCCGCACAAGCGGCACAGGTCATGCCCTCGATCGGCAGATCGAGAGATCGAGGCGAATGAGGTGTGTTCGAAGTCATCGGAAAAGCCCTATGCCGGCCACAGAAGGCGCAAAATATTGAACAATCCCCAAACTCCGAAGGCGAAAACGACAAAACCAGCGACTGCTCGTACGACCGGACGGGACACCCATTTGTTCAACCGCGTCGCCATCAATCCGGCAAGCAACAGATTGGGCAGCGTTCCCAAGCCGAACGCCAGCATCAATCCCGCGCCCTGCCAAGGTGAACCGCTGGCCATCGCGGTCGCCAGCGCGCTATAGACCAGACCGCACGGCAACCAGCCCCACAACAGTCCGAGGGGAAACGCTTGCACGATTGTCCGCGCCGGTAGAAAACGCTTTGACAACGGCTGCACATGTCGCCACAGCCGCTGCCCGGCGCGTTCGCTGAGCGCCAGCACCCGCGTCATTCCCATCAAATAAAGGCCAAGTGCGACCAGCATCAGATTCGCCAGCAGAAACAAGATCAGACGGACTGGCAACTGCCCCGAAAGCGCGGCCGTCGCCTCGCCCAAGGCGCCGACTAGCCCTCCCGCCAGAACGTAGCTCACGATCCGGCCGGCGTTATACGCGAGATGCAGCGACAAACGCGCCCCCACCCCCATTGACAGGGCCCCGACGATTCCCCCGCACATACCGACGCAATGCGCCCCACCGAGCAGGCCGACCAGGAACAAGGCGAAAAAACCAGTTTCGGGCATGGGCAAGAAAAGCCAAAAACAAAAACCAAGTCTACCTCACCCAAAGCAATGAAGTTCGCTGTATCAAAGCCTGAATTCATCTTCGTCTCCCGAAAAAAACGAAGATAAGGATAGAATCCGTACCGGCAGTCATGAAAAGACTGCATCCATCCGACCATTGCGGACTATTACGATTCTTATCGCCTCTATCTGACCCCACCTTTCTCTATGCCGCACTTTGCCACAAAGGTTTTCCGGAACATTCTCCCCCTTTGCCTGACGGTCACCACGCTCTTCTCCTGCCTGGCCCACGCCATCGAGCAGCCAACGCCGGTCAAACATATTCCGATGGACGTTCCGCCGTATTACGTCACATCGAACAATCCGGAGCAACGCCCGCAAGTCCGGGTATCGAGTGTCATCGATACCCTGTTGGCCTCGAACGATCCAGCCGACATTCTGAGGGTGCGCGAGATGATTTCCGTAACGCCAGGCCGCTACACGCCATTGGCGTTCGCCGTTCTTTCTTTTCGCATGTACGAAGTCGGCCTGCGCGACGACGCCATGTTCTGGTATTACGTTGCCCGCTACCATTTCCAGACCATGCAGGGCGTACTCGACATTTCCGCGTCGGTCCTGGCACACTTTCGTCACGCCATGTCAGCCTTCATCCTGCATGGTGGCGACCGTGTCATTGAGGGGTATGCCCTCTGTGATCCTGCGCGCCGCATCGAACAATTGCGCGCTGCGTTCGAGTGGGTCGCGGCAAAACCGTACAGCCTCCTGTATATGGACAACATTGCCGCACTTCCTGGAGACCGTCGGGAAAATCTTAAAAACACGCTGCTTCGACTGAAAGACGAACTGGACGACAAGGCTCGCCTGACTGAAGACAAATCCTTGCTAGCCGATCTCGCCCGCGAACGCCGTGAAAACGGTGACGAAGTCCGTTATTGCTGGAAATAGGCCCAAGGCCATCCTGACCGGCCATTCGGCCAGTTTCGAAAATTTTCGCGCGCAGGATCTGCCCCGTAACCTCGACTTCGAACAGTGTTACTGGACGATCATCGACCGCTTCGACCGCTAGCCACATCACAGTGAAATATTGGCCAGCCTTCGAGCGAAGAGGATTGAAGCTTGCTAAAGGAAATTGGCTTACGGAATCGTACAGGCCGAACTCGGCGCCACCAACGCCATTGGTCCACTCTGCCGGGAACGAATGGAACATCGTGCGTCACGGCGAGAGGCAATAGGGACTCCGGAGCAACCCGGAAAATCGCCTTCAGTAATAAATACGGCCTGACCTGTTGATCACAGGTTCAGGCCGTCATCTGAGACCGTGCCCATTAACAGGCACCGGACATGCAGACCGCGGATCGATCAACCGTAGTTGATCGGGTGTTCCGACAACCAGTGCTGGTCACGAACACGACCAATTTTTTTGCCGGCACCGCGCGCCATAGCGGAAGAAAGCGGCCGCGTTTTCCAGGCAAAGCTGCCGGCGAAACCTGCTGCAACGCCCAGCAAACCGCCAAAGATCACGCCGCGAACCGGTTTACGGTCATCAGCCAAAACGCCAACGATGGCACCAACCATCGCACCGACCGTTGCCGATTGCCAGGATTCCTGGGCCGCGTCATGAAGAAGCTCGGCTTTGTCTTCCTCGGCCAACACGGCTTTACGCGCTTCGGCAGCTCCCTCGATACCTGACTCGACAAGTTCTTTGCCATAGGACAGGTTGCTTTTGATCTTATCGGTGATGTTCATTTTTGCGACGCTCCTATCTGTGCTTAAAGTTCGGGCAACTACTCGCCGTCGGCCCCAATGTCATTCACGACCGGACGCCTGCCCTGCGTTCAAACAATAGCACAAAGCGCATGCATTGATTCAGGCAAAACCGGTGAAATTTTGATAACACGCCGAATCCGGGCGAGGTGAGAGCCCCGCTTCAGATGACTTTCGAATAACGTTTATTTTCCCGATCCTCGCGCAATCGGCGGTCGAACACCATCGATATGGCGCGAACGAGCATCCGTCCGGGAGAGAGCACCTCGATCCGATGCGGCTCGATTCGCACCAGCCCGGCATCGGCCATCTCACGCAAGGCTTCTAGTTCGACTTTAAAATACTTCCTGAAGTCGACACCGTAGGCTGACCCAACCGCCGAGAAATCAAGCACGAAATGGCACATCAGTGACTGGATGATTGAGCGGCGCAGGATGTCATCCGCATCCAATTCGATGCCTTTGAACACTGGCCAGTGTCCTTGATCGAGCATTGCATAATACTCATCGAGCGTCTTGACGTTCTGGTAGTAAATCGGCCCGACCTTGCTGATCGATGAAATGCCGAAGGACAGCATGTCGCAATCGGAATGGGTCGAGTACCCCTGGAAATTCCGGTGCAGCCGTCCTTCCCGTTGAGCGACGGCAAGCTCGTCATCGGGTTTGGCGAAATGATCCATACCAATGAACACATAACCAGCTTCGGTCAATTTGCGGATGGCCAGCGAAAGGATCTGCAGCCGGTTGTCGGCCGTGGGTATGTCGGATTCGAGAATGCGCCGCTGCGGCTTGAAGAGGTTCGGCAGATGCGCGTAGTTATAGATCGACAGCCGATCCGGACTGGCATCGATGATGCGCTCCAGCGTGCGCTCGAAACCGCCCACGGTCTGCCGCGGTAGCCCGTAAATGAGATCGATGCTGACCAACCGGAAACCGTTGGCGCGCGCGGCGTCGATCACGGCAAAGGTTTCCGCCTCGCTCTGGATGCGATTGATCGCTTGTTGCACTCTCGCATCGAAATCCTGCACGCCGACGCTCATGCGATTGAACCCCAGTTCGCCGAGCAATTCGACGGTAGCGCGATCGACTTCGATCGAGAACTCGCCATCTTCGACAAGACGAAAATGCCTTTTCGTCATTGCCATCAGCAAGCGCATTTCATCGTGCGACAAAAAGGTTGGCGTATCGCCCCCCCAGTGCAACTGCTCGACGAGATTATCATCCTCGGCCAGAAAGCTGCTTTGCAGCGCCAGTTCCCGGCCCAGATATTTGAGGTATTTGGCCGAACGCCCATGATCCTTGGTGATGATCTTGTTGCAGGCGCAGTAGTAACAAATGGTGTTGCAAAACGGAATGTGGAAATAAAGCGACAGTGCTTGCCGTCGGCCTTCTTCACTGCGTCGGCCCAAATGTTCAATGCACCGCGCTTCCTCAAAAGGAGCGACAAAGGGATTCGCTGTCGGATAAGAGGTGTAGCGAGGACCGTTGATGTCGAAACGACGAATGACCTGCGGATCGAAAACGACGGGCTCAAAAAAGAGGTTCATTCGGTGAGTCTATCCCATCACGAAATGAAATCAGCAAAAACGCCGTACGGAGTGCGTACAAGAGCCACGGATACGATATATGCAAAAATCAGCAGCGCACCGACGAAGAAAAGCGTGCGCACTGCTTTTGTCTTGCCTCGCCGGAGCGCCATCATGCCGCACAAGATATAGGCCAGCAAGCCGAAGACCTTGGCCGTCAACCAGCTTAATTGGAACGGATACTGGTCACTCAGCAGACACAACGCAATGGCACTGCCCAGCAACAGAGTGTCGACAACATGAGGAACGCTGCGAACCCAGCGTTGAGCAAGCATTGGCGAATCGAACAGCATCCACAGGCCGCGTATAAAAAATCCAGTGCCACTCACGATTACGCAGGCGACATGCAATTGATTGAGAAGCAGATAATTCATGAAACCGCCGTTGTGGAAGTACGGATTTTAGCCAGATGTTCACGATATACGGACATCCCGGAAAGCAAATTGTGCATCAACATCCCGTTCGAAACAATCAGGGCCACGCACGACGCATAAACCAAGTATTCCGGCCAAACGACCGCCAACAGAAGCAAGAGGCAAGAAATGAAATGTGCCCTAATTTGGCGCAACATCGCCGTTTCGACAATGATTTTTTTCATGTTCGGCGCCATCACCCGGCCCATTCCGTGGTTTTGCAAATGCAACCAGATCAGGAATGGAAAAATTTTGTACAGCATACCGACAATGACCGACATAAAACCGCCGAATATCAGGAGAACGCCGCATAGCAACGGCCACCCTTGCCATTCCGAAGCCACCGAGAGGTGTTGCGCCGCGAACCAGATGGCGCTGGTGGCTAGTGTGCAAACCATGCCGCCACGCCAGTAGCGTTGCGTGGCATCGAAATTCGGACGCTTGCTTTGCCGCTGAATATTGAGAGTAAGCACAGAAAAACCCACGGCCATGAGCACGATGGCTGCTACACCAAGTGAAGCGACGATCGCCGGCAGGAAAAAATCGGCCAGCGACCACAGGACGATCAAGCTCAACAAAACCGGAGGGAAACGACGCTCGAACCACTTCGGATACGACGGTGTCAATTGAAACATCGGCACCACCACGCAAGCGACCGCCGCCAGCAGAACCATGCCCCACCCCGCGAAGCCCCAAACCAGATGCACATCGGCCAATTGCAGCAAGGGCAAATTGAGAGACCAGCCAAAAACCGCCGCTAAGGCCGCGCCAAGCCCAACCGTCACGCACAGACCCGCCAGGGAGACTTTAAGCCCCGTAATAATCGGACTTGTCGCCGGCACACCGTAGAGCGCACGGGCAGCGGCAAAGACAAACGCCAGCACGCCGACAACAAGCAATAGAACAGCAAGTTCAAACACCCAAGGCTTGAAGCTGAGAAAACCGGCGACGAGGAAAAGCGTTCCAAGATTGATCAGAGCATGTACGACGCGGCACACCCACAAAGGGCCAATCATGTTGGCTCCGGCGACGACGGGCAGAATCTGCACCATGGCGCCGAGCATGACCTGCATCATAAATCCGACGGTCATCAGATGAGTCAGCGCCAGGATTCCCGGCGTCCACCGCGAAAGAAAAATTTCCGGACCGCTCCAGAGCAGCAGAATGCCAGCCAGAAAAGCATAAATGGGCGCCGTCAGAAAAAAGCGGAACGGTGCGGCAAGGGGCGGTGACTGATCGTAAGAAAGAAGAGCCTGCATGCGAAATAACGATCCGGAATTACGTATCTTTGTGCCACATCAGCACTTCGAAACGCCCGTCATCCCGGCCCTCACTCAACCACGAAATGCGGTTGAGTTCGAGCGCACGATAGAGGGAAAACGGCTCTCGGGGGACAATCAACAGGAGTTTTTGTCCTCGCTGGAGGCTGTCGAGCGCCTCCATGGTCCTGACGAAAGGTTCGGGCGGCTCGAGATCCCGGCCATCGATCAATACGTCAGCTTTTTCCTCCCACATATTCAGGCTCCACGATCCCGCAAACCGCTCTCGAGCAAAGCGAGCAATTCCGTGGATCGGCTCGAAAGGTGCTGGTCGCACATCGGATAAAGAACGTTCTCCTCCTTGAGGTTGTGCTGTTGCATCATGATCAGCAGCGTCTCGGCGTACCCCAGATAATCGTCTGGCGTCATGCGCAACGAGTGAAGCATGACAAGCCTCGATCAGTTGGCGCATCTGCTCGTGTTCGCTACGCATAACCTGTGTCGGTCCCATGGTCATGCCGGTTTGCGCCTCGAAAGCCGGAAACAAACTCGTCTCCTCGCTCCTGAAATGGGCCAGCATGGCGGCACGAAACCCATCGAAGGCCTTCCCAGCCTGCCCCCAATCGCTCTTGCCGACGAGCCCCTCGACGGCAACAAAAAGGTCATCGCAATGGCAATGATCATGAGTCATCAAATCACGTATCGAGTTCATGAAACACACCCAAGTCTGGTTACCAACGATTTAGAGATTTTACTTCGACAAGAAAGTTCTAAATTGACGAAGATCAAACCACGACAAATTTGAAGATCGCCAGATGAAATCGCTTTTGCCACCTTAAAGAAAAAAGCGCGAATGATATTGCACTTCCACAGCGTTCCTACCTATATTGGTAAAGTTCGCGAAAAATAATGGAGTCATCATGTTTAAAAACATTCTCGTTCCTTCCGACGGATCTGAACTTTCCCGCAAATCGGTACGTAGCGCAGTTTTGTTAGCCCAAAGCATCGGCGCACGAATCACGGCCTTTTACGCCAAGCCCGAATATCCAGTGACTTATTATGGCGAAGGCGTACTGATTGATCCGACAACGCCCGAACACTTCGCCGAACTCGCCGAAAAACAGGCACAGATGAATATTCAATATGTCGAAGACTTATGCAAAGAAGCTGGCGTCCCCTGCAGCAAATTGACGCTGACCAGCGATATTCCGTACGAAGCAATTATCGATGCTGCGAGTCGTGAAGGTTGTGACCTGATTTTCATGGCATCTCACGGCCGTCGTGGAATCAGCGCCATGATTCTAGGCAGCGAGACCAGCAAGGTGCTGACACATTCAAAAATTCCGGTTCTGGTTTACCGCTGACATCTAGGCCAAGCCTATTACACGAAACAGTTTCCCTCGACAGAGAGAAACTGTTTTTCTTTTTGGGATGTCGCTGACTATAGTGAAAGTGCATCACGTATTTAACCCACAAGGAAAGGAGCGTCGAAATGTTCAAGAATATTCTTGTTCCCACGGATGGTTCCCCTCAGTCGGAAAGCGCGGTTCGTCGTGTCGTCACTTTTGCCAAAGAAGCTGGAGCCCGGATAACAGCTTTCCATGTAAAGCCAGTCTATTCATCATCAAGCACACCGGGAGACCCTGCACTGAACGACTCGTTGGCCTCATCGCAACTCACGACCCCCGATGAATTCGAAGTCATTGCGGAAAAGCGCGCACAGGAAATCCTGAGCTTCGTCGACACGCTATGCAAGGAAGCTGGTGTGCCTTGCACCAAGCAAACCGAGACGAGCGATTCCATTCATGAAGCGATCATTTATGCCGCGAAACAGAACGGTTGCGATCTGATCTTCATGGCTTCGCATGGTCCAAAGGGCTGAAAAGCCTGCTGCTTGGCAGCGAAACCAACAAGGTACTGGTGCACACAACCATTCCGGTGCTGGTGTATCGATAACCCCCGTTAAGCTGCAAGGTGCGGTGACAATTGCTGTGCCTTGCAGCTTGCGAGAGAAATAGCGGATGCGTCGCCGCCAGAGCAAATATGCGGCGCTTCAATCCCTTTGGCGTTCGTTCTACAACGATATTCGCCATGGCATGCGCATTGCGGGTACGTGTTGCGCTATGCTTGCCATCTGACCACTTCTGGAGTTCCGGATCATGTTTGAATGGTGGCACTGGATGGTGCTCGGCCTCTTTCTGGCCGTGACTGAAATCGCCGTTCCAACGTTTTTCATCATCTGGTTTGGCATCGGCGCGGTTGGCGTCGGCGCAGCCCTGCTGATTTTTCCCGACCTCGCTATTTCCTCGCAATTCCTGATCTGGAGTGCGACATCCGTCGTCCTTGTGCTTCTCTGGTTTCGATTTTTCAAGCCAAAGACGATAACCGCCATCGGCACGTCCGCCGCCAACGTCACCGGAGAAATTGGTGTCCTGGTCAGCGATCTTTGCCCGAATTCGCGTGGGCAGGTCCGTTTTCAGAAACCGGTACTCGGCGCCGACAGCTGGGAATACTATGCGGATTCCGAAATCAAAGCCGGCGAGCGCGTCTGCATCGTCAGCGTCGAAGGCAGTTTCATCAAAGTGGAGAAGGCAAAATGACTGGCGTCACTGTTACCTCGATCGCATTCCTGATATTCATTCTAATCACCGTGGCACAAGGGGTGCGTATCGTCCCCCAGGGCGAGGAATGGATCGTGCAACGCCTTGGCAAGTATCGCATCACCCTGTTACCCGGACTGCGTTTCATCATTCCTTTTCTCGATCTCGTCGCCTACAAGGTGACGACCAAGGACATCATCCTCGACATCCAGGAACAGGAAGTCATCACCCGCGACAATGCCGTGA
Source organism: uncultured Propionivibrio sp. (assembly GCA_964575415.1). Taxonomy (GTDB): domain Bacteria; phylum Pseudomonadota; class Gammaproteobacteria; order Burkholderiales; family Rhodocyclaceae; genus Propionivibrio. Next base: position 21,577 of record CAZNQL010000022.1, read on the forward strand.
TCGTCGTCAACGCCATCGCCTTCATCAAAGTCACCGATCCGGTCAAGGCGGTCTATGGCGTCGAGAACTATTCCGAAGCCATCCGCAACATGATCATGACGACCCTGCGTTCCATCGCCGGCAATATGGAACTTGACGAAGCACTATCCTCGCGCGACAAGATCAAGGCTCACCTCAAATCCGGTGTGGCCGACGAAGCGCTCGACTGGGGACTGACCGTCAAGTCGGTTGAAATCCAGGACATCAAACCCTCGCCGTCGATGCAGAAGGCGATGGAAATGCAAGCGTCGGCCGAACGGGAACGAAAAGCCATGGTGACCCGTGCCGAAGGCGAAAAACAATCAATGATCCTGACCGCCGAAGCACGATTGGAGTCGGCCAAGCGCGACGCCGAAGCCCAGATCACCCTGGCTGACGCGTCCTCGCAGGCCATTGCCAAAGTCACCTCGGCGTTTGGCGACAACGAATTGCCGATGCTCTACCTCCTGGGAGAAAAATACATCAACAGCTTGTCGAAGATGGCCGATTCCGAAAACGCCAAAACGATCCTGCTCCCTGCCGACCTGCAAAATACCCTGCGTGGATTGTTCCAGCGGATTCCCAAAGTTTGAAAACGGGCAACTGTCAATCAAAAGGACTTCGGCTTGCCGCAAAACCGTTTACTGATTCAAGGCTATCTCGCAGCAGCCGCCACGCTTGTCATGTGGACCGGCTTATCGCTCGTCTCCAGGATGGGCGGCAAAAGCGTCCTGACGGGATATGACGTTTACGCCTTGCGACTGCTGACTGCATCAATCGTCCTGCTGCCCTTCGCTGGCAGTTTGCCAGCGGGCGCCTGGCGTGACCGACGCCTGTGGACTCTCGCTGCCCTTGGCAGCCTGATTTACTGCATTCTGGTTTATCACGGTTTCAAGTGCGCCCCCGCCGCGCACGGCGCTATCCTGCTTTCCGGCATGCAACCGTTCCTGATCAGCGCCGTCGTCTGGCTGATCGTCGGCACGCGCCCGGGGCGACTGCGCAGCATTGGCCTGATCCTGATCGGGAGTGGTCTGGTATGCGCTGCCTTGCCGTACTTCCATGACTGGTCGACAGAAACGCTATTTGGCGACCTGCTCATCCTGCTCGGATCCACCTCATGGGCGGTATATGGGGTGCTCGCCACGCGCTGGGGGTATTCGCCCTGGATTCTGACGCGTGCGGTCGCCTTTGGCCCGGCCTTCATCTACCTGCCGATCTACTTCCTTTGGCTGCCGAAGCAGATTGAAGCCGCACCGCTCTCGGCAATCCTCCTTCAATGTATCTTTCAGGGCATCGTTGCCACCATTCTGGCCATGCTGGCCTACCTCAAGGCCATTTCCATCCTCGGTCCGGAACGCGCCGCCGCCTTTCTCGCGCTGGTTCCGATCACCACCGGAATCCTCGCCATGCCGTTGCTCGACGAAACCTTGACCGTCTGGCTGATGAGCGGCCTCATCCTCGTTTCTCTCGGATCCTATATTGCCTCGCGATATGGCAACGCAACTCTCAGGAGCTAATCATGCAGAATTTCTCCTTTCACAACCCGACGCGGATTCTCTTCGGAAACGGACGCATCGCCGATCTCCCCCGCGAAATTCCAGTCAACGCGCGCGTCCTGATCACTTACGGCGGCGGCAGTGTCATCAAGAACGGAACGCTCGACGAAGTCAAAACCGCGCTCAAGAACTACTGCCTCTTCGAATTCGGTGGCATTGAACCCAATCCAACTTATGAAACCCTGATGCGTGCCGTCGAACTGGCGCGACGCGAGAAAATCGACTTCCTGCTCGCTGTCGGAGGCGGCTCGGTCATTGACGGTACCAAGTTCATTTCCGCCGCGATCCCTTTCGACGGCGACCCTTGGGACATCTTGGCCAAACGGACAAAAATTGCCGAAGCGGTTCCTTTGGGCGCCGTACTTACCCTGCCCGCCACCGGCTCGGAAATGAACAACGGCGCAGTTATCACCCGCGCCGCGACCCAAGACAAGCTCCCCTTCTCGAACGGCAAGCTGTTCCCCCGCTTTTCCGTACTTGATCCGACCAAATCCTTTTCCTTGCCTCCTCGTCAAGTCGCCAACGGCGTCGTTGATGCCTTCGTGCATGTCATCGAGCAGTACCTGACCTTTCCCGTGGCAGCGAAGGTGCAGGACCGTTTCGCCGAAGGCCTGCTGCTGACCCTGGTCGAAGACGGCCCACGCGCACTGAGCGAACCCGACAATTATGACGTTCGTGCCAACCTGATGTGGACGGCCACAATGGCGCTCAACGGCCTGATCGGGGCTGGCGTGCCCAACGACTGGGCGACCCACATGCTCGGCCATGAAATCACTGCCTTGCATGGACTCGATCACGCCCAAACGCTGGCCGTCGTCCTGCCGGCAATGCTGCAGGTCCGGCGTGATGAAAAACGCGCAAAATTGCTGCAATACGCGGATCGCGTCTGGAACCTGCGTGATGGCGACGAGGATGCGCGGATCGATCAAGCCATCGAACGCACTCGCCACTTCTTCGAATCGCTGCAGGTACACACCCGGCTGTCCGACTACGGCATCGGCGCGGAAGCCATCCCCGCACTCGTTGCACAATTGGAGCGTCACGGCATGACAGCGCTCGGCGAAAACCGCAGCTTCGGGCTGGACGGTTCGCGCCAGGTTTTCGAACTGGCCGTCTGATCAAGCCACCGGAGGCTAAATAATGAAAATCGCAGTCATGGGAGCTGGCGCCGTCGGGTGCTACTACGGCGGCATGCTGGCACGCGCCGGTCACGACGTTACCCTGATCGGACGGCAGCAGCACGTCGAGGCCATCCTGCGTGATGGCCTCCTCATGGACACGCAATGCTTTCGCGAACACGTTCCGCTACAGGCCAGCACCGAAGCCGGCGCCGTCAAGGGAGCAACCCTCGTGCTGTTCTGTGTCAAATCGACCGATACGATCAGCGCCGCCGCCGAAATCGCCCCGTTTCTCGAACCGGATGCGCTCATCCTCAGCCTGCAAAACGGCGTGGACAACGCCGCAACACTTGCCGGATCGCTCAACAACCCGGTCCTTCCGGTCGCCGTCTATGTCGCCACCGAGATGGCCGGGCCCGGCCATCTCAAGCATCACGGCCGCGGCGAACTGGTCATCGGGCCGTCCGAGGCCAGCCCATCGCTGGTCAAGCTATTTTCGGACGCCGACATTCCGACCAGCATATCCGACAACGTGCCTGGAGCCCTATGGGCCAAACTCGCCCTCAATTGCACCTACAACGCCCTTTCGGCCATCACGCAATTGCCCTATCACCACCTCATGGCGGGAGAAGGCATCGAGAACGTGATGAAGGATTTGGTTGACGAATGCGTTGCCGTCGCCACGGCGGAAGGCATCAGCATTCCGGGCGACCTCTGGGAATCGGTCAAGCGCATCGCGCAAACGGTACCCGACCAGTATTCGTCGACCGCCCAGGACCTCGCCCGCGGCAAGCGTAGCGAAATCGACTTCATCAACGGGCATGTGATGCGGCGTGGGCAGGCGCTCGGCGTCCCGACGCCGGTCAATCGGACGCTCTACGCCATCGTCAAACTGCTGGAGAACAAGGCCTGAAAAAATTTATCCAGACAGCCCCACCATCGGCCGCGCCCAGCCCTCGATGAATCACGGCAAGTGCCGCAATATTCGACACAGCCGCTCAGGTACACCAGGTCAGCATCAACACATAGCCGCTAACGCCAAGGGCGATGGTGCCTAGGACGTGCAGTAGTGGATGACCTTATAGGGCTGTCGTCCCGGTGCGCGCGACAAGCGCGTTTCTTCGACCCAGTTGATCACTTCACCCAGCGTAAACAGGCAGGCCAAGGCAAAAACCATCGAACCGACGATCATCGTCGCCAACTGCCCCTGCCCTGTCTTGCAGGAAAAATTGATCCCGAGCTGACCACGCGTCAGAGGATCAAAGCTGATCGCCATCCAGGCTCCGGCGGCTGCAATCGACAGCAACCCCAGAATGACAGCAACGTAAATCCAGAACTCGCGGGTCCGGACCACTCGGCTCAACGTGATGAGCTGCGATTTAACTTCCCTGAAAACATGCTGTCGATAATCTGAAATAATGACTGGGGTTTGGCTATCCGATACAAGTATAGCCACATGCACGCCCCGCTTGACACTACCCTCGACATCTCGAGCACGAAACCCGAAGAATCCTGCAGCCATCGACTGAATCACGACCATGACCCCTGAACATTTTATTCCCGGCAAGAACGCCTCCCTCGAAGCGTCGATCAACCGCATGCAGGCCAAACTGGCCGAGATCGGATTCACGATCGAAGAACGCTCCTGGCTGAATCCGGTCGACGACATCTGGTCGGTCCATATCAGCGACCGCGACTGCCCGCTGCTGTTCACCAACGGCAAGGGCGCGTCGAAACTGGTGGCGCAAGCCAGCGCCCTCGGAGAATTCTTCGAGCGCCTGTCGTGCAATTACTTCTGGTCGCACTATTACCTCGGCGACAAACGCTCGGCAGCGGATTTCACACACTCCCCGCAGGAACGCTGGTTCCCGCTCGGTGATGGCCCCGAATGGCCGGAAGACCTGCTGACACCGAAACTGCAAGCATTCTATAACCCCGACCTCGGGATCGATGCCGAAATGCTGGTGGATTTCAATTCCGGCAATGCCGAACGCGGCATCTGCGCCCTGCCCTTCATCCGCCAAAGCGATGGCGTGCGCATCTGGTTCCCGGTCAACATCCTCGGCAATCTCTACGTCAGCAACGGCATGGCGTCGGGCAACACGGCGACCGAAGCCCATGTGCAGGCGCTCTCGGAAATCGTCGAACGCCACATCAAGTTCCGCGTCATTGGCGAAGGCCTCTGCTTGCCTGACGTCCATGACGATGTCATTGCCCGCTATCCGCGCATCGACGCCGATATCCGCGCCCTGCGCGACGCCGGTTTCGGCATTCTGGTCAAGTACGCCTCGCTCGGTGGGCAATATCCGGTAATGAACGTCACCCTGCTTAACCCTCAGGACCAGGGGTGTTTCACCAGTTTCGGCGCACACCCGCGCTTTGAAATCGCGCTCGAACGCGCCATCACCGAACTCCTGCAAGGCCGCGCGCTCAACGCCCTGAGCGGCTTCCCGGAACCCGGATTCGATCTTGCCGAAATCGCCAGCGCACCAAATCTTGAAATCCATTTCGTCGACTCGAGCGGCATCGTCAGTTGGAATTTCCTGGGCGACACGCCCGACTTCCGCTTCTGCGACTGGAATTTCAGCAACACCACCAGCGAAGACTACGATTGGCTGGTCAAGATGATTTACGAGGAAAACTACGACATTTACATTGCCGACTACGACCATCTCGGCATGCCCGCCTGCCGGATCGTCATCCCGGGCATGTCGGAAATCTACCCGATCGACGATCTCGAATACGAAAACACCAGCATCGGCAACGACATCCGCGAGGCCATCCTCTACCTGCACGACCTGGATACCGAAGAGTGCGAAGACCTGCTCGACACACTGAACGACTGCGGCCTCGCCGACGACCGCCCGGTCGCCGCGCTGATCGGTCTCGCCCCCGATGCGGGCTCATTCTGGGAGGATTTGCGCGTCGGCGAACTGAAAACCCTGCTCGCGCTGGCGATTGGCAACGAGGAAGCCACGCGCGAGGGTTGCGACTGGATCCATCATTTCGCCCAGATCGACCCCGAACGCCGGCGCGTTTATCGCTGCATCGAAACGCTGCTCAGGCTCGGCGACTCGGGCGACGACGAACCCTGCCTGCGGGCGTTGGAAAGCCTCTACGGCAGTGCGACGCTGAACAAGGTCAAAGCCTTGCTGACGCGAGAGGAACGTTTCTTCGGCGTCCAGGCGCCCGGTCTTCCCCTTGACGGATGCCAGACGCACCACGCCCTCTTGCAAGCCTACGAAAAAGTTCACCGTCAACACACGCTGGAGGCAAAACCGTGACCTACGAAGAACACCTCGACGAAGTCGCCACGCTGCTCACCGAGATTTATACCCTCAGCGACGACAAAGCCATCGACATCGTCATGCGCGCGCAGGCCGACAACTATTTCAGCGGACACGACGACGATCCGACGATCTGTACCCAGGAACGCGCCGAACAGGACGCGCGGGCGATCTTCAAGCTATACAAGCCGGTGAAATCGCGCCAAACGAACAAAGGAAGCGAACGACATGGACGAAAGTAAAAGCTGCGGAGAACGCTCCGACGCTCTGGTCATCTTCGGCGTCACCGGCGACCTGGTTTACAAGAAAATCTTTCCGGCCCTCTATGCCATGGCCAAGCGCGGCGTACTCGACGTGCCGGTCGTCGGCGTCGCCTCGTCGAAATGGGATATTGAAAAGCTGCACGAACGGGCCAAGAACAGCATCAAGGAACACGGCGGCGGCATCGACGACCCGGAAGCCTTGCAGCGGATGCTGTCCGTGCTGAATTACGTGAGCGGCAATTACAACGATCCGGAAACCTTCGCCAAACTCAAGGCTGCGCTCGGCGACGCCTGTCGACCGACACATTACCTCGCCATTCCGCCAGCAATGTTCGAAACGATGATCAGCGGTCTCGGCAGTTCCGGTCTGGCTCAAAACGCGCGCCTAATCGTCGAAAAACCTTTCGGCCGCGATCTGGCTTCGGCGCAGGAACTCAACCGCATCGCGCAATCGGCCTTCCCCGAGCGCTCGATCTTCCGCATCGATCACTTCCTGGGCAAGGAAGCGATCATGAACATCCTGTATTTCCGTTTTGCCAATTCCTTCCTCGAACCGATCTGGAACCGCAACTACATCGCCAGCGTCCAGATCACCCTTTCGGAAAAATTCGGCGTCAATGGCCGCGGTGCGTTTTACGAAACCGCCGGCTGCCTGCGCGACGTCATCCAGAACCACCTGTTCCAGATCGTCGCCCTCCTCGCCATGGAACCGCCCACCTATCGCAGCTACGGTGCGGTGCACGGCAAGACCGCCGATGTCTTCCGCGCCATGCGTCCGCTGACGCCGGAAGACATGGTGCGCGGACAATACGAAGGCTACCGCCAGGAAGCCGGCGTCGCCGAGGATTCCGATGTCGAAACCTACTGCGCCCTGCGCCTGTTCATCGACTCCTGACGCTGGAAAGGAGTTCCTTGGTACCTACGTTCCAGCAAGTGCCTTGCCGACACCGTCGGCGAAGTCATCGTCCAGCTTAAACCGCCACCGCAAAATTTGTTTGCCGACTCCCACCCGGTGGACGGCCCGGCCAATTACCTGCGTTTCCGCTTATCTCCCAATTCGGCCCTGGCGCTCGCCGCGCGCGTCAAACGTTCCGGCAAGGAATTCGTCGGCGAGCAAAAGGAACTCCTTCTCGCTGACGAGCGCCCCGGAGAAGAAGCCCCCTACGAACGCCTGCTCGGCGACGCCATGGTCGGCAATGGCGCGCTGTTCATCCGCCAGGACGCGGTCGAAGCCGCTTGGGCCGTCGTCGAGCCGGTACTCAACGCGCATCCGCCGGTCATCCCGTATGCGCGCCACAGTTGGGGACCGAAGGAAGCCGATGCCCTGATCGGACCCGGCGGCCACTGGCACAACCCCGTAAAGTAATCAGGCAAGCGAAAAACAACGGGGCCGACCCGGCACACCGGATCGGCCCCGCAATTCGGACAGCCTCTTCTTACTTGAAAACGGCGAACAACTCGGGATCGACCAGCCGGCGGCAGGCCTCCTCGACATTGGCCCGGCTGTTGAAGGACGACAAGCGGAAGTAGCCTTCACCGGCCGCACCGAAGCCGCTGCCCGGCGTGGTAACGATGTTGGCGTGCTGCAGAATGCGGTCGAACAATTCCCAGCTCGTTGCACTGCCAGGTCCTCGCACCCACAGGTACGAGGCATCGGTCGCGCCGAAGACCTTGAGGCCGACCGAAGTCAGCGCCTGTTGCAGCAGACGGGCGTTTTCCTTGTAGAACGCCACCAGTTGCTTGACCTGCGCCTTGCCTTCCGGCGAGTAGAGCGCCTCGGCGGCGCGCTGCACCGGGTAGGCAACGCCGTTGAACTTGGTTGTGTGGTTGCGCAGCCAGAGGGCGTGGAAGGGATGCATCTCGCCGTTGCGCTTCTTGCCCATCAGCGTCTTCGGAATCACTGCATAGCCGCAACGCAGGCCGGTAAAGCCGCCGTTCTTCGAGAAGCTGCGCAGTTCCATCGCGCACTCGCGCGCACCCGGAATCTCGTAGATCGAGTGCGGGATACCCGGCGTGCTGATGTAGGCCTCATAGGCGGCATCGAAAACGATCACCGCGCCGCAGGAGCGGGCGAAATCGACCCACTTCTGCAACTGTTCGCGGGTAGCGACAGCGCCGGTCGGGTTATTCGGATAGCACAGGTAGATCAGGTCGACCGGCTCCTTCGGCAGTTCCGGCACAAAGCCGTTTTCTGCCGTACACGGCAGATAGGTCAGGCCTTCGTAACGGCCTTTTCCGTCCGGCTCGCCGGTATTGCCGAGCATCACGTTGGTGTCGACATAGACCGGATAGACCGGGTCCATCACCGCGACGCGGTTGCCGGTGCCGAAGATATCGAGCAGGTTGCCGCAGTCGCACTTGGAACCGTCGGAAACGAAGATTTCATCCGGATCGATATCGACGCCGAGGGCCTTGAAATCATTCTCGGCAATCGCGTTGCGCAGGAAGTCGTAACCCTGCTCCGGGCCGTAGCCACGGAAGGTCTCGCGCATCCCCATTTCATCGACGGCCTTGTGCAGGGCGGCGATACAGGCGGCCGGCAAGGGCTCGGTCACGTCACCGATACCGCAGCGGATGATGCGGGCAGCCACGTCCGGGTTAGCGTCGGAGAACGCCTTGACCCGACGGCCAATTTCCGGGAAAAGATAGCCCGCCTGAAGCTTCAGATAGTTTTCGTTGATGAAAGCCAAGATGTCGATCCTTGATGAAAGTTACGCGATCGGCGCGCCGGACACGGCAGCCGGAATAAAGCGGAAATGTTACTGGCAGGGCAAGGCATTGTCCAGAAGTGCCAATAAAATCCTCATCGCTCAAGGCATGAGAACACCCCTGGCAGTTCCTGAAAATTCACCTTGAAACCAGCGGCGGCGTCCGACTCGCGCACTGCGGAGATCCGTTCTCTGCAAGCGTCAGCAGTAAACGAACCTTATTTGTCATCAGAACATAGGCGTGTTTGGCAAGCTGGATGCGAAAACGACTGGGGATAATGCTTGATTCGTCATTCAAATAACAAATGTCTCTGCCCCCAAAGTCCTCGTTTTTCTGCGTCGAGGCGGAAAAATTGCCCTCGACCGCCAGCGACGTCAAAAACGCCGCCCTTTCAACCGCCCCTATTTCGGACGGACGCCGCTTGCCATAAAACAGGATGGCGGCGTATCCACTGGACATAAAGTTCCTCCATCCGTATGCTGTAGCGCTTGTAACGGACGCGATCACGCTACTGGGGTGAAGCTGAGGCAGCTGAAGGAAAACAAGACGATATTCGGAGGCCTAATTTCACCCTATGAATCTGATATTTCAGACATTACACATTTTAAATTGACGGATTACGCCTCCCGTGTGGGAGGCTTACTTAATAGTTATACAACAGAAGGAATTTTCTCTTGAAGATAATCAGCATATTTAACAATAAGGGTGGCGTTGGAAAAACAACTTATCTTTTCCACTTGGCCCATCTTCTTGAGCGCGCAGGGAAAACGGTTTTTATTGTAGACCTAGATAGCCAGTGTAATGCATCAGCCTATGCCATGGATGAAGCTGATCTTGAGCGAAGCTGGAGAGCAGATCGTGGCAATAGTATTTGGAACGCTATTGAGCGCGTCTATAGCGGCATGGGTGATATCAGGCAACGACGGCCATCTAACATAAACCCTGTCTACCCAAATCTATATTTAGTCCCTGGAGATATTTCCCTTAGCAATTATGAAGACAGGCTCGGAGATACTTGGAATAGCGCCAAGGGCGGCGACGAGCCCGCTCTTCGTGTTCAATCAGCAATATACAGATACATCTTATGGTGTGCGCGCGAGATCAACGCAGATGTTGTCATGCTTGATCTAGGACCAAACCTAGGCTCATTGAATCGCGCCGTACTTTCTGGAAGCGACTACTTTATAGTCCCAATGTCTCCTGACCTATTTTCAATTAGAGGCACAGAAAACCTTGGAAATAAATTAGTCCTATGGCGTCAAAATTGGAACCAATGCAACCAATCATGGCGCGGCGATAATCTCGAAATTCCTGCCGGATCTCCAACATTTATTGGGTATGTAATGCAGCAACACAATATCCGTCATAATGATACGGGCATGACAAGAGGATGGGAATATTTGGCGGCCGAGTCGAACAAGCCGTCCAAGAAAACATTATTGATAAACTTGAGCCAATTGGGCAGGTATATGACTGGGGTGATAAAAATTGGAACCTCGGCCAAATACCAAACTTTCATAGCCTTGTCCCCTACTCCCTAGAGGCCAGAAAGCCAGTATTTGACTGTAATGGAGCTGACGGCCTCACTGGCGCACATATCAGTCGCGCAAGAGATTCTCGGCAACATTTTTCGCCAATCGTTCAAAAGATTCTGGCTGTTGTATAACAATTCGCTCAAGTCGGACACAGTGTCAGGCCTTCTGCATGCCACTGCGCCGCTTAGCTCAAACGTTAGCCGACATCATCCACAACTCAGCCAATCTCCATGATCACACTTGAATTCCTCATCACCTCGCTGATCGTCGTTTTAGCGCCGGGAACGGGGGTTGTCTACACCGTCTCCACCGGCCTCACTCGCGGTCGGCGCGCGAGCGTCTTTGCTGCCGTCGGTTGTACCTTGGGCATCCTTCCGCACCTTTTGGCCACTGTGTTTGGCCTCGCAGCGGTCATGCACACCAGTGCTTTGGCCTTTCAGATCCTCAAGTACGCCGGAGTCGCTTACCTCCTCTATCTGGCTGTGGTCACCTGGCGTGATCGCTCTGCCTTCTCGGTTGACGGCAGCATGTCCAAGGCGCCTGCTAGTGCCTTGGTGGTCAAGGCGTTTTTGCTCAACATCCTGAACCCCAAGCTCACCATTTTCTTTCTGGCGTTCTTGCCTCAGTTCGTCGATTCTGCGTCAAATCAGCCGCTCACTCACCTGCTGTTTCTCGGCGCGGTCTTCATGGCAATGACCTTCGTGGTCTTTGTGATCTACGGCTTTCTGGCGCACGAGTTTCGTTGCTTCGTCATCGAGTCGGTCCGCGTTCAGAAGGCGTTGCGCTACGGGGTTGCGGCCGCCTTTGCTGCACTCGGTGCGCGGCTGGCAGCAAGCGAGCGATGACTGAATCCTTCTCACCACCTGTCGTCGGCCAGCCGGCTGGGCCGTCTGCCGCCCGCAGGTGAGTTCAAACCTTCGGCGTCAATACTCGGACAAGCTGCAGCCATGGTTACTCGAAGAGAATTTATAGTTTCGACAACGGCGACTATCGGTGGACTGGCGACACTGTCTTCATGCGCACCCGAGACTATCATCGACAGCTACGAAAATGCAGTCAGCAGTACTTGGCGTCACGGCGTGGTGAGCGCCGGCGACAAGCCGGCGCTCCTGCGCGAACTCGTGCGCTATGCGACCCTGGCCCCCTCCAGTCACAACTCGCAATGCTGGAAGTTTCGCCTCGAAGAGGGTTCCATTTCGATTTCACCCGATTTGTCCCGAAGATGCCCCGTAGTGGACCCGGAGGATCACCACCTGTTCGTTTCGATCGGGTGTGCAACCGAAAACCTGTTACAGGCGGCGCTCGCCAATGGGCTGAAGGGAAATGTCGTTTTCGGTGATTCTGCGCGGAATGGGCCGCGGATATGGCTGGAACCCACGAAAGCGGTCGTGACCAGCCTGTTCAACGCAATACCGGAACGCCAAAGCACGCGGGCCGAATACGACGGAAAGCCGATTTCCACGAGCGAGCTTGCGCTGTTGGAGAAAGCCGGCCAAGACAACGGTGTTCGGATCATTCTCCTCACCGCGCGCGAGGCCATGGAAAACGTGCTTGAGTATGTCGTTCAGGGAAATACGGCGCAGATGAATGACCGTGCTTTCGTCGAGGAACTGAAAGCATGGATTCGTTTCAGCTCTCGCGACGCAGTCCGGACCGGAGACGGGCTGTATGCGGCATCGTCAGGGAACCCGTCTGTTCCTTCCTGGTTGGGCAGCCTGCTTTTTGAGTTGTTTTTCACGCCCAAGAACGAGAACGACAAATACGCGAAGCATGTGCGTAGTTCGGCCGGAATTGCGATTTTCGTTTCCGAGGCCGAGACCCCGGCGCAATGGATCGAAGTCGGGCGCTGTTATGAGCGCTTTGCGCTCCAGTCAACCGCTTTGGGAATCCGCAACGCGATGCTCAATCAACCAGTGGAAGTGTCGGCACTGAGGCCGCAGTTTTGGAGTTTCCAGGGGATTGGTCGTCGCAGGCCCGATTTGGTTGTTCGCTTTGGCCGCGGACCAACATTGCCATCATCGTTGCGAAGACCCCTTGAAGCGGTACTGATTTAATCAACCAAGGCCGGACTTTCCTGCTTCGCGACGGCACTGGGCACGGCCTCCCCCTTGGGGCGCTACGGTTTGCATGAGCGTCAAAAATGGCCAAAGTGGTTTCGGATTTCCAGAGGTCCATGGACTCTAATCTTTGTAGGTCGCCAAGTTCACTGCATCTCGCGTAAGCGCAGGACACCCTCCTCGACACGCTTCACGGCGATCACTTCAAGGCCGCAGATGGGCTAAAGGGGTTAGAAACACCGATAAACCAATACTCCATTATCGGAAACAACGCTGATCCATTCTGCTGCTTATTCGCATGGATCCAAGGAGAGGTCGGTGAGCGACTTCGAAACTTCGAGAAACTCCTTTTCTCTTCTCAGGAAAGCGTCGCAGACATCGGGATCAAATTGTTTTCCCCTTTCTTGCCGAATGATCGGCACGGTCTCTTGATGGGAAACAGCAGACTTGTAGCAACGCCTTGAGGTCAAAGCATCATAGACGTCGGCGAGCGCCATGATGCGTGCGGAGATCGGAATTTCCTCGCCTCGCATTCCGAAGGGGTAGCCTTTACCATCCCATCGTTCGTGGTGAGCCAAGGTAATTTTCCGCGCAATGGTCAAAAAGCTTCTGAATTCAAGCTTTGCCTCGGCCTCGTTAAGGATTGATGCGCCCAACTCGCAATGGGTTTTGATGATCTCGAACTCTTCCGCATCAAGCCGGCCTTTTTTCAAAAGAATAGCATCGGGGATGCCGACTTTTCCGATATCGTGCAGCAATGACGCGCGCACGATGTCGGCAATGTAATCGGGAGTCAGATAGGAGCGGAATTTTGGCAACAAGGCCAACTCGTCGGCCAGAATCTGGACAAATTCACGGCATCGTTTCAGATGGTTTCCCGTTTCCTTATCCCTCAATTCGGCTTGCCGTGCCAGAGTAAATATCGTCGCATTCTCGACTTGGACGAATTGCTTGTTCTTGGCGATAATTTCGCTGTATTGCCGACCGATGGACGAGAGCAAGTTCTTCTGGAGTTCGATCCCCAGGAGAACGAACACGGCGCCAAAGAAGAAAATGAAGCCGACGAAAATGCCACTGACGGCAAACGAGTCGAGGGCTAGCAGGACTAGAACGCCGAGATAGCCTACAAAAAAACACAGCATCAGGAACAGATGCAATTTTTCCAGATGCGGTATCCGCTTTTCGTTGGCGGGTAATAGGTCGCCAGCCAAACTCATCGTCTTCTTGTACTTGAAGATGCAGACGAGCATCAGCGCTGCCCCCAAGGCAATCAACGTCAAAGACAAGCTGGAAAAACCTTCCATAACGAGCCCCTACACTTCGGTTTCAAACAGCAGATTACCTGATACGCGCTTACTCCATTTCGCGTAGCCTCAGAACGGCTTCCTCGACCCGACGCACGGCGATCACTTCGATGCCGCTGATCGCTTGTTTCGGTGTGTTCGCCTCGGGAATGATGGCTCGTGTGAAACCGAGCTTGGCGGCTTCCTTGAGGCGCTCCTGTCCGCGCGGCGCGGGGCGGATTTCGCCGGCCAAACCAACTTCACCAAACACTATAAGTTTATTTGGCAATGCCTTGTTTTTTAATGAAGAGATGATCGACAAAATCACCGCCAGATCGGCCGCCGGTTCGCCGATACGGACACCACCGACAGCGTTGACGAAAACGTCCTGATCGAAGCAGACGATGCCAGCGTGGCGATGCAACACGGCGAGCAACATGGCTAGGCGCTGTGCATCGAGGCCGACAGTCAGCCGGCGCGGGTTGCCGTGCGCCTGGTCGACGAGCGCCTGCACTTCGACGAGCAGCGGCCGCGTACCCTCCTGCGTCACCAGTACGCAGGAGCCGGGCACTTCCTGCCCGTGTTGCGAAAGGAACATCGCCGAAGGGTTGTTCACGCCTTTCAGTCCCTTGTCGGTCATCGCGAAAACACCGAGTTCGTTGACCGCGCCGTAACGGTTCTTGACGGCGCGGATCAGGCGGAAGCTCGAATGCGTGTCGCCCTCGAAATAAAGCACAGTATCGACGATGTGCTCCAACACGCGCGGCCCGGCCAACGCCCCCTCCTTGGTGACGTGGCCGACGAGGATGACGGTGACGCCGGTCTGCTTGGCGAGGCGGGTGAGCTGAGCGGCACACTCGCGGACTTGGGCGACCGATCCCGGCGCCGAGCTGAGTTGTTCCGACCATAGGGTCTGGATCGAATCGATCACCGCCACCTGCGGCTTTTCCGCCTGCAGCACGGCAAGAATCTTTTCGAGGTTGATCTCGGCGAGGAGCTTGAGATTTTTCGTATCAAGCGCAAGGCGCCGCGCGCGCATGGCGATCTGCTGCCCGGATTCCTCGCCGCTGACGTAGATGGCGTGATTGGCTTCGGAGAGGCGCGCCAGCGCCTGCAAAAGCAAAGTGCTCTTGCCGATACCCGGATCGCCGCCGAGCAGCACGACGCCGCCGGTAACCAAGCCGCCGCCGAGCGCCCGGTCGAACTCGCCGATGCCGGTCGGCAGGCGGTCTTCCTCACGCGCTTCGATCTCTGAGAGGTTTTGCAGCTTAGCCGTGCCACCGAGCGCAGCAAAGCGGCTGTTCGCCGCCGGGGCGCTTTCGGCGACGGTCTCAACAAGTGTGTTCCAGATGCCGCAGCCGGGGCATTGCCCCTGCCACTTAGGCGAGGTGGCGCCGCATTCGGTGCAGGAATAAATCGTTTTTACCTTGGCCATGCTCAGACTTCAACGACCGGCACGCGCGGCGCCAGCGCGCAGAAGAGCTCGTAGCTGATCGTGCCAGCGGCAGCGGCGACGTCGTCGGCCGGCAGCCCCTCGCCCCAAAGTACGACCCGGCTATCGACGCCAGCCTGCGGCAAATCGGTGAGGTCGCAGGCGAGCATGTCCATCGACACCCGCCCGAGCGTGCGCGTGCGCTGCCCGCACACGAGAATCGGCGTCCCGGTGGGTGCGTGGCGCGGATAGCCGTCGGCGTAACCGCAGGCGACGATGCCGACCCGCGTCGGCTTGTCGGCAACGAATGTTCCCCCGTAGCCGACGCGTTCGCCGGCAGCGATTTCCTGCACCGCCAGAATCCGGCTTTCGAGCGTCATCACCGGCTGCAGGCCGAAGCTCGCCGCATCGACATCGGCAAAGGGGCTACCACCGTAGAGCATGATGCCCGGCCGCACCCAGTCATGCGCGGTTTCCGGGTAGCGCAGAACCGCCGCCGAGTTGGCAAGCGAGACCGGGCAATGCCAGCCTGCGCTCATCTGCGCGAACCGTTCGAGCTGCCAATCGATGCCACGCTCGCCGTCGGCCTCGGCAAAATGCGCCATCAGGGTGATGGTATCGATGCCTTGAGTCGCCGCAAGTTGGCGGCGCAGTTCGGGAATTTGTTCCGGCACGAAACCGAGGCGATTCATGCCGGTGTTGAATTTGAGATAGACCGGCAGGCGCACCGGCAGCGCCGCGTCACGGATCGCCTGCAATTGTTCAAAACGGTGCACAGCAATGGTCAGACCGTGTTCAGCACAGACCTCCAGATCGTCGGGTTCGAAAAAACCTTCCAGCATCAGGATCGGCTGCCGAAAACCGGCTTCGCGCAAGGCAACCGCCTCAGCGAGATCGAGCATCGCAAAACCGTCGGCCACGTCGGCCAATGCATTGGCGGCACGCAGCAAACCGTGGCCGTAGGCATTGGCTTTGATCACCGCCCAGGCCTTGACCGGCTTTTCGTTTCCAGCGACGGATTTTTTGGCGATCAGGTAATTGTGGCGTAGCGCCTCGGTATTGATGCGGGCTTGGATCGGACGGGGCATGACGTTCTTGTTTTCCTGGCGAATCGATGTTCCCGGCCTTCGTGTGTAGCCGGCATATTCGCAACATTTTGCCTGATAAATCGTAGCCTGTCAGATGCAGTTATCAACAAATAGAGTTGAGCGCTTTGCTAACAAATGAACGCCATTCATGGTATAAATCCGCCACTACATAAGAGCAAACGCCGAATTTCAAATGCCATTAGGCTTTTACATCATCATGGCGGCGCAGTTTTTCTCCGCGCTCGCAGACAATGTCCTGTTGATTGTCGCCATTGCCGCCTTGCGTGACATGCATGCGCCGGCCTCCTATGAACCCCTCCTGAAAACCTTTTTTACCGTTTCTTATGTCGCTCTGGCAGCGTTTGTCGGCGCCTTTGCCGATTCGATGCCCAAGGGACGGGTCATGATGATCAGCAACACGATCAAGATTTTCGGATGCGCGATGATGTTTTTCACCATCCACCCATTATTGGCTTACGCCGTCGTCGGCCTCGGTGCGGCAGCCTACTCCCCGGCCAAATACGGCATCCTTACCGAATATCTGCCGCACCGCCAGCTCGTCGTTGCCAACGGATGGATTGAAGGCCTGACCGTCGGGGCCATCATCCTCGGCGTCGTCGTTGGCGGCACGCTGATCCAACCTGCAATCGCCAGCAAGATGCTTTCCTTCGATCTTCCTTTGCTCGATACCGGCATCGACACCACCAAGGAAATGGCACTCTGTTTCGTCACTTTCTTCTACCTGCTGACCCTGCTCTTCAATATTTACATTCCGCATACGGGCGTCGACCACAAGGCGCTACACAAGAACCCGCTCTACCTGATCTGTGAATTCAACCACTGCCTGATGCTGCTCTGGCGAGACCGCCTCGGGCAAGTCTCCCTGGCTGTCACCACCCTGTTCTGGGGCGCCGGCGCAACCTTGCAGTTCATCGTCATCAAATGGGCGGAAGCGGCGCTCCACCTTGGCCTCTCCAAGTCAAGCATGCTGCAGGGGGTCGTCGCCATCGGCGTCGCGCTTGGCGCCGCCATCGCCGCCAAGCGCATCACCCTGCGTAAATCGGTCAGCGTCATCCCGATCGGCATCGCCATGGGCATCATCGTCCTAATCATGAATTTCGTGACCAATGTCTGCGTGGCCACGGTCTTGCTGGTCTTCGTCGGGGCGCTGTCCGGTTACTTCGTCGTGCCGATGAACGCGCTGCTGCAGCACCGCGGCCACATCCTGATGGGTGCCGGACACTCGATCGC
>CAZNQL010000023.1:0-5955 GCA_964575415.1 uncultured Propionivibrio sp.
CGAAGCGCTTGACCGCCTTCATCAGGCCGATGTTGCCTTCCTGGATCAGGTCGGCATGCGGCAAACCGTACCCGAGATAACCTCGGGCAATAGAGACCACCAGCCGCAGATGGGAAAGAACCAGTTGGCGCGCTGCATCAAGATCTTCCTCCTCCCGGAACCGCGTTGCCAGCTGAAACTCTTCCTCCTCGGTCAAGATTGGGAATTGTTTTGCCGCCTGAATATAGGCTTCAATATTGCCTACCGCAGAGACTGTCGGAAAAGTCAAAGCATGCGTCATGTGGTTTTTTACCTCCTTACAAAAAACTTTGAGTTAATTCTAGCACTCGCAACCTGAGAGTGCTAAACACTCAAAAAGTTTCTTGTTCATTTTGTAATCCTGGCCAAATATCGACACAAACTTTAGCTGCACAGATTCTTTTCCGACGATGCCTTGGACTCTTCGTAATGGAGCATGGATCGGTATAATCCCCGAGTGGATCAAATCCTTAATCCGAAACCCAAACCTTCTCGCCTAGCCAGAGTCTGGCGAAGTTTGCGCTCGCCATTACAGCTTCTAGGCGATTTACCTTCGATACCGATTGCGGCAGCAGACATCTCCGTGCTGAACGCCCCAAGCGATTTCCGGGAGAAGCTCCTTGAGCTAATTGCCGGAGCCCGATCACGCATCCTCATCGCGGCCCTCTACCTGCAGGACGACGAAGCGGGCAGAGAAGTCCTGTCCGCCTTATACGCCGCGAAACAAGCCTACCCGCAACTTGAAATTGGCGTCTTCGTCGATTGGCATCGCGCCCAACGCGGACTGATTGGTAAGGCGCGCTCGGAAGGTAACGCTGCCCTTTACCGGCAGATGGCTGAACGACTTGGGGCGGGCGTCACAGTCTATGGCGTGCCCGTACAGCGACGCGAATTCATGGGAGTACTGCATCTCAAAGGATTTGTGATCGACGATTGTGTGCTTTACAGCGGCGCCAGCCTCAACGACGTCTATCTACACCGCCATGATCGCTATCGCCTGGATCGCTACCATCTGATCGGTAGCGCGGCCTTGGCGGATTGTATGGCCAATTTCCTGACCAAAACCATTCGTGACAATCCGGCCGTACATGCCCTGGATTGCGGCAGCGTCCCCAAAACCGCGTCGATCCGCAACCAGATCGTCTCGTTCCGCCGTCTGCTGGCCGGCAGCCGCTATCACTTTGAGGACGGTTACCTTCGCCCGGGCGAGGTCGGCATCACGCCGCTAGCCGGACTCGGTATTCGCGCCAACCCATTGAACACGGCAATCCTGCAATTGATCCAGCAGGCTCGCAAACGGATCATCGTTTTCACTCCGTATTTTAATCTGCCGGGGCCGCTCAGCCGAGCGCTCGACTCTCGAATCAAGGCCGGTTGCCACGTCACGATCGTGCTTGGCGACAAAACCGCCAACGATTTCTACATTCCGCCGGACGAACCCTTCAAAGCCATCGGTGCCTTGCCTTACCTTTATGAGGCCAATCTGCGACGGTTTTGCAAGACGCGAAGGGAGGCGATTGACGCTGGAAATCTCGATATTCATCTTTGGCGTCACGAGAGCAATACTTTTCATCTGAAAGGCTTGCTGGTCGACGACGATTACGCGCTGCTCACCGGCAATAACTTTAATCCCCGCGCCTGGCGCCTTGACCTTGAAAATGGTCTGCTCATCCACGATCCGGCGAAGCTGCTGCTGGCGCAACACCAGGCCGAACTTGGACGCATCCTGGCGCACACCCGCCACCTGAGCAGCCATTCCGAACTTGATTCCGTCGATAGTTACCCACCTCGGGTTCAAAGACTGCTCCGGCGCCTGGCGCGTTTCCGCGCCGACCGACTGGTCAATCAGGTGCTTTAGCTTCCAAGCAGCATGGCAAGGTAACGATCACGCAGAATCCGCCCTCAGACCGATTGGTGGCGCGGATCGTTCCACGATGGTTATCGACAATTTGCCGGACGATCGCCAAACCCAACCCGTACCCCTTTCTGGTTGGCGTATGCGTTTGCGAGCCTCGATAAAAGGGAACAAACAACTTTTCGACCTCGGAAACTGAGACACCTGGCCCGGCATCCTCAACACGAATACAAGCCGTATCATTTGCTGATGAAAGCGTAATCCAGACTTTTTTGCCAATAGCCGCATGTATCAGCGCGTTACGCAAAAGATTATCGAACATCCGGTGCAGCATTTCGGGATTACCGCGAACCTCCGCGCCACCGTCCACCTTCAATTCGACCTGACAATCCGCCAGCTCCGCCTCCAACCTCGTATCAGCAATCACATCCTGGAGCAACTCGGCCAGGTCTACACATTCTTTTCCGTACGCCACCATCCCCGATTCGAGCCGGGACAGCGTCAACAGTTCTTCGAGAAGCCGGTCCATTTTTTCAGTTTCTCTCTCCACCAACCCCAGGAACTCTTCTGCTCGCTCCGGCTTTTGCCTTGCCAAATCGACAACGGCATTCAGCCGTGTTAGCGGAGATCTCAATTCATGAGAAACGTCATGCAACAACCTGCGTTGACCTTCCATCAATCTGGCCAGATGTTGTGCCATGCGATCGAAATCCTGCCCCAGATCAGCGAGTTCGTCGCGTCTATCGCCCATTGAGGCCGACAGGTTCAGTACGAATTGCCCCTCGGCAGCGGCTTGCAGCGCTTGGCGCAACCTTCGTACGGGAAGTGACACGTATGCCGCAAGCAGTGCAGCGAACACCAGGCTGACGACCGCACCGGTCAAAAGATGCACCAAGGGCAATGGCGCTTCAGGAGGAGGAGGGGGTGAAAATGCAGGGGGAGGTTGATGTACCGTAGCGCCCAACGCTGGTCTGCCGGGATGAAAAACGTGCCCTTCGGTGATTGGCGGCGGCGGTCGATGGAATGGATCTGGCGCGGCCGCCCAGATCGCGAGCCCGATCCCGAGCACTGCGGTTGTTTGCGCGAGAAAGAAGAAAATCAGAAATTTCCAGAACAGCCGACCAGGAGCTCGATCCGACATGGCGTTCGCTATTCAGTGACCAATTGATACCCTTTGCGTAACACCGCCTGGATACGAGGACGGCCGTCGGCAAGTGGCGGCAGCTTCCGACGAACGCTACTCAAATGAACGTCAACGCTGCGATCATAACGATGATACGCCCGACCGAGCCCTTGTTCGGAAAGCACACTTTTATTGACGACCTTGCCCGCTTGCAGAATCAACATTTCCAGAAGATTGTATTCGGCATTTGTTAACACCAGATGATCCTGGCCTTCCCAAGAAATTCTGCGTTGCCGCGAAAAAAGCGCCAACTTTCCGGACTGCACGACTTCCGCAGCACCGGTTCGCTCCCCCTCTGACAGCATGGTTCGCCGCAATATCGCCCGCAGTCGCGCACTCAATTCCCGGGGGGGCAGGGCAGGGTTTGGCGACATAATCGTCGGCGCCAAGTTCAAGGCCCAGAATGCGGCTCTCCTCGTCACCCCGCCCGGTTAGCATTAATACCGGCATGTTGCTGCGTGTACGTATCCGGCGCAAAGCTTCGATTCCGCTGTAGGCTGGCATCATGACATCAATGATCGCAATATCTGGTTGATCAAGTATTGCTGATTGCACGGCGCTCTCACCGTCGTACGCAACAAGAACCCGGAAGCCGTCGTTCTCCAAATATGCCTGAAGAAGCGCGACCAGTTCCTCATCGTCGTCAACCAGCAGGACGCGGGCACTTTCAATAGAGGGAGCGGACATTCCGGACATGGCGCGATGATAAGGGTTCTGAAAACCCAAGGTTCACGCTTTACGCAGATTTACATCAGCAGAACGATTCTTGCCGCTTCTCCGGCAACAAATCGCCAAGCGATTGATTTGTCGGCCCATTTTTACCTACCCATGTTTGCCGCCGAGGACAAAAGATCAACTCCGGTGAGTTGAGATTGCCAGTATCGCCAAAGCAACCTGAAAAATCGTTACTCGGCCCCGTACTCTTAACGTGAATTTACCCGAATTTACGTCAAAAAGCCTGCAAATCACCGCTTTCTGGTCGATATCTTGCAAGCAAAGGACAAGGCTGGCATGTGCCAGTCCATTTTTCAAGCACAAGGAGTCGATCATGAGTTCAATCACCAGCACGAGCAGTTATGGCACATCGATGAACTACCTAAACGCATCTCGAACGCTACGTCCGCAACGTCCATCGGCGGAACAGATGGCAGCCGGATTGTTTTCGAAACTGGATACGTCCAACAAGGGCTATATCGAGCAAAGTGATTTCGAAACAGCCTTGTCGGGCATGTCGTCGAGTACAGGTTCGCTTGCCAGCGCGAGCGAAATCTTCAGCCAACTCGATAGCGATGCAGACGGCAAGGTCACGCAAAGCGAAATGACCTCCGGCCTGCAGACGCTCGCTAATTCGCTCGACGATCAGTTCAACCAAATACGAGTGCAAGGCGGAATGCCGCCGCCACCACCGCCGCAAAACGATGACGGCTTTACAGAGGACGAACTGACCGAACAACTGTCCGAAATCGGGAATTCCGACTCGGCTCGAGCCAGCTTATTGAACAAGATCGTCGAAAATTTCGACGAAGCCGACACGGATGGCGACGGCAAGGTTAGTTTCCAGGAAGCAATGGCTTACGACCAATCAACCTCATCGGCCTCCACTACGGCATCACCAAGCCAAAATTCAACCGCCGACGGAACAAACGACAGGATTTTCCGGCAAATCATGGCTTTGGTGCGCGCATACGGCGCTCCAGATTCTACGGGAGACGTATCAACAATGCTTTCGACGCTGATCTCGACGAGCGCTTGAAACTATGGTGGCCTGTTTCGAGGCACGTCTTTTGCCCAAAGACAGGCCGCCCGACCAGAGATCAAATCCTCTCGACGCCTGATTTTAGAAGTTCTGAGATGAATATACAGCGGTACCGTCAAGAATAGGCACTCCATAAAAAAAGGGCGCCACTGGGGCGCCCGAGGGGGTGCTTCTGGAGGAAACTTTGTTACATGTGGTAAGCGGACTCGCCGTGTGAGGTAATGTCGAGACCTTCGCGTTCCTCTTCTTCCGGCACACGGAGGCCAATCACGATATCAACCAGTTTGTAGGCAATCAGCGCGACAAGACTGGACCAGACGACCGCCGTCCCTACACCCCACAACTGGCTCATGATCTGAGCACCCATGTCGTATTCTCCGACAGCATTGGCAACGTAGTCATAGACGCCGGTGCCGCCCAAGGAGGGTGCCGCAAAGATACCCGTCAAAATCGAGCCGAGGATGCCACCAATGCCATGCACGCCGAATACGTCGAGGGAATCGTCTGCGCCAAGCATACGCTTGAGGCCATTGACACCCCACAGGCAGACAACACCTGCGGCCAGGCCGATGACGATGGCGCCGACGATGCCGACGAAGCCGGCTGCTGGCGTGATGGCCACCAAACCCGCAACGGCACCTGAAGCAGCTCCCAGCATGGAGGGCTTACCCTTGAACATCCATTCAGCCAGCATCCAGGACATCGTTGCCGCGGCCGTGGCGACCCAGGTGTTAACCATCGCCAGTGCCGAACCGCCGCTGGCTTCGAGGGCAGAACCGGCATTGAAACCGAACCAGCCAAACCAGAGCAGCGAGGCGCCGATCATGGTGAAGGTCAGGCTATGCGGCGCCATCGATTCACGACCATACCCGATACGCTTGCCGATCACGTAAGCACCGACCAGACCGGCCATGGCGGCGTTGATGTGCACTACCGTACCGCCGGCGAAGTCGAGCGCGCCCTTCTGGAACAGGAAGCCTGCCGTTGCACCGGCGGCCTCAGCCGCGGCAGCGTCGGTGTAAGCATCCGGACCCGCCCAATACCAGACCATGTGCGCCATCGGCAGGTAAGCGAAGGTAAACCAGATGACCATGAAAACCAGGATCGCCGAGAACTTCGCACGTTCGGCGAAGGCGCCGACGA
>CAZNQL010000023.1:5965-39113 GCA_964575415.1 uncultured Propionivibrio sp.
ATCAGGCCGCAGGTAATGGCTGCGAAAGCGCCCTGGAAAACGACGAAGGTCAGTTCGGAAATGCTGACGCCCTTGCTGAACGTAGCACCGAGAGAATCCGGTGTTACACCGCTCAGGAACAGTTTATCGAGCGTGCCGAAGAAAGAACCGCCTTCGGTGAAGGCAACCGAATAGCCGTAGACGACCCACAGCACGCTGATCAGTGAGAAAGTGACAAAAACCTGCATCAGCACGGACAGCATGTTCTTAGAACGGACAAGGCCGCCGTAGAACAATGCGAGACCGGGGATCGACATCAGGATGACCAGCGCTGCGCAGACCATGATCCAGGCGTTGTCGGCCTTGCTCAGAACTGCAGGTGCCGCGGGAGCCACCGCCGCGACGGCGGCGACAGCGGTCGAAGCGGCTTCGGCAGCTTTTTCTTGGGCCCAGGTCAGGGTACTGAGGCCGGAACCCAGCAGTCCGAACAGGGCGGGAATCGCAAAATGACGTTTCATGATTTGCTCCTCACAAGGCAGCCTCACCGGTCTCGCCGGTGCGGATACGGATAACTTGTTCGAGATCGACGACAAAAATCTTGCCATCGCCGATTTTTCCGGTGCCTGCCGACTTTTCAATGGCCTCGATGACCTGATCGAGAATCGAGTCTTCAATGGCAGCTTCGACCTTGACCTTGGGCAGAAAATCAACGACGTATTCAGCGCCGCGATAGAGTTCGGTGTGCCCCTTCTGGCGGCCGAAGCCTTTGACTTCCGTAACAGTGATGCCCTGCACGCCGATGGCGGACAGCGCTTCACGCACTTCGTCAAGCTTGAAGGGCTTGATGATTGCAGTAACCATTTTCATGATGGACTCCTGTTCTGAAAGGCGGCACACCGCCTTTCAGAAGAATTAGAACGATTTGCTCACCGAGAGAACAGCGATGTCACGACCAGCGTCCTTGGTGCTGCTGCTCAGGTCGAGAGTGCCGTTGTCATCCTGGATGGATTTGGCAAAGCAATAGGGTTGATACGATGAGGCGCCAGAGCATTTTCCGGCAGCGTTCGTGTCGATGTACGAGAGACCGACAACCCACCCCTGGATATCCTTGGTTACGCCAACCTTCCAGTCGGTGTAATCTCCGTTATGCACGCGCTTCATGTTCAGGGTACCGATATGGCCATTGATGCCCCAACCGTCGCCCAGGTCATAGTTGGCGTTGACTTCGAAGTAGCTGGTCCCCTTGGTCGACTTGCCGGTGCCCGTGCCCGTTGAATCCACGCCGCGGAGCGAGAAGTAATCGTCGATGCTGTACGAATATTTGGCAGAAAGGAATTTCCAGGAAGCACCGAGATAGATTTCTTTGTTCGTCACAGCGCCTTTATCGGCTTTGGTTCCCAAGCCGCGGCCTTCTGAACCCGGATAGTAATAAAGGATGCCGCAGACATCGAGCCCGACCTCGCCGAGAGAGAACTTGTAGCCGCCGTAGAAATCCATTTCCAGGTTGCCGTCTGGAAATCCGGCGCCCGAGCTGACATTGGAGTTCCAGTTGCCGAGATACAAGCCGCTGGAATGGGCATAATCAAAACCGCCTTGGAGGGCCGGTTTACCGTACGTCTGGTCAATGCCACGGAAACGATAGCTGGAGAACAGGCCCAGATTACCGGTCAAGCTGTGCGGGCTGACTTCGGTAGCCGGCGTGGCAGACTGAGCCATGGCCGGCGCGGCGAAGGCGGAAGCCAGAAGAGTGGCGAGAACGATTTTTTTCATTTCGGACTCCTGAGTCAAAAATTGTGTTGTGATTGGGAAAATTCACACCCTTGCCTTAGCATATGGCGTGCCAGATTAAAACACCATTGTATATCAATAGGTTGCGATGCGCAGATCAAGCTGCGCGGAGCGTGATGCACATCCCGGGAGCGTGAAAATCCGGGGGCGCACCAAGCTTGTGCCAGCTTTGTGCATGTGCCGCTGTGCTAGACTTGAACCAGCATTTATCCAGCAAAGAAAGATAACGTCATGCTCGATCCCAAAGCGATTGAAGATCTCGGTAACCGACTTAGCCACCTGATCGCTGCCAGTCCCGTGGCTGATATCGAGAAGAATGTGCGCGCTGTGCTTACCGGCTTCTTTTCCCGGCTCGACTTGGTAACCCGTGAAGAGTTCGATGTCCAAGCACAGGTGCTACAACGTACTCGGGAAATGCTCAAGGCGCTTGAGGAACGAGTTGCCCGCCTTGAGAAACCGCTAGACGAAAAAGACTAAGCGGACGGTGGCATCGGTGCCGTTGACGTCTTGAGATTTTTCGCCCATGCCACTTGCTATCGTACATAGCCCCAGCCTAGACGGAATTTGCGCGCGAGAGGTGGCCGTCGAGGTCCATCTAACCGGGGGATTGCCCAGCGTTACCCTGGTTGGCCTTCCTGATACCGACGTCAAAGAAGCACGCGACCGGGTGCGCGCAGCGCTGCAGAATACCGGCTTCGAGTTTCCCGCCAAGAGGATCACCGTCAACCTCGCCCCGGCCGATTTGCCTAAGGAGTCCGGCCGTTTCGATTTGCCGATCGCCCTCGGCATTCTTGCCGCTTCCGGACAAATCCCCCTTCAGTCACTGCAGGATTATGAATTCGCCGGAGAACTATCGCTTTCGGGCGCTAGCCATGGTTCTCGCTGCTGGCGAGGCCGGGCTGGCGTTCGTGCTGCCTCGACAAAGCGCGAGCGAAGCCGCACTGGCAAGGGGCAAACGCATTCTAGGTGCGGAGAGCTTGCTGGAAGTCTGCGCCCACCTGTGCGGAAAAACATTGCTCTCCGAATGTCTCACTAGCGAGTGCAATGACGACATTGGTATCGGCTATCCCGATCTCGCCGAGGTACGTGGTCAGGCCCAGGCCAAACGAGCGCTCGAAGTTGCTGCCGCAGGCAAGCATTCGATCCTGTTCTCCGGCCCCCCAGGAACCGGCAAATCGATGCTGGCCTCGCGCTTGCCTGGTTTGTTGCCCCCAATGACACAGGAGGCAGCCTTGGAGTCGGCGGCCGTCCTTTCGCTAGCGGGTCAATTCTGTCCAGAAAAATTTGGACGCCATCCGTACCGTTCGCCCCACCACACATCCTCCTCTGCCGCTCTGGTCGGCGGCGGCAGCGTGCCTCGCCCCGGCGAAATATCCCTTGCCCATCAGTGCGTCCTTTTCCTCGACGAACTGCCCGAATTCGATCGGCGGGTCCTCGAAGCCTTGCGCGAACCGCTCGAAAGCGGTCGCATTCATATTTCGCGGGCGGCCCACCAAAGTGAATTTCCCGCGCAATTCCAGTTGGTTGCAGCGATGAATCCGTGCCCCTGCGGCCACCATGGCGCAGCGAACGGAAAGTGCCGATGCACGCCGGATCAGGTAGCGCGTTACCGGGGCAAACTTTCCGGGCCGTTACTCGACCGGATCGACTTGCAGATCGAAGTCCCGCCCTTGCCAGCCGAAGCATTGCAGAGAGCCCCGGATGGGGAATCGTCGGCAACAGTGCGGATGCGCGTAATCGCTGCACGTGCTCGTCAGCAGGCGAGGCAGGGCAAGCCGAATGCCCATTTGACGACACGGGAAATCGACCGCTATTGCCAGCCTGAAGCCGGTGGAGAAGCCCTGCTTAAACAAGCACTGATTCGCCTCAACCTGTCGGCACGCGCCTATCACCGCGTGCTCAAGGTGGCGCGTAGCATTGCCGATCTGGCAGGAAATGAATCCATCGCCACAGCCCATGTCGCCGAAGCGATTCAGTTTCGACGTTTTGCCAGAGATTGATTTGAACGAAGAGTCCACCGAAGTTTCACCGCCACCGGGTATCGTCTTTGTGCTCGCGGCGCTGGCCGCGCTCGGTCCGTTTTCGATCGACACCTATCTGCCCTCATTTCAAGACATAGCGCTGTCATTGCAGGCTTCGTCGATTGAGGTGCAACAAACGCTGACCGCTTACCTGATCCCCTTTGCTGTCATGTCGCTCTGGCATGGAGCGATTTCGGATGCTTACGGCCGGCAACGGGTGATTCTCGTCAGCCTCGGCGTTTTCGGCTTGGCGTCGGCAGGCTGCATTTTCGCCACGCGCATCGAGCACCTGTGGCTGTTGCGGGTTTTGCAGGGCGCGTCGGCAGGGGCTGGTGTCGTTATCAGTCGGGCGATCGTCCGCGACTTATTCGACGGCGTCGCCGCGCAACGCCTGATGTCTCAGATCACGATGATGTTTGCCGTCGCGCCGACCGTTGCTCCGCTGCTTGGCGGATATCTGCAAGTCTGGTTTGGCTGGCGTTCGGTTTTTGTCTTTCTCGTGCTGATGACGGCGGCACTGTTTTTCGCTTGCTGGCGCCTGTTGCCGGAAACACTGCCGGTAGCGCATCGGCAAACCCTGCACCCGGGCTATTTGGCCAGGAATTACTGGAAAGTGCTCACTTCACCGCTATTTCTGTCCGCTTGCGGCGCCCTTGCTTTCAATTTTGCCGGTTTCTTCATTTACATCATGTCGGCACCGGTTTTTCTGATGCGCCATCTGGAAATCGCCGAAACTGGCTTCCTTTGGCTGTTTGGTCCAGCAATGATCGGCCTGGTCTGCGGCTCCTGGTTATCGGGGCGGCTGGCCGGAAAAATATCCGTGCGCCAAACCATCGTGCGCGGTTATCTGGTCATGGCGGCGGCAGCAGCGCTCAATCTGGCCATCAGCGGAACGCTGCCGCCGGGATTGCCGTGGAGCGTATTGCCGATTCTCGTCTATACCTTCGGCATGTCTTTAGCGATGCCCAGCCTCAACCTGCTGGCGCTCGACCCCTTTCCGGCGCAGCGCGGGCTGGCGTCCTCCTGCCAGATGTTTCTGCAATCGTGCATGAATGGTGCCGCTGCGGGCCTGCTGGCACCAATGCTGTGGGGGACGACGTTCACATTGTCTTCTGGCATAGCCAGCCTGTTACTGTCCGGTGCATTGTGCGCTTGGTGGCATCACCGGCGCACGCGCGAGCCGTGACCCGCTGGCGGCATTAACGACCTTCATAACTGGAGAGCGTCACGCCGGCATGGGCAAGGAATTCACGAATCTGCTTGATTTCCTGCTTGGGGCAAGTTGAACTGTTATGCGGATGATGCAGAAAAACCTCGACCTTGTTGAGCACGACCCGGAAGCGAGCGCCGTGCGCCGACTCGATGCTGGCGCCGAGATGGATCAGCAAGGATTCGATTTCGCGCCAATGGATATTGGCACTCGGTGGGTCGTGGTAGATAGCCTGTAAGAGATGCAGGTGCTTGTTGCTCATGGCGCCCCCCGGTAACTGATTTGAGATTATTAAACCAGATTTCTATCGGTTCCGCTCACGATCGGCAACGCCACGATGACTTCGAGGCCACCGCCGCTCGCGTCGGCGAGAATGACCTGCCCGTCGCAACCGGACACAATGCGGCGCACGATGGCCAGACCGAGCCCGCAATTGCCGCCGGTACGGCGTTCCGGAGCAATCTGAGCGAAGGCTTCTAGCGCATGTGCGCGCCGCTCAGCGGGAATGCCGGGGCCGTGATCGCGAACGCGCAGAACGAGCCTTTCGCCATCGTCGACATCAAGCGCGATTTCGACCGGAGGTTCGCCATGCTGCAGCGCATTATCGATCAGGTTATCGAGAATGCGGCGCAAGCCATCCGGCGCTATAGCAACTTGGGCCTGACCGGCTGCCTCGCCGACCGTCATGATGACCGGGCGACCAAGTTCGCGCTGTCGTGACACCATGTCGCTGATGGCATCGGCGACCAGCATAGGAACGGCAGGATATTGACTGCCATCTTCACTGCGCAGGAAATCCAGGCATTGCCCGACGATACGTTCCATATCATCGGCGTCGCGGGTCAGTCCATTGCGTTCGCTATCGTTATCGAGCAAAGCCAGGCGAACGCGCAAACGGGCCAAGGGGGCGCGCAGATCATGGGTCAGCCCGGCCAGCATTTCCCGTCGATCGGCATCGGCTTTGGCAAGTTGCCCGACCATGGTGTTGTGCCGCTCGGCGAGAAGCCGAACCTCGCTCGGGCCTTCCGGGATGAACGTGCTGGCGCTGCCGGCACCCGTGGCGGCAACCGCATCGCCAAGTCGTGCCAGCGGCCTGACGATGCCGCGAACGAAAAAGCCGGCGATCGGCAACAACAAAGCCAGGGCCGACACTAACCACCACCAGAGATCGCGAGGAAGCCCCTGGGGCGCGAAACGCGGCGGCGGCAGGATCAACCACCAGCGTTCGCCACCGGCCATGAACCCGATCCATAAACCATCGCGCCACCCTTGTCCGGTGTGGCGAAGTTCAATGGTTTCGCCGAGACGGAGACGAAGCTCGTCAGACAGCCGCCGGGCAAAACCGAATTCCGGTTCATGCGCTGGCACGAATTGATTGTCCGGCCGTAACTGAAATCCAGGCTCCCCAATTTCGACGGTTTCCAGACCGTTTCGGGCTTCTTCGTCCAATCCTGGCAATACGTTCTGCAGCAGATGAACCTGCCCGATGGTAAAGCGAAGAATTTGCTCGAAATGCGTGGCTTTCCGGTTCTGGAAAAACAGGGCAAAAGTCGCCATTTCGGCGACGGCAATCAAAACGACGACAAGCAGAACAGTGCGCGCAGCAAGCGAGGACGGAATCAGTCTCATGCCCCGTCTCCCGCAGTCTTTTCAGCGTTACTCTCGCCGTCCGGAACAAAAACGTAGCCGATGCCCCAGACGGTTTGCAAGTAACGCGGATGCGTCGGATCGGTTTCAATGAGCCGGCGCAAGCGGTGAATCTGGACATCGATGGCTCGGTCGAAGGATTCGCTCTCATCGCCGCGAGTCAGCTCAATCAGGCGCTCACGCTTCATTGGTCGGTTAGCGTGTGCGATCAGCGTGTTGAGCAGAGCGAATTCACCGCTGGTCAGCGTTGTTTCTTCGTGCTTGCAGAAAAGGCGGCGGGTGCCCCGATCCAGGCGCCAGTCCCCAAAACAGTATTCGCCGGCTTGCGGATCGGGCGCTGCTGCCGGAGGGATCCCTCGGCGAAGCACAGCTTCGATCCGGGCAACCAGTTCCCGGGGATCAAAGGGCTTGCCGACGTAATCGTCGGCACCCATTTCCAGACCGATGACGCGATCCACCGTGTCGTCGCGTGCCGTGAGCATGATGATCGGGCGCGTCTCGCCGCGCGCGCGCAGTCGCCGGCAAGCGGAAAGACCATCCTCTCCGGGCAGCATCAGGTCGAGCACGACGAGGTGGGGCTGGTAGCGCTCAAGGTAGGTATCGAGTTGGCGCGTATCGGGAAGCAACAAGGTATCGAAACCATGCCGGGCAAGGTAGGTGGAGAGCAACTGCCGCAATTCGGGGTCGTCATCGACGAGAAGAATTTTTTTCATGACCATGAAGCACTGGAAAATGTCCGGATCGGTATATGGGCATTTTATGCATGTACTGACCAGCGTGTCGGCAGTAGAAACAATTTGAAACCAACTGATTCGGCCTTGAAATCGTTTGCAATGCGGGAGGACGGAAGATGGCGTCGTCAAACGAGGTCGCAGAACGGCGACTGATGACGGTTCAACCCATCTCATCTCGAAGGAGTTTTCAATGAAAACAAATTTTTCGCTTCCCCTCTTTCTCGCCGCGAGTGCTGTTTCATTTGGGCTGGCAGCCAGCGTCCATGCCGCCCCTCCCCGCCGTGATACGCCTGATGCCCCGCCGCCCGAAATGATCCAGAAACACCAGGATCGAGAGGCGAAAGCGATGGCGCGCCTCCATGACGAATTGAAACTCAACGCCAAGCAGGAAGCGCTTTGGCAGCACGCCCAAAAATCAATCGAGGAAAACCGGCAGGCAATGCGCGAGCGCTTCAAGAAACACAACGAAGAAATTCGTGCCATGTTGTCACAGCCGGGGGCCGATATGCGTGCTGTCACCAAACGAATGGATGAATTCAAGACTGAAGGACAGAAGCTGCGCGAAGATCATCGCGATCGCTTGCTGGCGGTATACGACGCGTTAAATGTTGATCAGAAGGAAACAGTCCGTTTGTTTTTCCAGAAGAAAATGGAGCGCATGGAAAAACATTTCGACCGGCGTCCAGCTGATCGCGGATGAGATTAACGACCGGGGCACGATCTAGGTGCAAAATGCTCCGGTTGTTACAAAAACTAACAGGTTCGCGGGAAAGCGCGAGGAAGCGGCTTGATATAATCGCGGTTTGACCAAAGTCACGGTTGTTTTCATGTCCAAGATCAGATCGTATTTCCTCGTCTGCCTCGCCTTCCTGTTTATTCCCGGGCTATCGTCCGCTCAGCAGATGCCAACGCCGCCAGCCTTGGCGGCAAAATCCTGGTTGCTCGTTGAATTCGCTTCCGGGCAAGATTTAGCCTCGCAGGCCGCCGACGAGCGGCTTGAGCCGGCATCGCTGACCAAGCTGATGACCGCTTACCTGACCTTTGCCGCGCTCAAGCAGGGGGTGATCAAACTCGACCAGACGGTGCCGGTGTCGGAAAAAGCCTGGAGGACGTCCGGCTCGCGCATGTTCATCCGCGTCGGGACCCAGGTCAAGGTCGAGGATCTGATCAAGGGCATGATCGTACAGTCCGGCAATGACGCTTGCGTCGCCCTGGGGGAAGTGATCGCTGGCAGCGAGGACAATTTCGCGCAGATGATGAACCGCGAGGCGCAAAGGCTCGGCATGAAGACGACGCAGTATCGTAATGCGACCGGCATGCCTGACGAGCAGCACTACACGACCGCACGTGACCTCGCGACGCTGACCACGGCGTTGATCCGCGATTTTCCTGAAGATTATGCGAAGTACTATTCGATCAAGGAATTTCGCTACAACAACATCACGCAGCCCAATCGTAACCGTTTGCTCTGGCTCGACCCCACGGTTGACGGCGTCAAAACCGGGCACACCGATGGGGCGGGCTATTGCCTGATTTCCTCGGCGAAACGCGGACCGCGCCGTTTGCTGGCGATCGTGCTCGGAACGGCATCGGACGGCATGCACGCTCAGGAATCGCTCAAGCTGCTCAACTACGGTTTCCAGTTCTATGATGCCGTCAAGCTTTATGACGCCAATCAGCCGGTATCCCGCCTCAAGGTCTGGAAGGGTTCGGATAGCACGGTCAAGGCCGGCTTCCTGAACGATTTCGTTCTCGCCGTACCCAAGGGATTCGCTTCGCGGATGTCTGTCGAGCTGGTATCGCAACAACCCCTGCTAGCGCCGGTAACCAAGGGACAAGTGGTCGCGACCATGAAAGTCAGCCTCGACGGCAAGCCCTATGGAGAGTATCCGGCGGTCGCTATCGAAACGGTATCGGTCGCGGGCCCCATCGGGCGCCTTATCGACTCTATTCGCCTCTGGTTCAAATAATTGAGGCGCAACTCATCGAAAGCAAGGGAGTCAACATGACGGCTTACCTCAACGGACAATACCTGCCGTTGGCCGAGGCCAGGATTTCGCCGCTTGATCGCGGTTTCCTGTTCGGCGACGGCGGTTACGAGGTCATCCCGGTGTATTCCTCATCGCCCGTTCCGCATGGACGAGCATCTGCGTCGCCTGCAAACCACGCTTGACGGCATCCGCCTGCCGAATCCGCACAGCATCGACGAATGGCATGACATCGTCCGGCATATCATCGACCAGGCCGAGTTTGAAGATCAGGCTGTCTATATTCAGGTGACTCGGGGCGCGGACAGCAAGCGCGATCAGGCGTTTCCGAAAGACGTGCCGCCGACGGTGTTTGTCTTTACCGCGCCAATGGTCAATCCATCCCCGGCTCAACGCGAGACTGGCATCGCGGCAATCACCGCACCTGACATCCGTTGGGGGCGCTGCGATTTCAAGACGGTTTCCTTACTGCCCAATGTGCTGGCGCGGCAGCTGGCGGTTGACGCGGGTTGTGTCGAGACAATCATGTTGCGCGAAGGGTACCTCACCGAAGGGGCAGCATCGAACATCTTTGTGGTCAAGAACGGGGTTATTTCGACACCACCGAAGGATCATCGCATCCTGCCCGGAATTACCTGTGACGTGGTGCTTGAACTGGCGGCACAGCACAATGCGGCGCACGAAGTGCGGCCAGTGGCCGAGGCCGAATTGCGATCCGCGGACGAAATCTGGATGACGTCGTCGACCAAGGAAGTGCTCCGGATCACGACACTCGACGGCCACCCTGTCGGCGATGGCAAGCCCGGCCCGATCGGTAAGACGATGTACGCCTGGTATTGCACCTTTCGCGACGAGGTGATGCGCCGTGCCT
The DNA here is from genome assembly GCA_964575415.1 of uncultured Propionivibrio sp. Classification (GTDB taxonomy): domain Bacteria; phylum Pseudomonadota; class Gammaproteobacteria; order Burkholderiales; family Rhodocyclaceae; genus Propionivibrio. The sequence continues at coordinate 16,204 of CAZNQL010000023.1, forward strand.
GATCGCCATGAAATGACGCCGCAAGAAACGCTGCTCGAATTTCCCTGTGCTTTCCCGCTCAAGATCATGGGTCTGGCCGACCAGCCTTTGGCGCAAACCGTGCTTGAAGTCATCCTGCGTCATGCGCCGGACTTCGACGGTGCGACGATGGAGATGCGGGCGTCGAGCACAGGCAAATATCTGAGCCTGACCTGTACCGTCAACGCAACGTCGAAGCCGCAACTCGATGCGCTCTATCGAGAACTTTCCGGGCACCCCATGGTCAAGGCTGTCCTATGAAGCCACCGTTGCATATCCGTCAGCCCGGGCGGGTTGATTACGAGCCGACCTGGCAAGCCATGCTCGACTTTACCGCCGGCCGCACGGCCGAAACGCCCGACGAACTCTGGGTCTGCGAGCACCCTCCCGTCTACACGCTGGGCCAAGCCGGTCTGCCCGAACACTTGCTATTCGATAACGGCATCCCGCTCGTCAATATCGACCGCGGCGGTCAGATCACCTATCACGGGCCGGGACAGGTCGTCATTTACCTGATGCTTGATTTAGTGCGCAGGGGATTGAAAGTACGCGATCTAGTATGCCGGATCGAGCAGGCGATCATCGACGTCCTCGGCGAAAACGGCATTGTCGCGCGCCGTCTCGACGGTGCACCGGGGGTTTATGTGAATGGACAACGCGGTATCGCCAAAATCGCCGCCCTCGGGCTGCGCGTGCGCAAGAACGGCTGTTACCACGGACTGAGCCTGAACGTCGATATGGACCTGTCGCCGTTCACCGCGATCAACCCCTGCGGCCACGCCGGCATGGCCGTGACGCAGACCCGCGACCTCGGCGTCGACCTGACGCCGGAGCAGGTCGCCGAACGGCTCCTCGCTCATCTCGAACAGCAACTGGAGCAAGCATGAGCGAAGCAGAGCTCGGCGCCAGGAAGGCGGTCGCGAAAGTCGCCGGCGTCAAGCAGAAGGGCGAACTGAAGACGGCGCGCATCCCGATCAAGATCGTTCCTGCCGAAGCGCCGCTACGCAAGCCGGCGTGGATTCGCGTCAAGGCGGGTAACGAGGTCGGCCGCTTCGGCGAAATCAAACGTATGCTGCGCGAGCAGAAACTGCACACCGTCTGCGAGGAGGCCGCCTGCCCAAACATCGGCGAATGCTTCGGGCGCGGCACGGCAACCTTCATGATTCTCGGCGACATCTGCACGCGCCGCTGCCCATTCTGCGACGTCGGCCACGGCAAACCGCTGCCGCCCGATGCGGACGAACCGGCCAGCCTTGCCGACAGCGTCGCCAACCTCAAGCTGCGTTACGTCGTCATCACCAGCGTCGACCGCGACGACTTGCGGGACGGCGGCGCGCAGCACTTCGTCGACGTTATCGCCGCCGTGCGCGCCAAATCGCCGGCGACCACCATCGAGACCTTGGTGCCCGACTTCCGCGGCCGCATAGAGGTCGCCATCGACATCCTCGGCAAATCCTTGCCCGACGTGCTTAACCACAACCTAGAAACCGTGCCGCGCCTCTACAAGCAGGCGCGCCCCGGCGCCGACTACGCGCACTCGCTGGAATTCCTCAAGCAGTTCAAGGCGCGTTATCCGCAAGTATCGACCAAGTCCGGCCTCATGGTCGGCCTCGGCGAAACCGACGAAGAAATCCTCGACGTCATGCGCGACCTGCGCGCCCATGGCGTCGAAATGCTGACCATCGGCCAGTACCTCGCGCCATCGAACCACCACTTGCCGGTCGTGCGCTACGTGCCGCCGGAGACTTTTGCGATGTACGAAGCCGAAGCGCTGAAGATGGGGTTTTCCGGCGCCGCCTGCGCGCCAATGGTCCGTTCGAGCTACTGGGCCGACCAACAGGCGCATAGCGCTGGCGTAACGGAATAATTTTCGATTACGACATCCTCAGTGTCTCAATCCCAATCGGCCCAAGGCCGGTGGCGTGGCGCTGTCGCAGTTGAGGCAGGCCGGTTTGTCCGTCGAGTTCGTAGACACTGACATGGCCGGAAATCTGGCCAGCGGCGATCAGCCATTTCCCCGTTGGATCGATAGCCATGCCGCGCGGTTGCGTTTCGGTCGGGCAGTGGCCGATTAGCCTGAGTTTGCCTGAAGCGGCGTCTACGGCGAAGGTAGCGAGGGTGCTCGAACGGCGCTCGCTGGCGTAAAGAAAACGGCCATCGGGCACGAAGCGCAGTTCGGCAGCCCAAGGGGCTCCGGCAAAGCCCGGTGGCAGCAGGCTGGTCGACTCCCGCAGTTGCGTTTGTCCATTCGATGCATCGAAGTCGAAGCGGTCGATGCTGCCGTCTAGCTCGTTGATGCAATAGAGATGCCGGTTGTCCGGGGCGAAGGCCAGGTGGCGTGGGCCGCTGCCGGTACGCACGGAGATCGTCGCTGGGGCGGCGGGGGTCAGGCGCAGGTCGTCGCCAAGCTGGTAGCAACGGAAAGAGTCGGCACCGAGCGTAGCGACCAGCAGCCAGCGGCCGCTGGCGTCGAGTACCGCGCTGTGCGCGCGCGGCAAAGCGGTTTCAGTCTGGCATGGCGATTGTGGTATGCCGTTGGCGTCGAGCGGGTAGGCGACGAGCGCGTTGTCGTGATAGTAGGCGGCGATGAGGACGCGCCGGGCACGGTCGCAGCACAGATAGGTCGGGCTACCCAAGACGGAAATCTTTCCCGCCGGATTCAATTTGCCGTTGGCCGGATCGATGGCATAGGTATTGATGGCGTTTTCGCCGCGCGATCCGGCGTAGAACAATTGCTTGTCCGGACTGATGCGAAGCGGTTGCACGGCACCGTCGACGGGGATGCGCTGCACGAGTTGAAACTCGCCGCTCGTGGCGAGCGAAAAGACGTTGATTTCGCGGCTTTCGGCGCAGGAGACATAAAGGGTCGTCATGGCTTACTTTGCATGTCAGTTGGCGAAGGCTACAGTGTGAACGAAGAGTTGCAGAATTCGCCAGCGAATCGTTCACATGGCGAGACTGGAGGGGGTACGTATAGCCGTGCGGGAAGTCAGTCTGATCGGTGCGCCGACCGACGTTGGCGCGGGTATTCCCGGCGCGCGGATGGGGCCGGATGCCTTGCGCGTTGCCGGCATCGCCGCGGCGATCGAACGGTTCGGTTATGCGGTGCAGGACTGCGGCAACGTCGCCGGTCCCTTCAATCCAGGATTGCCTGCCGTCGATGGCTTCCGGCATTTGCCGGAGGTGGCGCAGTGGTGCCGCCTCGTCCACGACACGTTGCTCGGACAACTGGTGGCGAACAGGATTCCGGTGCTGCTCGGCGGTGACCACTCGCTGAGTATCGGCTCGATCAGCGCGGTCGCCCGGCATTGCCGGCGACAGGGCAAAAAATTGCGCGTGTTGTGGTTCGATGCGCATGCCGATTTCAATACCGCAGCCCTGACGCCGAGTGGAAACATCCACGGCATGCCGGTCGCCTGCCTGTGCGGGCAAGGTCCGCAGGAACTGCTTGCGATTGGCGATCAGGTCCCAGCGGTGAACGCCAGGAACGTTCGCCAGATCGGCGTGCGCAGCGTCGATGACGGCGAAAGACGCCGGGTACACGACATGGGCATCGAAGTATTCGATATGCGCTTCATCGACGAAATGGGCATGCGACACGCGATGGAGCTTGCCCTCGCTCTAGTCGGCCGCGATACGCATGTGCATGTGAGCCTCGACGTCGATTTCCTCGATGCCGAGATCGCGCCCGGCGTCGGCACGACGGTGCGTGGCGGGCCGAACTATCGTGAAGCACAGTTGTGCATGGAAATGATTGCCGACACCGGACGTCTGGGCTCGCTCGATGTCGTTGAATTGAATCCGGCACTTGACCGACGCAACCAGACCGCAGAAATGGCGGTGGATCTGATCGAAAGCCTGTTCGGCAAGAGTACGCTGATGCGCCATAGCAGTTGAGAGGCGCGAAAAGCATGGTGCCGCTCAGTCGCGAAGATGAGAGCGCGGGAGGATCTGGAGTCTGTCGAGAGCGCGGTGCATCAACACCGCAGGGGCATTGACGCGGGGGCACTGCCGCAAAGGACCAATTTGCTCGAACCCAAACCTGTGCCGGTAATACGGCGCATGGCGCGGATTAACCTCGATCACGGCGTCGCTGCCCCCCCAAACATCCCGGCTGTGATGCAAAGCCAAATCGAAGAGCGCAATGAGCATCTCGGTCGAACGGAAGACGGGATGGGTTGCCAAGGCGGAGGCCTCGCAGACGATGCGACCCAAATCGCGGAGTCGATCGATTTCGGGACGATAGAGGGTATCAGCGAGCAAGCCGTCCTTCGAGTCTCGACCCACGGTCAGTGTGGCAACGGCCATTCCCCCTTGCCAGGTGATCAACGTGCTTCGATTGGGAGCACCGAACGTACGGGCAAAGGTCGCCGTAGCGTAACCGCGTCGTTCATACCTCAGTCGCACGAGTTGCTCGGCAACCGCATGCTCGAATCTTGTGCCGGCAATTCGGATCTGGGGTGCGGAATGCGCTAACGGACTAGGCGAACCAAGCGCCGGCGTAAACATGTCCGGAAGATGACCACTGGCTGGAGGCGGTCTAGCCGAAAGTTGCTCGGGCGCTGGATTCTCATTCATCATCTGAGCAGACTAGACGACGGTCACACCCAATTCAAGGCATGACTCCGGGGCGGCTTTGTCTTTCGATACTGCTGGCACCGAGAGCGTGCTGATGTCGCCGCAGAGTTCACCGCCTTCGTCGGCGACCAGCTTGCCGTAACGTACCGTGCCTTTCACCCGGCCGGTCGAATGAATGATCAACTGGCTGCGTGCGGTAAGCTCGCCTTCGAAAGCGCCGTGGATTTCGGCGATGTCGATGCTCACTTTGCCGCAGAACGAGCCGTTTTCGGCGATCCAGATGACGCGGCTGTCCATGGTCGCTTCGACACGGCCTTCGACGACGAGCGTATCGCAATCGAGAATTTCGGCGCCTTTGAGCTTGACGTCGGGGCCGACGATCAGGCGCGCTCCCATCGGCTTGTCCACGGCAGCGTCGCCTGGATTATTTGACAGTGAAGGATTGGTCGCCGGGTCGGTGACAGCTTGCGGCGCGGAATCGTTACCCGACCGACTGGGGATGCTCGAAGCATTCTTGTTCGCTCCGATGCCGGGGGTCTGGATCACTTGCCGGCTAAGGGTTGCGTTCGATGGCGCGGTGTCGCGCTTGGCGATCGGTTCGTTGCGGTTGAAGATGGCGGACTTGTTGAACATGGTGACCTCGGCGGGGTTATCGATAAATATGTACGCGGCGCTTATCGCCAGATTCGTGCCAAGATCTCTGGCGGCCGCAAAATCAGCCGCTTAGGTAAAAACGGCGCTTATCTTTCGCTTGGGCCGAAGACAAACTGTCGTTAACAACGACAGGATTTTGGATTGGGTCGGCAAAGCCGCGCAATACAAGGGCTTGCAATGTCGCCAGGAAGCGACAAAATTCTGCGCTTAACGACAAGCCATGACTTTATGCTCAATTCCTTGTTTTTCAATAAGAAAAAATCCAAAATGATGGTAGGGTGGCGTTTTGCCGGCATTACGACGATGCTCGCCCGGTTAAGCGCGCGCACAGAATCCGGTTTCCGATGTCACCCCGTCCCGTTTCGGCATGATTCGATTCTCTTTCCGCCAGAGTATGGTGGCTGGCTTCCTCGTCATCGCGTTGCTACTTGGCTGGGCCGCCGTGCGCAGCTGGCTGCTGCTCGAGCATTTCGTCGACCAGAGCCAGCGCGCAAGCGAACAGGCGCTACAACTGAGCACGGCGACGCAGGAGCTTGCCGAACGTAGTGTCGAGCTTGAACGGAGCGCCCGTCAGTTCATGGTGCTCAAGGAGCCAACCTTGCTAGCGCGTTTCGACGAGAACCTGGCGTTGTCGATGAACGCCGTTGCCCGCCTTGAAAACATCGCCGGCGGCGGTCTCGGTGCGCTGCCCGAGGCCTGGCGCCAGAGCGTCACGGAGATCGGTCGCAAATTGCGCGAATCGGATCGCCATGACGATCTGCTGCCCGAGCTAGGCGAGTTGGGCCGGGTCAATACCGAACTCGATCATCAAGGGCGGCGATGGATCGATTCGCGCAATGCCGCCATTCTGAGTGAACTCGACCACAACCGCGTCCGTCTTGCCTCACTGGTCGGGGCGACCGTTAGCGGCGCTTTTTTTGTTGCCTTGGCAATGGGGTGGTGGCTATCGCGGCCGATCCGTACCTTGGAGCGGTCGATCGAACGCCTCGGCAAGAGCCTCTTCGATGAACCGGTCGTGGTGCAGGGGCCGGCGGATTTGCGGCAGGTCGGTCGTCGTCTGGACTGGTTGCGACAGCGCCTGGGGGAACTCGAAGCCGACCGCGAGCAAACCCTGCGTCATGTCTCGCACGAATTGAAAACGCCGCTGACGGCCTTGCGCGAGGGAATCGCCCTGCTCGAGGAGGAAGTCGTCGGTACGCTCGACGGGTCGCAACGGGAAGTCGTCGAGATTCTGCAGCACAACGTGATGGCCCTGCAGCGACAGATCGAGAGCCTGCTACGCCTGAACGCCATTTCATTCGAAGCCCGGCGACTGCGGCCGAAACCGGTACGCCTGCGGCAACTGCTCGACGACGTCGTGCAAGCGCGGGAGCTGCAGATTCAGGCGCGCCGGCTTACGGTGTTGTCGGAAGCGCCGACGGGGAGAAACTGCAGATCGTGCTCGACAACCTGCTCTCGAACGCCATCGATTTCAGCCCGCCGGGCGAGGTCATTCGCCTGAGCGCCACGTTGAACGACGACCACCTGGCATTCTCGTGCGCCGATCAGGGGCCGGGGGTGGCGCCGGAAGATGTCGAACGCATCTTCCGGCCGTTCGTCCAGGGCAGCCGCAAATCGCTGGAACCGAGGCAAGGCAGCGGCGTCTGTCTGTCGATCGTCCGCGAACTGGTCGAGGCCATGGGCGGGCGCGTGTGGCATGAGCCTGCAGACGAGGCAGGAAAAGGCTCGGTCTTCCGGATCGAGATGCCGTGTGAGCAAGGATTGTGACGGGATAAATATGAAGATGCACCGTATTCGAAAGGTCGGCATGGTTCTACTGGCGATAGCAGTTCTGAGCGGATGCGTCGGCCTGCGCGGCTTGTCGCAATCCGGCGCGTCGGACCGTGCTCCGATCGATAGCAAGGTCGCCGTGTCCATGCTGGAATACCTGCGGCAGCTGCAGGACATGTCGCCGCAAGAATTGCGGCGACAGCGCAACGTGCTCAACGTGATCGACAGAACGCCGACGACGCGCCTGCAACTGGCGATGCTGCTCGGCGAGTCGACCGCGCCGGCGGATCTGGCGCAGGCAAGGAATTTGCTCGAGGAGGTGCTGGCTTCGGAAGATGCGGGAGCAGCCGGTTTGCATCCGCTTGCCCGACTATTGTTGAACCTGACCCAGGAGCGCCAAAGGCTCGAAACGATGAGCGAGAAATTGACGACGCAGTTGAAGGACAGCCAGCGGAAAGTGGATGTCCTTCAGGAAAAATTCAACGCCATAGCCGATATCGAGCACTCGATCCCGGTGCGCCCGGCGTCCGGCAAGATCGTTCCGCGGAGCGCGAAATGAACGCGGCCTTGGAGACGTCGGGCGTGCATCTCTTGGTCATCGACGACGACCCGGACATCCTGCGTTTGCTCACGATGCGTCTGCGCGCCGCCGGCTTCCGCGTGTCCACCGCTGCCTCGGCGGAGGAAGGGTTGGCGCGCATCGCCGTCGAGCCACCGCAACTGGTGGTCAGCGACATTCGTCTGCCGGGTAAGGACGGCTTGGCGCTGTTCGAAGAAATCCGCCGCACGCGGCCAACCTTGCCGGTCATTTTGCTCACCGCGCACGGCACGATTCCCGACGCCGTCGAAGCGATGTCGCGCGGTGTCGCCGGCTACCTGACCAAACCGTTCGACAGCAAAGTGCTACTCGGCAAGCGCTGCAACTTTCCCTGCCGGCAGCGGGCCAGGGGGAAAGCGGCAGCGAAGCCTGGCGGGAGGGCATCGTTTTTCGCAGCAGCAGTATGGCGCAGTTGATGGAAGAAACGCGAGTCGTCGCCGCTTCCGACGCCAGCATCATGATCCGCGGCGAGAGCGGCACCGGCAAGGAAGTTCTGGCGCGCGCCATTCATCGCGCCAGCCCACGCGCCAAGGCACCGTTCGTGGCGATCAACTGCGGCGCCATTCCCGAGCAGCTGCTCGAATCCGAACTGTTCGGGCATGTGCGGGGCGCCTTTTCCGGCGCAGTGCGGGAGCATGCCGGATTGTTCAAGGCGGCTGCAGGCGGGACCCTGTTCCTCGATGAAATCGGCGATATGCCGATGGCGTTGCAGGTCAAACTACTACGCGTGTTGCAGGAGCGCGCCGTGCGACCGGTGGGCGCGACGCAAGCCGAACCCGTCGATGTGCGCGTGCTCTCCGCCACGCACCGCGACATCGAACAGGCGCTGGCCGATGGTCAGTTGCGCGAAGACCTCTATTACCGGCTCGACGTCGTCACGCTGCGTCTGCCGCGCCTCGAAGACCGCCGCGAGGACATTCCGCTGCTGACCGCGCATTTCATCCGGCAGCTGGTCAAGAAGTACGACAAAGGCATCGTCGGGATTGCGCCGGATGCGCTTGAGGCGCTGACCAACGCTGCCTGGCCTGGGAATATCCGCCAGCTCTACAACGTTGTCGAGCAGTCCTGCGCGCTGGCGACAACGCCGCTGCTGACGCTACCGTTGATCCAGCGGGCCTTGCGTTCGCCGGTCATGGAAGCCTTGTCCTACGCCGACGCCAAGCAGCGCTTCGAGCGCAACTATCTGGTGCAGATCCTGAAGCTGACCGACGGCAATGTCGCCGACGCGGCGCGCATCGCCGAGCGCAACCGCACCGAGTTCTACCGGCTTCTGCAGAAATACGAACTGACGCCAAGCATGTTCCGTAGCGGTTCGGGTTCTGCCGCTAGCTCGGGCTAGCGACACTTGCCCGACGCGAATGACCAGCGGATAAATGGCTTGCCAACAGCATGGCCTCGGGATAGTCTAAGCGACGGTTTCGATGTATCGTTTTCAAGGAGGCTCGCATGCATTGAGGTAAACGTTTTATCAAGGCGTTCTGCATTCTGGGCATCGTCAGTGCATGGATCATCAGCGCGCAGGCGCTGGCCTCCGGCCTGGACAGCCTGTCGAACAAGGACTCGGTCGCCGGCCTCAAGGAAGCGCTGACCCGCGGTGCCGAAGTCGCTGTAAGCCAGTTGGGTAAAATCAACGGCTTTCTCGGCGACGAACGCGTCAAGATCCAGCTTCCGGATTCCGCGCGCGCCGCGGAAAAAATGATGCGCGCCCTCGGCATAAGGAAGCAGGCTGACGAACTCGTCGAAACGATGAACCGCGCCGCCGAGATGGCGGTTGTCGAGGCCAAGCCGATTCTCGTCAATGCCGTGAAAAGCATGAACATCAATGACGCCCGCGGCATTCTGACCGGTGGCGACGATGCCGCCACCCAGTATTTCCGGCGCACCACTTCCGATGCCATCGGCGCCAGATTCCTGCCCATCGTCAAGAAGGCGACGAGCAAGGTCAACCTCGCCGGCCAGTACAACCAATACGCCGGCCAGGCCGCGAAATTCGGTCTGCTCGACGAGAAAGACGCCAACCTCGACAGTTACGTGACGCAGAAGGCTTTGGACGGCCTCTTCCTGATGATCGCCGAACAGGAGAAGGCAATCCGCCAGGACCCGGTCGGCACCGGCTCGAAGATGCTGCAGAAAGTGTTCGGTGCCATTGGCAGATAAGCGCTGGCAATGGTGAAAGGATTTCTCGTGGGTTTGTTCTCCGCACTGATGGCCGCATTGATGCCGGCCTGCGACGGCATCAATCTGAAGCGCCTCAAGCCCGGCGTCACCAGCCTGGCCGAAACGCGCGACATCATGGGGCCGACGACGATGGAGTGGACCGACGCCGACGGTTCGCAGACGCTCGAATACGCGCGCACACCGAACGGGATCGTCAACTACATGATCGATTTTGGCCCCGACCGGCGCCTGCGGCAGGTTCGCCAGGTACTGAGCGAGGAATACTTCGCCCGCGTCAAGCCGGGAATGAGCCGCGACGAGATTCGCCGTCTGCTCGGCCAACCGGCGTCGGAGCAATATTTCTCGCTCAAGAAGGAATACGCCTGGGACTGGAAAATGCGTAACGAAGGCAATTATGACTACTACTTTGATGTCTATTTCGATGAAAATTGGCAGGTAACGCGTACCGGTTCGCACATGGCGTCGATTGGAGGCGGTTGAGGATTTGGATCGCAAGCCTGAAAGGCTGGTGACGCGGATAATGACATGAGGATCATTGTGCGAATAGCAGGAATCGGCCAGAAGCGGTCATAGCGAAAATTTCCAGGATGCAGACTTTGGCACCATGAAAAAATCAGGAAAGAGGGCTTTCTCTAGATATGTCCACATCGCACTCGTCCTTGGGTCGCTATCGTTGTTACTAATTTCAATACTTGCCCCACGTTTCATTACCAATTGCTTACTTGTTTATTATCCAGAATTAAATGCGTTGCTTGCGATCGCTTTGATTTTCGGAACAGGGGCAATGCTCTTTTCCCCTTATAAAGAATGGAGAGAAGGTTTCAAATCTAGAACATCCGCCACGCTGTTTTCGTCGGCAGCAATGTTTATCTTCATAGGCCACGGCATTCCGTTAGCATCAACATATCAGTATGGACAGCCATTTGTTAAGCAATACTCAGTTTCTGAGAAAACGGAGAGGTTCGTCGATAAGACCAGTTGTAAGTTTGGATATCGGTCGCTAAAAGTGACCGAATTCCAAGGTTATTACGCCAATCTCATTTGTGTTCCTAAAGTGCTATGGGAAAATATTTCTGTGGGAGGAAAGGTGCTTGTGGAAGGCGTAATAAGTCCACTTGCAATTCGAGTTGATCTCGTAAAGACATTACAATAAACACGACACTCTATCCTTGCTTAATGTCTTTTCATCAAGTAGGTGGCTCTATCGGGGCTGTCTCTCTCCGCTACACGACACAGTAATCGTAAGGCGCTTGAATTTGGCGCAATAGGCAGTGCTAACTTCATCAGTTCTGAAAGCAGATTTCCAACGGCTAAACAAAAATGCTGAGCGCAACAACAACGTCAAATGGAGTTCATAAATGCTGATTCCGCGCTTTTGGAAAAAAATTAGCGGTGATGTGAAACGCCCTGATGGGAAGGGACTTGACGTTTTTGTGTGGGGCTGGGGGGATGACGAGTCTTCGGCGCTAAGCAATGCGAATGAGCGGCTGCAGCGCGTATTAAGCCGTTTGAAGCGAGGAGATGCATTTCCTGACAAGTATGACTACGGAAGCCTGCCGATCCGAGAAGAAATATTACAAACGATTCCTGGTGACAATGAAACGCCTACGGCCATGATTACCAGGAATCGATATGGTGCGCTCATATTGAACACATCGAACCTTTTATTTTTGGATGTGGACACAAAGCCTGATACTTTTTTTCAGAGTTTCATGAAGCTGTTTGGTGGGAAGTCATCAGCAAGTAAAACATTAAGCGAGCTGCTGGAGTCGTTACGGAAACACCCCAAAGTGACATTCCGTATTTATGAAACCGCTGCTGGATTTCGAGTGATCGCTATAGGAAGAGATTACGACCCGACAGGACTAGATGCGCAAACACTTATGCGCGAGACTGGGACAGATCCAGCATTCTCTCGACTATGCAAAATTCAGAAGAGTTTTAGAGCACGCCTGACTCCAAAACCATGGCGCTGCGGCTCATCGCTTCCACCGGGGCAACATCCTCGCCAGGAAGCAACAATGAAAGACGATTTCTCAGTATGGTTGTCAAGCTATGAGAGCAAATCCGCCAAGTACTCAACTTGCCATTATCTCCAGACAATTGGTACGAACAAGTTAATGGGAGAAGCAAAGTTAATTGTCGGCATTCATGACAAAGAAACTAGATGCATGGAGAAGCTTCCTCTCGCGTAAGCATCAAGTTCTGCTTAAGGAACTTAATGGCTGATCTATTTTTCCGAGTGGCAGCAATGGGTCGTCCGCAGCCAGTGGTCGATTACGCCAACATTGTTTCGAAGAAGTTAATCAGCCGTTCAGCGCTACCCCATTCTTGTCTACGTTGACGACCGGTATCCTCCGGTGTTGACCGAGAACCTTGCCGACAACGTCGGGACCGAGAAAGCGGTCCCGCAGGCATTTGGGCGGTGGCATGACGATGGCGTCGCATTGCTGTTCTTCGGCGGTCGCGAGGATCGTGGCGACGATTTCGCCCTGCCGGAACAATCCCTGGCACGGGATATCTGCTGCCACCAACTCCCGGCAGGCGGCGTCGATAAAGGCCTGCCCGCGTTCGGCCTGGAAACGGGAGATCTCGGTGCGGGTACGGAAACGCAGCGGTTCCCACTGCGTGACCGGTTCGCCGACGTTGAGCACGATGGCTTCGACTGGCTTGCCGGCTCGTTTTAACCGCAAGGCGTAGCCGATACTCCAGAGCGACTCGTCGCTGGCGTCGATCGGCAGCAGCAGGCGCATGTTTCGTCATTCCATGGCCATCGCCGTGGATCAGCCCAAGGCCTGGTGAAAGCGGGCACGGCAGCGTCCAAAGCAATCAAGCATTTCCGGGCTGTTCCAGTCGATGCCGAGTTCGGCGACGGCTTTGGCGTTGAGTTTGGTCAGGCGGTTCTTTGGCGAGGGAGGAATGTCCAGCGCCCGCGTCAGGCTTTCTGCGACATTGATCAGAGCGCTTGCAGCCGGCAGACAACGGTGTCATCGGCATGGTGCCAGCGAATGGCGCAGACAAAATCTGCAGGCAGCTGCCAGATTTCGGCCAGTTTGCTGCCGATGACGGCATGATCGAAGCCGAAGTACGCCGCTTCCCGTTCGATGAGTTTGCCATCCGTAGCGGATTGAAGGTAGATGTCCTGAAAAGCGATGGCATCCATGATGTGGAAGCAGAGTTGGCCGACGTCGTGCAGCATCGCGGCGACATAGGCTTTGTCGGGAGAAACATCGCAGAGCATGGCCAATTCATGGGCGACTATGGCGACGGCACGCGTGTGGTTATGCAGGAATTCCGCGCCATTTTCCTCGGGCGCAAATTTGTTCATGGCGGCAGTGATCACGATGCGCCGAAGTTGGTTCGTGCCGATCAGCGAGGCCGCGACAAACGGATCATGGATGTCAGGCTGGGCATGAATGCGGCGCAAACGATTGGCCGTGGCCAGAATCCCGGAAAGAATCACCGGGTCGTTGCGCGCGAGACGAACCATGATGTTGATCGAGACTTCTTCGTCGCCCGTCAGCTCGAGCAGTTCCATGACCACCGAGGGGAAGGGCGGCAGGCGGCAAGCCAGTCGGGCAACTTCGGTGTCGAGGTTTTCAGGTGTTAGTCGGATCACGGGATGTCCTTGCGTAACGCTTCCCATAGCGATCGGCAGTTCTCATCGGGGTCAGGACCGAAAATTTCGTCCGGCCGCGATTCGTATTGGGATACGAGTCTGGCGCCGGCCTCCCCGTTGATCGTCTGTGCGCGTTCGACGGCGACACATTCGACGCCCTTGTTGACCAGTTGGGCAATCGTACTGGCGGTGATGAGGGCGCCTGCCGGCAGGTGGATCGTGATCTGCTGTCCGATGCCTCCTGTCACGGGCTTGGCGACGATCATGCCGGGTTCCAGGCGCATTACAGGGATCCAGTCGTGTTTGCGTGCCTGGCGAGACGAATTGGGTATGGTGTTTGCGTGCCTGGCGAGACGAATTGGGTATGGTGTTTGCGTCCGTTTTCATGCCTCCAGGCCCCATCGCTATTTTGAGCACCTCGGTCATTCAGCCTGCGGTCGATTCGACAGCAGGATCTGAGTACTGGGTGTTCATTTTACGCTTCTTGTATGCCTTGTTGTCCGCTTGAATGTCCTCATTCGTTGTAATAATAAATCGACAGGTAGAAAATCAACATGATCATCACCCACAGCGCCATGTTGCCGGTGGGCCAGGAGCGCAGCAGGATGCCATCCGGTTTCCGATGGCGAGCGATGAGTTCTTCGAGGTCTGTATAGAATTTTCGTAGAACACTACTGAGGTTGGCGCGGAACCCCCACCACAGCGTGACGCAAAACTTGATCGCTTTGGGCCCACCTTTGCGCCATAGCCAGTCGACGTCAAGCAGAATCGTCGACGAGCGCTTCAGGTTGTCAATCATCAGGAAAAACGCCAGCGCTGCGAACAACAATAGCTTGATTTTCGTCAACACATGGGCTGCCGTGTAGGGAACATAATCCAGTGGGTAAGGCAGCAAGGCGTAGAGGGGCTCCGGCTAAATGCCCATGGCCAGGCACAGGAAAGCGAGCAGAATCATGGCCAGGCGCATTGATGCGGGCGGGTCTGAAAGAGGCTCGCTCGAATTTGCCCCGGCAAGAATCATCGCCGGCGAGTGGGTGCCGGGGTGCCGAAAGACGCCCGCCACTGCGGCAGCGAGAAGCAGCCAGACAATGCCGGTCGACGACGCGACGAGTAACATCCACACGAGTTGCAGATGGCCGTCGGCGGCAGCTTGCGAAATCATCGTCTTGGAAACGAAACCGGCGGTCAGTGGCAAAGCGGCAAACGTCAGCGCGCCGATGGTGCCGCAGATGGTGGTCAGCGGCATGCTATGAAAGAGACCACCGAGTTCGGAGCATTTGCGGCGACCGGTCGCGGCGAGTACGGCACCGGCCGACATCAGCAGCAGCGCCTTGTAAATGAGGTGCGTGAAGGCGTGTGCGGCAGCGCCGTTGAGCGACAACTCGGTCCCGATGCCGATGCCGACGATCATGAAGCCCACCTGATTGACGATGCTGTAGGCAAGAATACGCCGCATGTCGTTTTCGAGCAGGGCGTAGATGATGCCGTAGAAGACCATGAACAGGCCGACCCAGATCAGGAATTCGGTGCCGGGGAAACCGCGCAGGAGGACGTAGACGGCGGTCTTGGTGGTGAAAGCGGAAAGGAAGACCATGCCGCTCCACGAGGCTTCCGGATAAGCATCGGGCAGCCAGGCGGTGAGGGGCGGCGCGCCGGCGTTGATCAGGAAGCCGATCAGGATCAGCCAGTGTGCGAGCGAGTCGGCGCGCATGGCCGTAAAGGCGGCATCGCCGCTATCCAGCAACTGGGCGCAGACGCCCGCAAAGAGGATGATGCCGCCCGTGAGGTGAATCATCACGTAGCGCAGACTGGCGGCGCGCGAGCTATTGGTGTTGGCGCTCCAGATGACCAGCGTCGAGCCGATGGCCATGATTTCCCAGAAAATGAGCACGGTGACAAGGTCGCCGGCGAGAACGACACCGATCGCCGAACCGGCATAAACGAAGGCCGCGGAGATTTCCAGCCGGCTTTGCTGGCGCAGGGCGAACAGCCCACCGGCAAAAACGGTCAGGGTGAACACGGTGGCGAAGAGGCGGGAGAGCTTGTCGACAACCAACGGCGCGAGCGAATAGTCGAGCCATGTGATTTCCCAGAGCCGCCCCTCGGGGAGCTGCCACAAGGCCGCCATGGCGCCAACCGGTGCCAGCAGGACGATCAGGTGACGCAGGGCTCCCCGCGCCAGCGGCAGCAGCAAGGCTGCGGCAATCAGTACGAAGCCCGGGTGCAGGATAAGCCCGTTATTCATCGGCCTCGTCCTCGGCATAATACGTGTCGGGCCGCTTGATGAGCAGGCTCAGCACTTTGGCAACAAGAATCATCACAACACAGGTGATGTAACCATAAGCAGCATGGAAGCCGAACAAACCTTCGATGGCAAATACGGGATGCAGGCTGACGAAGAATTCGGCGGCGACGGTCAAGGCGAGAACGGCCAGGAAAACCCGCCAGAGCGTCTTGATGTTCGCCGGATTCTCCAGCCAATGTGTGGGTTTCTTCCGCTTCGTCATGAGGCTGGCACCAGATGTTGAGCGAGCGCGAGCAGGTAGCCCGGGCAGAAAAACAGGATCAGTGTTCGCGCAGCGGTAATGCACAACGCCAACACCATGAGGATCGGGGCTTCGCCATGCGGGTGCGCAAAGGCTTCCGCGGATAAGGGGCGGAAAAAGGCGCGATAAAGGATGGGAAGAAAATAACCGGCGTTAAGCAGCGTGCTGAAAAGGATGATCGCAAGGACGAACCATCGTGTTTGCTCGACCACGCCGGAAATCATGAACCATTTGCTGACGAAACCGGCTGCTGGCGGCAAACCAATCATCGACAGGGCGCCAATGGCAAAGGCGGTCATCGTCCACGGCATGCGGCGGCCAATACCGTCGAGCTGGCTGACCCGGGTCAGATGCGATGCGGTATAGATCGATCCAGCGGCAAAGAAGAGGGTGATTTTACCGAAGGCGTGCGTGGCGATGTGCATGATCGCGCCCAGAATCGAGAGCGGCGACAGGACGGCCGCGGCAAACACGATGTAGGCCAGCTGGCTGATGGTGGAGTAGGCCAGGCGTCGCTTGAGGTTGTTGGAATTGAAGGCGCTGAACGATGCGGCGACGATGGTAAAAGCCGCGAGGCCAATCAACCAGTCGGTCAGGCCGGCCAGTGCCGTCGGGCCAAGGATGTAGAGGAAGACCTTGAGGATCGTGAACACCCCGGCCTTGACCACGGCTACGGCGTGCAGCAATGCGGAAACCGGCGCTGGCGCAACCATGGCGGTTGGCAGCCAGCGGTGGAAAGGCATCAGGGCGGCTTTGCCGATGCCAAAAATGAAAAGAATCAGAAGCAGTTCGGTTTCGGCCTTGCCGAGCCCCTTGGGCAGGATGCCGCCGAGCCGGAAATCCGTGGTCCCGGTGAGGAACCAGACGTAAATGAGGGCGGGAAGGAAGAACATGACCGAAGTGAACATCAGGATGCCGAGATAATTCCGGCCATGCTTTTTGACCTCGTCGGTTCCGCGATGGGTGACCAAGGGGTAGGTGATCAGCGTCATCGCTTCGTAGAAAAGGAAGAGCGTGAGCAGATTGGCCGAGAATGCCACGGCGACGGCAGAGGCAATGGACAGCGCAAAACAGATGTAGAAGCGAGTTTGGTTGTTTTCGCCGTTGGCGCGCATGTACCCTATCGAATAGATCGAATTCACGATCCAGAGCCCCGAAGCGATCAGGGCAAACAGCATGCCGAGCGGTTCGATGCGGAAGGCGATGGGCATGCCATGCAGGGTCTCGAACAGGATGATTTCCGGACGTGCGCCGTCAAACACGGGAAGCGCCTGTTGAGCGACCAGAATGAACAGGGACGCCGCGGTGACCAGCGTGACGCTTTCACGCAGGTTCGGCTTTTCCCGGGCAAGCCAGATTCCCGCCGCACCGAAAAGCGGCAGGAGGAGCGTGATGAGGATCAGATTATTCTGCGTCATTGACTTGAGTAAAAAAGATCGCGGGCGGCATCAAGTGCCGAGCCGAGTGCAAATGTTGTGTCGAAACCAAACCAGATCGTGGCAGCGATCAGGATCCAGGCGGGAATCTGCAAGGCAAGTGATGCTTCTCCATGCAGAGGCAAACCCGGCGGAGGATCACGTAGATAGGCGGTTTCGATGAAACGCCAGACGTAAAGGACGGCAAGAAGTGAGCTGAGCAGGATGGCGCCGACCAGCCACCATTGCCCCTTCTCGATGGCAGCCAGAATCAGGTGCCATTTGCTTATGAAGCCCGCCGTCCCAGGAACACCAATCAGACTCAAGCCGCACATGACGATGCCGAGGGTAGTGACCGGCATATGCCTGGAAAGGCCGGCCAGACGCTCGAACGCCGGTGCGGGGGGATGTCCCGGGCGATTCGTCTGCCGCGCAATGATGCCACCGATCAGCAAGAAGATCGCCCCCTTGGCGAGCGCATGGTTGAAGAGATGGAGAATCGAGGCTGCCAGGCCATGAATTGAGTCGAAGGAAACACCAAGGGTGATATACCCGATCTGGCCAACGCTGGAATAAGCAAAGAGCCGTTTCAGTTTATTCTGGAATATGGTGATAAAATTCGGCACAAACATCGCAAACAACGAAAGCGTGAGCAGAAACTGGGGAAGAGGTAGTTTTTGGAAAATCAGGCTTTCGCCAAAGATCTTGTAGTAGATACTGATCAGGACAAAGATCGAAATTTTGGTGCCGGTTGCCGATAGGAAGGAAGAGACGGCTGAGGGCGCGTAGCTGTACGCGTCCGGCATTTATTGGTGGAGCGGAAATATCGCGGCCTTGAGCGAAATGCCGACAGTAATGAAAGCCAGAGCGGCAAGAACAGGTCGATAGCTGTCAATATTGGCCAGTTTCAGGCCGATATGGGTCATGTTCAGGGTGCCCGTCATCAGATAGAGAAAGCCGATACCGATAACAAAAAAAGTGGCGCCGATACTGCCCATGATGAGATATTGATAGGCCGCCTTGAGGGCGCGGCGATCCTGTCCCAGCGCGATCAGCACGTAAGAGGACAGTGACGAAATCTCGAGAAAAACGAAGAGATTGAAGGCGTCGCCGGTGATCGTCATTCCGAGCAGGCCGGCCAAACACAACGCCGTCATCGAATAAAAGAAATAATGGACTTCCTGGGGAATTTCGCGGGCGATGCTCGCGCGGCTGTAGGGTAAGACGACGGAGGCCATGCCCGAAACCAGGACAAGCATGAAACTGCTCAGGCGGTCGACCCGGTATTCGATGCCCCAGGGCGGCGCCCAACTGCCGATGTGATAGGAGATAATCCCGCCATCGTTATGAATCTGCAACCATAGTCCGATCGATACGGCAAACGCGGCCCAGGCCGCCAGCGTGACCGCAACGAAGGCGAAGGCCGGGCGACGCAGAAGTACGGCAAGCGGCGCCGATATCAGCGGAATGGCGACCTGCAGGACAGGAAGGTGCTGGGCAATGCTCATGCCTTGTCTACCCCGTTCGATTCGTGGGCTGCAACGATCTCGTCATGTTTAAGAATTTCATCTTCCTCGATGCTGCCATAGGCCTCGCGAATGCGTACGGTCAGCGCCAGACCTAGGGCCAGCGTGGCGACACCGACAACAATGGCGGTGAGGATCAGGACGTGCGGCAAAGGGTTCGAGTAAACCGTGTAATCCTCTTTCAGAATCGGCGCAGTGCCCCCGATCAGTTTGCCGGGGGCGATGTAGAGCAGATAGACCGAAGTCTGGAAAACCGATAGGCCAACCAGTTTCTTGATGAGGTTGCTGCGGGCAATGATGATAAACAGCCCGGTGACCATCAGGATGATCGTGATGAAGTATGTGAAATGTCCGCTCACGATTCGTTGCCCTCTTCGCCACGCAAGGAAAACATGTAGAAAATCTTGAGCATGACGCCACAAACGGTGATGGCAACGCCAACTTCGACCAGAAAAATGCCAAGGTGCTGGCCATGCACCGGGTCGTGGCTGAGAACGAAGTAGTCGAGGTAATTCCCGCCAAGGAGGAGGCCCGCCATCCCGACACCGGCGTAGATCAGCACGCCGAGAGCGATCATCGCCTCGACAACGCGGCTCGGAAGCACACGCAAGGCGCTCCGTGTGCCGTTGATTAAGGCAAAAAGGATGATGCCCGTGGCAAAAATAACGCCGGCCTGGAAGCCGCCGCCCGGTCCGAAATCGCCATGGAACTGGACGTAGAGGGCAAAAAGCAGGATGAACGGGATGAGTATCTTGCCCACGACGCGCAGAATCAGGTCGTCCTTCATGACGATTTCTCCTTGTCCGGCAGGTCTTGCGCTTTGCGGCGACGGCGCAGGAGCGCGATGATGCCCGCGCCGGCCGTAAATACAACCGTGGTTTCCCCGAGGGTATCGAAGCCGCGGAAACTGGCGAGAACCGAAGTCACGACGTTCGGGATCTGCACCTCGTTTTGCATATAGCGCGGCACGACATTCTGGTGGATCGGTGCATTCTCGTCGCCAAAGTTGGGCAGATGCATTCCTCCGTAGATCAGCAATGCCCCAGTCGTCACCGAAGCCGCAAGCGGCAGCCAGGGTTTGTGTACCGGCTTGGCTTCCTCAGCACGACACAATTTCAGCGCACCCAGAAGCAGGACGGTCGAAACGCCGGCGCCGACGGTGGCTTCGGTCATGGCGACATCGACGGCGTCGAGGGCGACGAGGACCGTTGCCATCAGGAAGCTGTAGATGCCGGAAAGCACGATCACCGAAAAGAGATTGCGCGAGAGCGTCAACGTGATCACGGTGATCGTCATGAAGACGAGCAACAGGTTGATGATCAGGGTTTCGATGGCTTCACCTCATTTTTCGAGGGTCTGGGCCCCAGTTGCGGCTTGAGACCGCTGAGCAATCCGGCGCGGGCCAGCGCGTGCGTTGCCGTCGGGTTGGCGAACACACTCAACAGCAGAAGCATGCCGAGTTTTGCCGAATCCTGGGTCAGGCCGGATTTCAGCATGAGGCCGGCCAGCATCAACCCGGTCCCGATTTCGGTGAGACTGGCCGCGTGCATGCGCGTAAAGAAGTCCGGCATGCGCAACAGGCCGATGCCGCCCAGAAGCCCAAAAAACGCGCCGCCCAGCAGGAAGGCTTCACTGAGATAGTGCACAAGCAGGCTCAGGGTCATGCGTCTTCCCCCTGCGATTTACCGGTTGCCTTGCTGGAATTTCGATGAACGAAAAACTTGAGCACGGCGAGAACGCCAACGAGGTTGAGCAATCCGTAAACGAGCGCCAGATCAAGAAATTCGGTGCGTCCAGCCAGAAAGCCGAATAGCGCGAGCAGCAGCATGACGCTGGTGCCGATGGTACTGGCGGCCTGCAGACGGTCGAAAATCGTCGGGCCAAGCGCAGAGCGGAACAGGGCCAGGGCGACAGTGACGAGCAGGGCGATCGTAGCGGCAGCGATGGCGGTCATTTCCCCTCCAAGGCGGCACAACGACGATCCATTTCGCTATCAGCGAGACTTTCAGCGCCTTCCGGAGTCAGGGCATGGACCAGGAAACGCGCGGGCTCCGCTTCGATGCAAATCGTCCCCGGCGTCAGGGTGATCGAATTGGCGTGCGTCGCCAGACCGAACTCGGTTCGTTGTTTGGGCACAAACTCCTTGAGCGTGGGAGAGATCGGCAAGTCCGGGTGAAGAATTCGCTTGGCGACATCCCAGGCCGAAACCAGCATTTCCTTGCCGAGCCAAGGCCAGTAGGCCAACATCACCCGCCAGCGAGGCTTGAATGGCCGGCCCTGAGCATCGCTCGCCTGATCCATCCGCCGGGAAAAATAGAGTGCCGCGAGCGCACTGCCGAACCCCACCGAGACCAGAAAAGGCGTATAGATTCCGGACAGGGCAAGCCAGAATAAAAATAGGGCAACCAGTAAGCTAGCGGTACGGTTCATAGGAACACGAGTTTCAGAGCACGAATTTGCAATCTCTATCTAAACTGCCAATGCAGCCTGATCGGCGGGCAGCACCAACGTGCTCAGCTATCGACGAGCGCCATATCAAAGATGCGTGGATTCGGCCGCATCCCTTGCGGCCAAGGCGAACGTCACCAGATTTTTCCTGCCAGTAAAGCCCTAGTTGGCGTTTTTTCGCGTTAGCGCGAAGCGTACGCGCCATGAAACAAGCTTAATCGCTTTTCTTGTTGTTACCGCTTGACAATCAATAGCTTGCCGCGTAGATTCATTGCCCCCGGCCGGGCGCTTCCGTCCGGTCCGCGCCGATTTGAAGTTCAGCTTGCAAGCGCGTAAAAAATCTGGCTAAAGCGGGCGTGTGTTTCGCAAGTCTTACCGATACCCGTTCGCAACAAAGCTGAACGGGTTTTTCATTTTTGGGATTTCAAATGCAGCCAGACCGCTCCGCCGAACTTTCCGCCCTCCTGCAACAACGCCTGTTGATCCTCGACGGCGCGATGGGGACGATGATCCAGCGGCACAAGCTGCAGGAAGCCGATTATCGAGGCGAACGTTTCGCCGGCCATCCGCACGATTTGAAGGGCAACAACGACCTGCTGCTGCTGACCCGTCCCGACGTGATCCGCAGTATTCATGCAGAATACCTCGCGGCCGACGCCGACATCCTCGAAACTTGCACCTTCAACGCGACGGCGGTTTCGCAGGCCGACTACAAGCTCGAATCGATCGTCTACGAGCTGAACGTCGCCGGCGCCAAACTGGCGCGCGAAGTCTGCGACGAATTCACGGCCAAAGATCCGGCCAAACCGCGCTTCGTCGCCGGCGTGCTCGGGCCGACCTCACGCACCGCGTCGATTTCGCCGGACGTCAACGATCCCGGCTATCGCAATACCAGCTTCGACGAACTCGTAGAGACCTACGACGAAGCCATCCGCGGACTGACGGATGGCGGTGCCGACATCCTGCTCGTCGAGACCGTCTTCGACACCCTCAACGCCAAGGCGGCACTGTTTGCCATCGAGCAATTTTTCGAGCGCGCCGGCCGCCGCTGGCCGGTGATGATTTCCGGCACGATCACCGATGCCTCCGGACGCACCCTCTCCGGCCAGACCGCCGAAGCGTTCTGGAACTCGCTGCGCCATATCCGGCCGCTGTCCTTCGGTCTCAACTGTGCGCTCGGCGCCAAGGAACTGCGCCAGTACGTCGAGGAGCTCGCACAGGTCTGCGACTGCTACGTCTCGGCGCACCCGAACGCCGGCTTGCCCAATGCCTTCGGCGGCTATGACGAAACGCCGGAAATGCTGGCCGACGAAATCGCCGACTGGGCGAGCCACGGCTTCGTGAACATCGTCGGTGGCTGCTGCGGCACCACGCCCGACCACATCGGCGCCATCGCGCGCAAGGTGGCGGCGATCCAACCGCGAGCCATTCCCGATCTCGAGAAGAAATTGCGCCTCTCCGGGCTGGAACCTTTCAACGTCGGCAAGGATTCGCTGTTCGTCAATGTCGGTGAACGCACCAACGTCACCGGGTCGAAAGCCTTCGCGCGCATGATTCTCG
>CAZNQL010000024.1:0-38564 GCA_964575415.1 uncultured Propionivibrio sp.
GCAATTCCTTGATCTTATTCAGGAAGGCAATATTGGCCTGATGAAGGCGGTCAAGCGGTTCGATCCGGCGCGCGGTGTGCGTCTGGTGTCTTTTGCGATCCACTGGATCAAGGCGGAGATTCACGAGTACGTGCTGAAGAATTGGCGCATGGTCAAGCTGGCCACGACCAAGGCGCAGCGCAAACTCTTCTTCAACCTGCGCAGCATGAAATCCGGCAGCGAGGCGCTGACCTCGGCACAGATCGCTGATATGGCGCATCAACTGAACGTGAAGCCAGAAGAAGTGATCGAGATGGAAACCCGTCTTTCCGGGCACGATCTGGCGTTGGAGGGCGGAAGCGAGGATGAGGATGCATTCACGCCGATCGCTTATCTTGAAGATAACCGCAGCGAACCGACGCGGGTGCTGGAGGCGCGTGCGCGGGATCATCTCGAAAGCGAAGGCTTGCAGGCCGCACTTGGCAAGCTCGACGAGCGCAGCCGAAGGATCGTCGAAGCGCGCTGGTTAAGCGACGATCCAGCTACTTTGCACGATCTTGCCGCCGAATTCAGCGTTTCGGCCGAGCGTGTCCGGCAGATCGAAGCCAAAGCAATGCAAAAGATGCGCTCCAGCTTGGTGGCGATGGCTTGAGCTTCGTCGTTACTGTGCAGAAGAGCCGTCCGCAAAACCGGGCGGCTTTTTTTACGCCTGTGCGCTCCAGTTTCCTCTTACAAACCGAGCAGACTGGAATGCACTTTGACGACGACTTTGCGGAACGCTTTTCGGCCATCGATCTCGACGCAAGGCCGATGTAATTCGCCGGGAAGGAAAACGGCATACGCCCCAGGGGCGAGATCCATGAAAAATTCATTGGCCGGGGAAGGATAAAAAGCGATGTCGCGTTCCGGAAATAATTCTTCGGACGGGACAAGTCCAGCTTGTGGCAGGGAAAAGCCGAAGCGTTCGCGACTCCCCACGGGAATCTGGATATCGGCGTAACTGTGATGCGCTTCCGCCGAGCATTCGTTGACCGAACGCGGGGTTGCGTCCTCGACCAGATAATACATCTGGTCGCCTTCCAGTTCGTAGCGGCCTGGGGCGATTTCGTGCAGATTAATCTCTTTCAATGCATCCAGGGCGCGCAGGATGGGGGCGGGCAGGATGTCTTTATAGCGGGCTAAATCCTCAATTCGGCCGATAATCATGGCAATTTCCGTTGTATTGGGTAAATTTTGCGGATAAAACCACTTTCAAATCTGTTTTGAAAGGTCTGCAGCGTGGTCAAACGGTTCGATTAGCCAGCGCCGCTAGTAATTTATTGTGAATGTCGCCGAAACCGCCGTTGCTCATTACCAAGATCTGATCGCCACTTCGCGTGGCGGCAACGATTTTATGGATCAGGGTGTCGAGGTCGGCGGAGACAACGGCTTTCTCCCCGAGGGAGGACAAGGCTTCCTTTGCATCCCAGCCAAGATTTGCTGAATAGCAAAAAACCCGATCGGCGTCAGCTAGGCTGGCAGGGAGCTGGGCTTTCATCACGCCCAGTTTCATCGTATTCGATCGTGGTTCGAGGACGGCAAGAATGCGTGGCGAATTCAGTTCGCCCCCGATTTTGCGTCGAAGTCCGGCTAAAGTGGTAGCAATTGCGGTTGGATGGTGGGCAAAATCATCATAAACGCTGACGTCGCTTTCGGTTCCTCGCAATTCCATCCGGCGTTTGACATTGTTAAAAGTGGCAAGGGCTTGCAACCCTTTTTCGAAGGGAACGCCCACATGTCGGGCAGCAAGCAAGGCGGCGACGGCGTTGGCCCGGTTGTGCTCGCCAGTTAGGGCCCAATTAATACGGCCAATTTCTTCCATGCCTAGCCATAGGCGAAGGGAGCCATCGGTGTCATCGCCTTCGGCGTGCCATCCTTCGGTCGTATTGAAACGTTCGATCGGCGTCCAGCAGCCCTGTTCCAGAACCCGCTCCAGGCTTGCTTCACAAGCATTGCTGACGATAAGTCCGGCGTGCGGCAAGGTGCGCACCAGATGATGGAATTGCGTCTCGATGGCAGCTAGATCGGGAAAGATATCGGCATGATCGAATTCAAGGTTATTCAAAATCAGCGTGCGCGGTTGGTAATGGACAAATTTTGAACGCTTGTCGCAAAAGGCGGTATCGTATTCGTCAGCCTCGATCACGAAAAAAGGGGAATCAGCGATTTCACCCGATATGCGTGCTGAAACGCCGAAATTCATCGGTACCCCGCCGATCAGAAAGCCCGGACTCAAGCCAGCTTCCTCTAAAATCCAGGCTAGCATCGAGGAAGTCGTTGTTTTGCCGTGCGTACCCGCCACAGCCAAGACCCAGCGCTTACGTAGCACGTTGTCGGCCAGCCATTGCGGGCCGGAAACATAAGGCAGGCCCCGATCCAGGATTTCCTCAAGGAGTGGGTTGCCGCGACTGATGGCATTGCCGATCACATAGTAATCGGGCTTCAGCTTGATTTGTGTAGCGTCGTACCCCTCGATGAGTTCGATGCCGGCAGCCTCGAGCTGTGTGCTCATTGGCGGATACACGCCTGCATCGCAGCCGGTAACACGATGACCGGACGCGCGGGCTAGCTGTGCAACGCCTCCCATGAAGGTGCCGCAAATTCCGAGGATATGGATATGCATGAAAATTTGTTCCGACGAGAAATGGGCGCGTACTGACTGCCGCCCGACAAGTCTGTATTCTATCCCCGTGCGTCAGAGACGTAATGACTGCGCGAGCGGGTTTTTGCTGATTCTGTTGTGTTTGCCGGAATTTTCTCGATTCAAGGAGGGGCTGTGATTTCACCACGTAACGGCAACAGCCAGCGAAACAATTTGGCCTGCAAGGATAATCAACGAAAGCGGCTGGCGATTGTTGCTGCCCGTTTTGTGGCCGAAGATGGAGTCGAAGATTTAAATTTGGCTAAGCGCAAAGCCGCGAATCAACTCGGATTGCCAGAAAGCGTGCAGTTGCCAGAAAATTCCGAAGTTGAAGAGGAGTTGCGCATCTATTTGCGCTTGTTCCGGGATGAGGAGCAAAACGAGCGAATCGGTTTACTTCGCTGAAAAGCCCGCGAATTAATGGCGATATTGCAGAAATTTAACCCCTACTTAACGGGATCTGTGCTTGAAGGCACGGCTGGCCGCTTTGCCGAGATCGATATTCAGTTGTTTACCGATACGGCAAAAGATGTCGAGATATTTCTTCTTAACCAGAAAATCGATTTCGAACATAGCGTTCCACGCTCCGAGCGTGCTGAGGCAGTTCTGACGCTACATAACGAGGGGGTCGTTGCTAATTTAATCGTATACCCTGCAAAAGAAGAGCGGATTGTGTTCAAGACGCGTAGCGGAAAAATACGTCGCCGAATACAGCTGGGCGCTCTTGAGCGAATGCTTGAAACGGAATCTGCTGGAACACCATGATCCGTAGCAAGCAAGGCATCGCCGGTATTTTTTTCGCAATCTTGGTGCTCTTTATGGTGAGTTATTGGGGGCAGTATTTCCACAAGCCTGAAGGACTGAGTATTGCAACTAGTGCGATCAACAAGCTGATTGAACGTCCGCTTGATGATATCGGGGGAAATCAACGTTCCTTATCGGAGTGGCAAGGAAGAATTTTAGTGGTAAATTTTTGGGCAGTGTGGTGTCCGCCTTGTCGTGAAGAGTTTCCTGACCTCGTCTATCTTTCAATGAAATACTCGGGCACAAATGTGCAATTCATTGGCGTTGCAGTGGATACTATCAGTAATGTTCGGGGTTTTTTGCGGTTAAATTCTGTTAATTACCCGCAATTAATTGCCAAAAATGCTGCAAGCGAATTGCTGCCAGCGATTGGAAATGTTGACATTGCTCTGCCATATACAATAGTCCTTGATGCCAATAATGCTGTGCTTTGGCGTCAATTAGGCCGTATATCGAAGCAAGACCTCGATGATCTGTTACAAAAACTTACGGTACGGTAATAATCGTTAACTAGACAAAATGCTTTTGTTTGCTGCAAACTGGCTGCATGAAAAAGCAAAGAACCTCGTCGACGGGCGACAAAGATTCAGCAATTTCTGCGAAATTGCTCGTTTTGCACGGCCCAAACCAGAATTTCCTCGGCAAACGTGAGCCGGAGCACTACGGCTCGGTGACGTTGGACGAAATTAATTTAGCCATGGCTCGGCGTGCTGCCACTGCCGGTGTCGATCTTGAAGCATTTCAAAGCAACCATGAAGGCGCACTTATCGAGCGTGTTCATGCGGCTTTTGCCGAAGGAACGAGCTATATCATCATTAATCCGGCAGCCTATACCCATACAAGTGTGGCGTTACGCGACGCCATTGCTGCAACACGGATCCCTTTCGTCGAAGTGCATCTTTCGAATGTCCATGCCCGCGAACCTTTCCGTCAGCATTCGTACTTCTCGGACCTGGCGCGCGGAGTTATCAGTGGGCTTGGCAGCGAAGGCTACCTGCTTGCACTCGAATACGTACTAATTCAAATCAATAAGAATTGACATCGTGGCACATCGCAGCGCTTGTCTACATCAATGAGGCGCATCGTCGCCACTACCAGCTGAAGGAGATATCAAATGGATTTGCGTAAACTCAAAAAACTGATCGACCTGGTCGAAGAATCGGGGATTACCGAGCTTGAAGTTACCGAAGGTGAGGAGAAGGTTCGTATTGCCAAGAATCCCGCAGCCGTTGCTCACCCCGGCTACATGATGGCGCCTCCTGCGATGACCGCTCACACACCGGCCACGGGTGCGCCTGTCGCTATCGAATCAAAGTCTGATCTGCCCGACGGTCAAGTTATCAAGTCACCGATGGTTGGCACCTTCTACCGTGCTCCAAGCCCGGATTCCGATCCGTTCGTTGAAGTCGGACAACAGGTCAAGCCTGGAACCACGCTCTGTATTCTGGAAGCCATGAAGCTGATGAACGAGATCGAGTCGGAATTTACCGGCACGGTCAAGGCTATCTTGGTCGAAAACGGTCAACCCGTCGAGTTCGGCGAGCCCCTGTTCGTCATTGGCTAAGGAGAACCCTCCGCATGTTCGGAAAAATCCTCATTGCCAATCGGGGTGAGATCGCGCTTCGAATCCAGCGAGCGTGCCGAGAACTCGGCATCAAAACCGTTGTGGTTCATTCTGAAGCCGATCGCAACGCCAAGTACGTGAAACTTGCGGACGAGTCGGTCTGTATTGGACCGGCGCCGTCCAACATGAGTTACCTCAATATCCCGGCGATCATTTCGGCGGCGGTGGTCACCGATGCCGAGGCCATTCACCCCGGATACGGTTTTCTTTCGGAGAACGCAAACTTCGCCGAGCGCGTCGAATCTTCGGGTTTCGTTTTTATCGGACCGCGTCCGGAAACGATTCGCCTGATGGGCGACAAGGTTTCAGCCAAGGCCGCCATGTCGGCATCTGGTGTCCCCTGCGTTCCGGGCTTCGTCGGCGGCTTACCTGATGATCCGAAGGAAGTCCTCGAACTCGCCCGGGAAATCGGCTACCCGATCATCATCAAGGCGGCTGGAGGCGGTGGTGGGCGCGGCATGCGCGTTGTACATACCGAAGCGGCACTGCTTAGCGCGGTGGCGCTGACGAAACAGGAAGCCCTCAGTTTCTTCGGGAATTCCAACGTTTATATCGAGAAATTCCTCGAAAATCCGCGCCACGTCGAGATACAGGTGCTCGCCGACAGCTATGGCAACGCTGTTCACCTTGGCGAACGCGATTGCTCGATGCAGCGTCGTCATCAGAAGATTCTTGAAGAGGCTCCGGCTCCGGGAATTCCGCAGCGTCTCGTGGCGCGAATTGGCGAACGTTGCGCCGAGGCGTGCCGCAAGATCGGTTATCGCGGTGCTGGCACGTTCGAGTTTCTGTACGAAAACGGCGAGTTCTACTTCATCGAAATGAACACGCGGATTCAGGTCGAACATCCGGTGACCGAGATGATTA
This sequence comes from uncultured Propionivibrio sp., assembly GCA_964575415.1. Classification (GTDB taxonomy): domain Bacteria; phylum Pseudomonadota; class Gammaproteobacteria; order Burkholderiales; family Rhodocyclaceae; genus Propionivibrio. The sequence continues at coordinate 5,952 of CAZNQL010000024.1, forward strand.
CCGGTGTCGACCTGGTGCAGGAACAGATTCTTATCGCCGCCGGCCAGAAACTCCGTTTCCGGCAACGTGATCTGGAGTTCCGCGGACACGCCATTGAATGCCGCATCAACGCCGAAGACCCATACACGTTCGTGCCATCTCCCGGCAGGATTACACTCTACCACCCGCCAGGCGGCCCGGGAGTGCGTGTCGACACACATATCTACCAAGGCTACACCATTCCTTCGAATTACGATTCGATGGTTGCCAAAGTGATTGCTTACGGCGATACGCGCGACCAGGCCATCCGGCGCATGCGTATTGCGCTTTCAGAGATGAATATCGATGGCATCAAGACGAATATCGCTTTGCACCAGGAATTGATGCAGGATGCGAATTTCGTTGCTGGAGGCACAAACATTCATTATCTCGAATCGAAACTTGCTGCCAAGAGCGAGTTGAAACCGGGTAAGTGAACCAGAATGCCTTGGTTATCCATCAGCATCGATACTGACTGCCGGCATGCCGAGGCGCTTGCCGACGCACTTCTCGAGGCCGGCGCGCTTTCGGCCAGCATCGAGGATGCCGATGCCGGCACGCCGGAAGAGACGCCGCAATTTGGCGAGCCCGGCTCGGTAACCACGCCGGGCTGGGAGCGTTCGCGCGTCGTCGCCCTGCTTGAAGCAGACGTCGAGCCGGAACTCATGGTCGCCTGCTGTGCTCAGTTGACCGGTCTCGATGCAATTCCCTCGTTTACCCAAGAAAAAGTTGAAGAACAGAACTGGGTGCAACTCACCCAGTCGCAGTTCGAGCCGATACGCGTTTCGGACCGGCTGTGGATCGTTCCTTCCTGGCACGACGCGCCCGATCCCGAAGCCATTGTTCTGGTACTCGATCCGGGCATGGCTTTCGGTACGGGTTCTCATCCGACGACCCGGCTTTGCCTCGAATGGCTGGAGCGTACCGTAACTTCCGGCGTCTCGGTCCTTGACTACGGGTGCGGTTCCGGTATTTTGGCGATTGCAGCCGCCAAACTCGGGGCAACCCAGGTGTTGGGCGTGGATATCGACGTCCAAGCCGTCAATGCGGCAAAATATAACGCTGAGAATAATGGCGTCAGCGCCGAGTTCGCTGATTCGGCAGGCGAAATCAAAGGACAGTTCGATATTGTGGTTGCGAACATTCTTTCCAATCCGCTCAAGGCTTTGGCGCCTGCCATCTGTGCCCATGTCCGTTCGGGCGGAAAACTGGCGCTTTCTGGCATTCTTAGCGAGCAGGCGGCAGAATTGATAGAGACTTATGCCCCCTATGTTCCCCTCCATGTTGCCGATGAGCGCGAGGGCTGGATCTGCCTTGCCGGTGTCAAGGACTAGGCGATGAAAACGCGCTGCCCCGCTTGCCAGACGGTTTTCCGCGTGGCGCCTGAACAGGTGAAGGTGCGGGCGGGAAAGGTTCGCTGCGGCGAATGCAATGAGATTTTCAATGCCTTGGATCATCTTCTGGAAGATAACGATTCATTGATGCAATCTGGCGAGACAACGCAGATTCAGGGTTTGAAACCTGAAGAAGAAACGGTTGCTTTCTCTTTTCCTTCCGAAATTCAGCCTTCGACTTTCGAACTGGCTAACTCCTCTACGGAAGAGCGAGAAGAAAGCGAGGCGTGTGGTGCGAGGGCTACGGCTGGGCCGAATGAAGCCGCGGTCATGCCTCCCGCTGACGAAGAGCGCCCCATTGCTACGGCTGAGTCGACCATGCCGGCAGAAGAAGGCATAGCAAGGCCGGCATCTACCGACGATTTGATTTTGCCCCGCGAAACCACGCAAATTCCGGGTTACAGCAAGTGGGCGGAAGGGGTGATGAGCACGTCGACCGTGCCTACGGTTACCAAAGTCGCACGTTGGCCCTTCTTCACAGTGGCGGTGATCCTGTCCTTTATCCTTGCAGGCCAAGTGGTCTTCTTTTTTCGGACCGAGATCGCAACTGCGCTGCCATCGTTTCGACCCGCCGTGGAAAGGTTCGCCAGCATTCTCGACGCAGGTGTTCCATTGCCGCGCCACGTGGACTTGATCAGCATCGAGGCTTCCGATTTGCAAAGCGATCCGGCACGTAGCAATTTGTTGGTATTGAACGCGACCCTGCGTAATCGAGCAAATTATGCACAGGAATACCCCGCACTCGAACTTTCGCTAACCGATACCCATGATGCTGCGATCGCCAGGCGAGTCTTTCGACCTGCTGACTATCTTTCCGACGAAGCTCGAGCGAAGCCTTTTGCGGCCAATGGCGACGTTGCCCTCCGTCTCTGGATCGAAGCGAAAGAAATTAGCGCCGCAGGCTACCAGCTTTACGTGTTTTATCCGTAACGGTCGTTGTCCGCTCTCTTGAGTCCTTGCCGGATGCTTCAAACACCGGCAATTGTGGTGCGTGCCTTGGTCCCAAAGTCCGTCTTCGCGTCGATGCTATAATCCGGGCCACTTTTCTACCGGAAAAATGACCCCATGACCACGCTCATCTGCGGCTCCATTGCTTACGACAACATCATGGTTTTCCATGATCGTTTCAAGAACCACATTCTTCCCGAGCAGATTCACATCCTGAACGTGGCTTTTCTGGTTCCCGAAATGCGCCGAGAATTTGGGGGCTGTGCGGGAAACATCGCCTACAACCTCAAATTGCTTGATGGCGATCCCATGATCATGGCGACCGTCGGAGACGATGCCGATTCCTATCTGCTGCGCATGGACGATCTCGGTTTGCCGCGTACTCACGTGCGGCGGATCGCCGGAAGTTATACCGCCCAGGCATTCATTACCACCGATCTTGATGACAACCAGATCACTGCCTTCCATCCCGGTGCGATGAGTTTTTCGCATCTCAATCATGTGACCGATGCGACGAACGTCCGCTTGGGTATCGTCGCCCCCGACGGCCGCGATGGCATGCTCAAGCACGCGCGAGATTTCGCGGCGGCCGGCGTTCCCTTCATTTTCGATCCGGGCCAGGGCCTGCCCATGTTTTCTGGCAACGACCTGATGGAGTTCATGTCGCTGGCTAAGTATGCCTGCTTCAACGATTACGAGGCGAAATTGCTTTGCGACCGCACGGGGCGGATGCTCGAACAACTGGCCGGCGAGGTCGAGGCGCTGATCGTGACGCGAGGCAGCGAAGGATCGCATATTTATACCTCTGGACAGCTTCTGGAAATTCCGTGCGTAGAGGCAGATAGAGTGGTCGATCAGACGGGTTGCGGTGACGCCTATCGGTCCGGTTTACTTTACGGCATTGCGAATGGTTGGGGTTGGGAACAAACGGGGCGGCTGGCAGCCGTCATGGGAGCGATCAAGATTGCTCATCGCGGTGGCCAGAATCATCGTCCGACCCGCGACGATATTGCCAACAGATATGCCAAAGCCTTTGGCGGGATGCTTTGGTAAATTGAGACGGGAGACAGAATGAACATTCAACGAATGGCAATTTCGCTACTGATAGCAATGACTATGGCCGGGTGTGCCAGTAGCAAGTCTGGCGATGTTTATACACGTGACCAAGCGCGTCGGGAAATGAACGTCCGGACCGGAGTTGTCGAAAGTGTGCGCGAGGTCGCCATGGAAGGCACCAAATCAGGCACGGGAACGCTCGCCGGTGCCGCCGTCGGTGGTGTGGCGGGCAGTTCCATGGGGGGCGGCAAGGGGCATATCATTGGCGCTATTGTCGGCGCTGTTGCCGGAGGCTTGGCGGGTTCTGCCATCGAGGAGAATGTCACCAAGAAGAATGCATTGGAAATCACCGTTCGCCTTGACGGCGGCAACATGATTGCCGTCGTGCAAGAAATGGGCGAGAATTTTCATCCGGGTGAGCGAGTGCGCGTGCTGAGTGGCAGCGGTTCGACACGGGTAACTCACTAGGCCGCCTTTTTGGTTTCTGGGCACTAATTTGACCAAGACCTGACTTCATCTGGCGAGCATGGCACCTGAAAGGTTTTCCGGTCTTCCAGCCGTATGGCTGTCAGCGGCCCACCCCACAAGCAACCGGAATCGATGGCCAGCAGGTTGGGCAGGATTTTCAGCCCGAGCGCCGACCAGTGGCCGGTTACCAGTGTAGTGTCGGCACTGAGTCGGCCGGGGGCATCGAACCAGGGGAGGTAGCCGGGCGGCGCCTTGGTCACTTCTCCCTTGACCTTGAAATCCATCCGGCCTTCGGGCGAGCAGAAGCGCATGCGCGTCATGGCGTTGACGATGACGCGCAATCGCGGCCATCCCCGCAGGTCGTCCCGCCAGCGGGTAGGCTCGCTTCCCCACATATGGCCCAGAAATTCATGCCAGCGGGAACCGGTCAACGCTTCCTCAACTTCAATGGCAAGCTGTCGAGCGTGCGCCACCGTCCATTGCGGCAGCAGCCCGGCGTGAACGAGAAAATATCCGTTTTCGACGTGGCAAAGCGGTTGTCGCCGAAGCCAGTCGAGCAATTCCGGGCAGTCGTGGGCAGCTAAGATATCGTCGAAAGTATCGCCCTTACCTCGTTTTCCGAAGCCTTCGGCTGCCAGTAGCAGGGAAAGATCATGATTCCCCAACACGGTAACGGCGGCAGGACCGAGATCGCGCACGAAGCGTAGCGTCTCCAGCGAGCGCGGACCACGATTGACCAGATCGCCGACGAACCAGAGCTGATCGCGGGCCGGATCGAAATCGATGTGCCGAAGCAGGCGCGTCAGCGTATCGAAGCAGCCCTGGATGTCGCCGATTGCGTAGACGGCCATTGCCGGACCTAGGCGATGCCCTGATTTTGCTGCCAACGCCAGGCATCGCGGCACATATCCTCAATGCCGTACCGCGCCTTCCAGCTCAACAGAGTTTCGGCGAGCTTCGGGTCCGCGTAGCAAGTCGCCACGTCGCCGGGGCGGCGCTCAACAATTTGATAGGGGACGGGCCGCCCGCTGGCTTTTTCGAAAGCATGGACCATGTCGAGCACCGAATAGCCCCGGCCAGTGCCCAGATTCACTGTCAGCATTCCGTGGTGGTCGAGAAAATAATCGAGGGCGGCGACATGGCCCTCGGCAAGATCGACCACGTGAATGTAGTCGCGGACGCCAGTGCCATCAGGGATCTGATAGTCGCCGCCGAAGACACTCAGCTTCTCTCGCTTGCCGATGGCGACCTGGGTAACGTAGGGCATCAGATTGTTCGGAATGCCGTTCGGCTCTTCGCCGATCAGGCCGCTTTGGTGCGCGCCGACGGGATTGAAATAACGCAGGCGTGCAATGCGCCAATCCGGGTCGGATTGCGACAAATCGGCGAGGATATCCTCGATTATCAGTTTGCTGGCCCCGTAGGGGTTGGTGGCCGAGCGCGGAAATTCTTCGCGTACCGGGACGGAGGCCGGATCGCCATAAACAGTCGCCGACGAACTGAAAATCAGGGTTTTTACCCCGAACTCGGCCATCACTTCGCACAATGCGAGGGTGCTGCCGATATTGCAATCGTAATAACGCAACGGTTGCGATACGGATTCGCCGACCGCTTTCAGTCCGGCATTGGCTGAAAATCACGCGCAGTGCGTTGCGGTCGCGCACATCGCCCGCTTCGAAATGCAAAGGCTTGCCGCCAATTTTCGCGATGCGGTCGACGACCTCCTTCCGGCTGTTCGAGAGGTTGTCGATCACTGTCACGTCGTGATTGGCTGCCATCAGGGCAACGCAGGTGTGAGAACCGATATAGCCGGCACCGCCGGTGACGAGAATATGCATTCAGGGAATTCCGTTCTTGGAGCAAACCGAAAATTATCGTGGGTTAGTCGTCGAGGCTGATACTTTAACCCAGAAGCGCTGGAAATTTTTACAGCATGCGGAGGGGGGAGTTATCGCCTTGTTCTCGCCCAGAATTGCGATAAGCCTAAGCGAATTTTGCACGAGTCAGCGAGTGTTCAACCGTTCGAATTCGGCTGCGGGTACCGGTTTGCCGAAGTAATAGCCTTGAAAGGCAGGGCAGCCGGACTGGGCCAAAAAGTCGCGCTGCATGACGTTTTCGACGCCCTCCGCAATGACCCCGAGGCCCAGGCTATCCGCCAATGCAATGATGGTCCGGGCAATCGCGGCGTCGTTGGGATCGCTTAACACGTCGCGCACAAACGATTGATCGATTTTCAGATAATCGAGAGGCAGACGCTTGAGATAGGAGAGGGATGAGTATCCCGTGCCGAAGTCATCAAGGACAAAGCCGACCCCTTTGGCTTTGAGCTGGAACATCTTGTCAATGACCTCTTCGAGATTCGAAACCAGCATGGATTCAGTCAACTCGAGTTTCAATCGCTGTGGATTGGCGCCGGTCGCGTCAAGGATTCCGAGCACCTCATCGACAAATCCGGCTTGTCGAAACTGGTGGGCGCTGACATTAACGGATACGGTTAGCGTCGACAACTCTGGCCGTTCGGCCCAGCCGGCGAGCATCTCGCAGGCCATTTCCAAGACTCGACGGCCAATCGGGATGATGAGTCCGCTCTCTTCCGCGATGGGGATGAATTCCATCGGTGAAACGAGGCCCCGTTGGGGATGTTGCCAACGCACCAGGACTTCCGTGCCCATGGTTTTGTCGCCGGTGACTTGGGCCTGGCAGTGAAGAACAAACCGGTCCTCCGCAATCGCCTGGCGCAATTCTTTTTCAAGCCCTGCGCGTTTGGTGACAGCCAGTTCCATTTCCGGATCGAAAAATCGGAAAGCATTGCGTCCGCCTTCTTTTGCCTTGTACATGGCAAGGTCGGCTTGTTTCATGGCGATCTCGACATCGGTACTCAGTCCCTGGAAGAGACTCGCTCCGACGCTCGGCGTGCAGTGGTAGATGACATCCTTCAGGCAATAATTGGCATTCAGTTCGGCTAGGATTTTGTCGCCAACGACTTCGACCCGACTGGCTGATTCGGTTTTGTTCAGGCTCAGATTGGCCAGCATTACCAAAAATTCGTCTCCGCCAAGCCGGGCGACGGTATCTTCCGCCCTAACGCACGCCAAAAGACGCTTGGCGACTTGTTGCAGGAGCAAATCGCCCATGTCATGGCCGAGGGTGTCGTTGAGCATCTTGAAATTATCGAGATCGATCAAGAGCAGGGCGACGTAGTGCCCGCTTCGTTCGGATGCGATCATGGCTTGCTTCAAACGATCGAGCAGCAGCGTGCGGTTCGGCAAGCCTGTGAGCTGGTCGAAGAAAGCAAGCCTGTGGATCTTCTCTTCGGCCAGTTTCCTTTCGGTGATGTCATGCTGTACGCCGATATAGTTGGTAACTTCACCCGCTGCGTTCTTCACGGCTGAAATGGTCAGCCACTTCACGTACTCTTCGCTGTTCTTGCGGCGGTCCCAGATCTCACCCTGCCAGCCGCCCGTACGTTGAATGTTTTCCCACATCGTGCGGAAAAAGACATCGCTGTGCCGCGAGGAGCGAAGAATGGATGGCGTCCTGCCGACGATATCGGCAGCGGTGTAACCGGTTGTCTCGGTGAATGCCCGATTGACGCGTTGAATTACCGTATTGGCGTCGGTGATGATCATAGCTTCGCGACAATCGAAAGCGGCCGCGGCGATACGCAAGTCGGCCTCGGCTTTCTTGCGGTCAGTGATGTCGGAAAGAACGCTGGCGAATTGCATCGGTGCCGGCTGGAAAGCGGCGACATGGAAATGTTTGTCGAGCGCCGCAGAGTATTGTTCGAAAGCGACGGGTTCTCCGGTCAGGGCCACCTTGCCGTAGGTTTCGATCCAGTGCGGCTCGATGTCAGGAATGATTTCCCGGATGGTGCGTCCAATAATCGCCTCGGCTTTCAGGCCGGTCATGCGAGTGAAGGCCGGGTTGACGCGCATGAAGCGATAGTCGACGGGCTTCCCGGTTTCATCGCAGATGATCTGATGATGTGCGAAGCCGTCGAGCATCTGGCTGAAGAGGGTGCTGCAATTAGTTTCGCTGGTCTGCAACGCCACCTCGGCCTTTTTTCGCTCGGTGATGTCGGCATGGGTTCCGATCATGCGTCGCGGTTTGCCGTCGGCAGACCGGCTCACGATCATGCCGCGCGACTGAATCCATTTCCACTGACCGTTTCTGCAGCGCATCCGGTGTTCGAAATTCAGGTTTTCGGTTTTGCCGTCGATGTAGGCCAGGACGGATGCAAGCGCATCCACAAGGTCGTCGGGATGGACACGCCGTTCCCATTCGTCAAAGGCGTTTTTTCCGCACCTGATCTCATTTTCCTCGTAACCAAGCATTTCCTTCCAGCGTGGCGAAAACTCGACTTCGCCAGTCTGAATGTTCCAGTCCCAGACGCCTTCGCCCGCACCTTCGAGAGCGAATTTCCATTTTTCTTCGCTCCAAATGGCTTTCTCGGTCGCGTTGGCGAGCCGGAGGAAATTGCGGCGCAAGAGAAAAAAAAGGAGCGCCGAAGTCACGGCGATGAATATGAATCCTTTGAGCGAACTGATGAGCGCAATCTGCTCAGGGTTGTCGGTCAGGAGCAGGACGGCGCGATCGGACAGCCAAATCCACAAAAGTGAAAACGCAGCGTACAACCCCACTGTTTTACCGACAGGTGAAGTGATTCGCTGGGACTCAGGATTTGTCGAATGGCTGAGCATGTTGTGAAGATCGGGTATGGGAATAAGAAATGAGCAAGTCGTTGATTGTATATGCTATTAACGTGTTCCGAAGACGGTAGGTAGGGAATGGCGGCAAGAAGCCGGTATGCTGTCAGTTTGAACCCGCGTCGGAACTTACGTTCCCGGCAGGATCTCCCGGATGCCGGGCAAGGCATGCCTGGCCGAACGCGTCCCCTCGGCAATGGCCTGTTCGCCGCGGTGAAAGTCCAGCGCGCCGATGTGCGACAGGCGCGGACGAATCAGGACGTCGGCAGGTTCGCCCGCCAGGCGGCTCTGGGTGATGCGGACCTGCATGATGTTGATGCTGGTCGCCATGACGGCGAGCATCGAGGGCATGGCGTTTTCGGGATCGTCATCGGGCTCGCTGGCCATTTTGAAGGACGAGCGCAATGAGGAAAGAATGTTGTCAACGACGCCGGCCGGTTTTGGCTCGGCGACCGGCGTGGTTTCAGAGGGCGCCCAGTGTCGGTAACCGATCAGATCCCAGTTGAGATCTACGGCGATTACGATATCAGCGCCCATGGCCCGACATAGGGAAACCGGGACCGGGTTGACGAGGCCGCCATCGACCAGCACGCGTCCATTCTGGAACGAGGGAGAAAAAAGGCCGGGAACGGCAATCGAAGCGCGAACCGCGTCCAGAACCGAGCCATCGCGTAGCCAGATTTCGCGGCCACCGGTCAGGTCGGTGGCGACACAGGCAAAAGGCTTGCCGAGTTGCTCGATATCACGCTGCGCGAACTGGGCGCTGAGAAGTTTGAACAGCTTCCCTCCCTTGATCAGGCCGTCATCCATTTTCAGGTCGACCATGCCGACCATATCCTGCCAGCTGAGCTCGCCGACCCAGCGCTCGAAGGCGTCCAACTCGCCGGCGGCGTAGACGGCACCGACTAAGGAGCCGATCGAAGTGCCGCAAACAATATCGGGAACAATGCCCTCACTTTCGAGGGTGCGGATAACACCGATGTGTGCCCAGCCTCTAGCCGAGCCACTGCCCAGAGCAAGGCCGATGACGGGGCGGTGTCGTTTCAAGAAACTCTTTCTCAGTTAGATCTGCGCTTGATCCCGGTGGAGACAGATCCCCGCAGTCTCGGGCAGGATAATCGAAGATTATTTCTTGTCTGTGACAATGATGGTCATGCCGACGACCCGAATACTCTCGAACCGTGATTCGTTTTTCGTCATCCAGAGATCGACGCCTTCAAGGCTGAGATTTTTGGCAAGAACCTGCCCGGTCTGTTTGGAAACAACTGAGTACATATTCTGATCCTGTCATCCGGTGTTGCAACGAATAACGAATGATAGGCGCGATTGGCGCAAGTCGTCCATTGTCGGAGTTTGAAATTTTGTTACGGACTGTAAGCGGCAGAGAAAAAGATGTGCATTGAACTGATGCGGTTGTCCAGAAGGAAATAAGAGACCTATGTCAGGGCCGAAACCCTGAAACTATGAGCTAAGCGGCCACAGTTGGCTGGCGCAGACCCGAAAAAACCGGAATTGATATATCCGTTTTGGGAAATTTGGTTGACGATAGTTTGCCGATTCTGCGAGGTGAGCGGTTCGGGACGCCAAGTCAGGCTTCGACATGCCGGCCATGTCCACCGCGAGAATTGCTGACATGCAGATTTTTCACTCGACAACGGATTGCCTGTGGGGAAAGCGGTCTATGTTTATTCAGTAAGGAGGCTTACACTGCCAAGCTGTTAATCGCGGCACAGGAGCCATACTTGCTGGAATGTTTCGGTATGCCGTGGCTTGATGGCCTGCTTCCTTTGATCTTGATTACACTTCTTCTTGTTTCTGAAGGCGAATTGCGCAGCTGGAATCGTTGAGGAGGCTTTCTGTTGTTTGGCCAAGGCCATGATGTGCAAAACAAACGCCTGGGCGTGACACCTGCGCTCGTGGTGGCGCTCATTCCTGCCGCCTGCTTTGCAGGTTTGCTCTACGCCTTGAATGTTTACCCCCTGCCCTGGCGTTTCTACGGGCAGTGGGTTCAAAGTGTCGATATCAACATCGCGTTACGCGTTGATGGCCTCTCGGCGCAATTTCTGCTGCTGATTACCGGTATCGGCACCCTCGTGTTCGTGTATGCAGCGGGTTATCTCGGCGGTTCCCGTAACCGATGGCGAATTTTTGCCCTGTTGACCCTGTTCATGCTGGCGATGATTGGCGCTGTGGCCAGTGACGACATGATCGTTTTTTTCATCTTCTGGGAACTGACATCCGTACTGTCATTCCTGCTGGTGGGGAGCAACCACGAGAGCGAAGAGAGCCGTAAATCAGCGCAACAGGCCTTGATGGTGACTGGTCTGGGCGGCCTTGCCTTGTTGGCCGGCCTGCTGCTTCTTGGCCAGATTGCTGGGGGCTATTCAATTCACCAGTTGATTCTGAACGCGCCGGTTATCATCAACGACGAACGCATTCCGATGGCGCTCATTCTGGTTTTCATCGGCGCATTCAGCAAATCGGCGCAATTTCCGTTTCATTTCTGGCTCCCGAATGCCATGGCGGCACCGACACCGGTCAGCGCTTACCTGCATTCCGCAACCATGGTCAAACTGGGCGTGTTTTTATTGGCCAGACTGGATGCCGCTTTCAGCGACATGCCGTTCTGGGAATACACGTTGATTGGCGTCGGAACCTTGACGGCAGTGAGCGCCGCGATGCAGACGGTGAGTGAACGGGATCTGAAACGCATTCTGGCCTGGTCCACCGTGGCGACCTTGGGCACATTGACCATGCTGGTCGGGCTGCCTGGTGAAGGCGCGGCGCTTGCTGTAGCGGCCTTGTTCTTCGCCCATGCGCTGTACAAGGCACCGCTGTTCTTCGTCGCCGGCAATATCAGTCATGGCGCCGGTACGCGCAACATCTACATGCTCTCCGGATTGCGGCGTTTCATGCCCTGGACGGCGGCCGCCGCCTTGCTTGCTGCTTTTTCCATGGCAGGCTTGCCGTTGTCGCTCGGATTTATCGCCAAGAATGCCATGTCCTATGCCAAAGCCGATGCGGATGTTTTTGCTCTGGTCAGTTATGCGACAACCTTTGTCAATGGAACCGCTGTCGCTGTCGCCGTCATTACCGCCGTCCATATTTTCTGGGGGCGAAAACACGCGCTGCCGGAATCGGTTCCGCACGAAGCGCCGATGACGATGCTGCTGCCACCATTGCTTTTGGTCACCCTGGGTTTGTTGTTCGGGTCGTGGCCGACCTTGATCGACCCCTTGCTGGGGAGCGCGGCCCAGTCCATCGCGCCGGGGATCGATGCGCAAGCTGTCGAAGCAGCCTACGAAAAGACGCTGGTGATCGAAACCAGTCTGCTGGCCGCTATCACCGGCGCTGTCATCTTTTTCAACTGGAGCCGTTTGCACGCCTTTCTTATGCGTCTCCGCCCCCTGGACGTGATTGCTCCCGAACGCGGGTACTGGCGAATCCTTCGCCTCGTGCCGAAGATCGCCGCCTGGCACACGCGCTTCCTTCAACATGGGCGCTTGCCGGACTATTTGCGGATGTTCGTCGCGGGAACCGCCGTGCTGATGGCCGGACTACTTCTTGCCTCGTTTTCGGAACCGGTTTGGCCGGATTTCGAACTACCATCCCTCCCGATCATCGGCGCAAGTTTTCTGATCATGGCCGGGGCCCTCGCAACGGTTTTCGTGCGCCAGCCACTCCTGCTGTTGTTGTCGAGCGGCATGGTCGGTTACGGGGCTGCATTTCTGTTTCTATTCACAGGCGCACCTGATCTTGCGTTCACCCAGTTCGCGATTGAAACGGTGTTTGTCGTGGTCGTCGCCGCAGTTCTACGACGGTGGAGGGACATGCCGCGAACAAAAGACGCCGGAATAGTGAATAAAAGACAAATCAACCCCTTGTCACTTGCCGTTGCCGCGGGATTTGGGGGGACAACAACCCTCTTTGCCCTTTTTGTTGCCGGCCTGCCTTTCAATCGTTCGATGGCCGATTTCTTTCTTGAGCAGAGTTTGCCTGCAGCGCACGGGAAAAACGTGGTCAATGTCATCATTGTCGATTTCCGGGCACTGGATACCCTGGGTGAAATTTCCGTACTCGCTTTTGCCTTGTTGTCAGCCGCCCCCTTGGTTGCAATGCTCGGAAGGAAGACAGGATGAGTCCTCGGGCGATCATCGCGGAAGTCTTTGTAGGTTTGCTCTATCCTTTGCTGCTGCTCGCCTCGATATGGATCACGCTGCGCGGACACAATTCCCCAGGGGGCGGATTCATCGGCGGGCTGGTTGCCGTGGCGGCAAGCGCTTCATACGCACTGACCTTCGATGTTCCAAGTGCGTTGCGTAAACTGCCGCTTCTTCCCCGGCGCCTTTGTGCCGTCGGTGTTGGCATCGCCATGTTGAGCAGCGTGCCCGCTTTATTCCTCGATCTGCCTTTTTTGACGCATGTCCGGTTCATTTTCCCCCTTGGACTCTTGGATTTGCCGGTATCAACCGCGATGGTTTTTGATCTCGGGGTTTATTTGTGCGTGTGGGGAGCCTTGGGTGGATATTGCCTGGTCGCGATCATTCCAGCGGAGGAAGGAAGATGATCTGGCTTGTTGCCTTGACCTTTGGCATCGTGATCACAGTCGGCTTATATCTTGCGATGTCGCGTGATTTATTGCGCTGTGCTATCGGGTTTTCCATGGCGGGCAGTGGCGTCAACCTTCTGGTTTATTCTGCCGGCCGTTTAATCAATGGTGTACCGCCGATTGTCGACGGCGAATCGCTCGTCGGAGTAGCAGCAAACCCGGTGCCTCAAGCCATGGTGTTGACCGCCATCGTCATCAGTTTTTCACTGACTTGTTTTTCGCTCCTTTTGATTCTGTGTTTGCGCCAGTCTGGAAAGACTACGGATATTACGCATTTGGACGCAGCCGAGCCTGCCGCCAAAGACCCACAAAAGCCAGCAATCGAGGATCCTGCGTGAAGCTGCTACTGGTTGCTCCGTTGGTGCTCCCTTTGATCACGGCTCTGTCTTGCACACTTGTGAGGTCGAAAAAACATTTGCAGACCGGGGTCAGCCTTGCCGGTGCCCTCGCGTTCCTTTTCTGCGCCGTAAGCTTGATGCACGATGTGCTCCTGCATGGTGCCGTCGAGATGGTGGCGGGCAACTGGCCGGCGGGATTCGGTATCGGATTCATGGTCGATCGCCTGAGCGCTATGTTGATCGTCCTGACGGCGTTCATGATCGTCGCCGCCGTATTCTGGCAATTCACCAAGGCCGACGCCGCGCCCCATTTCCCCATGCTGCATCCGTTGCTCCACGGCTTGGTTGCGGGCGTCGGTGGCGCATTCATCACCGAGGACTTATTCAATTTATACCTCTAGTTTGAATTGTCGATGATCTGCGCGCTGGGCTTGCTTGTGCATGCAGGAAAGCTGCGTCAGTTCGATGCCGCCTTCAGATATTTTTCGCTCAACGTTTTCGGTACCTTGTTGCTGCTGATTGCCGTCGTCCTGATATATGGCGCGACCGGGAAGCTTAGGTTTGCCGCTATCTCTTCAGCGCTGGCAACGCTTCCGCCCGCTTTTGCCGCGCCGTTGCTTGGATTGCTGGCATTGGCGTTCCTGATCAAGTCGGCGGCTTTTCCGTTTTTCGCCTGGTTGCCGGCCTCATATCTTGCCTTGCCGGCTCCGGTAATGGCCCTTTTCTCGGCGCTTCTCACCAAGCTTGGCATTTACGCCTTGATTCGGACCTTGAGTGATTATTTTTATCCTGCTTCGGCACCGCTTTTCGATTGGATTGGATGGATCGGACTGGCTTCGATGGTGAGCGGCGTGCTTGGGGCGGCTTATCATTGGGATATCCGCCAAATCCTGGTTTTTCACAGTATCAGCCAGATCGGGTACATGCTTTTGGCGATGGCACTGGCATCGCGAGCAGGGGATGCGGCAACCATTTACTTCATGCTGCATCATAGCTTGGTCAAAGCCGGCTTGATTCTGACCGGGGGGCTGATTTTTCAAGCCACCGGTCATTACGATCTCAGACGGATGGGCGGTCTTCTTGACGCTCATCCCTGGCTGGCTTTCATTTTTCTTGTACTAGCCTGTTCGCTGATCGGAATCCCGCCATCGTCAGGCTTTTGGGGGAAATATCTTATTGTTCGCGAAGCCTTGGCGCAGAAGGCATATTTCTCGGCCATGGTCGCACTTGGCGTCGGCGGGTTGACGCTCTATTCGATGGCGAAGATCTGGATTCAGGCCTTCTGGAAACCGTATCCCGACCATGAGTGGCGCCCCGCCCGGCCAAGGAATTCGATTCCTGCACTGGCGACGGTTGGCATCTTGACGCTTCTGACATTATGGATGGGGGTTTTTCCCGAAAAGATTTTTGACTATCTGTCCACAGCGGTCGCCGGGATGCATGGAGAGAAGCCATGATAATCCGTATTGCCGCAATCGTTCGCCTGCTTGGAAATTTTCTGTATCACTCCCTTGCTGCGGGCCTGACCACGGCGAGCATCATCGTCCGGCGCCGTAAGCCCCGAGCCGAAAAGATGCACATGCGTTTCGCGCCAATGAGCGAAACCGGCGCTGCTATTCTCGGAGCCTTGGTTACCCTGACGCCGGGAACGACCGTGATCGATATCGACATGGAAGAACAAAAAATGCTGTTGCATGTACTCGACGCAGAAGGTATTGATGCGATTTTTGCCTCAATCAGAGAAGACTTCGAACACGACATCATCAAGTTATTCCCTCTCTCAGCGACTTCATCATGATCACAATCTTCGTTCTGTTGCTATTGGTCGTTATCGTCATGTCGTCTGCGCGTTTCTTTCTTGGGCCGAGCGACGTGGATCGGATCATCGCCTTTGACATCATGTTCTCTGCGGCGATTGCGATGTGCGTCGCCGCTGCGCTTCAAACTGAGCGCGTGCTGTTTCTGGATATCGCGATCGGCGTTGCGCTGGTCGGTTTCGTGGCCACGCTTGCGTGGTCGCGCCTTGTCGAAAGACGGAGCGCTGTGCTGCCCTCTTCCGGGGAGATGAAATCATGATGATCGCCGGCATCGTCCTGATCGGTTTTGGCACGCTTGTCCTGCTGCTTGCCGCCCTGGGGTTGTTTGTCCTGCATGATCCGCTGTCGCGGCAGCACGCCGCGACCAAGGCCGGAGCATTGGGCGTGGTCGGGATTGTTGTTGGCGCTGCCTTGATCGGTGGATCGGTCGACTGGTTTGCCCGTGCCTTGGCCATCAGCGCCATTGTTTGGCTGACCATGCCGGTGGCCTCGCATGTACTGGCCCGGGCAGCGGTTCGGTCAAGCGACTTGCCAGAAAAAGGAAACGATCCCGCAAATTAATGAACACGGAGGGGATGAGTTTTCTAAATTAATAACAAAAGGAAACATGCCTTATTGCGTGCTGCATCACACCTGACCTCCTGATGCCGCTTGACGACTTCAGGCTGGTCGCAAGTCGTCATTTCGACTGCTTCTTCCTCCTCCTTCACCGTATTTTCCGAGCCCGCCCTCTGCGGAGACAATCTCGTCGATTCATCGACCTCGGAAACCCATTTCGGTTACGCGTTCAGGGTTTACAGGCCATCGAGTCCGAGAACGATAAACCAATCCTCGTTGAAAAAACGGTCAATCATGTCTTGCAAATTCAGGCGATCAAGAATTTCGGACTTGCGCATGGTTTCCTCCAGCGGAGCATTTTTACCTCGGTCCAGATTAGGCAAACAGCATTAAGCATTGATTGCAGCCCGAAGAAATAATCATGACCGAATTTGCAAGCAGATAAATTCAATCTTAACCCTGCCGAAATCTGGCTGTAACCCAGCTTGCTTACAGTCTGTCTATACAAAGGTAAAAAAAGAAAGGATAGGCAATGTCATCCCCATTGATTCATGCTGGTCAACGTGCCAGACCACAACGACACAAGCTTTCTGTGGGCATCGCTAGCAGCGAACGTGAAGTGCTGGAAGCCAAGAAATTGCGTTATCGCGTTTTCGCCGACGAACTCGGTGCCAACCTGCAAACCCGGATTCCGGGCGTCGATCAGGATATTTTTGATCCGTATTGTGATCATCTCGTCGTACGCGACGAGAATTCCGGTGCTGTCGTCGGCACCTACCGCATCCTGTCTCCGGAAAAGGCGCGCAAGGTCGGCTGCTACTATTCGGAATGCGAATTCGACCTGACCCGCCTGCAGCATCTGCGCCCGCGCATGGTCGAAATT
This sequence comes from uncultured Propionivibrio sp., assembly GCA_964575415.1. Lineage (GTDB taxonomy): Bacteria > Pseudomonadota > Gammaproteobacteria > Burkholderiales > Rhodocyclaceae > Propionivibrio. The sequence continues at coordinate 22,747 of CAZNQL010000024.1, forward strand.
GGCCGTTCGTGCGTACATCCGGATTACCGTACCGGTGCCACCATCGCGCTGCTTTGGGCGGGACTGGCCAAGTACATGTTGGAAAACCGTTATGACTATCTGATCGGCTGTGCGAGCATCAGCATGGCCGATGGCGGTCATGCTGCGGCGAGCATTTTCAGCCGCCTCGGCGAACACATGAGTCCGCTCGAGTATCGTGTTTTTCCGCGCTGTCCCTTGCCGCTGGAAGCCTTGAAGAACGATTTGCCGGCCGAATTGCCGCCGCTCATTAAGGGGTATCTGCGTGCTGGCGCCTACGTTTGCGGCGAACCAGCCTGGGATCCGGATTTCAACACTGCCGACCTGCCCATCCTGATGCCGATGTCGCGCCTCGACAGTCGTTACGCCAAGCACTTCATCGGCAAAGAGGACTGATATGGCCCGTCTCCGGCCAACGCAGCGCTCGATGCGGGCGCTGCGCTGTTTGCGTTTGATTTTGCATTTCCTGTGGGGAGCTTTTCTTGTCGCCACGGTCTATCCGCTCAGTCGCGATGCTTTCCGGCTCTGGCTCAAGCGGAATTGGTCGCGCCAGTTGCTTGCCATTCTAGGCGTGCGGCTCGATTCGAACTTGTCCGGAATCGAACCGGGCAGCCTGATCGTCGCCAATCACATTTCCTGGCTCGACATTTATGCGATCAACGCGGTTCGTCCCTCGGCTTTTGTTTCGAAGGCCGAGGTGCGAGGCTGGCCGCTCATCGGGTGGTTGTCGAGCCAGACTGATACGATCTTCCTGCGCCGTGATAGCCGGCGGCATGCTAGCGCCGTCAATGATGAAATCGCTGAAATGCTTGCCAGAAATAAGGATGTGGTTATTTTTCCCGAGGGAACGACGACGGATGGCACGAAACTACTGAAATTCCACAGCGCCTTGCTGCAGTCGGCGATCGCCGCCGGCCGGCCGGTACAGCCTGTCGCCTTGTCCTATTTTGACGCGGCGGGACAGCGCAGCTTGGCGCCGGTCTATGCTGGCGAAACCACCATGGCGCAGTGTTTGTCGGCGATCTTTGCCCATCGCCGACTGGTCGTTCGCCTGCGTCCGACGCCAGCGCTCGACGCCAATGGCCAGCGTCGCGGCGATCTGGCCAGAACAGCGCAGGGCGCCATTGCCTATTCGCTCGGCGTTCAGCCTGTCCATGACAGCCGTGAGTCGAAAGGTATTCCGCAGGAGACAAGCGATTTTGCACCTCCGTGCGCCGTAAAAGTCAGTGCCTTGCGTTCCGAGCAGACCTGATCGTTTGGCATCAGCCGAGGGTCGTATCGAGCACCATCATCAGCGCGAAGCCGGCCATCAAGCCGAGTGTGGCATGCTTCTGATGGCCGTTGCGATGGGTTTCCGGAATGACCTCGTGCGAGACGACGAAGATCATTGCGCCGGCAGCGAGGCCCAGTCCGATTGGATACGCCAGCGCCAAGCCGCTGGAGAGACCGACGCCGAGAATGGCCCCCAGCACTTCCGGAATGCCGCTGGCGATGCCAGCAAATACGGCTTGGCCCGGAGTAAAGCCGGCGGTGCGCAGGGCGAGGGCCACGACCAAGCCTTCCGGAATGTCCTACAGCGCGATCGCAGTCGTTAGCGGCAGGCCGACCGAAAGATCGTTTTGCGCGAAGCTGACGCCAATTGCCATACCTTCGGGCAGATTGTGCAGGGCAACGGCAAAAACAAAAAGCCAGATGCGCTGGACGCGTTCATGGCCGGGACCGCAGGGGCCACTTTGCAGGTGTTGATGCGGCGTAAAGCGCTCCAGGCCAAGAATGAGCAGGACGCCCAATGCCATGCCGAAAACAACGATGCCGGCGCTCAAGGGCTTGCTGTCGAGCATTTCGGTTCCCGCTGCCAATCCCGGGATGAGCAGGGAAAAGGCGCTGGCAGCGAGCATCATGCCGGCGGCCATGCCGAGGAGGCTGTCCTCAACCTTTTGTGCGATGCCGCGCAGGAAAAAGGCCGGCATGGCGCCCAATGCTGTCGTAGCGAATGCCGTCAAGCCGCCGAGCGAGGCATTGCGGAAGCCGACGGGGGCGTTTCCCGTCGCGATCAAGGCCAGACTTTGCGCGAGGAGCAGAATCACGATGGCAAGCGCCAATCCGAGTCCGGTAGCGGCGGCTTTGTTGTTGCGCGCGTACTCGCGCAGGGTGCTTGGCCAAGTTTTACCGCGCACGATTTTGGACGGCGCCATGGTTTTCTCCTTGGGCGTCTCCCGCTGGCGGTCAGCCGAAGCGGCGTAAATGGATGGAGACCGAAATCTGCGCGCCGACCCAGCCGAGGACGGCGCCGATGGCGGTCAGCGCGGCGACATCTTCCAGCGACAAGCCGCGAGGGACGAAACTGCTACCGTAAAGCGCGAGGAGTTCGCCGACCGGTTCGGCCAGCAGTCGGCCGGCGGTAACAACCAGCGAGGCCGCGAACAATCCGCCGAGGGCTCCCTGCAAGGCGCCGAAATACTGGAACGGTCGCCGGATGAAAGCGTCGGTGGCACCGATCAGGCGGGCAACCTCAATCTCGGCAGCCTGCCCCAGGATCTGCAGGCGAATGGTGTTGAAGGTGATCGTGACCAGGGCGCCGGCCAGCAAGCCGCCCAGCAGGACGACGGAGAGTTGTCCGATGCGCAGGAAGGCGTCGAGACGCCGGACCCAGGACGAATCGAGTTGGACGTGATCGACTTTCGGCCATCCGGAAAAATTTTTTGCCAGTTGCTCGAGATCGGTAGGCGAGGCCCTCCCCGCTTCGAAGACAAAGGCGTGTGGCAGCGGATTGCGTGGCAGGCTGGCAATGATCTCTTCCATGCCAGCGGAGGACTTGAGGTGTTCCAGCGCGTCCTCGCGGGAAACAAAACGCCATTCATCGGCATTCAGTTCACGCAGACGAGACTCGATCTCGTCGAGATCCTTCCGGTTGGCGTCCAGCGCCATGAAGAGGCTGATTTGACGCACTCCCGAGGCATTGCCCGCGATCCCCTTGAGATTGTCGAGCAAGAGCCAACCGGCGCTGGGCAGGGCAAGCGCAATGCCGATAACGAGCAGGGAAAGCAGACTGTTCAATGGTGAGGTGACAAAGCGGCGCAAGGCGTCGCGCAGGGCGTTCCAGTGCAGGATCAGGAATGCACTCATGCCTCGCCTCCAAGTAGGCGCCCGCGCTCAAGTTGAAGGACGCGGGCGGGACGACGCGCCATCCAGTGCGGGTCGTGGGTGGCGATAATCAGCGTCACGCCGACTTGATGGAAAGCGGTGAAGATGTCGAGGATGGCGGCGGCGGATTCTTCATCGAGATTGGCCGTCGGTTCGTCGGCGAGCAGAATGGCCGGTCGGTTGACGACGGCGCGGGCGATCGCCAGACGCTGCTGTTCGCCGCCCGAGAGCGCGATCGGATTGGCCTTCTCGCGCTCGAGCAGGCCGACTTTGTCGAGTGCCGCCTGTGCACGACGCCGGGCTTCCTTGGGCGGCAAGCCGACAATGGCCAGGGGCAAAAGCACGTTATCGATGATGCTACGGTCGAACAATAACTTCTGGTCCTGGAAGATCAAACCGAAATTGCGGCGAAGATAGGGAATAGCGCTACGCCGCAGCGCCGCGATGTTCTGTCCGTTGACCACGATGCTGCCCGAGGTCGGGTGCTCAATCGCCGCCAGCAGACGACACAGCGTCGACTTTCCGGCGCCGGAATGGCCGGTGATATAGACCATCTCGCCGCTGTCGATGGCGAAGCTGACGTCTCGAAGCGCCTCAAGGCCTTCGGGGTAGCGTTTACAGACGGCGCTGGCGGAAATCATGGGGCTGCCTTTTTAACCACGACGATCACAACTGGCACAACGAAATACTAATGCAAAAGCGTTTCTGTCATTGCTGCCGATGAGTGCCATCTCATCATCATTCGCTGGAATTAACGTTGTGTTCGTTGTGCCCGTCGTGGTTAAAGCTTTTTGGTTATTCAAATAAAGCGTCGACAAAGTCGTGCGCGACGAAGGGGCGCAGGTCGTCAATGCCTTCGCCGACACCGATGAAGCGGATCGGTGTCGGGCACTGGCGGGCGATCGCGGCGATGACGCCGCCCTTGGCCGTGCCGTCGAGCTTGGTGAGGACGAGGCCGGTGACGTCTATCGCCTTGTCGAAGGCCTTGACCTGCGCCAGCGCGTTCTGCCCGAAATTGGCGTCGAGGACGAGCAGCGTTTCGTGCGGCCCGGTCGGATCGGCTTTCTGGATGACGCGGCGCACTTTGGCAATCTCTTCCATCAAGTGCAACTGGGTTGGCAAGCGGCCGGCGGTGTCGGCGAGGACGATGTCGATGCCGCGGGCCTTGGCGGCCGAAATCGCATCGAAAATAACCGCTGCCGGGTCACCAGACTCCTGCGAGATGACCGTCACATTGTTGCGCTCGCCCCAGGTCTGCAACTGTTCGCGGGCTGCGGCGCGGAAGGTGTCGCCGGCAGCAAGGAGCACCGACAGCCCTTGTGATTGGAAATGGCGGGCCAGTTTGCCGATCGAGGTCGTCTTGCCGGCGCCGTTGACGCCGGCGATCATGATCACGAACGGGCGCGGCGATGAAACGTCGAGCGGCTTTTCGAGTGGCAGCAGAAGGTCGTGCAGGGCCTCGGCAAGGGCCTGCTGGATACCTTCCGGCGTATCGATGCCGCCGCGCTTGGCGCGCGTCTTCAGTTCGGTGAGCAGGTGCTCGGTCGCTTCCATGCCGACATCGCTGGTCAGCAGCAAGGTTTCAAGTTCTTCAAGTAGTTCGTCGTCGACCTTGCCACGCGAAAAAATCGTCTTGAGCTTGCCGCCGAAATTGGCGCGGGTACGCGCGAGACCGGCCTTCAGCCGTTCGCGCCAGGAGAGTTGGGGGGTAGATGCCTCGGCGGCCGGCGCGGCCGTTTCGGCAGACTTCTTGAGGAAACCAAACATGGGATGATCTTGTCTTTGAAATCCGGGGGATCGGGCGATAGGAGTAAGATGCTGTCGCAAATGATTTTCGACGCAAATTTTAACAGAAGCGATCTACGACCATGGCTACCCTGAAACGTTTTATCCGGCAAGCGGCATGCGTGTTTGTGCTGGTCTTGCCGTTTGCGGCCGAGGCCAACCCGTTCGAGCGGCAATTGGCTAATGGTTTGCGCGTCATCGTCAAGGAAGACCGCCGGGCGCCGACCGCAGTGCATATGGCTTGGTACCGCGTCGGTGCCATGGACGAGCACAATGGCACGACCGGCGTCGCGCACCTGCTTGAACACATGATGTTCAAGGGGACGCCGACGACCGGGCCGGGCGAGTTCAGCCGCGTGGTGGCGGCGGCTGGCGGGCGCGACAATGCCTTCACCAACAAGGACTACACGGCTTACTTCCAGCAGGTGCCGAAGCAAAAACTGGCATTGGTCATGCAGCTCGAGGCTGATCGTATGCGGCATTTGACCCTTGACCCGAAGGAGTTCGACCAGGAGATTCGTGTCGTCATGGAGGAGCGCCGCTTGCGCACTGACGATAATCCGCGGGCGCGACTTTTCGAGGCGCTCGGGGCGGTAGCTTTCGAAGCGCACCCCTACCGGGTGCCGGTCATCGGCTGGATGAACGACCTGCAGAACATGACCGTTCAGGATGCGCGCGACTGGTACGACCGCTGGTACGTGCCGAACAACGCCTATGTCGTGGTCGTCGGCGACGTCGACCACGCGGATGTTTTCAAGCTGGCCGAAAAGTATTACGGCGGACTTGAAGCGCGGGCCTTACCATCGCGCAAACCGCAGGTCGAACCTGAGCAGCGCGGCATTCGCCGGCTTGTCGTCAAGGCGCCGGCCGAGCTGCCGATGGTGGCAATGGCTTACAAGGTGCCGGTAATCCGCGACGTGGAGCAAGATGCCGATCCCTATGCGCTGGAAATACTCGCCGCCGTTCTCGACGGCCACGACGCGGCCCGTTTCTCGAAAAATCTCGTGCGCAAGCAGAAACTGGCGATCTCGGCTGGCGCCGGATACGATACCACCTCGCGCGGGCCGGGACTGTTCTATCTGCTCGGTTCGCCGGTGCGAGGCAAAACGCGCGCCGAGCTTGAGGCCGGCTTCCGCGCTGAAATTGCCCGTATCGTCAAAGACGGCGTCACCGTCGACGAGCTGGCGCGAGCCAGGGCGCAACTGGTGTCCGGCGAAATCTACAAGCTCGATTCCATGTTCGCCCAGGCCATGGAGATCGGCCAGCATGAAGCTGCCGGCGTTCCTTACACGCTGAACAAGCGCTTGATCGAGAAGCTCGAATCCGTTACCACGGAACAGGTGCAATCGGTCGCGCAGAAATACTTCATTGACGATCTCCTGACCGTCGCCGAACTCGATCCGCAATCCTTGCCGCAGACGCCGCGCGCGTCTTCGGCCAAGACCCGTCATTGAAAGGGCGTTCCATGACCTTGGCCCGATTCCTCGGTATTGTTTTCCTGTGCCTGGCTACCCGGTTCGCCGTGGCCGGCCCGAAAATCGATCATTGGCAAACACCTTCCGGCGCCCGCGTCTTCTTCGTCGAGAATCACGATTTGCCGATCGTCGACGTGCAAGTGGCTTTTGTCGCCGGATCGGCTTACGAGCCGCAAGGCAAGGCGGGGCTGGCCGGACTGACGCAGGGCTTGCTCGATCTGGGCGTAGAAGGACTGGATGAGAACCAGATCGCCAGCCGTCTCGCCGATCTCGGAGCGATCCTGTCCGGCGGCGTCGATCAGGATCGCAGCTTCGTCAGCCTGCGGACCCTGTCGGCCGAAGACAAACGCGGGCCGGCTCTCAACATTTTGCGCGCTGTGCTGGGGGCGCCGCAATTTCCGGCGGAAGTATTCGAGCGCGAAAAGACGCGAACCGTCCTCTCTCTGAAAGATGCGCTGACGCGCCCGGAAACGATCTCCAGTCAGTTGTTCTGGGCAACCATGTACCCGACGCATGCCTACGGCCGGAATGCCACACCGGAATCGGTGGCTGCCCTGAAGCGTGCTGACGTCCAGAATTTCTACCGGAATCACTATACGGCGTCACGTGCCGTCGTCAGCCTGGTCGGAGATTTGACGCGCGAGCAGGCCGAAGTCGTGGCGCAGCGCCTGACCGAAAGCCTGCCTTCGGAGGCTTCTGTCCCGGTCGTTCTCGGGGAACCGCAACTGCCGTCCGCCAGTGTGCATCGCATCGCCCATCCGGCGGCGCAGGCGCACGTGTTGATGGGGTTGCCGGCGTTGAAGCGCGGTGATCCCGATTTCTTTCCGCTGCTCGTCGGCAACTATTCGCTGGGTGGCGGCGGTTTTGTTTCGCGCCTGATGAAGGAAGTGCGCGAGAAACGGGGGTTTGCTTATAGCGTGTATAGCTATTTCCTGCCGCTGGCGGTCATGGGTCCATTCCAGATCGGTTTGCAGACGAAAAAAGACCAGGCCGGTGAGGCCTTGAAGGTGGTCCGTGATGTCCTGGCCGGTTTTCTCGCCGACGGGCCGAGCGAAGACGAGTTGACGGCGGCGAAACAGTATCTTGTCGGGAGCTTTCCCTTACGCCTCAACAGTAACCGCAAGACCCTTGAAAATATAGCCGTCATCGGCTTCTACGGTTTGCCGCTCGACTATCTTGACCGCTACGCCGAAAACGTTGAAAAAGTGACGGTCGACGAGATCAAGGCGGCGTTCGCGCGGCATGTGCCGCTCAATCATCTGGTAACGGTAGTGGTGGGCGGCGAGTGAAAAAAAGCGATTAACCACGGCGGGCACGGCGAACACGGCGGAAAACAATTCTGTTTGGCATTGGGTCAAATCCAGCATCTTCTGTTTCTGCATGCGCTCTTGGTGCTACCTGCTTTTTTGTTTGGTTCTCGCCGTGTTCGCCGTGCCCGCCGTGGTTAAATCCAGCATTTGATACATATTCATAATGAACACAGTACGCATCATTGGCGGCGAATGGCGGCGGCGGGTGCTGCGCTTCCCGGATTCAGCGGGGTTGCGGCCCACGCCGGACCGCGTCCGCGAGACGCTTTTTAATTGGCTCGGGCAGGACCTGACCGGGCGCACCTGTCTCGATCTTTTTGCCGGCAGTGGCGCTCTCGGCTTCGAGGCGGCGTCGCGCGGCGCGGAAAACGTGGTGATGGTCGAGAGTTCGCCCAAGGTCTGTCAGGCGCTCGAAGCCAATGCCCGTTTACTGGCTGCGGGCGGTCGTATACAAGTTGTGCGTGCAGACGCGGTAAAATTCGCCTCCCCGCCGTTGTCGGGCGGTTCGCGTTTCGACGTCTTGTTTCTGGACCCGCCTTACAAGCAAGGCTGGCTCGAACGGGTAGAACCGATGTTGCCGCTACTTCTGGATGATGACGGTGCGCTCTATGTTGAGAGGGAAACGGCACTCGATTCGCTCGGCGACTGGGATACAGTGCGCAGTGGCAAGGCGGGGCAGGTTTATTATCATTTAATGCGGAAAGGGGCACAAAATGGCACTGGATAAGCGGGTGGCCATCTATCCGGGAACCTTCGATCCCCTGACGTTGGGGCACGAGGATCTCGTGCGACGGTCGGCAACGCTCTTTGACCACGTGATTCTCGGCATTGCGGCGAGACACAAGAAAGGTCCGTTCTTCACGCTTGAAGAACGAGTCGACATGGCCAAGGAGGTCCTGGCGGCTTACCCGAACGTCGAGGTGTGCAGCTTCAACGGACTGCTCATCGATTTTCTGCACGACAAGGGCGCCAAGGTCATTCTGCGCGGCCTGCGCGCGGCGTCGGACTTCGAATACGAATTCCAGATGGCGGGGATGAATCGCAACCTTTATCCCGAAGTTGAAACCCTATTCCTCACGCCGAGCGAACAGCATATGTTCATCTCGGCGACGATGGTGCGCGAATACGCGACGTTCGGCGGCGATGTGCGCAAATTTGTCCGGCCTGCGATTTGTGAGCGGCTGGCAAAAAAAGTAGCCGAACGGAATTATTAATTCACCAATGAATTTGAAAGACAGGAAGCCATGGCTCTGATTATTACCGACGAATGCATCAACTGCGATGTGTGTGAACCCGAATGCCCGAACGGCGCAATTTCGCAGGGTGAAGAGATCTACGTGATCGAGGCCGCGAAGTGCACCGAGTGCGTCGGACATTACGACACGCCGCAGTGTGTGGAAGTTTGCCCGGTCGATTGCATCACCAAGGATGAAGCCCAGCCCGAGACGAACGACCAGTTGTGGGCGAAGTACGAAGCCTTGACCGGAAACAAGCGTCCCGCCTGATCGCCCCTTGGATACGCCGCGTCTTTGTTCAAGGCGCGGCGTTTATTCTTTTGAAAACGCGGCTTGCCTGCCTTGCCAAGGAAAAGCGTCCTGCGTCCCGTGGAGATTTCCGTTGGGCACCGCTAGGTGCCTCCGGGCAAAGGACGTTTGAAATTGCCCTTCCAAGAGGAAGGGGCGCGGGATGGGCGGCGCTGTTCTCAGGCGGCGGCGCGGGTTTTTTGCCGGGCCACCGGATCGTTCAACAGGTGCTGAATGTTTCGGCCGAGTTGTTCGATCGCCTGAATTTGTGAAATCAGGTCCTGGTCGACGTGTTCCAGTTCGCCGATACGCTCTTCCAAGGTTTCGGTCGCCTGATGGATGCGTTTGATGCTTTCCAGACGACGCTTGAGCTGGATCTGGTGTTCGCGGACCTGGGTTTCCATCGGCGCCATGATCGCTTTTAGCCAGGTTTCTGCATCGCGGTTGGCGCGTTCGTATGCTTTGCGGACCTGAAGAGCGACTTCCTCAAAGAATTTCTGCGTGAGGTTGCGCTTTTGTTGAGTCATCAGGTTGAAGGCGGAGGCGAGGTGCGTATTGCACCATCTTTCAAGGCGGTCGATTTCCTTCAGGTAGCGGACGAGCGAAAACGCCGCTGGGCTACCCAGCTTGAGTCCGTGCTCGACCGAAAATTTCTTGTAGATGGCTTCCATCATCGAGAGAATTTCGGTGATTTCGCCTTCGGATTTATCGAGATTTGCGCGCGATACGGCGAAAAAATTTCGCATGGCATCAGAGAGCGTTCGCGAGAAGGTGGCATCGTTCATGGTGTCGCGCGTTGCCAGTGTCAGCGAGCGCATGGCATCGAGACCCAGATGCGCGAACAAACGATTGGTCATCTGGGTGAAAACGCTTCGCACGGCATAGAAGCGTTGCAGACCAGCTTCGAATTCCTCTTTTTCAATCCGAATCTTGCCCATCATGTACTCGACGACCCCTTTGTTTTTGCCACGCAATTCCGTGAGTTCGTTGAGTTGTTCGCGCAGACCGGCAAGGCGCGATTCGAGCAAGCCGCGCATGCGCATGTAGATGTCGGCAAAATCTGCGTCGGTGTTCTCGTGGATGATTTCCTGTTTCGCCGGGATCAGCTGCGATGAGAGGGCGAGTTCCAGATCGGGCAGGCGGCTGCGTTCAAGCAAATCACGGTCGTCATTGATCTTGGCGACGAGTGCTTTTTGTGCCGAGACCGGGAAAATCTGGCTGGATGGCAGGTCCAGCGTCCAAGCGCAACTGTTAGCCTGCTTGGTAATCTCCGCGTTGATGTCGTCTTCGCTCTTAAGCTCGTCCCACAAGCCGTCGATCTTGTTCAGCACGACGATCCGTCCCTTGTTTTGTCCGCCGGGCTTGGCGATGTGTTCGTGCCAAATGTTGAGATCGGATTGGGTCACGCCGGTGTCGGCAGCGAGGACGAAGAGCACGGCGTGGGCATTGGGAAGCAAGGACAGCGTCAACTCGGGTTCGGTGCCAATGGCATTGAGTCCGGGCGTGTCAAGAATGACCAAGCCTTCTTTCAGCAACGGGTGCGGGTAATTGATCACCGCGTGTCGCCAACGCGGAATCTCGACCCTGCCCTCGACAGCGATTCGCACGCCTGCCGCTTCATCCTCGGTCACAGGAAATCCCAGTTCCTCCGCAACTGCCGGTGAAACCCGGATTACCTCGCTAACCGAGCGTAAAGCCTGCTGAATCGCTTCGGGCGACGACGTCTCGAGCGGGATGTACTGCCATTCGTCGCGAAAGGCCTTGTATACGCTGATGCTGGAAGTGGATGAGCGAGTCTCGATGGGCAGCAGTTCGATACGCGGCGGCTGTGATGGATCGAACATCAATTCGGTGGGGCACATCGTCGTTCGCCCCGCTGTTGAGGGCAACATGCGGTTACCGTAATCGGCGAAGAAAATGGCATTGATCAGTTCGGACTTGCCGCGCGAGAATTCGGCGACGAACGCAACGTTAAGTCGATCATCGCGCAGCCGGTCCAGCAGGTATCGGAGGCGCAAGTCAGTTTGCGCGTCGCTGAGTTCGTTTTCTGATAACCAGGCGCGGAAGGACTCGATGCCTGCGGCAAGCTGCGAACGCCATTCGGTATAGGCGGAAAGTTGCTGGGCGAGCGTCATGATTGATTCCATCGGAATGGAGGATTTTTCACTCTATCACAAAGCGCCAACCAATCAAGCACATGCACTATCCCTGTTCAGTGCCCGAAAGGCCCCCATCTTATTTCTGGCAGGCCGGGCAATAAAAAGTGTTGCGTCCGGCCAGGTGAAGCGAGCGAACTGGCGCGTGGCAGCGAGGGCAGGGTTCGCCGGCGCGGCCATAAACAGAGCAGGACAGCTGAAAGCGACCGGCACCCCCATCGCTGTGAACGTAGTCGCGAACCGTGCTTCCGCCGGCGGCAATCGATTTCTCAAGAGTCGTTTGAATGGCCGATACAAGACGTCGACAGCGCTGACGGCTGAGCATAGAAGCCGGACGTAGCGGTGAAACGCCGGCAAGAAACAGGCTCTCCGATGCGTAGATATTGCCGATGCCAACGACCATGTGGCTATCCATCAACACCGTTTTGATCGGCGCGCGACGCTTTCGCGTGGCCGCGTACAACCAGTCGCCATCGAAGTCTGGCGCGAACGGTTCGATGCCGAGCACGGCGATCAATGGGTGCGCTCCAACATCGCGGCCCTCGTGCCAAACCAAGGTGCCGAAGCGGCGCGGGTCGCGCAGGCGCATGACGCTGCGTTCGAAAATCAGATCGACGTGATCGTGTTTGCGTATGGGCGTATCCGGGGTAACGAGACGGAGGCTACCGGACATGCCGAGGTGCAGGATTAGCCAACCGCCGCCTGTCGTGCTCTCGCAATCGAAGAGCAGATATTTTCCTCGCCTCACGATGCCGTCAAGACGCAACCCGACGATGCGCTCCGTGAGTCCCGGAGGTAGGTCGTGGCGCAATCGGGCAATACGCAAAACGGCGCCGACGATAGGTTGTCCGCATAGGTGCGGAACCAGTCCCAAACGGCTGACTTCGACTTCGGGGAGCTCTGGCATCTCGGCTTCCTCCAAATATCCATAACACGGGAAAACCATTATCATGCAGATGTTAAGACTTCAGTTCCGCTCAAGTAATTCAAGGATTCCATGAAATTCATTCAACGTACGCTCTGCTGCGCCGCGCTCGCGTTGTTATTCGGGCACTCGGCGCCGGCGGCGGAGTCGGCGGCTGCGCCGAAAAAGCAACGTCCGCCAGCGACTCGCGAAGGCAAGCGTCCGTCTCGTCCGCCCGCCATCAAAGAGGATGAGCAATATGACGAGATGATCGGGCAAGCCGTGTTCCAGGTTTTGCTCGCCGAAATCGCGTTGCAGCGCGGCGACCCGGTGCTGGCCAGTCAGGCCTACGCCGACCTGGCCTTGCGTACGCGCGATCCGCAAATTCTCGAAAGAACGGTTCAGATCGCCGGGTTCGCGCGGCGCCTGGATCTTGCCTTGGAAGCCGCTCGCCTTTGGGTTCAAATCGATCCGGCGTCGCCAAAAGCGCGGCAAATGCTTGCTGGCGTCATGATCATGAGCAACCAAATCGACGATCTGGCGCCCAATCTGGCGCGCATGCTCGAGACCGATCCGGCGTCGCTCGCACAGAATTTGATGGGGCTGAACCGAACGCTATCGCGCAACCCTGACAGCATGGCGGTTTATCAGTTGATCGAACGTGTCTGCCGACCGTATTTCGGCGTCCCCGAAGCACACTACGCCATCCCTATGGCGGCGGGGGCGGCCGGGGAAAAGGAACGCGCCTTAGAGGAAGCGCGCCGGGCCCTTGAATTGCGTCCGGGCTGGGAAGCGGCGGCGTTGCTTCGAGGACAATTGATGGCGCATGAAAATCCGGCGGTAGCGACCGACTTCATGCAGGAGTTTCTCGAGCGCAACCCCCAAGCGCAAGACTTGCGTTTGTTCCTGGCGCGCACCTTGGTCGGCGTGAAGCGCTATGACGAAGCCCGCCGTCAGTTTAATCGGCTTCTTGAAAGCAATCCGAACAATCCGGGCGTGGTTTATCCGGTGGCCATCCTGGCGCTGCAACAAAAAGATCTCAGCTTGGCGGAGGCGCAGTTCAAGCATTTGCTGACACTGAATATCGAGGACAAGAGCCACGCGCTGTTTTTCCTTGGACAGATTGCCGAGGAACGCCAGCGCCAAGGCGAAGCCTTGTCCTGGTATGCCCAAATTCCGGAAGGAGAGCGTTATCTGGCAGCGCAGATTCGAAGCGCGCATCTGCTCGCCAGAGAAAGCCGACTGGATGAAGCGCGCAAATTGCTCGCTACGGCAAAGACATCGTCAACGGAAGAACGCATCCAGATGTTGATTGCCGAAGCTGGCTTGTTGCGTGAGGCGAAACAGGCGGAGGCGGCTTTTTATCTCCTCGAGTCGTCCTTGCGCCAATATCCGGATCAACCCGAATTGCTGTACGAAACGGCACTTCTCGCCGAGAAAATCGACAAGCTTGATATTCTCGAACGAAGGTTGCGCCGGTTGATCGAATTGCGTCCGGAAAGCGCACAGGCCTACAACGCTCTGGGGTACTCATACGCCGACCGCGGCATCCGTCTCAACGAAGCGCGCGAGTTGATCGAAAAGGCGCTTGGGCTTTCTCCTGATGACGTGTTCATTCTCGATAGCATGGGCTGGGTGCTGTATCGCCAAGGCGATCTAGAAGGTGCCTTGGCCTATCTCGAGAAAGCAAAGAGCAAGTGCGACGATCCAGAAATCGCCGCGCATCTTGGCGAAGTGCTGTGGGCGCTTGGCCGCAAGAGCGAAGCACAGCGCGTCTGGCAAGAGGCGAAGAAGAAAGATCCGGACAACGAAGCGCTGGTCGAAACGATCAAGAAATTCACCCCCTGAATCAATGAGGCAGTCACCGTTGTTCATGTCCACGTGCCGCGGTATCGGCTTCGCTTTGTTGGCAAGCCTGCTTGCCGCTTGCGGCACGCTTCTGCCGTCTACGGAGAGCGGCTTGCGCCGAGATGATCTTGCGGCGTTCTCCCTTCAGGGGCGGTTTTCCCTGCGCCAAGGCGAGCAGAATTATTCAGGGCGATTGACCTGGCGGCACGACAGTCCCGATAATGAATTGTTGCTCGCTTCGCCATTCGGACAGGGGGTCGCCGAAATCAGCACCAGCGCGCAAGGTGCGAAGCTGACGACGAGCAATGGCGAAACGCACGTGGCGGCCGATGCCGAATCCCTGATTCAGCGCTTTCTCGGCTACCCGCTTCCGCTGACGAAACTGGTCGACTGGCTGCGGGGCCGGTCTGGTACCGGTGACGTGGTTACGCCAGATCATGTTGGTCGGCCACTGCGCTTACGCCAGTTTCCCTGGCAGATCGAATATGGCTACGACAGCGATGATGCGGGAGCTTTGCCTGGCCGGATCTTCGCCGTGCGACTGGACAGCGAAGAAACCATCGAATTGCGATTGCGAATCGATGAATGGCGTCAGCAAAGGAGGGGGCCGTGACCAATCCATCCCTATGGGACTGGCAAAGCGACTACCCGGCGCCGGCGAAGCTGAACCTCTTCCTGCATGTCGTCGGGCGGCGCGCCGACGGCTATCATTTGCTGCAAACCGTCTTTCGCCTGCTCGACTTCGGCGACACCCTGCGTTTTTCACCACGCGCCGACGGCGACGTTGTGCTCGCCAATCCACTGCCCGGCGTCCCCTCGGAGAGCGATTTGACCGTGCGTGCGGCACGTCTGCTGCAAGCCGAAACGGGGTGCCGGAAGGGGGTCAATATCCAGGTTGACAAGCGCCTGCCGATGGGCGGTGGCCTCGGTGGCGGCAGTTCAGACGCAGCGACAGTGCTGCTTGCGCTCAACCATCTTTGGCGTCTCGGGCTGTCGCGTCGGCGCTTGCAGGATATCGGGGTGACGTTGGGCGCTGACGTGCCTGTGTTCATTCATGGTCGCAACGCTTTTGCCGAAGGCGTAGGCGAGGACTTGCGGACGCTTGATTTGCCGCCGGCCTGGTACGTGGTGCTCGAACCCCCTGCACAGGTGCCCACGGCGGCAATCTTCGGTGCGCCCGAACTCAAGCGCGACAGCCCCCCAATGGCCGCGACTGACTGGCGGCCGGGCATTGGCGGCAATGATCTCGAAGCCGTCGCTGTCGCGCGCTTCCCGGCCGTCGCCGAATACCTTGAATGGCTGTCGGCGTTCGGCGATGCGCGTATGAGCGGTTCCGGCGCCTGCGTCTTCGCCGCTTACGCCAGCCGGACAGAAGCCGAAGCCGTTTATTCGCGGCTGCCGGAGGGGATGCGCGGCTGGGTGGCGGCAGGTCTCGACTGGCATCCGCTGCATGATCTTGTGGCGTAAACGGTGGCTTGGGTAACGCCTTAATCAATTTCGTTTGCGGTGTGGAATGGGGATTCCCGCCGTCAACTGTTTTTTTTGAAAAAAACGCTGTATAATCCGCGCCTCGTTCATTCGGCATGCCGGACGGACGACAGCTGGGGAGTCGCCAAGTTGGTCAAGGCACCGGATTTTGATTCCGGCATTCGAAG
>CAZNQL010000025.1:0-31011 GCA_964575415.1 uncultured Propionivibrio sp.
CTTTAGAAGCTACCACATACTTTTCCATGCGCTGGGAGGCCGTTGATTCGGGTTCTTTGGGGCTGGTTGTGGTATTATTCGGGACGGCGGGTCTCCCCGCATCGCAGCGTGGTGAACCTGGTCAGGTCCGGAAGGAAGCAGCCACAGCCATTTACTGTGAGTGCCGGGGGTAAGGCTCGCCATTTCTATTTTCCGGGCAATACGCGATTCATATCGTCTGCTTGCTAGACGGTGTGGTTATAAACCAAACCGCCTAGTAATGTCCGGGCACATTACTCACTCATAGTATAATGCTGCTTTGCAGCAACTTCATTTCGAAGCGCGCTTCCCGATTTTTATTGCGAGAAGTTTTCCATGTCCGATCCTGATCGACTGATCAAGAAATATCCCAATCGTCGTTTGTACGATACCCGGACTAGCGCTTATATCACTCTTGCCGATGTGAAAGGCTTTGTGCTTTCGGGAGAGGGGTTCAAGGTGGTCGATGCCCGCTCAGGCGTAGATTTGACACGTAGCATCCTGCTCCAGATCATAGTCGAAGAAGAGGAAGTGGGAGTTCCCTTGTTTACCGAGAAGCTGCTGGGGCAGATGCTCTGTTTTTACGGGCATTCGATGCAAGCGACGCTAGGTAAATATCTTGAGGTCAGCATGGATTCGTTTTCAGATTTCCAGAACAGGCTGCAGGAACAGTCTCATTTGATCTACGGTGACGAAGGTTGCCGGATGCAGGGTGAAATGTGGGCACAGTTTTTTGGGTTTTCTTGTTCCGGCGATGCGAACGATGATGGATACTTACATGGAGCAGAGCAGGAGAATGGCTGATCAGATGCAGAATCAGCTCAGGAACCAGACGCAGAACATGTTTTCCGGAATCCGTGCACCGAACAAGACACAGGATTCACAGGATTAATCCGCTAGAATCGATAATCCGTCTCCCAATTTTTTACTGAACAAACTTTACGTGACATCAAAACATTTGCAGTCGCAGACGATCGGTTTCGTCTCCCTCGGGTGCCCGAAGGCGCTTGTTGATTCCGAACAAATTCTCACCAGATTACGTGCTGAGGGTTACCAGATTTCGCCGTCCTATGAAGGCGCAGATCTGGTGGTCGTCAATACCTGTGGTTTCATCGACGCGGCGGTTGAGGAATCGCTCGACGCCATCGGCGAGGCACTAGCCGAGAATGGCAAGGTGATCGTTACCGGTTGCCTGGGAGCAAAGGAAGGGGTCGTCCGCAGTGCACATCCGAGCGTGTTGGCGATTACCGGGCCGCATGCCGTTGACGAAGTGATGCAGCATGTGCATGCGCATCTGCCGCAGCCGCACGACCCGTTTACCAGTCTGGTGCCGCCGCAAGGGGTCAAGCTGACGCCGCAGCACTTCGCCTATCTGAAGATTTCCGAAGGATGTAACCACGCTTGTACCTTTTGCATCATTCCTTTACTGCGGGGGCCGCTGGTTAGCCGGCCGGTCGGTGATGTTTTGCAGGAGGCGAAGTATCTCGCCGAGGCAGGAGTGCGCGAATTGCTTGTCATTTCACAGGACACCAGTGCGTACGGCCTCGATGTGAAATACCGGACCGGGTTTTTCGGAGGGCGACCGGTTAAAACACGTCTCAGGGAATTGTGCGAAGCGCTGGCTGAATTCGGCATCTGGGTGCGCATGCATTACGTCTATCCCTACCCGAGCGTGGACGAGCTTTTGCCGCTGATGGCTGAAGGAAAGATACTGCCGTATCTCGACGTGCCTTTTCAGCATGCCAGTCCGCGCATTCTCAAGGCCATGAAGCGCCCGGCCAGTGCCGAAAATAATCTTGAGCGTATCAAGGGGTGGCGGGCCGTATGTCCGGAGATCACGATTCGCAGCACCTTTATTATACCGGCTTTCCGGGCGAGACCGAGGCCGAGTTCGAGGAGTTGCTTGAATTTCTTGAGGAAGCGCGGCTTGACCGCGTCGGTTGTTTTGCCTTTTCGCCGGTCGAGGGAGCCGCCGCCAACGATTTGCCCGGTGCGTTGCCGGAAGACGTGCGAGAGGAGCGCCGGCGTCGCCTGATGGATGTTCAGGAGGATATTTCCGCCGAACTGCTTGCCGCCAAAATCGGGCGAGAGATTACCGTGCTCGTGGATGCCGTAGACGATGAAGGCGTGATCGCGCGTTCATCAGCCGATGCGCCGGAAATCGATGGCCTCGTCTTCCTCAACGACTTCTTTGATGCCGAACCGGGCGATTTTCTGCGGGTGTGCGTCGTCGATGCCGATGAGCACGATCTCTACGCCGAAATTGCCGGTCCTGGAGCGGACGTTTGATCCACAATGCCTTGATCGGGCAACTCGCCGCCATCGTCGGACAGGATAATGTCCTGGTGTCGGCGGAAGAAATGTCGTCGTATCTGGTCGATTGGCGGGGACGCTATCACGGGGCGGCACGTTGCGTCGTGCGTCCGGGTTCAACTGAAGAAGTGTCCGGAGTCGTACGGCTTTGCGCCGAATCCGGGGTGCCGATGGTGCCGCAGGGTGGCAATACCGGACATTGCGGCGGGAGTATTCCCGATTGCAGTGGTGAGGCTGTCGTCATTTCTCTCTCGCGCCTGAGCCGTATCCGGGCCATCGATCCGGCCAACAACACGGTTACGGTTGAAACCGGCTGCGTTTTGCAGACCTTGCAGGAAGCGGCTTTTTCCGTAAACAGACTGTTTCCCCTCTCGCTCGCGGCCGAAGGAAGTTGCCAGATCGGCGGCAATCTGTCGACCAATGCCGGTGGTGTGCAGGTGCTGCGTTACGGTAATGCGCGCGAATTGACTTTGGGGCTGGAAGTGGTGCTGCCCAACGGCGAAATCTGGAACGGCCTGCGCGGGTTGCGCAAAGACAATACCGGTTACGACCTCAAGCAGCTTTTCATCGGCGCCGAAGGCACGCTCGGCATCATCACGGCGGCGGTCATGCGCTTGTTTCCGCTACCGCAGGCTTCCTCGACAGCCTGGCTCGCGATTGACTCGCCGGCTGACGCGGTGAGTCTGCTGTCGGCGTTGCAGGCTGATTTTGGTGCGATGCTGACAGCATGCGAACTGGTTTCAGACGTCTCTCTCGGACTAGTGCTGAAGCATATTTCCGGAGCTCATCCGCCACTGCCGTCGAGTTCGTGGTACCTGCTCGTTGAACTGTCAGGACCGGGCGAGGCGACGGAGCTTCGCGAAAAACTAGAAAATTTTCTCGGTTCTCAAATCGAAAACGAACGCGTTGTCGACGCCGTCGTAGCGCAAAATATCGAGCAGTCGCAGCGTCTGTGGACGTTGCGCGAGAGTATCAGCGAAGCACAGAAAATCGAAGGCCTGAGCATCAAGCACGATATTTCGGTACCGGTTTCGCGTATTCCGGAGTTTGTTGAACGTGCTGGGAACGTGCTTGAAAAAGCTTTTCCGGGGCTCAGAATTGTCGTCTTCGGGCATGTTGGGGACGGCAATCTACATTACAACCAGTCGTGCGCCGATGCTGCAGAGAATGCTAAATTCATTGCCCTGCAACCTCAGATTAACCGGATCGTGCATGATCTCGTTCATGAATTGGGGGGCAGCATCAGCGCCGAACATGGTATTGGCCAGCTCAAACGCGAGGAAATCCTGCGCTACAAAAGCGGTCTGGAAATGGGTATGATGCGTGCGCTCAAGCAAACTTTCGATCCGCAGGGATTGATGAATCCGGGCAAGATGGTTTGAAGAATAATGACATCGAATAGAGGGGGTGGACGATCGGGGTTCGGGATGAGCCAAGAATTTGCAGTGCTGATGATTTCGCGACGCACATCCCGTTCGATCTGAAATGCCGAATTTGACTATAAAGGAGCCGAATATGACTCAGAATGAATCCGTCCAGTTGTTTCATCCGTCTGCCGAGTTCGTCAAACAGGCGACGATTTCCGGCATGGAGGCCTACAAGGCTTTGTGCGAGGAAGCCACCGCAGACTATACCGGCTACTGGGCCAGACTCGCCCGTGAGCATGTCAGCTGGAAACAGCCTTTCCAGCAGGTGCTCGATGACTCCAATGCCCCGTTTTACAAGTGGTTCGCCGACGGCAAGCTGAATGCTTCCTACAATTGCCTTGACCGGAACATCGAAGCCGGTCTGGGCGACAAGGTGGCGATCATTTCCGAAACCGACGACGGCGAAGTCAGGACAGTCACCTACAAGGAATTGCTCGCCAAGGTCAATCAAATGGCCAACGGCTTGCGTGCGCAAGGCATCAAGAAAGGCGACCGGGTCATCATCTATATGGCCATGGGCATCGAAGGCGTCGTCGCCATGCAGGCTTGTGCGCGTATCGGCGCTATTCATTCGGTGGTCTTTGGTGGCTTTTCAGCGATTTCGATTCGCGACCGGATCAACGACGCCAGTGCGGTAGCCGTCATCACGACCGACGAACAATGCCGCGGCGGCAAGATTCTGCCGCTCAAGCCGGCGGTCGACGAGGGGATCTCACTCGGCGGCTGTGAATCGGTGAAGAAGGTCATCGTCTTCAAGCGCACCGGCGGCGATTGCCCGATGGTCGCAGGCCGTGACGTGTGGTGGGACGATGTGATCGCCGGCCAGTCCGATGTTTGCGAACCGGAGTGGGTCGAAGCCGAGCACCCGCTGTTCATTCTGTACACTTCGGGTTCGACCGGAAAACCGAAAGGCGTCCAGCATTCGACCGGCGGCTATATGCTGCACGCGGTGCTGACCATGAAGTGGACCTTCGACCTCAAGCCGAACGACATCTTCTGGTGTACCGCCGATATCGGTTGGATCACCGGGCATACCTACGTCGCTTACGGTCCGCTGGCCTGCGGTGGCACTCAGATGGTCTTCGAGGGCGTGCCGACTTATCCGGACGCCGGACGTTTCTGGAGAATGGTCCAGGATCACAAGGTCAGCATTTTCTATACCGCGCCGACGGCGATCCGTTCGTTGATCAAGGCCTCCGACGCCAATCCTGCCTGCGCACCAACCAACTACGACCTGTCATCGCTGCGTCTGCTCGGTACCGTCGGCGAACCGATCAACCCGGCCGCGTGGATATGGTACTACGAGGCCGTCGGCGGCAGCCGTTGTCCGATTGCCGACACTTTCTGGCAGACCGAGACCGGCGGCCATGTGATTACCCCGCTGCCGGGCGTGACGCCGTTGGTGCCGGGTTCATGCACGTTGCCGTTCCCTGGCATCCAGGCGACTATCGTCGATGAGACCGGTACCGAGCTGGAGTGGGGCAAGGGTGGCCTGCTCGTCATCAAGCAGCCGTGGCCGTCAATGATTCGTACCATCTGGGGTGATCCGGAACGTTTCAAGAATTCCTATTTCCCTGCTGATTTTCAGGGCAAGCTTTATCTCGCCGGCGACGGTGCGGTGCGCGATGTCGATACCGGTTATTTCACGATCACTGGCCGTATCGACGACGTGCTCAACGTTTCCGGACATCGCATGGGAACGATGGAAATCGAGTCGGCGCTGGTGTCGCACCCGATGGTGGCGGAGGCCGCCGTGGTCGGACGTCCCGACGACGTGACCGGTGAAGCGATTTGCGCCTTCGTCGTGCTCAAAGGGCCGCGTCCGGTGGGCGAGGCTGCCGAGAAGATGATCAAGGAACTGCAGATGCACGTCGGCAAGGAAATCGGCGCGCATGCGAAGCCGAAGGATATCCGCTTCGGCGAAAACTTGCCGAAGACGCGTTCCGGAAAGATCATGCGCCGCTTGCTGCGCTCGTTGGCCAAGGGCGAAGTGTTGGCGCAGGATGTGTCCACCCTGGAAAATCCGGCCATTCTGGAACAGTTGCGCGGTTCCTGAACTGTCGGAAAGAATTGCGGTCATTGACGAAATGGCCGCGAATCTGCAGCATCAGATAAAGTAGCGAAGACAACCGATCGGCCGCATGACGGGCCGACATGCCGTGTATGTCGGCCCGTTTTGTTTATAGCGCTTGGGGAGCAGGCATGAGCAATGGCGCAACGCAGATGCTGGTTTCGGCAACGGTCGAGATTCTCCAGGCTTATCCGCCTTTCGACCATATGGAGCCGGAAGCGCTGCAGTTCCTTGGTGAACACCTCAAGCTGGCGTATTACCCCAAGGACGCACAACTTGTGTCGACGACCTCGGCGGTGGCGAAAACCCTGTTCATCATTCAGCGCGGCAAGGTGCTCGCCAACCAGACTGGCGATGTCAGCCTTGTCGAATATTCGTCAATGACCCTCGGGCCGGGTGAATGCTTCCCGATCGGTTCGGTCATGGCGCAGCGCGCGTCGTCGAATTCCTATACGGCGCTCGGCGACGTTTTCTGCTATGAGCTGGCGGCAGACGATTTCTTCGTCCTGTTGCAGAAAAGCCCGGCGTTCAATCTGTTCTGCACGCAGTACATCGCCAGCCTGCTGACGCAATCGCGGCAACAGCTGCAAATCCAGTTCTCGCAGCGCGTGGCGGAGCAACAGACCATGAATTCGCCGCTGACCTCACTAATCAAGAAGGAACCGATTTCGGTCACGCCTTACACGCCGATCCGCACGGTTCTCGAACTGATGAACAACAGCAAGATCAGCTCGACGATCATTGTTGATGGTGAGCAATATCCTATCGGCATTTTCACCTTGACCGATGTTCTCGGTCGTGTCGTGCTGTCGGGGATTTCGCTCGACGAACCGATCGGCCAGGTCATGTCGTCCGGCCCCTATACCTTGCCGCTGGCCGCCTGCGCCTACGACGCAGCCTTGGTAATGGCGCGCTACGGTGTCCGGCATGTCCTCGCGGTCGACGACGGCGGGCGCCTCAAGGGGGTGATTTCCGAACGCGATCTGTTTGCCTTGCAGCGCGTCGGGTTGCGCCAGATCCGGCAGACCATCGAGACGGCGAACACGATCGATACCTTGCAGCAGGCGAGTCGGGACGTCCGCCAGCTTTCGCTGAACATGCTGGCGCAGGGCGTGGGCGCCGAACAGATGACCCAGTTCATTTCGGCGCTGAACGATACCCTGACGCGGCGCATCCTGCAGATCAACCAGGACAAGCACGATTTGACCGGGATCGAGTGGGCCTGGCTGACTTTCGGTTCGGAAGGTCGCGACGAACAGACATTCAGCACTGACCAGGACAACGGGATTGTCTTCCTGTGTCCGGAAAAGAAGGGCCGCGAGGAAAACCGGCAGCGCCTGATGGCTTTCGCCAACGACGTCAACATCGATCTTGACCGTTGCGGTTTTCCGCTTTGCGCCGGCAAGGTGATGGCCCGCCATCCTGAAGTCTGCCTGACGCTCGATGAGTGGGAGGATAAATTCGGACGCTGGATTCGTACCCCCGAGCCGAAAGCCTTGCTCAATTCGACGATCTATTTCGATTTCCGTCCCTTGTTCGGCAAGTTTAATCTCGCGGATCGTCTGCGGACTTCGTTGCTTAAACAGACGGCGGAGAACTCGCTGTTCCTGCGCATGCTGGGCGAGAACGCGTTGAGCGTCGTGCCGCCGCTCGGGATGATCCGTGACTTCGTGACCGATCTCGATCCCGAGCATCCGGGAACCATCGACCTGAAAAAATACGGTGCCCGACTGTATATCGACACGGCGCGGATTTACGCACTGGCCAGAAATATTCCGGCGACCAATACCGTGCAGCGTATCAAGTTGACCGCGCCGGCGATGAATATTCCGCCCGAGGAAGTATCGGCTACCATCGATGGCTTCAACTTCATCCAGTTGTTGCGACTGCGTCATCAGCATTACGAACAGACGCAAGGGCGCAAGGGCGCAAGGGCGCAAGGGTGACAACCTGATCCGGCCGGACGAGTTGAACGAACTCGAGCGGCGAATCCTCAAGGAGGCTTTCCGGCAGGCCCGCAAAATCGAGCAGCGCCTCAAGCTGGATTACCAGCTTTAGCCATGGCGTGGCCTCTGAAACTGATTGACGGCTTTTTCAAGCGGCGAGAGATCGCGTTGTCGCACGATCAGCGTGGGGCTCTGGATTTGTGGCTGCGCTTGCCCGCCGCCGATGTGCAGGGCTTGCACGAGCGCATGCGCTACGTCGTTGTCGATGTCGAGACCAGCGGCTTGAACATGAAACGCGATCGCCTGATTTCAATCGGAGCGATTGCCGTGATCAACAGCCAGATCGATTTCAATGACGCTTTCCAGATCGTATTGCGTCAGGAGCAGGCCAGCACCCGCGAGAACATTCTGATCCACGGCATCGGCGGCGGGGCGCAGACTGGCGGTGTCGAACCCGTCGAAGCCTTGCTGTCCTTTCTCAATTACATCGGAAATTCGCCGCTCATCGCTTATCACGCCGTATTTGATCAGCACATGATCGACAAGGCCATGAAAACCTATCTGGGATCTTCTCTCGGGAGAACTTGGATCGATCTGGCCTGGGTGTTACCGGAGTTCTTCCCTTACATAACCGGCGCCAAGGTGCCGCTGGACGAATGGTTACATTATTTCGGCATCGAGAACATCGTTCGTCATAATGCGGTTTCAGATGCCTATGCCACCGCCAAATTGTTGCAGGTGGCGATTGCCGCAGGTAGACAAAAGGGGGTCGAGAATGCCGCCGGGTTCATGCGGATTGAGAAGACGCGGCGGTGGATGTGCGAGGGTAGCTAGGATGTTCACCCTGCACCTCCCCCTATTACTGCCTCCTTGGCGGGGATGAAAGCGGAGTCTGCACCAGGGTGGGGACGCTTGTGTCTGGCGTCGTTCCTTGCTTGAATGGCGGTTAGCGATTTGCTTGCCGGACGATAAATACGGATTGCCCCGATGTCAAATTCCGCCCCTATGCTTCAACGCTACTACGCTTTTTATACAGCGAGTTTTCTCGCTTTTGTGGTGGTGCTAGGCGGGCTGGAGTCTTTCGGCTTGCCTCCCAGATGGATAGGCTATTCTTTCCTTTTCATGACTATTGTCATGTATGCCACTATCGGTATCCTGGCCAGAACCTCGAACGTCATCGAATACTATGTCGCTGGCCGTCGCATCCCGGCGGTATTCAACGGCATGGCTACTGGCGCCGACTGGATGAGCGCTGCTTCCTTCATCGGTCTGGCGGGAACGCTTTATCACACCGGTTATCAGGGGCTTGCCTACGTCATGGGATGGACGGGCGGCTACGTTCTGGTTGCCCTTCTGCTGGCACCTTACCTGCGGCGATTTGGTCAATACACCATTCCCGATTTTCTCGGTGCGCGCTACGGCGGCAACGCGGCACGCCTTGTCGGCGTCTTCGCCACGGTTCTGGCCTCCTTCGTTTACGTCGTGGCGCAAGTTTATGGCGTCGGCCTCATCACCAGCCGTTTCGTCGGACTTCAGTTCGAAATCGGTGTTTTTGTCGGTCTGGCGGGAATTCTCGTCTGCTCTTTTCTTGGCGGTATGCGCGCCGTAACTTGGACGCAGGTGGCACAGTATCTAATTCTGATTGTCGCCTACGTGGTTCCGGTGACCATGCTGTCGTACAAATTGACTGGCGTACCGGTGCCGCAGATGATGTACGGGCCGGTTTTGCAATCCCTAGAGCAACTCGAGGACAGGATCGCTAGCGAACCCGGCGAGATCGAAGTGCGTCGCCGTTTCGCCGAGCGTGCCGAGGAATATGCGGAAAGAATCCAGGCGCTACCAGCTTCGTTGGTCGAAGAGAGAAGTAAACTGACCCAGCGGATCGACGCAATGCAGCGCGATGACGCGCGTTGGCGCGACGTCCTGGCACTGGAGAAGCAGCGACGCGCGCTGCCGAAAACTCCGGATGAGGCGCGCGAGCAATGGGAGCAGTCAAAGCGCCAGGCGGCCCAGCAGGGCAGGGAGTTGCCGCATCATGCCGAGGCATATCCGGGCAAAACAGCGGACGAGCGCAACAAAGTCCGACTCAATTTCCTGACGCTGGTGTTTTGCCTGATGGTGGGTACGGCAGCACTGCCCCACGTTCTGATGCGCTATTACACGACGCCGAGCGTGCGCGAAGCGCGAAGCTCTGTTTTCTGGTCCTTGCTGTTCATTCTGGCGCTCTATCTCACGGCGCCGGCGTATGCGGTTTTCGTCAAATTCGAGATTTACAACCATGTTGTCGGTGTATCAATCGATCAGTTACCGGCTTGGATCAGCGCTTGGGGTAAGGTCGGTCTGGTAACGATCGAAGACGTTAACCACGACGGCGTGCTCCAGTTTGCCGAACTATCTCTGAATCCAGACGTGATCGTCCTCGCTACACCAGAGATCGCCGGGTTGCCTTACGTGATTTCCGGGCTGGTCGCCGCGGGGGGATTGGCTGCGGCCTTGTCTACAGCGGACGGGTTACTATTGACGATTGCTGGCGCGTTATCGCATGACGTCTATTACAAAGTCTTGCGGCCCGATGCCGGAACGCAATGGCGGCTGGTTGTTTCCAAATCCATCCTGCTAATCGTTGCCGTATTGGCAGCGGTCGTCGCTTCGCAAAAGCCGGCGACCATCCTCTTTATGGTAGCGTGGGCGTTTTCGTTGGCCGGTTCGGCTTTCTTTCCGGCACTGGTCCTCGGCATATTCTGGAAGCGGGCCACGGCTACCGGTGCCGTCTGCGGCATGCTGGTCGGACTGCTCTCGACCCTGTACTACATGGTTCGTGTTCAGTTCGACGCTATCCCGTGGCTCGGAATTTACGGTATCGGTATGGAGCCGTGGCTCGGCATCCAGTCGACCTCGGCTGGCGTCTGGGGCGTGGCGATTGGCTTTGTCACGATCATCGTCGTTAGTCTGTTTGGCGAAGCGCCGGATCGAAACGTGCAGGAACTTGTTGAACGTATCCGCTATCCGATGGACTAAAGCGGATCGAGCGGTGAATTTTCAGGGAGAGAATCGGCGTGTCACCTAAAGAGATCAATGTGCCGCCCGATCCGAAAAAGACCAGATACTGGCAACGCAATATCCGCATGACGCTGATTTTGCTCGCCCTCTGGTTCGTCGTGACTTTTGTCGTCGGCTATTTTGCCCGGGAGCTTAACGTAATTACGTTCTTCGGGTTTCCTCTGGGGTTCTACATGGGGGCGCAGGGCGCGTTGGTTTGCTACGTGGCCATCATTGGGTACTACGCTCGTTATATGAACGCGCTCGATCGGGAATACGGTGTCGACGCCGCCGAAGGTTGGCGCTGAAAGCGCCGGCGGCCCCCAGAGTAAGGTCGATGATGATTATCGGATGGCAAACGGTAACGGCGCTGCGCGCCTTGGTCGAAGTGGCCTGGATGTTCCTGTTGGCGCAGGGTGTTCTGCTTGTGCTGGCGGGGCAGGGGCGAGAAAACAATTTCGTCTATCGGCTTTTTCGGGCAATCACGAGACCGGTAATCTTGGCGATACGATTCCTGACGCCGCGAGCCATGGGCCTTTTCCCACCAAGAGCTTTGTGCTTTTCTTACTTTCCTTTCTTATCCCTTACGGTCTCAAGCCGAACCGGTCATCATGACGATCGTCGATTCGCTCCCGATTTGTTTCCGATAATGGCTTTCATTTTTTGGATAATTTCATATTATGAACACATGAGTTGGTATTTCGTGCTTACACACGCGTTTAATAAGGAGACGTAAATGCTGAATCCTAGACGAGTCGTTAATCTTGCGATCGTATCTGCAGCAACCTTGATGGTTGTTGGATGTGCCAACGTCGTGCGTGTTGCGCCGCATACCGAATTAAGCGTAATCGATCCGATCTGGACGACTGCCTATATCACGCGTAATCATGGCTATCTGGTTTATGACACGCTGTTTGCTTTTGATGAGAATTCTGACCTGCAGCCGCAGATGGTTGAAAAATGGTCGCTCTCTGATGACAAAAAAGAATGGACGTTTGTTTTGCGTGACGGCCTGAAATGGCATGATGGAACGAATGTAACGGCGGAAGACTGTGTGGCATCGCTCCAGCGTTGGGCTAAGCGTGATGGGGTCGGTCAGGAAATATTCAAAAATCTCGTGGCAATCTCTGCCGGGGATGCCAAAACGTTCTCCATGAAGTTCTTGAGGCCGACAGACTACGTGCCTGAAGTGTTGGCCAAAGGTGCTGTGAACGTACCTTTCATGATGCCGAAGCGTGTGGCGCAGACGGATCCGTTCTCTCCAATTCAAGATGTCATCGGTTCAGGGCCTTTTGTATATAGTCAAAGTAGATCGGTTAAGGGTGAAAAGACGGTTTACGAGAAGAATGAGGATTATGTGCCGAGAAGCGAGCCAAGTTCTTTGGCTGCGGGCGGGAAATTAGCCAAGGCGGATCGCATTGAATGGATTTACTTCCCTGATCGGGATGCGGCCGTGACTGCATTGATCGAAGGTGATGTCGACTATGTTGAATCGGTTTCCACTAAGTTGGCCGGACGGCTTGAGGGGGTGGAAAATATAACCCTGGCATCGACCGACCCACTGGGTAACATGGCGATGGTTCGCTTCAACTCCACGATTCCGCCATTTGACAAGGTGGGCGTGCGGCACGCTGTTCTCAAGGCTGTTCAGCAAGAGGATTACATGACTGCGGCCCTCGGCGATGCACAATTCTGGCGCGTTTGCTATTCCGTTTTTCCATGTGGAACTCCTTTGTCGAGTGATGCAGAAAGCGATCAAATGAAGCCGGCAGCCGACATGAATGCCGTGAAGAAATTGCTTGAGGACGCTGGTTACGATGGCGTGCCCATCGTAATACTCAATCCCGTGGATAGCCCGGTGATTGCAGCTTTGACAAAAGTGACAGTCGATAAACTTCGGAGTCTCGGGATGAACGTTCAGACCCAAGATATGACATGGGCTGAATTAACCAAACGGCGCGCAGATCCGAGCGGCTGGAATATGTTCCATACGTGGTGGCTAGCGGCCGACGTGGCAGATCCAACTTCCATCGTCTTCTCAGGGGATCCTGAACGTGGGTGGTATGGTTGGCCAAAAGACCCGGCGTTGGAGGAACTGCGCGCCAGCTTCATGCAGGCCGGGCCGGATGAACGCAAACGTATTGCGGGTGCAGTGCAAAAACGCGTCGTGGAAATGGGGTATTTCGGTGTTCTTGGGCAGTTCTTCGAGCCAGTCGCTTACAGGAGCAACGTGGGGGGGATCACTTCTCCCGTCCAGTATTACTGGAATATGTTCATAGAAAAGAAAAAGAAATAACCTCGGTCTCTTATCGTCGGGAGCCGTTAGCGATATCAGCCCTAGGTTAAGGTGATCTTAATCTGGGGCTTTTTATCGGGACCAAGATAAGCTGATGAATCATCCGGAATGTAAAAGAGGGCGAACGTGAAAAGCCGAACTTTGTCAAATAATAGAATTCGGAAGTTTGATGAAAGCTTGCAGATGAAATTGTCTGGTGTCCGGTTTTATGGTGATGAGTTCGTTCTGAATACGGCGACGGGGATGTTTTTTCGTTTAAGCCCGAGTGCTGTTTTCATATTGAAGCAATTAGCTGCCGGCACTCAGGCGGATAAACTGATCACAGTGCTGCGCGAGTACTACAAAATTGATAAGAAAACGGCTATCAGAGATGTTGAACTTTTGATGAACGAACTAGTAATGCTTGGTTTGGTTAATGTCGGGGCGAAGTAATCGTCATGAAAAGAAAAATTCGAACAGTGGCAGTCAGTGGCTTGCATCGTGGGGAGAACCCGCAGCCAGGGCCTTCCGTGATTGCTGGTTTGCGGCGTCGTTTCCCCGAAATCCGAGTGATTGGTTTGTCCTATGATCCATTGGAGAGCAGTTTGTACGGTTCCGGATTTGATCACCCGGATGCTGCATATTTGATTCCTTATCCGGGTGCGGGCCAGCACGCTCTTCTCGAACGACTTCTGGTTGTCGCAGAAAAGGAAGACGTTGGGGCGGTCATTCCATGTCTAGATTCGGAAATTGAGAACTACATTTCAATCCAGGAAGAGCTGAAGAGAGTGGGGATTGATTGCATTCTTCCTACCATGGCGTCGTTTAATGCTCGGCATAAAGCATTTTTGCCGGCCTTTTGCGAGCGTATTGGGGTGAGTGTGCCGACAACGCGGATTGCGACTAATGCTGCCGAGATCGATTTTTATGCTCAGGAGCTCGGATATCCGGTCTACGTCAAAGGCCGTTTGTATGATGCTCACTTGGTCAATTCACCTTCCGAACTTGTCGGCGCCTATAGCGGGATTGTGCGTGTTTGGGGTTGGCCGATTATCGTCCAGGAGGTTGTCGTTGGTGAGGAATATGACATTACGGGCGTGGGCGATGGAAAAGGCAAGATTCTTCACAGTTGTTCAATACGCAAACTTCTGAGGACATCGAGCGGTAAAGGCTACGGCGGTATCGTTGTCGAAAACCCTGAACTGGATGAAATAGCGGCCAAAATAATTTCGGGATTGAAGTGGAACGGTCCGTTTGAAATGGAATTCATCAAGTCGGCAGGTAGGCCATTCGCTCTCTTTGAGATTAATCCGCGCTTTCCAGCCTGGGTAGATTTTCCGTCTCAGATTGGAGCCAATCTTCCTGCGTTATTGCTTGAACGCTTGCTCAAAATGCGCGTGAGCAAGTTGGAGAAATGCCAAGCGGGGCAGATGTTTATCCGGCACACCATGGATTTGGTGGGAGATTTCTCTGATTTTGTAGAAATGGCAACCAAGGGTGAACGTCTGCTAAATCACTCATCCTAAAGCGAGAGGCGGTCGAATGTCGACAGAATATACAGTGCCTTTGGTCAGTAACGAACTCGGTCGAATTGGCTCCGAAGCAGCGGCCGAACGAAACTATCTTGCACGAGGCGAGGCTACTCCTTCATTAAGCGAAATTGATGGGGTGCCGGTCCGTGAGTTGATCAAGGAGTTTGGTTCTCCTCTTTTCGTGTTTTCGGAGCGTGTTATTCGGGAAAAAGCACGTTTTATCCGCGATGTATTCCAGAGTCGCTATCCCAATACGAATTTTGCTTGGTCATACAAAACAAATTATCTGAACGCCATTTGCAGCATATTTCATCAGGAAGGCTGGATCGCCGAGGTGGTTTCTGATTTTGAATATCAGAAGGCTAGAAAATTAGGCGTTCCTGGTAAGGACATTGTGTTCAACGGGCCTTACAAGTCGAAGGAAATTCTGCAAGTTGCCATCTGTGACGAGGTTTTAATACAGATTGATAATTGGGATGAATTATGCCTGATTGAAGAACTTGTTCATGGGGCTGCCAAGCCGCTAAATGTTGGGATCCGAGTGTGGTTGGACGCAGGAATCAAACCGGTATGGTCTAAGTTCGGCTTTTCTGTTGATGCTGGCGAGGCTTTACATGTGGCGGCGAGAATAATTGCCAACCCCAAATTGAAGCTTCATACACTGCATACACATATCGGGACGTATGTGCTTGATCCAAAGGCATATGGAGTGGCAACTAGGAAATTGGTTGCCCTTCGGGAGCAGATTCGCGTTGAGCATCAGCACGTTGTTTCTTGCTTGAATCTCGGTGGTGGATTTCCTTCACAAAGCCTTTTGCACGGGATGATTGGCACGCCGAAACAGTTGATTCCGCCAATTGAGAACTACGCCGATGACATTACCTCGATACTGAACGAGTTGCCTGCTAAGCAGCGGCCGCAATTGAGGTTTGAGACCGGACGGTTCCTCGTAGATGAGGTGGGGTATTTATTGACCTCGGTTGTTGCGATTAAAGGCATTCACCGCACGTTGTTCAACGGGGCGGAAATGAACGCGCGTGATTACAAGGAGCAGCTGATTCTGGGCGAGGAGGCCAAATCGAGTTACCTGATCGATGCCGGTGTTAACCTCCTCTACACTGGGGCGTGGTATCAGATCAACGTTTATCCGGACCGGTCGCGTAATCTTCCGCTGATTCCGACACGCCTGTATGGACCGCTTTGTATGGCCATTGATGTGGTGCGATACAGCGTTGATTTGCCGCCGTTAAGCTTGGGGGATGTATTAACGCTTCATCCCGTGGGCGCTTACAACATAACGCAGTCGATGCAATTTATTACTTATCGTCCTGCTGTCGTACTAATTAATGAAGGTAAGGCGGAGTTGATTCGAAAACGTGAAGTTCTGGAAAATATTGACGCGACGGAACAATCTCCGGAACGCTTGAGGCGCTTTTAGTCCATTCAATTTGCGTACGGATATGTGGAAATGTCAGAACAAACCCATAGGGTGCTGCGAATACTGATTTTTGCTCTTCGGCAAGCCGGACATGGTCTCGGCAGCATATTTTTTATCCCGAATCCATGGATTGGGCTGATTCTTTGGGGGGCGTTGTTTTCGAATTTGCGTTTCGGGCTGTTTGCCTTGCTTGGACTTGTCGTCGGTGTTTTTGTCAAACAACTGTTACGTGTCAGTGATGTGCAGAAAGTCGGTGGCGGTATTAAGGGGAATGCCTTTCTTGCGGCAATCCTCGTTGCGTGGTTGACAGGGGCGACAAGCTTTGGAATCTGGGTTCAGGTTCTCGTGGCGGTATTCGCATCGGCAGTTGCGGCGGTCGTTGCGGCGGTCGTTGCGGCGGGGATTCTGTCTTTGTTTGGTGGGGGGCGTTTCCCGTTGCTCGTGACGGGGTATTGTCTAGTTGCTAGCGCTCTGTTTGTGATTTGCCCGCAATGTACTGTGCTTTCCGCCAATGCCATGTCGCCCTGGCCTTTGTTGGTCGATGTTGTAGGATGGTTTGAAGCCTTTGTTCGATCGATGGGGGCAATGGTTTACTCACCCTCATTTTTCTTTGGCTCACTGGTTTGCCTTGCAATCTTATTGTGGTCTCCAACTGCATTCATCACAGGGTGTGTTGCCTGGCTGGGGGGGTTGCCATTTCCTGGGCAATTCAAGCCATGGGCTACCTCTACTTCTTTTTACCCCTTTCCTATAATTTCTTCATTTCCGGTATGGCGCTTGGGGCGTCCATTTTTTTGCCTGGGCGTATCGGTTTGCTGGTTGCGCTTGCTGGAGGAATGATCTGCGCTTTTTTTGGATTTGTTTTGCAAGTCTGGTTGCAAGGAGCGGCGAGTGCTTATCTGCCGATTTCGTTAACACTAACGATCTGGCTCGGCATTGCGGCGCTGACACTTTCTGGTCGGGACAGCGTTGTCAAAAGCTACGTTTCATCTCGCTTCCCACCCGAATTTGCATGGGCTAGAAATGCTTATTTATCACAACGGTTTGGCAAGAGCGATCCATTGCTTGCGGTTCCCGTTGTTGGCGCGCTTCGGATTTCCCAAGGCTTTTCCGGAAAAGAGACTCACGTTGGAGACTGGTCACACGCCCTAGATTTTCAGTCCGCTGTACTTCCGGAGGTCGACGTTGGATTGGATGGGCATTCTATCTGGGGAGCCTCGGTTATTTCGCCCATCTCCGGTGTGGTTGAGTGCATAAAAAACGATGTTCCGGACAACGTTCTAGGGTGTCGGAACTTTGTGGATAACTGGGGAAATTACGTCATCATTCGGCTGGATCATGGTGGGTGGGTGATGCTTGCACATTTTATGCAGGGTTCGATTGCCGTTTTTCACGGAATGAGAACTGAGGTCGGAACTTATCTCGGACGTGTCGGTAATTCTGGACGCTCGTCATTTCCTCACTTGCATTTGCAATTTCAAAATGCGCCAACAGCAGGTGCGCCGACGCATCCTTTCCGCTTGGCGAATTATCTTTCTACTGATAATCCGGATGGGCCGTGGTTACGTTGGGTTTCGTCCGATGTTCCCTCGGTGGGCGAGTTTGTTTCTATTGGGCAGAGAAATTTATTGGCATATGAACTGCTATCCACCATGATGCTTGGGGTGGCGACTTGGTTCGTTGAGGTGAAAGGGAGTGTGCCGCCAGCGTTTCGTCCATCGGTCTCATCGACGACATTCAAAATACAAGTAAATATGGATGAAACGGGACGTTATCGCTACGATTCGGGGAGCGGGGGCTGGCTGCTCTCGCGGCTTGATCCCGATGCGTGGCGAGTCGTAGAGCTCGAACGCGTTAATAATTGCTTTTTGAAATTATTGGCTGTTGCTACTCCGAGCATTCCTTATGCGGCAACTGAGGGAATGGTGTGGAGGGATGTACCGCCAGTTCTTACATCGCATGTCAGTTATCCGTTGTCGTTTGCCCCGTTTTTTGGAAAGCGATTCCCTGTCGGTACTTACCAATGTGCTTTCTTGCCGCAAACGGGGGGAGTAATTGAAATCGTTGAGCTTGAATTCGATCCGAGACGCCCTCATTTGCCGTAAAACGTTCGGTGCAGGCTAGAACGTTTCCGCGGAATTACACGGTTGGAGGCAGATTTTGCGCAGGGGAGCGTCGCATACACATTATTGTCGTTCGAGCCGGTCTCTTGAGTTTACGAATGAGTAGGCAGCGAGGAGTGTTGTTTTTGCGTCAGCAAGATGGCAGAAACTCTATTCGCAGTCCATGCAATTGCTTAATTTTAGAAGGGATTCGCTTGGTTTGCGTTAGAATACCAAGAGAATTTCTCCTATCCAGGATGGATGAGGGGCATAGCTAAGATTTTACCTTAAAGGAGTATATGGTAATGCGGACGAAAATTGTGGCTTCCCTTCTTGCGGCAGGGTGTCTCTTTGGATCTTGTGCCTCTGTATTTGCTCAAGATATGAACGGAGTCCTCGTCGGTATCGATGCCCGGGAAAAATCAAATTACGGATATCTTGGGTATACGCGCCATTACGGTGAAAATCCTCTGGATGATGGAATTATTTCGCGATTTGTCGGCTTGTGGTCGGTACAAATACGATTCAACTGCTGTCAGCAGCGGCCATGTTAACGGCGATTACAAGGCATTTGAAGCCTTGGTCGGTTACAAGAAAAACTTTGATTCCTTTGTTTTGCTTTCTTACATTGGTGCGGAATTTGAGGAGCATGATTTGTCCCCTAAAAACATTGCTGACCGTAACCGTGGCAATCATTGGGGGGGCAAGGCGCGCGTCGATTTGGAAACAAATTTTTCTTCGCAAAACTATGGCAATTTGATTGCTACCTATGGAACTGCGCGTGATCGTTACTGGGTGAGAGCGCGAGGCGGAAGGGATTTTTCAGGTTATGTGGTTGGCCCCGAAATCATTGCCACGGGGGATCGCGAGGCGCATGAGGAACGTATTGGGGCTTTCTTGAATTTTCGTAATTTCCTCCCGGCATATTTGTCGGTGTCGGCAGGTCAAGCCAAATCGCCAAAAACAAGTGCCGGTTACACACCTTACATTACGATGGAGTACTCTACAACGTTCTAAATCTCTGGCTGCGCTGGAGTTTTACGGGCAACGAATTCCGTTTTGGCCAGTAATATAGAACCCGCACGGCTCAACGCTTTGCGGGTTTTTTATTGTTCTGCCTTCGGCCTCGTCGGGGCGAAGCTGGTATTTCAATCAGGAGATTGCGAAAAGCGGGGTGCCGTCGGCGGTCGAAATCTCCGAGAGAGATTTGTGATATCCAGGGGCTTTGCGCGATGTCTGCAAGATGGGCTGATGTGATGATCGGTCACGGTTGTTGTGCTTCGTGTGCCCCATCTCACTCGTTAATCACGGTCTTTTCGGTGTCGTGATGACTCGTGAACTACCTTGGCGTAACGGCAAATCGAGCCAAATTCGAGGGGAAAAGCCCTGCTAATTCACCTACGACTTGATTGACGCCTTGCCCGAGAAGCCACCATGCATTGCCATAAGGCAGGACACAGATGCCTGCTTCAGAGCAGCGCTTTTGCGCAACTGCTCGTTGTTTTTTTAATTCCATAAACCTTCTTGTTGTTTTAATTATGTCGCGGCCTTGGAGAGGAAGTGCCTCGGTTCTCGATATGTCTGAAATTGATGCGGCCTTTGCTCAGGTCATAAGGTGATAATTCGACAGTAACCTTGTCTCCGGCAATGATGCGAATATGGTGCTTGCGCATTTTGCCGGCAGTGTAGGCAACCAGCGTATGACCATTCTCCAACGTGACGAGGAAGCGGGAGTCGGGCATGATTTCAGCCACCACCCCTTGCATTTCAAGAAGTTCTTCTTTGGCCATTTGCGCCTTAATTGGGGAGTGGCGGGAAGGTTTGGTCTATGCCAGGCCTTCCCGGAAAGTTGAAGGCGAAAGCCCCCAACTCAGATGATCAGGCGGGGTAAATGTTGCCGGCCTGTTTGCCCTTCGGGCCGGTCGTCTCGTCATACGTGACTTTTTGGCCTTCCTTCAAGGTCTTGAAACCGTTGCCTTGAATTGCCGAAAAATGGGCGAAAAGATCTTCACCGCCTTGGTCGGGAGTAATAAAGCCAAACCCTTTGGCGTCGTTAAACCACTTGACTGTTCCTGTTGCCATATCTTGAATCACCGAAAATTAACGGGGCATAGCCCCTAGAATGGGGCGAAAATCAAGACGGCGAGGTAACTGGGGAACTGCTCCGCAGAATTGCGGGTAGAAACCAACAAAAAACGACACTACTTGAAAAACGCTGGTCGCACTATGCGCTCTATTTGGATTATTAGCAAACTATTTTTTCATTACCTGGATACTTCGCTCCCCGGGCTGTTTTGCGGTGACTCTTGATTTGTCGTAGGGAATGTGGCCTGATCAGTCGTCGTCACCACCGGCGGCACCGTCGCGGCGCGGCACGGTCTGCGGGTCGCAGGTGATCGGGCGGTAAATTTCGACCCGGCCGCCTGGGCGCAGTGCGGCGTCGGGTTTAACGACCTTGCCGAAGACGCCAACCTTTTGCGCTTCGAGGTCGATGCTTGGGAACATGTCGAGGATCCCGGAGCGGTGGATGGCATCGGTGACCGTGGCATCGTCCGGTACTTCGATGGTCAGCCAGATTTGACGGGATTGTTCCGAATAGGCGACGCCGACTTGCATGGCTTTCTCTCCTTAGTCGCAGCCGGGGCTGGCCGGCACAGGGGCGGCATTTCCCGATTCGCGTGCCGTGCGCATCTCGAAGGCGCGGATGCCGGCAAGCATGAGCCCGAGAACGAGGAATCCGGCAGGCGGCAGGATTATCATCAGCACACTGTTGTAGTTCGGAATCACCTTCATCTCCAGGAAGGCGAAGTTCGGTCCGAGCAGGAGACTCGCCTGGCTGAACAGGGTGCCCATGCCTATGAGTTCGCGGACGAGGCCGATGAGGGTGAGGGCGACGGTGAAGCCAAGGCCCATGCACAGGCCGTCGAAGGCCGAGACGAGGACCGGGGAGCGCGAGGCGAAGGATTCGGCGCGGCCGAGCACGGCGCAGTTGGCGACGATCAAGGCAATAAACAGCCCGAGCACGCGGTAGAGGTCGTGCATCCAGGCGTTGAGGCTCATGTCGACGAGAGTGACTAGGGTGGCAATGAGCACGATGAAAACGGGTATGCGTACCTGCGGCGAAACGAAGTTGCGGATTGACGAAATGATCGTGTTCGAGCACACGAGCACGGCGGTGGTCGCCAGTCCCATGCCGAGTCCGTTGGTGCCGGTGGTAGTCACGGCCATGGCCGGACAGAGGCCGAGCATTTTGGTGAAAACGATGTTCTGTTTCCAGAATCCGGTCATCATGATTTCACGGTAGTTCATTGTTCTGTCCTCAATGAGCCTTGGGTTTCTCGGTCAGGATTTCTTCGCGGTGGGCGGCGTAGTAATCGAGGCCGTCCTTGACTGCCTTGACGACGGCGCGCGGGGTAATCGTGGCGCCGGCGAATTGGTCGAAGATGCCGCCGTCCTTCTTCACCAGCCATTTTTCGGGAGGGGGCGAGGCGAGCGATTTGCCTTCGAAGTCGTGGATCCAGTCGGTCTTGGCGGCTTCGATCTTATCGCCGAGTCCGGGGGTTTCCTGGTGCTTGATGACGCGTGCGCCGAGCATCGTGCCCCGGGTGTCGACGGCGATGAGAACGACGATTTCACCGGCGTAGCCCAAACCGATGGTCTTGAAGATGGCACCGTTGATGGTGCCGGCCTTGCGCGACCGATAGACGGTGAGCGGCTTGCCGTCGCTGCCGGGAATGACGATAGCGTCTTGGAGCAGGTCGTTATCCGCGTAGCCGACAGGCAGCACCTCGGACAGGGAGGTTTGCAAGTCGCGCTTTTCCGCTTCGACAATACTTGGGTGCGTTATTCGGTTGGCGAAGGCCAGCGCGGCACTCGTCGCCAGTGCGGCGATGGCCAGGGATAGCGGTTGATAGGCGAGACGGGTACGCCATTCGGCCAAAGTCGTCATGAGTTCACCTTCTGCGTGGCCGGGTCGAGGGGGGCGCCGCGCTTGTTCCGGCCGAGGATGCGCGGGCGGATGTAGCGGTCGATCACCGGCGTCAGGGCGTTCATCAGCAGTACCGCGAAGGCGACGCCTTCGGGGTAGCCGCCCCAGGTGCGGATGACGTAGGTGAGCAGGCCGCAGCCGGCGCCGAAGATCAGTTGGCCGGCCTTGGTGTTGGGCGAGGTGACGTAGTCGGTAGCGATGAAGAAGGCGCCGAGCATGGCGCCGCCGGAAAGCAGATGTGTGGTGGCGTCGAGGTAGCGCGCCGGGTCGATGGCGTGGGCGATGGCTGACGGCAAGGCGATGCCGGCGAGCATGGCGACCGGGATGTGCCAACTGATGATGCGCAGGAAGACGAGTACCATGCCGCCAGCGGCGATCAGCAGCGAAGCGGTTTCACCGAGGCTGCCGGCGCGCATGCCTGAGAGCGAGTTGATTGGCGCGCCGTTTTCGGCGAGCGAGTGGAAGAGGTCGATGCCACGCGACAGTTCGGTTTTGGCGAAGCCGAGCAGCGAGGCGCTGGAGACGGCGTCGAGTTGCGGCACGCCGGAGAACAAAATCGCCAGCCCGTCCACGAATCCCGGTGCCGTCTGCGCCGTGATCGGGAGCGGCGCGATCCAGATGGTCATCTGCACCGGGAAGGAAACGAGCAGGAAGACACGCGCTACCATGGCCGGGTTGAAGAGATTGTAGCCGAGGCCGCCGAAAACCTGTTTGGCGATCACGGTGGCGAAGAAACCGCCGACAACGCCGATCCACCAAGGTGCCCAGGGCGGCAGTGATATGGCGAGCAGCCAGCCGGTGAGTAGCGCCGAGCCGTCGAGCAGCGTCGGCAAGGCCTTACGTTCTGCGAGCTTGAGGCAGAGTGCTTCGCCGGCCAGCGCCGAGACAACGGTCACGATCCACAAGTCGATGGCTGACCAGCCGTATTGCCAGAAGCCAAAGAGTGTGGCGGGGACAAGGGTCAGCGCCACGGTGAGCATGACGCGGGAGACGCTGTTCGCGGTCGTCGCGTGCGGCGCCGTCGCCAGGGCGGAAAATAGCAGGGTGCCGTTCATCAGGCGCTCTCCGTCAAGGTGGCTTCCGGTTGGGTTTCAGCCTCGGCCTGGGCGCTGGCCAGCGCGGCGGCTTCGGCGGCTTTCTGGGCGGCGCGTTCGGCTTTGCGCCGTGCCGCGGCTTCCGCCTTTTCCTTCGCTTCGCGTTCCAGACGCACGACGCGGTCGGCGGCCAAGCGCTTGGCGGCGTCGTTGCGCAGCTTGCTGCGTTCCTGTGCCCACAGTTCGCCCTTGGCGTGAGAGAAGTACTGCACGAGCGGGATATGCGACGGGCAGATGTAGGCGCAGCAGCCGCAGGAGATGCAGTCGGACAGGCCGAGCGCTTCGGCGCCGGAGAGGTTGTCGGCGCGCACGTTGGCCGCCATTTCGAGCGGCAGCAGGCCGATCGGACAGGCCTGCGTGCAACTGCCGCAACGGATGCAAGGGCCGGGGGCGTGTTCGACGATTTCGTCTTCGTGCATGGCGAGGATGCCGGAGGTGCCCTTGACGATGGCGACCATGGCGTGCGGGAGCACGTTGCCCATCATCGGCCCGCCCATGATGAGGCGCGCCGGTTCGCTTTTCAGGCCGGCGAAGGCCAGCAGGTCGGCGGCGATCGCTTCCGGCTTGTTGCGTTCGATGCCCACCAGCGCTTCGCGGGCGCCCATCGCGTGCATCAGTAGGCGGATGCCGTCGACGATATCGGCGGCGTGGTCGCGCATGACGCGGTCGTCGCAGGAGAGATAGGGTTCCCATTCGCCGCCGTTGACGATCAGCGTGCTGACGGCGCAACGCTTGCCGAGAGCAGCCTTGACCGACGACGGGAAGGTGGCGCCGCCGAGGCCGACGATGCCGGCGGCGGCAATGCGATCGGTCAGAGCCTCGGGCGACAGGGCGAAGGGATCGGCTGGGACTTCGACTTCAATAGCACTGTCAGCACCGTCGGCGGCGAGCGTGATGGCGACGAAGGGCAGCCCGGACGGGTGCGGCGCGGTGATTTCGCCGATGGCGGCGATGGTTCCCGAGGTCGGCGCATGAACCGGCGCCGAAATGCGACCTTGAGCTTCGGCCAGCAATTGGCCTTTGCGCACCTTGTCGCCGACCAATACGATCGGGCGGGCGGCCTGGCCGACGTGCTGTTGCAGCGGCAGGTAGAGTTTTTTCGGCAGGGGCAGCGTGCGTACCGGCGCGTCGGCGGCCGGGCGTTTGTGGTCGTCCGGATGCACGCCCCAGTGCGGGGCTTTCAGGCTATGCAGGATTTTCTCGACGATTCCCATGACGATCCTCAAGCTTGCGTTGCGCTGGCCGGTTTTGGCCAGACCCAGTGTTGCAGCGTGACCGGCACCGGTTTCATGGTCAGGGCTTCGGTCGGGCAGCGCTCGACGCAGTTGCCGCAGCCGGTGCAGGCTTCACGGATCACGTTGTGGATCTGCTTGGCGGCGCCGATAACGGCGTCGGTCGGGCAGACCTTGATGCAGCGGCAGCAGCCGATACAGATGTCTTCGGCAACGAAGGCAACCTTGGGGCCTTCGTCGACCATCGATCCGGCGTCGAAGCTGATGCCGAGTTTTTCCGCCAGGGCCACGGCAAGCGCCTTGCCACCCGGCGGGCAGCAGGTGACCGGCGCCGTTCCCTCGGCGATCATGGCCGCTGCCGCCGCACAGCCGGCGACGCCGCACTGGCCGCAGTTGGAACCGGGCATCAAGGCAACGATTTCATCGACCAGCGGATCGCCCTCGACGGCGAACTTGCGTGCTGCGACGCCGAGGCCGAGGCCGAGCACGGCACCGAGGATCGTCAGGCTGAGGATGGCGGCGATCATGTCGGATCCTCCATCAGCAGCGGTTTAATTGACCAGCGCGCCGTTGAAAAATTGCTCTGTGCGCTGCACGATGAACTGTTTCGACGGTTTGCCGGGGAAGCGTTGTATCCGTCGGAAGTCGAGTTAACGGATTTCTTGCGTGGCAGCGCGTTCGATTTGGGAAGGCGTCGTAGTGTTTTCATTTGAAGTTCAACCCCGAAAAGCCCATGAAGGCCAGCGACAGCAGACTGGCGAGAATGAAAGCGATGGTGGCGCCGGCAAACACGGCAGGCACGCGGGCGAGTGCGAGGCGCTCGCGCATGCCGGCGAACATGACCATGGCCAGGGCGAAACCGAGCGATGCGCCGAAGTCGTAGACGAGCGCCTTGAGGAAGCTGTGATTCTCTTGGGTGTTGATCAGTACGAGTCCGATGACGGCGCAGTTGGTGGCGATCAGCGGCAGGTACAGGCCGAGCATCTGGTACAGGCTGGGTGCCGTCTTCTTGACGATCGCCTCGGTGAATTGCACGACGGTGGCGATGACCAGGATGAAGGTCAGGATGCGCAGGTAGCCCAGTCCGAGCGGGGTCAGCAGCCAGTGTTGGAGTATCCAGCAGATGGAGGCGGCGAGCATGATGACGAAGGTTGTTGCCATGCTCATGCCGAGCGCGCTGTCGATCCGCCGGGAGACGCCCATGAAGGGGCACAGGCCAAGAAACTTGACGAGGACGACGTTGTTGACCAAAGCGGTCGTGATGATCAGGAAGATGTATTCGCTCATGACGGTGTCCGAACCTTTCGTTCTCACCTGAATCACGATTCGTGCCAATGGATGACGCTTGAATCACCTAAAGTGTGCAATCGGTCGCAAATCCGCACCGTAACGGGGGGCGGCGGCGGTGTTCGGCATGCCGGCATTGGTCCGGAACAGCCGGCTGGCGATGTCGCAAGTCCTACACTTTGCGGGAAATGCGACAGAAACACTGGTTCTCGGCCTCGATTATTTGCGGTTGGCGCGAAAACTGCTTCGATGATCCGTACAGGAGGTCATTTGCGGTGTCAGATACGAAGAATGCGATGAAAGAGGCGGGCGCGGCGATTGCGCCGGCGATATTCCAGCAGGCCGTTGAGCAGGCGGATGTCGCCATTTCGATTACCGATGCCGACGCCAACATCATTTACGTCAATCCGGCTTTTGTGCGGGCGACGGGTTATACCGTCGATGAAGTGGTCGGGCTCAATCAGTCGGTGTTGTCCAATAAATCGACACCTGCCGAAATCTATCGAGCCATGTGGGCGCAGATTTCATCCGGACAGCCGTGGAGCGGTCGCCTGGTCAACCGGCGCAAGGACGGCAGCAAGTATCTGGCCGATCTCCTGATCACGCCGGTGGTCGATGCTGCGGGAAAGATCACCAACTATCTCGGCATCCAGCGTGACGTGACCACTTTGCACCGTC
Organism: uncultured Propionivibrio sp.; assembly: GCA_964575415.1. Taxonomy (GTDB): domain Bacteria; phylum Pseudomonadota; class Gammaproteobacteria; order Burkholderiales; family Rhodocyclaceae; genus Propionivibrio. The sequence continues at coordinate 26,441 of CAZNQL010000025.1, forward strand.
TCGAATGCGAGCTGGCCGACCAGAAGGCGATGATCGAGTCGGTCGTCGATGCGGCGCCGGTGGTAATCGCGCTGCTAGACGGCGAAGATTCGGTCGTTCTCGACAACCACGAGTACAAGAGGTTGATGGGCGACCTGCGCATGGCCGAGCCGGCGACCTTGATCCTCAAAGCCGTGCGCGCCGATCTGGGGCATGGATTCGGGACACCGCAGGAAGGGAAGCACGCGTTCAGCGAGCGCGAAATCCGTATCGAAACGACCGGCGCGCCGATCTGGTTCTCGTGTTCCGGTATCTGGGTGCAGCGCAAGGACGGCGATGCCGGCGCTTTCTTCGAGCACCATGAAGATCTGTATCTACTGCTGCTGGCGAAAGAAACGACGCGCCTGCGCGCCGAACAGGAAAAAACGCGCATGGCGCTGCTGCAGGCCATGGTTGCCGAGGAAGGGCGGGTCGACGGTCTGCGCGAGACGCTTTCGGCGGCAGTGTTCAAGCTCGAAGGACCGATCAACGTCATGGATTCCGTTGTCGGAACCTTGGAGCGCCGTGGCGTTGCGGCGCCTGCCGGCGCGGCGCTGATGGATGCGTTGCAGGCCGGCAAGGAAGCGCTCGAAAGCCTGCGCAACGTGATTCCCGAACACCGACCCGAACCGCGCACGCCGGTCAACGTCAACGAGGTAATGCGCGACGTGCTCGACATCACGACACGCCAAATGCTCAGCGCCGGCATTTCCGTGCATTGGTCGCCGCAGGCCGTGATGCCGCCGGTCAATGCCTGCCCGAACCGTCTGCGCGCGATGTTGAAGGCGCTTGTCGAAAATGCCGTCGACGCCATGAATACCAAGGGTTGGCGCGAACGTGAACTTTCCGTGGTTACGCGTTCCGACAACGGGAGCGTGGAAATTCTCGTCGAGGATAGCGGTCCCGGTATCCCCGCCGACTTGAGGTACAAGGTCTTCGAGCCATTCTTTTCGACACGCCATGTCGGCGGACAGCATCTGGGCACCGGCTTGTCGATGGCGCAGCAGGTCGTCGCCGACCATGACGGTTTTATTGAAATCGATCCGGAGGCGACAGGCGGTTGCCGCATTCGTGTCATTCTGCCCGGGCTGGTGAAAGCATGACGATGATGAGCGCTTCCGCCAATCTCAATCTGAGCGTCCTGCGTCGTGTCGAGTTGGAAACGCTGTACAGCGTCGGCGAGATCCTTTCGCGTTCGCTCGATTATCGCCACACGCTATGTGAAGTGCTGCGCGCGCTCGACGAACAGGCCGGCATGAGCCGTAGCATGGTCACCGTCCTCGATCCGGAGAGCGGCTCGCTTGTCGTCAATGCCGTCAATGGCCTCGACGAAAGCGAGCTGGGCGAGCACGCGGCCGTGCGTTACCAGCCCGGCGAGGGCTTACTCGGGCTGATCCTCGAGGAAAAGAAGACGATCGCCCTGGCGCGTACTGGCGACGACAAGCGCTTTCTCAATCGGACGGGGCTGTACGATCACCGGCTGCCCTTCATCGCCGCGCCGATCAGCCTCGGTGGCAATCTTCAGGGGGTGATCGCAGTACAACCGAATACCCCGGACGACGGCTTGCTCGAAGAACGGACGCGTTTCGTCGAGATGATCGCCAAGCTGATCGGGCAGAGCGTGCGCCTGTCGCTCGACATCGAAAAGGAAAAGAAAACCCTGGCCGATGAGCGCGACAGCCTGCGTCGCACGGTGCAGCACCAGTACGGCTTCGACAACATCGTCGGCCGCTCGGCGCCGATGCGCCGCGTTTTCGATCAGGCGCGCATGGTTTCAAATTGGAACACGACGGTGCTGCTGCGCGGCGAGACCGGCACCGGCAAGGAACTCATCGCCAACGCCATCCATTACCATTCGCCGCGCTCGAATGCGCCCTACGTGCGTCTCAATTGCGCCTCGCTGCCGGAAAACCTGCTCGAATCGGAACTCTTCGGGCACGAGAAGGGGGCGTTCACCGGTGCGGTTTCCTCACGGCGTGGGCGCTTCGAGGCCGCCAACGGCGGTACCCTGTTTCTCGACGAGATTGGCGAAATTTCGCCGGCCTTCCAGGCCAAGCTGTTGCGCGTGCTGCAAGAAGGCGAACTGGAGCGCGTCGGTGGCACCAGTACGCTCAAGGTCGACGTGCGCGTGATCGCCGCGACGCACCGAAACCTTGAGGCTGCCGTCGATAGCGGCGATTTTCGCGAAGACTTGTACTATCGCCTCAACGTCATGCCGATCAACCTGCCGGCCCTGCGCGATCGGCCGGAGGATATTCCGGAACTGGCGACCTTCCTGGTCAGTCGTATCGGCGAGTTGCAGGGACGTAAACTTTCCATTACCGACGCTGCAATCCGGCGCCTGACGCAGTACGGTTGGCCGGGCAATGTCCGCGAACTCGAAAACTGTCTGGAGCGGGCTTCGGTGATGTGCGAATCCGGAAAGATTGACGCCGATTTGATTCAGGTCGATCGCCATCGCGATTCGGGCATGCCGCCTTCGACCTGGAGTATGCCGCCGTCGTCATCGTCTGCGCACGCAATTCCGCTACCGGGGGTGGTCGACGATGCTGGTCTCGACGAGCGTTCGCGCGTCATTGCCGCCCTCGAACAGGCTGGCTGGGTGCAGGCGCGCGCCGCCCGCCTGCTCGGCATGACGCCGCGCCAGATCGCCTATCGCATCCTGACGCTGAATATCGACGTCAAGAAAATCTGAAAAAACGCTGAATCGACCGGCGGTCGAGGCCAATGTCGCGCAGGCCGGAAGTGGCGGGCGCAATATTCCAGAGGTCTACGGTAAGTGGCGCGCCTGGTCGTGTGTTCACGTTTGCTGTCGGACGCGGGTTACCAGTTGGCAGGCAATCAATGCCACGGCGACGGTCGTGAGTAGATGCTTGACCGTATGGCCTGTAAGTACGACCAGCAATGCACCGATTTCATGGTCATAAATTTCGGCCAACCTTGCGGCGGCATAGAGAATCAGCGCCATACTGAATGCAATGCGGTCGGCTCGGTCGCTGCCGTAAATCCATTGCCATAACGGTATCATGATGATCGGGGCGATCTGAAACAAGATATACGGGCGTAAGTCGCCGATGCCGGCAAGTTCCGTTGCGTACCACCAAACGACGCTGAAGAGTCCAGAAGCCGACAGTATGACTGCGAGGCGCTTGCTGCTTCTTCGTTGCGTATCACCCCAAACGCCGGCCAGCAGGCCGGCGCAAGCCAGCGCGATCGTCAGGCGATCCCCGACGAGGCGGACATTGTCGGGGGCCAAGTGATACCAGCCCGAACTGAATGCGGTGAGGAATACGCCGATCAGGAATAGACGATAACCCGACCATCCGAATCCAAGCCGTGTCGCATTGCCCAAAGTCGTCAGCCTTAGCCAGACCCAGAGCGGTACGAGCGCAAAACCGAGATTGAACAGCACGTTGGCGAAATACGGTATGCCGAAACGAGCCGTCTTATCGGCGAAGTCATGATAGTCGGGAAATTGGGCGATCGGACCGTGCCAAATTGCAATGACCGACAAGCAGGTCATGATGGCGAGAGGCAGGAAGCGGGTGATCGATTTCATGGGGCCATTTCCGATAGCGCCAGAAGCAGGGCGCATGGTCATGTTACTCCCGCCGGGGGGGAAGGGTAGGAAAGCGCTTTGCGGAATGCTGTCGCTTTTTGGTAATGGGGGACGAGGTTGCGGAGAAATTGCAGCCAGGATTCGCAGGCAGAGTGGAATGATCAAGGGGCTGAAAAATCCTGCGTGAGCGTACTTTTGTGAATTATGCGTGAACGCCGTACATCGACGTTATTGAGGTGCGGCGGTTACGAAACCGCCTTTTTACCACCTCGGCAATTATTTCAGCGCTTGCTTAGCAGCAGATCTGTTTGGTCTTGTTGCGCAGTGTCGAGACGGCGCATTCGGCGCGCGGGTCTTCAATGGAAAGCTGGCGAACGTTGAAGCGGGCCATCAGTTTTTCGTACTCGGCCTTTTTCAGGGAGTCCATGATCGGATCGGCATCGCTCGGTATCCAGGGATGGAGATAGACGATATTACGAATTTTGGCCTGGGCGAGTTCTTTTGCGCAACCGAAGCACGGGCGCATCGTGGAGTAGAGGTCGTGCTCGACGGCGATGCCAAAACGCGCTGCGGAGAGCAGCGCGTTTTGTTCGGCATGGACACAGATGCATAGGTCGTAGCCGGTGCCGCTGCTGAATTGACCGTTCGGGTTGCTGCAACGCAAACAACCGCCGTCGAGGCAATTCGGCATCCCCTCCGGAACGCCGTTGTAGCCGGTCGAGATGACCCGGTTGTCGCGTACGATGACGGCGCCGACGCGGTTGCCGGTACAGTTGGCCTTTTCGCGCACGGCGAAGGCTATGCCCATGTAGTAGGTGTCGGAATCGGGGAGCGTGTGCGGCATATGCGTTGCAAGCGGTGAATGAGTTTGCAGATTATCCCAGTTTGTAGGCGCTGACGATCTGTTTCATTTCGGCGGCCAGACGGTTGAGATCCTGTGCTGCCTGCGCGCTGTTGGCGGCGGCCGCACTGCTTTCTTCCGACATCTGCGCAA
>CAZNQL010000026.1:0-30763 GCA_964575415.1 uncultured Propionivibrio sp.
CTTCCCGGAGAACTCGGTCGAGTATTTCGTTTCCTACTACGACTATTACCAGCCGGAAGCCTACGTGCCGGCGCGCGATCTCTTCATCGAGAAAGATTCGTCGATCAACGAACACATCGAGCAGATGCGTCTGTCGGCGACCAAGAGCCTGCTTGAGCGGCGCGATTGCGTGATCGTCGCCACGGTGTCTTGCATCTACGGCATCGGCGACCGCGACGAGTATCACCAGATGATCCTGACCATGCGGGTCGGCGACCGCATGGGGCAGCGCGACGTGATCAAGCGCCTAGCCGAAATGCAATACGAGCGCAACGAAACCGATTTCCACCGCGGCACCTTCCGCGTGCGCGGCGACGTCATCGACGTTTTTCCGGCCGAGCATGCCGAACACGCGTTGCGCATTTCGCTGTTCGACGACGAGATCGACGGGCTGCAATTTTTCGATCCGCTGACCGGGCACATGCAGCAACGGCTGGCCCGCTTCACCGTCTTTCCGTCGTCGCACTACGTAACACCGCGCGCCACGGTGCTGCGGGCGATTGAGGCGATCAAGGCGGAACTGCGTGAGCGCATCGAATACTTCAACACGCAGGGGCGTGCGGTCGAAGCGCAACGCATCGAGCAGCGGACGCGATTCGATCTCGAAATGCTCGACCAGCTCGGATTCTGCAAGGGGATCGAGAATTATTCGCGGCACTTGTCCGGACGGCAAGCCGGGGAGCCGCCGCCGACCTTGCTCGATTATCTGCCGAAGGACGCGTTGATGTTCATCGATGAATCGCACGTGGCAATTCCGCAGGTCGGTGGCATGTACAAGGGCGATCGTTCGCGCAAGGAGAATCTAGTCAACTACGGCTTCCGCTTGCCATCCGCACTCGACAACCGGCCGCTAAAGTTCGAGGAATACGAGGCGCTCTTTTATCAGACGATCTTCGTTTCGGCAACGCCTGCGGAATACGAGAAAACGCATCAAGGGCAGGTGGTCGAGCAGGTGGTGCGTCCGACCGGCCTCGTCGATCCCGTGATCCAGGTTCGTTCAGCAGCAACGCAGGTCGACGATCTGCTTTCCGAAATCCGGCTGCGTGTCCCGGCCGGCGAGCGCGTCCTGGTCACCACGCTGACCAAGCGCATGGCCGAGGAATTAACCGATTATCTTGGCGAAAATGGCGTCCGGGTACGCTATCTGCATTCCGATATCGATACGGTCGAGCGCGTCGAGATCATCCGCGACCTGCGCCTTGGCACCTTCGACGTTCTCGTTGGCATCAATTTGTTGCGCGAAGGGCTGGATATTCCCGAAGTGTCACTAGTGGCCATCCTCGATGCCGACAAGGAGGGGTTCCTACGTTCCGAGCGCTCGCTGATCCAGACCATCGGTCGGGCAGCGCGGCATATCCACGGTACGGCGATTCTCTACGCCGACAAAGTTACGGATTCGATGCGGCGCGCGATTTCGGAAACCGAGCGGCGGCGCGAAAAACAGATCGCATTCAATACGCAACACGGGATCTCGCCAACCGGCGTCACCAAGCGTATCAAGGATATCATCGACGGTGTTTATGATTCTTCTTCCGCGCAGCGCGAACTCAAAGCAGCACAGCAGCAGGCAACTTACGAAGGGATGAACGAGAAAGCGCTGACGAAAACGTTGAAGCGCCTGGAAAAGGAAATGGCAGAATATGCTAGGAATCTGGAGTTCGAAAAGGCCGCTGAAACGCGCGACGAGTTTTTCCGGATCAAGACGTTGTTGTTCGGCGCAGCCAAACACGATACCGATCCGGAAAAAACGCAGTAATCACGTTTTGTTGTCTTGATCGGATCTATCGAGTCGAAATGAAACTGGGCGCCGCAGCGCCCAGTTTGACTAACGATTTTCGATGGCCTTTTGAGGATGCCGGGTCTCAATCATCTCCATGGGTTCATCAGAAACCACGACGGTCGGTTTGCGACGGCGGCGCGGTGCGGGTGCGACCTCTTCGACGTCTTGAGGCTGCCATGGGCGAACCTTGTCGGTGCTTGTCTGAATCATGACTAGACCGCTGCTTTCGAGTGCCTGTTCGATATCGGCCAAGCTGACTTCGATGGTCGTCTCCGGTGTTTTGATGACTTGGAGCGGTTCCGCTTCAACGACTTCGGTGACCACCGATTCGAGTGGCAGTGTTGCCTCCACGGAAATTTCCGCAATCTCGGGAGCGACGGAAGGCGGCACGATTTCAGTGGCTACCGTGCTCGTTGTCGCGGCTTCGGTTTCGGAAGTCAGCTCAGCGGCTGAAAGCTGGGTGGAAATGGTTTCGTTTGGCGATGCCTCAGTTTCCTGCTTTTCCGGAACGCTCAGGGAGGAGACGTCGGCAACCACTGCCGCCGGCAGTTCGGTGGGCAGAGGCGCAGATTCAACGACGGAGGCGGTTATCGCCGGCATCGTTTCTGCCTCAATTTCGGTCTCTGCGGCCTGAACCGGTGCAGCCATTTCGCCGTTCGGTTTCTCGGTGCGTTCTCCGCGATCGCGGCGGCCACCACGGCGTCCGCGGCGACGGGAGTTGCTGCTGTTTTCTTCGGCCGTTTTCTCTACGGATTCCGGGGTATTTGCAGTGATCGATGTGGCAGTCTCGACGACTGGGGCATTGGCTGCCGACTCTTTCCGCTCCGGACGCGGTTCGCCGCGCTGGCGACGGGTTTCACGTGGTTCCCTCGGTTCGCGCGTCTTCGCGGTTTCTTCGCGATTGGCGTTCGGTTGGATGGCACGAGATTCGCGGACTTCCCGCTCCTCTTCACGGCGGGCGCCATTACGGCCACCACGCCGTCCGTCGCGTTGGCCGTCGCGTTGCGAGGTGGCGCGAGGTTTCTTTTCGGGTGTCGGCGGCGTCGGTGCAGGTTCGTCGCTACCGCCAAACCAGGAAATAATTGTGGCAAAGAAACCCTTTGCCGGTTTTTCTTCCGTTTCCTTGATCTTTTCGGGAACGATGGGGGCTGGCTGGCTGGGCGTGATTCCCTTGATTGCGGCTTCTTGGCGCGGCGCCTTGCTTTCACCTGCTTTGGCCTGTTGCTTGCTTGCCTCCTCAGACGGCATGTCGACCATCCGGTAGGACGGCTGTTGCAAGTCTTCCTGATTAACTTCGTCATGGCGCAGGCGAACGATCGTGTGCTGCGGCGTTTCCAGGTGGATGTTCGGAATCAGCAACAGACTGACCTTGTGGCGCAACTCGATCGACTGGATGTCTTGGCGCTTTTCATTAAGCAGGAAAGTTGCAACATCGACTGGCACTTGCGTATGCACGGCCGCCGTGTTGTCCTTCATTGCTTCTTCTTCGAGGATGCGAAGAATGTGCAAGGCAGCGGATTCCGCACTGCGGATATGGCCGGTGCCAGTGCAGCGGGGGCAGGGGATATAGCTGGTTTCTGCCAGCGCCGGACGCAGGCGTTGACGTGAAAGCTCCATCAGACCGAAGCGGCTGATTTTTCCGGTCTGCACACGGGCCCGGTCAAGCCGCAGGCTGTCGCGCAGGCGGTTCTCGACCTCGCGCTGATTGCGCTGGTTTTCCATGTCGATAAAGTCAATGACGATCAAGCCACCCAAATCGCGCAGGCGCAACTGGCGAGCGACTTCTTCCGCGGCTTCCAGATTGGTTTTGAATGCCGTTTCCTCGATATCCGAGCCGCGCGTAGCGCGGCCGGAGTTGACGTCGACCGAAACCAGAGCTTCAGTATGGTCGATGACGATGGCTCCACCCGACGGCAGGTTGACTTGGCGCGAATACGCCGACTCGATCTGGTGCTCGATTTGGAAACGCGAGAACAAAGGGACATCGTCGCGATAGCGCTTAATCCGGTTAACCGTGGCCGGCATGACGTGCGACATGAACTGGCGGGCTTGTTCGAAGACGTCGTCGGTATCGATCAGGATTTCCCCGATGTCGGGTTGGAAGTAGTCGCGGATGGCGCGAATGACCAGGCTACCTTCCTGATAAATGAGGAAAGCGCCTTTCTGCTGGTTGGCTGCGCCCTCAATCGCTTTCCACAGCTGCATCAGGTAATTGAGATCCCATTGCAGTTCTTCGGCATTCCGACCGATAGCAGCAGTACGGGCGATCAGGCTCATGCCCTGCGGCACCTGCAGCTGATCCATGACGTCACGCAACTCGGCGCGTTCGTCGCCCTCGACACGGCGCGATACGCCGCCGCCGCGGGGATTGTTCGGCATCAATACGAGATAGCGTCCGGCAAGGCTGATGAACGTCGTCATCGCCGCACCCTTGTTGCCGCGTTCGTCCTTGTCGACCTGAACGATCAGTTCCTGGCCTTCGCGGAGGGCTTCCTTGATGGTGGCGCGATTGGCTTCGACGCCGGGTTGGAAGTAGGAGCGCGAAATTTCCTTGAACGTGAGAAATCCGTGGCGTTCTGCACCGTAATCAACAAAGGCTGCTTCAAGGCTGGGTTCGATACGGGTGATAACGGCCTTGTAGATGTTGCTTTTTTTCTGTTCCTTGGCGGCTGATTCAATGTCGAGGTCGATAAGACGTTGACCATCCACAATGGCGACACGAAGTTCTTCAGCCTGTGTCGCATTAAAAAGCATACGTTTCATATGGGCTCCCGCGCGCAATTACGGACGGGGAGCGCCTCCTGCAGGAAGCGACGAATTAGTTGGGGAAGGGAGGCTTCATGGGCTTTCCGGTCGGGCAACTAATGGAGATATCTCGCTAAATCCGTTATTTCAAACCCTGATGAATCAAGGTCCGCGAATCTGCTTGGGGCGTTCCGAGCGTGTCAGGCGCGCGCAAATCAAGTAGTATCGCTACTTTTGGTGAGCGTACTTAACCAGGTGATTTGTGCTGTTTGATCTTGTGCAGGTTGGCACAAGAGAGGCGGCTGATGCCTGCCGGAAAGTGCGTCGCTTCCTAAACATTCGGCGCCGCTCGACGGTCTCACGGGTCAGTGCCTCTTTCAACGCGAGACACAAATCAGGATCAGTATATTCAAAATGGCCGAAGTAAGCAAAAATTCCGTGACTCAGGCCATGATCAGCGAAGACGAACAGGGGCAACGTCTCGATAACTATCTGTTGAAGATTTGCAAGGGTGTGCCCAAAAGCCATATCTATCGCATCGTCCGTGGCGGAGAGGTTCGCGTTAACAGTAAACGTGTCGATGTCTCCTATCGTTTGCAGTCTGGGGACTGCCTGCGTATTCCTCCTGTGCGGATCGCCCTGAAGAAAGAGGAAATCGTCGCCGGCGCCGAAATCAAGGCCGATCTCCCAGTCGTTTATGAAGACGATGCCTTGCTGGTTATCGACAAGCCAGCGGGAATCGCGGTGCATGGCGGCAGCGGCGTCAGCTTTGGCGTCATTGAGGCGTTGCGCCGGCAGCGGCCACAGGCACGCTTCCTGGAGTTGGCCCATCGCCTCGATCGCGAAACTTCCGGGTTGCTACTAATTGGAAAAAAGCGTTCGGCGCTGACGGCACTTCACGACATGTTTCGCGAGGGAGGCAGCGGGCGTGGTGCCGACAAGCGTTATTTGGTTCTGGTCCGGGGACGGTGGATGGATCCGCTACGCAATGTCAAATTGCCTCTATTTAAGTATCTTCTCGAAAACGGGGAACGACGCGTCCGTGTTTCGGAAGAGAGCAAGGCTTCCCATACCGTATTTAGAATGCTTGCACGCTGGGAGAATTTCAGTCTGCTCGAAGCGGAACTCAAGACCGGTCGCACCCACCAGATTCGCGTCCATCTGGCGCATCTTGGATTTCCGATCGCCGGTGATGAAAAGTACGGCGATTTTTCCTTGAATAAAGACCTTGTCAGGAAGGGGTTAAAGCGCATGTTCCTGCATGCCTGGAAAATGCAAATACCGCACCCACTTAATGGTGAAGACATGATGTTTGAAGCCCCTTTGCCCCAAGCACTCGATTCTTTTCTGAAAAAAATTTCAATGAGTGAAACGCAAGATTATGGCCAAAAGATTTGACCTGATCGTCTTCGACTGGGACGGAACGCTCCTTGATTCCACCGGCGCCATCGTCCGAGCGGTGCAGGCCTCATGTCGCGACCTCGGGCTTCCCGAACCTTCGGCGCAGCATGCCAGTTACGTCATAGGTCTCGGACTGTCCGATGCTCTGCGGCATTCAGCACCGGATCTGTCCGAAGACCGTTTTCCGGAAATGATCGAGCGTTACAAACATCATTATCTTTCGCGCGACCATGAGTTGACTCTTTTCGACGGCGCAGCCGAGTTGATCGCCGAACTTCATGCAACTGGCTTCACATTAGCCGTGGCGACTGGAAAAAGCCGGCGCGGTCTGGACAGGGCTTTGCTGAATTCTGGGCTTGGGCCGTATTTTTCAGCGACTCGCTGTGCTGATGAGTGTTTCTCGAAACCACATCCTCAGATGCTCGAAGAATTGATGGAAGAGCTTTCTATTGATCCGGAACGCACCTTGATGATTGGCGATACGACTCATGATTTGCAAATGGCCATAAACGCTGGAGTGTCTGCGCTAGCGGTCGAATACGGTGCTCACCCTTCATCCCAACTCGCGGCATTGAATCCACTAGCCTGCGCGCGTAATGTAGATGAGCTTGCAGAATGGTTGCGGGGATTTGCTTGACACCGAGCGATAACGCTTACACGCTGTATAGTGTTATTGCAGCCGCAATGGCGATTGGATATTGACTGAGTAAATATCGTGGAAAATCCTGAAAAAGATCCGATGTGGGAGCGGCAACTTATCGAGAAGATCAGCCTTGCTTCGTTACAGGAGCAAAAGGTGAAGCGTCGCTGGGGGATTTTTTTTAAATTGATCTTTTTCGCTTACCTGACGGCGGTGCTGGTGGTTTTTGTCGATTGGGGGGGGGCGGAGAAGCTAGTCGATGGCAAACACACGGCACTGATTAACGTACGCGGCACCATTCAGGCTACTGGCGAATCCTCGGCCGACAAGATTAGCGGCGCTTTGCAATCGGCTTTCGAGGATAAGGGGACGGCGGGCGTCATCCTGCGTATCAACAGCCCAGGTGGCAGTCCTGTCCAGTCAGGGATTGTCTACAACGAAATCGTTCGCTTAAGGGGAAAGCATCCTAATATTCCACTCTATGTTGTTGTCGAGGACGTCTGCGCGTCGGGTGGATACTACATCGCGTCGGCAGCCGACAAGATTTTCGTCGACAAGGCCAGCATCGTCGGTTCGATCGGTGTTCTGATGGACGGTTTTGGCTTTACCGGCATCATGGATAAGCTGGGTGTTGAGCGGCGATTGTTAACTGCTGGTGAAAACAAAGGGTTTCTTGATCCCTTTTCCCCGCAAGATGAAAAACAAAAGGATCATGCTAAATTGCTATTGAACAAAATTCACAAGCAATTCATCGAGGTTGTGCGCAAAGGGCGCGGCAAGCGTCTCAAGGAAACGCCGGAAATGTTTTCGGGGTTGATGTGGACGGGGAGTCAAAGCGTTCAGCTAGGATTGGCAGATGATTATGGAACGGTGGATTCGGTCGCGCGGGATGTAATCAAGGCCGAAAATATCCTCGATTATTCGGTCAAGGAAAATATTGCCGAACGTTTTGCCAAGCGGCTTGGCGCAGAAACGGCTCAAGGATTGTTCTTCTGGCTTCTCGGAGGCAACAGGACTGCATTTCGTTAACTTGAGCTGCTCATCACGCTTGTAATAGAAAGACTGTCGGACGGCGGTCAATGGAGGGGAGGTTGTGCTGCTTCCACTCCGGAGGCGTACGAGTGATGATCGATTCGCTGTTCAGGGTCAGGTCGGTGACGGCACAGATTCGTGTCGTAGTTGAGCAAGTATTTATCAGGGTTTCCAACATCTGGATGTTGCGGTACGGCGTTTCGATAAATATTTGCGTCCTTTTTTCCTGCAGTGAGTCTTTCTCAAGTTCTCTGATTTTCTTTTGTCGCGCTTCGTGCTTTGCTGGTAAGTAACCGTGAAACGCAAAATTCTGTCCGGACAGTCCAGATCCCATCAAGGCAAGAAGGATTGAGGACGGGCCGACCAGAGGAACGACTCGGATGCCTTCGCGATGCGCCAAGGCCGCGAAGCCGGCACCAGGGTCTGCGACCGCGGGGCATCCTGCTTCGGAAATTAATCCGGCATCGTTTCCTTCAAGCAACGGTTTGATCAGCCCGGAAAGTGCGGCAGTAGGCGTGTGTTCGTTGAGTTCCTGAATATCAATTTGTTGAAGTGGAGTATCGCAGGGCAGGGATTTCAAGAAAGCACGCGCCGATTTGGCATTCTCGGCGATGAAATATTTCAACCCTCTGGCGCAGTCTCTCACGGTGATTGGCAAAACTGCTTCGACCGGTGATAAGCCAAGCGGAACGGGAATCAGATAAAGGGTGCCTTTGTGCATAAATAACTTTAATAATACATTACAATATCTTGTTTATAAAACAGAAACGTTTTCATTGTTGAGTAAATCACACAGAGCGATCAACGGGAGTCCTATTAGAGCATTGGGGTCGTCCCCCTCTAATCTTGCAATAAGTGCAATTCCCAGGCCTTCCGATTTGGCGCTGCCCGCGCAGTTGTAGGGCTGCTCCTTGCGTAGGTAGTTTTCAATTTCGCCATCGGATAAATCGCGGAAGGTCACTCGCACCGGGACGCCGCGAGTATGTGCCTTGCCGGTTTTGGAGTTGAAAAGACAAAGTCCGGTGAAAAAAGTGACCGTGCGGCCGCGCATCAATTTTAGTTGCTCAGTCGCTCGTTCGTGGCTTCCAGGTTTGCCGAATACTTGGTCGTTCAGATGGGCTACCTGATCACTACCAATGATCAGTGCTTCTGGGAAGTGCTTGGCGACGGCGCGCGCTTTTGCCTCCGAAAGGCGGAGCGCCGTCGCTTCGGGAGCTTCTCCGGGCAGTGCGGATTCGTCCGTTTCGGGGTTGGCGGTTTCAAATGGAAGACCGAGTCTTGCCAGAAGTTCACGTCGATAGGGAGAGGTTGAGGCAAGAACAAGTTGCATGTTGGTCCTGGTGAAATCATGGAAGATGCCTTCACGTTCAAGGCAAGATAAAAAAACGAAAAAAATCCAGATAGTTGCGTTGTTATTAGTCTTTGACTTTGAAATCCGAAAATAATATCATGCCCCCCTTATGTCGCAACGGACTGCCATTGATACTCTGGCTTTTGCACGGCAAACGGGGTCGCTGGAAGGCGAATTGCCCGTCGCCAGCCTCACACGAACGATCGATTTGCTCGCGGATACAGCGGGTAATTTGAAATATCGAGTCGAAGGTGGTTGGGGTGCCCGCAGTAGGCCGCAACTGGTTTTGAAGCTGGATGGAATGCTTTCCGTGCGTTGTCAACGTTGTCTTGAAGGAGTGGATTTTCCTCTCCATGTGCAAAGTGTGCTGGAGTTTGTAGACGACGAAGACAGTCTGACGCAGGAAGAAATCGAGGACGATACCAAGGATTTTTTGCCAGCGCAGAGCGAAGTTGATGTATTGGCGCTGATTGAAGACGAGGTAATCCTCAGCCTGCCTGTCGCGCCTAGGCATGAGAGATGTGCATTGCCCGAGGCGGGGCAGGGGGATGGAAAAATTTCTCCGTTCTCCGTGCTCAAAGGTTTTAAAGGCAAGGCATCGTAAATTTGATATCTGGAGTAAGTTATGGCCGTTCAACAGAACAAAAAATCCCCGTCCAAGCGCGGCATGCATCGTGCCCACGATTTTCTGACCAATCCGCCGCTGGCAGTTGAGCCAACGACGGGCGAAGTTCATTTGCGCCACCATATCAGCCCCTCGGGCTACTATCGCGGCAAGAAGGTTGCCAAGGGTACGGGCGAGTAAGCAAGGCTCCCCGAATAGGCGGGTAGAATCCCCGATTTCGGGGCGCCTGCCTTTTCTTTTGCCTTTTTCCGGATGACAGTTACTGTAGCTATTGACTGCATGGGCGGGGACTTTGGCCCCGTAGTGACCGTGCCGGCAGCACTCGACTTCGTGCGCAAGCACAGCGATGTGCATGCCATCCTCGTGGGTCAAGAGGACAAAATTCAACCCCTTCTCGATGGAAGCCGGGAGCGTATTACAGTTCACCATGCCAGCGAAATCGTTGTCATGGATGAGTCGCCCGCGCTTGCTATCCGCAACAAGAAGGATTCATCGATGCGGGTTGCCCTTGACTTGGTTAAAAGCGGCGAGGCTGACGCTTGTGTTTCGGCTGGTAATACGGGGGCGCTCATGGCGATTTCCCGCTTCGTGCTTAAAATGCTTCCCGGAATCGACCGGCCGGGGATTTGTGCCGTCCTACCGACCGTCTCCGGTCACGTTCACGTCCTCGATCTGGGGGCCAATGTCGATTGCACTCCCGAACACCTTCTGCAGTTCGGCATCATGGGCGCTTCCTTGGTGGCGGCCATCGAGCACAAGGATCTGCCGACCGTCGGCATCCTGAATATCGGCGAGGAAGACATCAAGGGAAATGATGTAGTCAAGCGGGCCGGCGAACTGCTGAAAGATTCGGGCCTGAATTTTGTCGGCAACGTCGAGGGGGATGGTATATATAAAGGTGATGCGGAGGTTATCGTCTGCGATGGTTTTGTCGGCAACGTCGCACTCAAGGCCTCGGAAGGACTGGCGCAAATGTTCGCGAGTTTCCTGCGTCAGGAATTCAGTCGCAATCCGATCACCAAGTTGGCAGCGCTGGTTGCCATCCCGGTGTTGAAACGTTTCAAGAAACGGCTCGATCATCGCCGTTACAATGGCGCCAGCCTGCTTGGTTTGAAGGGTGTTGTCCTCAAAAGTCACGGGTCGGCGGATATTTTTTCCTTCGGCAACGCGCTCGACCGCGCGGCCGATACCGTGAGAAGCGGCGTGCTGGCACGGATCGCCGAACGCGTGGCAAAGCAACAACCGATTCAGGAGAACGTTTAGTATGTTTGCTTGCATTTCCGGCGTGGGCAGCTTTCTGCCTGGGCAGCCGGTCACCAATGATGACTTAGTCCAGCGCGGCGTAGACACCAACGATGAATGGATCATTACCCGTACCGGGATAAAATCGCGTCATCTGGCAGGAACGGGGGTTAAATCCAGCGATCTTGGTCTTGAAGCTTGCCGTCGGGCACTTGAATCTGCAGGAATCGGTCCGGAAGAAATCGATTTGATCATTGTCGCAACGTCAACGCCGGATGCGATTTTCCCCAGTACGGCTTGCTTTCTTCAGGAAAAACTAGGCAATCGCGGTGCCATGGCGTTCGATATTCAGGCTGTGTGCTGCGGCTTTATTTACGCGTTGAGCATCGCCGATAAATTCATTCAGTCTGGCACACACAAGAAGGCACTGGTTGTCGGCGCCGAAGTGCTTTCACGGATTCTTGACTGGAGCGATCGTGCCACCTGCGTTCTCTTCGGCGATGGCGCCGGCGCTGTTGTTCTGGAGGCTTCAGAAAAACCGGGGATTCTGGCAACCTCGACACATGCCGATGGTTCATACAATCCGATTTTGAATGCTCCTGCCCATATCAGCGGTGGTGCGGTTACCGGTGATCCCTTTGTGCGCATGGACGGGCAGTCCGTATTCAAGTTTGCTGTTCGCGTACTCGCCGAAGTTGGTGAAGAGTGCTGCGAGGCTGCAGGAATCGACACTTCGAAAATCGATTGGCTGGTTCCGCACCAAGCCAATATTCGCATTATCGACTCGACTTCGAAAAAACTGGGGTTGGCCAAGGATAAGGTGATCGTCACGGTCGACCATCATGGCAATACTTCGGCTGCATCGATCCCGCTTGCGTTGGATGAAGCTGTGCGCGAAGGACGTATAAAACGAGGTGAAAAGATTCTGCTTGAAGGGGTCGGCGGTGGATTCACCTGGGGTGCTGTTTTGCTCGAGTTCTAAGAAAGGAAAATCCATGGCGTTCGCATTCGTATTTCCTGGTCAGGGGTCACAATCGGTCGGAATGATGTCGGCCTACGGTGATTCGGCTATTGTTCGCGCAACCTTCGACGAAGCATCGGCTACGCTGGGCCAAGATCTTTGGCAAATGGTCGCTGAAGGTCCGGCCGAACTGCTGTCGCAGACAGTCAATACCCAACCGGTCATGCTGACCGCGGCAATTGCCGCCTATCGTCTATGGCTCGAAAAAGGTGGGAAGCAGCCGTCTGTCGTTGCTGGACATAGTCTCGGGGAGTATTCGGCTTTAGTTGCCGCAGGCGTCATCACTTTAAAGGATGCGGTTCCGCTCGTTCGGCTGCGTGCATCCGCGATGCAGGAGGCGGTACCGATCGGTACCGGCGCGATGGCTGCGATTCTCAATCTGCCGGAAGAAAAAATTCGTGAGGCTTGTGCCGAGGCTATGACTGAGATCGGTAATGGCGAAGTCGTTGAAATGGTCAATTTCAATGGTCCGGATCAGACCGTTATCGCAGGCAACAAGGCGGCCGTCGAGCGCGCCTGCGAAGGATGCAAGTCGAGAGGCGCCAAGCGGGCAGTCATATTACCAGTATCGGCACCGTTCCACTCTTCGCTGATTCGTCCGGCTGCAGACAAGCTGGGGGCGCGTCTTGCCGAACTGACATTCTCGGCTCCCAAGATTCCGGTGATCAATAACGTCGATGTCGCCATCGAAGACGACCCGGAGAAAATCAAGGATGCGCTGATTCGCCAAGCTTTCTCGCCGGTGCGTTGGGTCGAAACCGTGCGCAAAATCGCTGCGATGGGTCTGGTTGACGTCGCCGAATGCGGCCCGGGCAAGGTGCTTGCTGGATTGACCAAGCGCTGCGCGGATGGTCTGGTGGGGCATGCCTTGGCTGATCTGGTTTCGATCGAAGCCGCAATAAAAACCTCGGAGTAATCAGTAATGCTGAATGGACAGATCGCGCTGGTAACCGGCGCATCGCGCGGAATTGGCCGGGCCATCGCGCTGAAACTTGCCGGCATGGGCGTGACCGTTATCGGAACGGCGACGACCCCGGAAGGAGCTGCCAATATTTCAGAATACCTTGCCACTTCTGGACTCAAGGGTGAGGGGGTCGTTCTTGAGGTATGTGACCAAACTCAGGTTGATGCGGTGATAGCTCATGTTGAAAAGACGATCGGCGCAATAACGATTCTGGTCAATAATGCCGGTATCACCCGTGACAATCTGGCGATGCGCATGAAGGACGAGGAGTGGGACGCGGTTCTGGAGACGAACCTGAAATCCGTTTTCCGCCTGTCAAAGGCTGTCATGCGCGGCATGATGAAAGCCCGTCAGGGACGTATCGTTAACATTACCTCCGTTGTCGGCCATTCCGGCAATCCCGGTCAGGCGAATTACTGTGCCGCAAAAGCGGGCGTTGCTGGCATGACCCGCGCCTTGGCGAGAGAACTGGGCAGCCGTAATGTCACGGTCAATTGCGTTGCGCCAGGATTCATTGACACCGATATGACTAAGGTGCTGGAAGAGAAACATCGTGAATCGCTGCTTTCCGGTATCCCACTGGCTCGACTCGGTACGCCGGAAGAAGTTGCTTCCGCGGTTGCATTTCTGGCTTCGCCGGAAGCTTCATACATTACCGGCACGACGATCCATGTGAATGGTGGTTTGTATCTAGACTAATGCTTTAAAGAGCGAGGCCTCCATACGAGGTATTGGAGTCCGAAGCGGGCCGATTTGGCATGTACCGGTCTTTTGCTAAAATAGACCGATTTTGTTTCAAACATAAACCTAAAGAAGGAGAGCTTTAATGGAAAATATCGAACAACGCGTCAAGAAGATTGTAGCCGAACAACTCGGTGTGAATGAAGCGGACATCAAGAACGAATCGTCGTTCGTTGATGACCTTGGCGCAGATTCGTTGGATACCGTTGAGCTGGTCATGGCCCTGGAAGAAGAATTCGAGTGCGAGATTTCCGACGACGAAGCCGAGAAGATCACCAGCGTCCAGCAAGCCATCGATTACGTCGTCAGCCACAAGAAGTAATCTTTCCCTGATGAAGTCTGCGGGCAGGGTCAGTCCTTCCCCGCAGCATTTCTATTTTCAAGCAGAATCGATATCCTCTTTTCCACGGAGAAGAAATTGACACGTCGCAGAGTAGTCATAACCGGACTCGGAGTCATTTCTCCGGTCGGCAATACCGTTGAACAGGCTTGGCAGAACATTCTTGCCGGACGTTCCGGAATCGACCGGATTACCCGTTTCGATGTCTCCAAATTTCCTGTGCAGATCGCCGGTGAAGTTAAGAACTTCGACGTCGCCGAATACCTGCCGCTGAAGGATGCACGCCGCATGGATAAGTTCATCCATTACGGTATGGCAGCGGGCATCCAGGCGATCAAGGATGCCGGACTGGAGGCGCATCCGGCCAATGGCGACCGGATCGGCGTGTCGGTCAGCTCTGGGATCGGCGGCTTGCCGTTGATCGAGGCCACGCGCGATGAGTATGTCGCACACGGTATTCGTAAGATTTCTCCTTTCTTCGTGCCCGGCTCGATCATCAACATGATTTCGGGCAACCTGTCGATCATGTACGGCTACAAAGGCCCGAACATCGCGCTCGTCAGCGCGTGCTCGACGGGAACGCACAGCATCGGGGATGCCGGGCGTCTGATCGAGTACGGCGACGCCGACATCATGATTGCCGGCGGCGCCGAGTGTACGGTTTCGGAACTCGGCCTGGGTGGTTTCTGCGCGGCTCGCGCCTTGTCGACACGTAATGACGATCCCAAGACGGCGAGCCGTCCCTGGGATAAGGATCGCGACGGCTTTGTGCTGAGCGAAGGCGCGGGTGTGGTCGTTCTCGAAGAATACGAACACGCCAAGGCACGGGGTGCGCGGATTTACGCCGAGCTGGCCGGTTTCGGCATGAGCGCTGATGCCAACCACATGACGGCTCCCTGCGAGGATGGCGACGGCGCCGCGCGCTGCATGACCAATGCATTGCGCAATTCGCGAATCAATCTCGACGAGGTGCAATATCTGAACGCCCACGGCACTTCGACGCCGCTTGGTGACGTTGCGGAAACGATTGCCGTCAAGCGCGCTTTCGGCGACCATGCAAAGAAGATTGTCGTCAATTCGACCAAGTCGATGACCGGCCATTTGCTTGGCGCGGCCGGTGGAATCGAAGCCGTGTTCTCGGCCTTGGCGATTTACAATCAAGTCTCCCCACCGACCATTAACCTCTTCAA
Organism: uncultured Propionivibrio sp.; assembly: GCA_964575415.1. Lineage (GTDB taxonomy): Bacteria > Pseudomonadota > Gammaproteobacteria > Burkholderiales > Rhodocyclaceae > Propionivibrio. The sequence continues at coordinate 15,112 of CAZNQL010000026.1, forward strand.
CCAAGATGAACCTTGCGATCTGGATTACTGCGCCAATGAAGCGCGGCAAATGAAGATCGATGTCGCCATTTCCAACTCGTTTGGATTCGGCGGAACCAATGCCTCCTTGGTCATGAAGCGGGTCTAGTTTACCTCGATCGACACGGTGCAGTTTCCGCAAAACATAGAACTGCACCGATCGAGTTTTCTTGTTGCAACGCTAATCCTGATCCACGCAGTCGCTGCCGCCGGCCTGCTCGTGCTGCCTTTGGCCTGGATGCTGAGCATCTTTCTGCTTGTGCCATTGGTCATTTCAGCTTGGTTGATTTCACGTCTGCAAAAAATCTCCTGGCTTTGTCTTAAAGATAAAAATAAGCTGGAGTACCAAGTTTGCAGTGGTAGCCGCTACGCTGTTTCGGTGTTGCCGGAAAGCGCCGTATTCTCTTGGCTAATCGTGCTTCGCCTGCGACGAATCGATGAGGCGCAGACAATATCCATCGTATTGACGGCTCATTGTATTGAAGCTGGGCAATTCAGGGTGTTGCGGCTATGGCTGCGATGCCAGGCGTCAACTAACGGAAGCGTGGGCGACGTTTCCTGAGCAAGGTGGCTCGTGCCTTCGGCAGAGTTTCAGGAAAATCGCGGCTGAAATGAAGGCCGCGGCTTTCACGTCGCTTGAGGGCGCATCGGACGATCAGGTCAGCGGTCAGGACGAGATTGCGCAGTTCGATCAGATCGTGGCTGACACGGAAGTTCGAATAGAATTCGTTGATTTCCCGAGCCAGCAAACGGATGCGGTGCTGGGCGCGTTGTAGACGCTTGGTCGTGCGCACAATGCCGACGTAATCCCACATGAATCGACGCAATTCGTCCCAGTTGTGGGATATGACGATCTCTTCATCTGGGTCAGAAACGCGGCTGGCATCCCAGACAGGAAGCGGAGGGATGTCCACTGGCGATTGAGCCTGGATATCATTGACAGCTGCTTCCGAATAAACCAGACACTCGAGCAATGAATTGCTGGCCAGCCGGTTGGCGCCGTGCAGGCCGGTGCATGTCGCTTCGCCAGCGGCATAGAGTCCAGATAGCGATGTTCGTGCCTTCAGATCGGTAACGATACCGCCGCACGTATAGTGGGCAGCCGGAACAACCGGGATCCGATCGCGCGTGATGTCGATCCCCAATTCAAGGCAGCGCGCATGGATGTTCGGGAAATGCGAACGAAGAAAATCGGCGGGCTTGTGCGTAATGTCAAGATAGACGCAGTCGAGACCACGTTTTTTCATTTCGAAATCAATCGCACGGGCGACAACGTCGCGTGGGGCCAATTCCGCACGCGGATCGTGATCCGGCATGAAGCGCGTACCGTCAGGAAGCCGAAGTAGGCCACCTTCGCCACGTACCGCTTCCGATATCAGGAAAGATTTGGCCTGAGGGTGGTAGAGGCAGGTCGGGTGAAATTGGATGAATTCCATGTTGGCCACATCGCATCCAGCGCGCCAAGCCATGGCGATGCCATCACCGGTCGAGGTGTCTGGATTGGTCGTATAGAGATAGACCTTGCCCGCGCCGCCGGTCGCAATCAATGTGTTTTCAGCACTAATTGTGACGACATCACCGCTGATGTTGTCGAGTACGTAAGCGCCGTAGCAGCGATTTTCGGTTAGTCCAAGCTTGTTCCCGGTGATCAGGTCAATGGCGATGTGGTTTTCGAGAACGGTGATGTTGGGATGCTGCCGAACTTTCTGTGACAGCGTTTCTTGCACCGCCAATCCTGTTGCGTCGGCAACGTGGATAACGCGGCGGGCGCTGTGTCCGCCTTCGCGGGTTAGGTGAAAGTCGCCATCACTTCGTGTGAAGGGAACACCTTGTTCGATTAACCATTCAATGGCGTGACGTCCGTTCTGGATAACAAACCTTGTTGCTTGCGGGTCGTTTAATTCAGCGCCAGCAATGACCGTATCACGGATGTGCGCTTCGATAGAATCGTGGCTATCCAGAACCGCGGCAATCCCTCCTTGTGCCCAGCTTGAAGCACTATCCTCAAGTCCGCGTTTGCTGATAAGGCCAACTTTACACGTTGGCGCGAGTTGCAATGCTGCAGACTGTCCAGCGAGGCCACTACCAATGATCAGGGTGTCGAATTGATACAAGAGCATGATGTCCCATAACGTGTGAGTGGACTATACCACGGCAAGATAGGGGAATAACCCTGCCCAAAAAAGGTGCATTCGACGAATTTGCGTAAATTTTGTGCGGCTTTTTTATGCAACTCAGGTTCGTCGGTATTTCGGTTGCGCTATACTCATAAGGAACAATATATATAAATGAGTTACTAGGGAATTAACAAAGCATGAGTGAACGCGAAATTGACCAGGCGCTGGTCGAACGCGCACAGGCCGGAGACAGACAGGCTTTCGAGCGATTGGTCGAGAAGTATCAGCGCAAACTTGGACGGCTCCTTTCGCGTTTTGTGCGTGATCACGCCGAAGTTGAAGATGTCGCCCAAGAAGCATTTATCAAGGCATACCGGGCGTTACCATCCTTTCGCGGAGAGAGCGCATTCTATACTTGGCTTTACCGGATAGGCATCAATACAGCCAAGAATTACCTTGTTGCGAAGAGGCGGCGTGCGCCGACTTCGACCGATTTCGATTCGGACGAGGCGGAAACTTTTGATGATGCAGATCAACTCAGGGATATCAACACGCCGGAACGGCTGTTGCAATCGAAACAGATTGGCCAGACTGTTAACGCGGCAATGGAGGCGCTCCCGGAGGAGTTGCGGAATGCGATTGTGCTGCGCGAGATCGAAGGGCTAAGTTACGAGGAAATCGCGATCGAGATGAATTGTCCGATTGGTACGGTCCGTTCAAGGATTTTCCGGGCGCGCGAAGCTGTTGCTGAGAAATTGAGGCCTTTACTCGATACCGCCCCCGAACGTCGCTGGTGATTTTTCAACGGGCTGTTGCATTTCTGGAGTAGTTCTCAGGATGATTGAAACAACTGCAACCATTGTCGGTCGTGAAGATGCAAATGTTGTCCTGAGGTTGGACGAAACAGGCTGTGGGCGTTGTCACGAGGAAGGCGGTTGCGGCGGACAAAACATTAGCAAGATGTTTTGCAGTTCACCGAAAACCTTCAGGATTGTCGATCCCGGTGACGTGTCGGTCGGAGAGCGCGTCACGCTCGTTATTGCCGAGGGAGCAATCAGGCGAAGCGCTGTGCTGGCGTACATCATGCCGCTACTGGCGATCTTTATCGGCGCCATTCTCGGATCGCTGCTTGCCGCGAATAATGGCGCTATTGCAGGTGCTCTGGCCGGGGTCGTTTGTGCTTGGCTGCTGTTGCGATCAATGCGGTCGAAAGTTGATACTGACCGTAATCTTTCACTTTATATCAAGTCTCGATCTCCGAATTCTCAACACAACCCCAAGTAATGCCAGGTGGTTGTGCCAAGGAACAATATTTTCTACCATCCCGGCCAGGAAACGAGGTGGGTGAATTGGCGACTTTGATCCTGATTTCCCGCGCATATTGCCATCTCTGTCATGAGATGGAACGTTTGTTGATTCCGATTGCCGAGGAATTTAGCGTCGATATCGAGATTCTTGACGTTGACGCTGACCCAGCTCTCGAAGTGCTCTACGACGATAAGGTCCCCGTTCTGATTCATGAAGGGAAGGAGCTTTGCCATTACCATCTGGACATCGCCGGCGTCCGTGATTATTTGGGAAAAATCGGCTAGAATCCGCGCTTTCCGGTAACAGGGACAACAAGCGGACAAAGGGTGCCCAGGCACCCTTTTTTTCAGGCGCACGCCCGACGCGAAAGTTTATAAAGATGCAAATGCAACACATCCGTAATTTCTCGATCATCGCCCATATCGACCACGGCAAGTCGACGCTCGCCGATCGTATCATTCATCTCTGTGGCGGCCTGTCGGATCGGGAGATGGAGGCGCAGGTTCTCGACTCGATGGATATCGAACGCGAACGCGGAATCACCATCAAGGCGCAAACGGCGGCGCTGCAATACAAGTCGCGCAGCGGTGAGGTTTACAACCTCAACTTGATCGACACCCCGGGACACGTCGACTTCTCCTACGAAGTATCACGCTCGCTGTCGGCGTGCGAAGGAGCTTTGCTTGTTGTGGACGCATCGCAAGGCGTCGAGGCTCAGACTGTGGCTAATTGCTATACCGCTATCGATCTGGGTGTCGAAGTCGTGCCGGTACTGAACAAGATTGACCTGCCGTCCGCGATGCCCGACAACGCGAAGCAGGAAATCGAAGACGTCATTGGTGTTGACGCATCGAATGCGCTGCTCGCTTCGGCCAAGACGGGGCAGGGGGTTGAGGACCTCCTGGAAGCGATCATCGAACGCATTCCAGCGCCCGAAGGCAATCCGGATGCACCGCTCAAGGCTTTGCTGATCGATTCTTGGTTCGACAACTACGTTGGCGTCGTTATGCTCGTGCGTGTTGTCGACGGCATTCTGCGTCCGAAAGATAAAATTCGCCTCATGGCGACGGGGTCGTCCCATCTGTGTGAGCAGGTCGGCGTCTTCACGCCGAAAGCCATGCAACGTGACGCCCTGCGTGCCGGCGAGGTTGGTTACATCATTTCTGGCATCAAGGAATTGCAAGCTGCCAAGGTCGGCGACACGGTGACTTTGGCTGAAAAACCGGCGGCGGAAGCCTTGCCCGGGTTCAAGGAAATTAAATCGCAGGTCTTTGCCGGCCTGTATCCGGTAGAGTCCAACCAATACGACTCGTTGCGCGAGTCGCTGGAGAAGCTCAAGCTCAACGACGCTTCATTGCATTTCGAACCGGAGGTCTCGCAAGCGCTTGGCTTCGGATTCCGTTGCGGTTTCCTCGGTTTGTTGCATATGGAAATCGTCCAGGAACGCTTGGAAAGGGAATTCGACCAAGATCTGATTACGACTGCGCCGACCGTCATCTACGAGGTCATCATGCGTGACGGAACCATCGTTCCGGTCGAAAATCCCTCGAAACTTCCGGAACAGACGAAAGTCGAGGAAATTCGCGAACCGATCATCACGATTACCGTATTTGTCCCGCAGGATTACCTCGGCAGCGTGATTACGTTATGCAACCAGAAACGCGGCAACCAGGTGAATATGACCTACCACGGCCGTCAGGTTCAGTTGATCTACGAAATGCCGATGGCCGAGGTGGTGATGGATTTCTTCGACAAGTTGAAATCCGTTTCGCGCGGCTATGCATCACTCGACTACGAATTCAAGGAGTTCCGGGCTGCCGACGTCGTCAAACTAGACATCCTGATCAATGGTGAAAAGGTTGATGCCCTGTCGATGATCGTGCATCGGGCGAATTCGGTTTACCGCGGCCGCGAACTGGCGGCCAAGATGCGCCAGTTGATCCCGCGCCAGATGTACGATGTGGCCATCCAAGCCGCCATTGGCTCCAACATCATCGCCCGCGAGAACGTCAAAGCCATGCGCAAGGATGTGCTGGCCAAGTGCTACGGTGGCGATATCACCCGGAAGAAGAAGCTGCTGGAGAAACAAAAGGCCGGTAAGAAACGCATGAAACAGGTTGGGTCGGTTGAAATCCCGCAGGAAGCCTTCCTGGCCGTGCTGCGCATCGATAAGTAAGGAGTCCTGGTTTGGATTTTGCGTTGATTCTATTCTGTCTGCTGCTGGTCAGTGGCGTTATCTGGGGGGCTGACGCCTTCGTTTTCAGCAAAAGGCGGCCTGAAGGCGCCAAGGATCCTTGGTGGGTAGAATATGGTGCGGGATTTTTCCCGGTCATCCTGTTCGTTTTCGTCCTGCGCTCTTTCGTCGTCGAGCCATTCAAGATTCCTTCCGGATCGATGATTCCGACCTTGGAAGTCGGCGATTTCATCCTGGTCAACAAGTTCACCTACGGTATCCGTTTGCCGATCATCAACAAGAAAATCATTGAAATCAACCAGCCGAAACGTGGCGACGTCATGGTTTTCCGTTATCCGGAAAATCCGTCGCTCGACTACATCAAGCGCGTCGTCGGTGTTCCTGGCGACAAGGTGGCCTACCAGAACAAGCGTCTGACGATCAACGGCGAACCCGTCGAAACAAGACGGATCGGGGATTATTTGCATCCGGAACGCCTATTCTATTCGCAACAGTTGGTCGAAAAGGAAGACGGTGCTGAACACCGTATTCTTAACGATGAAGACGCTCCTGCCTTTATCAGTGGAGCCTCTCTGTTTTCACATCGCGAGAATTGCCTCTACAATAACTCTGGCGTGATCTGCACGGTGCCGCCCGGTCATTATTTCATGATGGGCGACAACCGCGACAATAGCCGGGATAGCCGGTTCTGGGGGTTCGTGCCGGACGAGAACGTTGTCGGCAAGGCCTTTTTTATCTGGTTTAACTTCAGCAACCTGAAACGGATCGGATCATTCAACTGAAGGAGTTTTCCATGAAAAATCAGCGGGGAGTAGCACTTTCCGGATTGCTGTTCTGGGGTATTATCATCGCGCTGGTCGCGGTTCTCGGCATGAAGATCGGTCCCGAGTACATGGAATATTTCAAGATTCTGAAAAGCGTCAAATCCATTTCAGCGGATGCGCAAGGAAAAACTGTTCCGGAAATACGATCGGCCTACGACCGATACGCTGACGTTAATTACATCACGACACTGAAGGGTGTCGATCTGGACATCTCCAAAGATGGAAACGCGGTAGTTATCGAGTTTGCTTACGAAAGGCGCATTCCTTTGTTCTTTAACGTCAGCTTGCTGACCGATTTTCATGGCTCCTCTAAAGCGGGCCAATAAGGCGAATGTTCCATCGACTTGAACAGGCCATCGGTTACGCCTTTTCGGATACCACTCTGCTGCAAACCGCGCTGACGCATCGCAGCCATAGCTCGCCACATAACGAAAGGCTGGAATTCCTCGGCGATTCGATACTCAACTGCGTCGTCGCCCGCCTGCTTTACGATCGTTTTCCGGAAGTGCCGGAAGGCGATTTGACGCGCTTGCGCGCCAATCTCGTGCGCCAGGACAGTCTGCATCAATTGGCGATTTCCTTGACCTTGGGATCGTTTCTGCGGCTCGGCGAAGGCGAATTGAAAAGCGGCGGCGCGCAGCGCCCGTCGATCCTTGCCGACGCTCTCGAAGCCCTGTTCGGGGCCGTCTGGCTCGATGCCGGATTCGATGCCGCCAGCGGCGTCATTGGCCGCCTTTACGCCGGCATGATCGATACCATTACGCCGGGACAATCGATCAAGGACGCCAAGACCCGCCTGCAGGAACTTCTGCAAGGTCGACGTTTTCAACTCCCCAAATATTCGTTGACTGGTACTGGTGGAGAGGCTCACGCGCAGCACTTCAAGGTCGCTTGCGAAATCGATGCGTTACGCATCCGTACTGAAGGCGTTGGCAGTAGCCGCCGCGCCGCTGAACAAATGGCCGCCGAGCGCGCGCTGGAAAGATTGCAACAACCATGAACGAACTCAAGTCCGGCTATATCGCCATCGTCGGTCGTCCCAACGTCGGCAAGTCGACACTGCTCAACCGTTTGATTGGTGAGAAAATCAGTATCGTCTCGCGCAAGGCGCAGACGACACGTCACCGCATCATGGGCATTCTGACCCGACCCGACGCCCAGTTTGTCTTCGTCGATACGCCGGGTTTCCAGACGAAGCACACCAACGCGCTCAACCGCGCGATGAATCGTGGCGTCACACAGGCGCTGGCCGATGTCGATGTCGTCATTTTTGTCGTCGATGCCGAGCGCTTCGACGACCGGGACAAGGAGGTCGTCCGACTGCTGCCGAAAGACCGCCCCGTCATCCTGGCGGTCAACAAAGTCGATCAGGTGAAGGACAAAACCCAGTTGCTGCCGATCCTGGCCAGGATTTCCGAACTGCATCCGTTCGCGGCGCTAGTTCCGGTCAGCGCGGCGCGAGACAGCCAACTCGACGAACTTCTCGCCGAAGCGCGCAAACACCTGCCGCATGACGAATTGTTGTTCGACGAGGACGAAATCACCGACAAGAGCGAACGTTTCATTGCTTCCGAATACATCCGGGAAAAACTGTTCCGCCTGATCGGCGACGAATTGCCGTACTCGGCCACGGTGGAAATCGAGAAATTCGAACTTGACGGCACCCTGCGCCGGATCAGCGCGGCCATCATCGTCGATCGCCCGGCGCACAAGGGCATCATCATCGGCAAGGGCGGCGAGACCCTGAAACGGATCGCCAGCGAAGCCCGGCAGGATATGGAGCGCCTGTTCGACGGCAAGGTCTTTCTCGAAGTCTTCGTCAAGGTCAAATCCGGCTGGAGCGACGACGAGCGGCTGCTCAAGAGCCTGGGTTACGAATAACTGTCACTGAACCGGCGTCGAAGCCATGCACCGCAACAAGGTCGACGGCCAGCCAGCCTTTGTGCTGCATACCTATCCGTTCAAGGAAACGAGCCTGATCGTTGAGGTATTCTCCCGCGACTTCGGGCGCGTCGCCTTGTTGGCGCGTGGCGCGCGGCGACCGCGTTCCGCCTTGCGCGGTTTGCTGCTTGCTTTCCAGCCGCTCGAACTAGCGTGGGCCGGCAAGGGTGAAGTGCAAACGCTGATGAAGGTCGAATGGCAGGGCGGGCAACCCTTGCTTTCCGGCAAGGCGCTTTTCTGCGGCTATTACCTCAACGAATTGCTGATGCACCTTCTGCCGCGCGAGGACGCTCACGAACGTTTGTTCTCGGTATATGCCGAGACCCTGCGCCGGTTTGCCGTCGCGCTGAAGGAATCCGATCTGCGCCGTTTCGAACGCGCGTTTCTGCAGGAACTCGGCTACGGTCTGACGCTGGAGCACGATACGCAAGATGCGGCTATCGATCCGGCAGCTTATTACGCCTACGAGATCGAACATGGGCCGGTACGGCTCCGCCAGCCGGGCAATTCGGCACTTTCGGTCTGTGGCAAGACCTTGCTCGATCTGGCGCACGACGATTTCACCGATCCGCGCTCGTTGGTCGAGGCCAAGCAATTGATGCGCGCCCTGATCGCCCATTACACCGGCGGCAAGGGCTTGGAGACCCGCAAGATTTTCATGGAGTTACAGGAACTATGATCGAACTGGGTGTAAATATTGACCACGTGGCAACAATCCGGCAGGCCCGCCGTACCTATGAGCCGGATCCCGTCTGGGCGGCGGTCGAGGCCCACCTCGGCGGCGCCGACGGCATCACCGTGCATCTGCGCGAGGATCGCCGGCACATTCAGGACGCCGACGTTGAAAAGCTGCGCAATCTGACGCAGATCAAGCTGAACCTGGAAATGGCCGCCACCGACGAAATGGTCGATATCGCTTGTCGCCTCAAACCGGAGATGGCGATGCTGGTGCCCGAGGGGCGCCATGAGGTGACGACCGAAGGCGGTCTTAACATCCTTGCCCAGGAAGCAGAGATCGCAAAGGACATCGCCCGCTTGACCGACGCCGGCATCATCAGCAGCGTTTTCATCGACGCTGAGCTTGCGCAGATCGAGGCGGCGGCACGGGTCGGCGCGCGCGTCTGCGAAATCCACACCGGGCCTTACGCCCACGCGTTTCACAACAAAGGACGCGATACAGAAAGCCCGGCAGTGCTTGCCGAACTGGAAAAAATCCGTCTCGCCGGCGAAGCCATTCGCGGCCTCGGCATGCGTTTCAACGCCGGCCATGCGCTGAACTACTTCAACGTGCAGCCGGTGGCGCGTCTTTCTGGTATTCGCGAACTGCACATTGGTCACGCCATCGTCAGCCGGGCAGTCTTCGTCGGTCTACGCGAGGCAGTTGGCGAAATGAAACGGCTGATGCGCGAAGCGCAGACCTTCGAGCAATGATCTACGGCACCGGTACCGATATCGTCGCCGTTGCCCGCATCGGCAAGTTGTACGAGCACCATGGCGAACGGGCGCTGGACAAACTGCTGGCGCTGGCCGAGCGCGGCGATTTTGCGAAGACGCGACATCCAGCGCGTTTTCTGGCCAAGCGCTTCGCAGCCAAGGAGGCTTTCGGCAAGGCGCTGGGCATCGGTGTCACGGCGCCGGCCACGCTGACCAATATCGCTGTCACCCACGACGCCCTTGGCAAGCCTGCCTTTGCGTATGCGCCAGCGCTGGCAGAGTACCTCGCCGAGCGCAGACTGTCCGCCCATTTGTCGATCAGCGATGAGCACGAATTCGCGCTGGCCTTTGTCGTCATGGAACAGACTGACTCATGAACGAAACCACGAAATTGCCATACGGCCCCTTGATGATCGACATCGCAGGGCTCGAACTGACCGATCTCGAACGCGAGCGTCTCAAACACCCCCTCGTTGGTGGCCTGATCCTATTTGCCCGCAATTACAAATCGAAAGAGCAGCTACGCCGGCTGACAAGCGAGGTACATGCCTTGCGCTCGCCGCCGTTGCTCATTGCCATCGATCATGAAGGAGGCAGGGTGCAACGCTGCCGGGAAGAATTTACCCGTTTGCCACCGATGCGCCGTCTTGGCGAGCTATGGGAAAAGAATCCGCAACAAGCCAAAGCTGCGGCCAGGGACATCGGATACGTCCTCGCTGCCGAATTACGAACTTGCGGCGTCGATCTTTCCTTCACGCCGGTACTTGACATCGATTGGGGGCGCAGTGGCGTCATCGGTGATCGGGCATTTCACGGCGACCCGGAGGTCGTCATCGCACTCGCCAGCGCCCTGATCGAAGGCTTGCATCAGGCCGGCATGGCGGCTTGTGGCAAACATTTTCCGGGTCACAGCTGGGCCGAGGCGGACTCGCATGTGGCGTTTCCGGTCGACGAACGTAGTCTTGAAGAACTCGCGCCGGACATCGAACCCTTCTACCGTCTGAAGCTCAACGGAGTGATGCCGGCGCATGTCATTTATCCCGAATTCGATATTAAACCTGCAGGATTTTCAAAAGCTTGGATTTCTTTTTTGAGAAACGACATTAAGTTTAATGGTGTCGTCTTCAGTGACGATTTGTCGATGGAAGCCGCCAGTTTCGCCGGCGATATCGTCAGTCGAGCGAGCGCGGCCTGGGAAGCGGGATGCTACATGCTGCTTGCGTGCAACGCGCCCGACGCCGTTGCCGATCTTCTGCAGCGCTGGCATCCGGAAGACGATCCATTGCGTTCGGCGCGGATTGCCGGACTCGTTCCGACCGACGTTGTGCCGAAGCTCGCCGACGATCCTCAGTACTTGGCAGGAATCGAGGCGGCGAACATGCTTATCTGATGAGGTCTACGGTACGCCAAAATGAAAAAGGCAGCCGCAGCTGCCTTTTTTTACGTCATCAGGTGAAGATTACTTCACGCGGGCGCGGTATTCGTCAGTGCGCGTATCGATTTCGATCTTGTCGCCGATTTCGACGAAGGCCGGCACTTGCAGTTCGAAGCCGGAGGGCAGACGGGCCGGCTTCATGACCTTGCCCGAAGTATCACCCTTGACGGCGGGTTCGGTGTAGGTGACTTCGCGCACGAGGGAGGTCGGCAGTTCGACCGAAATGGCCTTGCCGTTGTAAAAGACGACTTCGCAGGGCATGCCGTCCTCAAGGTACTTGAGCGCGTCTTCCATGTAATCGGCTTCGATCTCGTACTGGTTGTACTCGGCGTCCATGAAGACGTACATCGGGTCGGCGAAATAGGAGTAGGTCACTTCCTTGCGGTCGAGCACGACGACGTCAAACTTGTCGTCAGCGCGGTAGACGGTTTCCGAAGGCGCGCCAGTGAGCAGGTTTTTCATCTTCATCTTGACGACGGAAGCATTGCGGCCAGACTTGCTGTATTCGGCTTTCAGGACGACCATCGCGTCGTTGCCGACCATGAATACATTGCCGGCGCGGAGTTCTTGAGCGGTTTTCATAATGAGTTCGGGTAGAGTCAGGAAAAATTAGCGGCGCATTATAACTTGGATCGGCAAAAACGCATAAGGGAAGCGCACAAATCTTCCTGTTTTTTCAGGAATTTTGCCCATTCTGAGGCCTGTCGGCGCAGCTCAGGAAGCGCCTCGAACCATTTTCTCCAGGAATCCGCGTTAATTGCTTTGTGGTCCTTATTGCCGTTCCAGGCCCTGAATATTCGGCGCAGCAACGCCGCGACTTCGCATGACAGTCCCGCGCAATACAAGTCGAGAAAGGCTTCCAGCTTGACGCGATGCGCTTCGTCGTCCTGCGGGTAGATTTGCCAGATCATTGGCCTGGCGGCCCATTGCGCGCGCACGAAGGAATCCTCGCCACGAACGAAATTGACGTCGCACGACCACAACAGCTTGTCGTAATCGGCCTGAGGAACGAAGGGCAGCAGCCGGATTTCCAGATTGCCCCGGCGCACGACATCGCTGGCTTGCAAGGCACGGCCGGCAAAGATTTCGATGCCGGGCAGGGTGCGCGTAACCGGGGCGAGGCAGCATACCGGCGTCGGACCTTGCGCCCAGACCGAAAGCAAATCCGGAATGGCCGGGTTATCGTAGGCAAACAGGGAAACCTTCAAATGATCTGGCGACGGCAACGGCAGGCCTAGCTTCTGCCAAAAGGCTTTTTGCTCGGTGGGAGAATCGATGAATTCCAAGCGTCGTTTTTCCAGATTGCGCTCGCGCAGCAGTCCGCCGGTACCTTCGCCGAAACCCGGAAAGAAAAAATACTTGGTCAGCGGCAGTTTGGGGTGTGGCGAGGGCAGGGCGTGGCAGCTCTTGACCCAGTCCTCGGCGCTCAGGTAATCAAGATTGATCCAGACCGGCGGACGCGAGCGTGCCGCCATTGCGTTGACGAACGTCTCAGGCAGACGGCAGGCAAACGCTTCGATGACCACATCCCCAAGAATGACTTGTGGAAAATCGGCCGCCCACAGGCGGACTTCGACGCCTTGCGCTGCCTGAACCGCTTGTTGCGTATCGACTTCCGGACAAATCTTGCTGAACGCAGCAAGATCGTCGACCCACAGGCGAACAGCGACGCCGTATTCCGCCGTGAGCTGGCGCGCCAGACGCCAGCAGACACCAATGTCGCCAAAATTGTCGATAACGTTGCAGAAAATATCCCAGTCGGGGTGGTTTGAAGATACTGGCATGGAACAGGGGGATGGTCATGATAACATCGAAACCGACATTTTAACCGCTCGCACTCATGGACGAGAAGCCCCGGAACGCCCCCTTCGACGCAAAAACGCTACTGGAGACGCTGACCGATTTGCCCGGCGTCTATCGCATGCTCGACCCGGAAGGCAAAGTACTCTACGTCGGTAAGGCGAAAAACCTGAAAAAGCGGGTCGCATCGTATTTTCGCGACAATCATCCCAGTCCGCGCATCGCGCTCATGGTTTCGCAGATCGCCAGCGTGGAGACGACGGTCACCCGCTCGGAAGGCGAAGCCTTGCTGCTCGAGAACAACCTGATCAAGCGCCTTGCGCCGCGCTACAATATCCTGTTTCGCGACGACAAATCTTATCCCTACATCGTCGTCACGCGTGACAGCTATCCCCGCCTTGGCTTTTACCGCGGCAGCACCGATCGCAAGGCCGATTACTTCGGTCCTTTCCCTTCCTCGACCGCCGTGCGCGAAAGCATCAACCTGCTGCAGAAAATGTTTCGCCTGCGCACCTGCGAAAACACGGTGTTCAACAATCGCACGCGTCCCTGCCTGCTTTACCAGATCAAGCGCTGTTCGGGGCCTTGTGTCGGCTTGATTGCGCCGGAGGCTTATGCGCAGGATGTCCAGATGGCGGCAATGTTCCTGCAGGGAAGGCAGCAAGAAGTCATTCGCCGGCTTGAAGCAGCCATGAAGCGGGCCGCTGCCGAGCTTTCCTACGAACAGGCTGCCGTATTTCGCGACCAGATCCAGTCGCTGCTCCATGTGCAGGAAAAACAGTACATCGAGAGCAGCAAGGGGGAAGACGCCGATATCGTCGTTGCCGTCGAGGAAGACGGCCTGATCTGCATCAACCTGGCCATGGTGCGCGGTGGACGGCATCTTGGCGACAAACCTCAATTCCCAAGCAATGCCGCCGGCAGTTCATGCGCCGAGATTCTTTCCGCCTTTCTGGAACAACACTATCTCGGGCATCCTGCGCCTGCCCGTATCTATGTTGAAAAAGGCATGCCCGATGAAGATACAGCGATGGCCATTTCGCAACTCGCCGGTCAACAGGTATCGATCTTGGAAGCGCGGTTGACCATGCATAAAGTCTGGGTCGACATGGCTATGCAGAATGCCCGACTGGCCATTCTGGCGCGCCGGAACATGCTTTCGCGTCAGACGTCCCGACTTGGAGCCCTTTATGAATTGCTTGCTCTCGAGCAGGAAAAGGGGAGAGAGGCACGGATCGAGTGTTTCGACATCAGCCATACGCAAGGTGAAGCTACGGTCGCTTCCTGCGTGGTTTTTCAGGATAAAGGCATGTTGAAATCCGAGTATCGGCGCTTCAATGTCAAGGATATTCAACCCGGTGACGACTACGCGGCAATCCGGCAAGCCGTGCTCCGGCGTTATGAAAAGGTCGCCGCCGGTGACAGTGTGCCGCCGACGCTGATTCTGATCGATGGCGGCAAAGGGCAGGTGGCTGCGGCTCAATCGGCGCTCGAAGAACTCGGATTGTCCGAATTGCCGCTGATCGGCGTCGCCAAAGGCGAGGATCGCAAAGCAGGCTTAGAGCGTTTGATTTTCCCGGACGATCGCGAACCGGTACAATTGTCGCCGGAACATCCTGCGCTCTATCTGATCCAGGAAATTCGCGATGAAGCTCACCGCTTTGCAATTGCCAGGCATCGAGCAAAACGCAGCAAGACACGACAGACGTCACGGCTTAATGAGATCGCCGGGGTTGGCCCCAAACGACGCAAGGCCTTGATTTCGTATTTCGGTGGATTGCAGGGTATTTCGGCGGCAGAGATTGACCAATTAGTTGCAGTTCCAGGAATCAACCGTGAGCTTGCCGAAAAAATTTACACTGCGTTGCACTGATGCCATTTAACATACCCATTCTCCTGACCTGGCTGCGGATCAGCCTGATTCCGCTATTGATCGCCGCGTATTACCTTCCTGATGCGTGGACCTTCGGCATTGACCGGAATCTTGCCGCGACGCTGATATTTATCGGTGCGGCCGCCACCGACTGGCTGGACGGTTATCTGGCCCGGCGCTGGAATGAAACTTCAGCCTTTGGCGCCTTTCTTGATCCCGTGGCCGACAAGCTCATGGTCGCCGCCGCGCTCATCGTGCTCGTGCAACTTGATCGACTCGACGCCATCCTTGCGACAATCATCATTGGACGTGAAATTACGATCTCAGCACTCAGGGAGTGGATGGCGCAAATCGGTGCGCACAAAAGTGTCGCAGTCTCGATGATTGGTAAGATCAAGACAGCGGGGCAGATGGTATCAATTCCTTTGTTGCTCTATCACGACCCTATCGGAACGATCAACGTGCAATCAATCGGTACGGTGTTTATCTATCTTGCTGCTGTACTGACACTCTGGTCGATGGGGTATTACATGCGAATGGCATGGCCATATCTGGTCGAGAAAGAAAAAAAATATTAAGTCATACCAAATATCGGCGAAAACCTTGACACTCTCAAACAAGTCTTTATAATGCGCACTCGTTTTCGACGCGGGAGTAGCTCAGTTGGTAGAGCGATACCTTGCCAAGGTATAGGTCGAGAGTTCGAGA
>CAZNQL010000027.1:0-29704 GCA_964575415.1 uncultured Propionivibrio sp.
TCCGCATCCCGGTGCACATGATCGAGACGATCAACAAGATGAACCGCATCTCGCGCCAGATCCTGCAGGAGACCGGCGTCGAAGCCGACCCGGCGACGCTGGCCAAGAAGATGGAAATGCCGGAAGAAAAGATCCGCAAGATCCTCAAGATCAGCAAGGAGCCGATCTCGATGGAAACGCCGATCGGCGACGATGACGATTCGCATCTTGGCGACTTCATCGAGGACGTGGCGACGCTGGCACCGACCGACGCAGCCCTCTTCTCCAGCCTGCGCCTGATTACCAAGGACGTGCTCGATACGTTGACGCCGCGCGAAGCCAAGGTCTTGCGTATGCGCTTCGGCATCGAAATGAACACCGACCATACCCTCGAAGAAGTCGGCAAACAGTTCGATGTGACCCGCGAGCGCATCCGCCAGATCGAAGCCAAGGCCTTGCGCAAGCTGCGCCACCCGTCGCGTTCGGACAAGCTCCGCAGCTTCCTCGATAGCAACAACAGTTGATCGATTCGAATTCGGGCGCGCAGTTTAGGCTGCGCACCCGAGGGCCTGTAGCTCAGTTGGTCAGAGCAGAGGACTCATAATCCTTTGGTCCAGGGTTCAAGTCCCTGCGGGCCCACCAGTATTATCAACGGCTTACGTGTTTATACGTAAGCCGTTTTTTTTTTGGGTGTGGTTGATATGGTCTAGTCTGAGGAAATCAAGCTGGCGAAGGTTGCACCCAAGCGGTCCTTTGGCGACAACTCGGGCTCATCGAAGAGCGGCCAGTCGATCGCCAAGTCAGGGTCATTCCACTGGATGCAACGTTCGAATTCGGGGGCGTAATAGTCGGTTGTCTTGTACAGGAACTCGGCCGTGTCGCTGAGGACGAGGAAGCCGTGGGCGAAACCGGCTGGAACCCATAGCTGGCATTTGTTTTCTGCGGTCAGGCGTTCGCCGATCCATTGTCCGTAGGTCGGCGATCCTTTGCGGATATCGACGGCGACATCGAAGACCTCACCAGCGACGACGCGCACCAGTTTGCCCTGCGCCTTGGGAGGGAGCTGGTAGTGTAGGCCGCGCAGGACGTTTTTGCGGCTTTTCGAATGGTTGTCCTGCACGAATTGCACGTCGAGACCCGTCGCCTCGGCGAAGGCGCGTTGGTTGAAGCTTTCAAAGAAAAAGCCGCGATCGTCGCCGAATACTTTCGGTTCGATGCGGACGACGTCGGGGATGGCGAGTCGCGTCGCTTTCATCCGAACACCTTGTCGCGCAATAGGCCTTTGAGGTAGGCCCCGTAACCCGATTTGGCGAGGATGTCCGCCATTTTCTCCAGTTGCAGGTCGTCGATCCAGCCGTTGCGCCAGGCGATTTCCTCGGGGCAGGCGACCTTCAGGCCTTGCCGGTTCTCGATGGTGTGGATGAATTGGCTCGCTTCGAGCATTGATTCGTGCGTGCCGGTGTCGAGCCAGGCGTAGCCGCGTCCTATGGTCTGGACGTTGAGATTGCCCTGCTCAAGGTAGAGCCGGTTGAGATCGGTGATTTCGAGCTCGCCGCGCGCCGACGGTTTGATCGTCTTGGCCAGTTCGACGACGCGATTGTCGTAAAAATAAAGGCCGGTAACGGCGTAACGCGATTTTGGGGCTTTCGGTTTTTCATCAAGGCTGACCGCTTTACCCTGTGTGTCGAATTCGACGACGCCGTAGCGTTCCGGATCGTTGACAGCGTAGGCGAATACCGTGGCGCCGTCCTGTCTGTGTGATGCATCCTCCAGCAGAGTGGCGAAATCGTGGCCGTAGAAGATGTTGTCGCCGAGAACCAGCGTCGACGGATCGTTGCCGACGAAGGATTCACCAATCAGGAAGGCTTGCGCCAGACCGTCGGGGGAGGGTTGAACGGCGTAGCTCAGGGTGATGCCCCACTGGCTGCCGTCGCCGAGCAGTTGCTCGAAGCGCGGCGTGTCCTGCGGCGTCGAGATGATCAGGATGTCGCGGATGCCGGCGAGCAGCAGCGTGGAGAGCGGGTAGTAGATCATCGGCTTGTCGAAGATCGGCAGGAGCTGTTTGGAAACCACCTGCGTTGCCGGGTAGAGCCGGGTGCCCGAGCCCCCGGCGAGGATGATGCCTTTGCGTGTCATGAATCAATCCTTACGTGCAGAGAATTTCAGTCAGGGTCCGCTCGACGCCGAGACGCCAGTCGGGAAGCTTCAGGTCGAAAGCGGTTTCGAGTTTGTGGCAGTCGAGCCGAGAGTTGAGCGGGCGGCGCGCCGGCGTCGGGTAGGCGGTGGTCGGGATCGCCTCGATCGATTGCGGTCGTGCACGGAGCGAATGTCCGGCACGTTGGGCGTGGTCGATGACGAATTGCGCGTAGCCATGCCAGCTAGTTTCGCCAGAGGCTGCGAGGTGATAGAGCCCGGCGAGTTGCCGGTTGTCCCGGCAACTGCGTAGAGCGTGCGCGGTGACGTCGGCCAGCAGTTCGGCGCCGGTTGGCGCGCCAAACTGGTCGGCGATGACGCGGAGCTGGTCGCGCTCGCCGGCCAGACGCAGCATGGTTTTTGTGAAGTTATTGCCGCGTGCGGCATAAACCCAACTGGTGCGGAATATCAGGTGCTTCGCGTGGCGCGCCACGCCTTGTTCGCCAGCAAGCTTGGTCTGCCCGTAGGCGCCGAGCGGGCCGGTGGCGTCGGTCTCGCGCCAGGGGCGGTCGCCGCTACCGTCGAAGACGTAGTCGGTGGAATAGTGCACGAGCCAAGCGCCGAGCTTTGCGGCTTCTTCGGCAAGCACGCTTGGCGCCAGAGCATTGATCCGGTGCGCGAGTTCCAGCTCGGATTCGGCTTTGTCGACGGCGGTATAGGCCGCTGCATTGACAATGATGTCCGGCGCGATCCGGCGCACGGTTGCGGCAAGGCGGGGCGGGTCGGCGAGGTCGCCGCAGAGTTCGTCAGCACCAGATCGATCAAGCGCGACGAGGTCGCCGAGTGGCGCCAGGCTGCGTTGCAGTTCCCAGCCGACCTGGCCGTTTTTTCCGAGGAGCAGAATCTTCATCGTGCGGTGTTACTTTTGTTTAGGCGCCGCGAGCGACATAGTTTTTCTCGACCCATTCGCGATAGGCGCCTGACTGCACGTTGGCGATCCAGTCCGAATGGTCGAGATACCACTGGAGGGTTTTGCGGATGCCGGTTTCGAAAGTTTCGGCAGGTTTCCAGCCGAGTTCGCGCTCGATCTTGCTGGCGTCGATGGCGTAGCGCCGGTCATGTCCCGGACGGTCGGCGACGTAAGTGATTTGCTCGCGGTAAGACTTGCCATCGCTGCGCGGGCGAAGTTCTTCGAGCAGAGTGCAGATGGCGTGCACGATGTCGAGGTTGGGCTTCTCGTTCCAGCCGCCGACATTGTAGGTTTCGCCGATGCGGCCGGCATCGAGTACGCGCCGGATCGCCGCGCAGTGATCGCTCACGTAGAGCCAGTCGCGGATCTGCTGGCCGTCGCCGTAGATCGGCAGCGGTTTGTCGGCAAGCGCGTTGACGATCATCAACGGGATCAGCTTTTCCGGGAATTGATAGGGGCCGTAGTTGTTCGAACAGTTGGTGGTCAGTACCGGCAGGCCGTAGGTGTGATGGTAGGCGCGCACGAGATGGTCGGAAGCCGCTTTGGAAGCCGAGTATGGGCTGTTCGGCTCGTAACGGTTGGTCTCGCAAAAGGCCGGATCATCCTTGGTTAGCGAACCGTAAACCTCGTCGGTCGAGACGTGCAGGAAGCGGAAGGCAGCTTTTTCGGTGTCGCTCATCGTCGCGTAATAGGCGCGGACGCTTTCGAGCAGGTTGAAGGTGCCGACGATGTTCGTCTGGATGAACTCCCCGGGACCGTGGATCGAGCGGTCGACGTGGCTTTCCGCAGCGAAGTTGATGACGGCGCGTGGACGATGCTGCAGCAGCAGACGGTCGACGAGCGCCTTGTCGCCGATATCGCCTTGCAGGAAGGCGTAGCGCGGATCGCCGGTCAGGTCCGACAGGCTTTCGAGGTTCCCGGCGTAGGTCAGCTTGTCGAGGTTGAATACCGGCTCGTCGCCTACGCGCAGCCAGTCGAGGATGAAGTTGGCACCGATGAAGCCGGCCCCGCCAGTGACAAGAATCACGCGCTATCCTTTCGTCAAATGATGAACCGCATTCGCGATCTCTTATAATTCAGCCTTTCTTGCAGCCCGCATTTTACCCGCTGATGCACATCCTTTTGGTGAAAACTTCCTCGTTGGGCGATGTTGTACACAACCTGCCGGTCGTCAGCGATCTGCGTGCCGTGTTTCCCGAGGCGCGGATCGACTGGTGCGTCGAGGAGGTGTTTGCCGACATTCCGCGTTTGCATCCACAGGTCGCCAGCGTCATTCCGGTCGCCATCCGCCGTTGGCGAAAATCGTTGGGGAAAGCGCGCACCTGGGGCGAAATCGGCGCCTTCCGTTCGGCGATCCGGCAAACGGCCTACGATGCCGTGCTCGACACGCAGGGCTTGCTCAAAAGCGCCCTGATTGTCCGTCTGGCGCAAGGCCGGCGCCTCGGGTATGCCTCAGAAGTGGCGCGCGAGTCGCTGGCAGCACGTTTCTACGACGAAACCTTCGTCATCCCGCCCAATGCCCATGCCGTCGTGCGTAACCGCTGGCTCAGTGCGGCGGCCTTCAATTATCCCGTCGATCTGCCCTTGGACTACGGCATCGTTGCGCCGGCAATCGATGTGCCTTGGTTGACCGGCGAGCGCCACGCCATCCTGATGACGGCAACCAGTCGCGACGACAAACTGTGGGACGACGCGAGCTGGATTCTGGTCGCGCAGTTTTTGCTTAACCGGGGGCTGACGCCGGTGCTGCCTTCGGGTAAGGCCAGCGAGCGACAACGTGCCGAACGCATCGCGGCCAACGTGCCGGGAGCGCTTGTCGCCCCATCGATGAGCCTGCGCGAATTGGCAGCGTTGATCGGGCGGGCGGCATTGGCGATTGGTGTCGATACGGGGCTGATCCATCTGGCGGCGGCACTGCGTGTACCGACGCTGGCGCTTTACGTGGCGACCGATCCGGCGTTGACCGGTGTCTACGGTTCTGGTTTTGTGCGCAATCTCGGCGCGCCGGGCAAACCGCCGCAAGCCGTCGATGTGATGCTCGCCGTCGATCAGGCGCTGCGTTGATGGCCCGTTTTTTCTATACGCTGTTTTTTTACTTGGCGCAGCCGCTCGTCTGGCTGCGCCTTTTTTGGCGCGCAAGCAAGCAGCCCGAATACTTGCAACACGTCGGCGAACGCTATGGTTTTTATGCGCAGCCGGTGCCGGCCGCGCTGCTTTGGTTACATACGGTGTCGGTCGGCGAGACGCGCGCTGCCGAGCCGCTGATCGGGGCCTTGCTCGACACATACCCGGATCATTCTTTGCTGCTCACGCACATGACGCCGACCGGCCGCGCCGCTGGCGGCGAATTGGTTGCCAAATTCGGGGAGCATCTCATGCAGGCATATCTACCTTACGATCTGCCCGATGCTTGCGGTCGTTTTTTCGACCATTTTCAGCCGCGTCTCGGCATGCTCATGGAAACCGAGTTGTGGCCGAATCTGATCGCCGCAGCAAGCCGGCGCGGCGTTCCCATGGCCTTGGTGAATGCCCGTCTTTCGGCGCGTTCGCAACGCGGTTACCAGCGTTTTTTGCCGTTGATCCGGCCGGCCTTGAGGGCTTTGAGTGTTGTTGCCGCGCAAACACCGGCCGATGCGCAGCGCCTGGAAAGTCTTGGCGCGGCGAGCGTTTGCGTTTCCGGCAACCTCAAGTTCGACGTCGCGCCGTCGCCGGAGAAGCTGCAATTGGGTCGGGAATGGCGTGACAAGCTCGGCTCGCGACCGGTCTGGGTTTTTGCCAGTTCTCGTGACGGCGAGGAGGGGGCGGTCATCGACGCCTTCCTGCGCATGGATCGGCCTGAGTTGCTGCTCGTGCTCGTGCCGCGCCATCCGCAACGATTCAACGAGGTTGCTGGACTGCTTGTGCAGCGCAAGCTCGCTTTTTGCCGGCGTAGTGCGGGAGAGTTCCCGGAGCCGTCGACGCGGGTCTGGCTCGGCGACAGCATGGGCGAGATGCCCGCGTATTTTGCACTGGCCGACGTTGCGCTGATCGGGGGCACATTGTTGCCCTTCGGCGGACAGAATCTGATCGAGGCCGCCGCCTGTGGCTGTCCAGTGCTGGTCGGGCCGCATACTTTCAATTTCGCGCAGGCGACGGAGGACGCAATTGCTGTTGGCGCCGCACTGCGCGTCGAGGACGCGGAAGCCGCCGCGGTCGAAGCCGGTCGGCTGCTCGGCCATCGGGAAGAGTTGCAGAAGATGCGCGATGCCGCGATCGGGTTCAGTCAGGCGCACCGCGGCGCGACGGCGCGCACCGTCGCGCTGGTTCAGGAAATCACGGCGCTTCGAAAAGCGGATTGATCCGTTCCAGATCCGCTTCGCCGAGCGTGCCGACGGCCGCTTTCAGCCTCAGTTGCGCGAGCAGGGTGTCGAAGCGCGCCTTCGCCAGATCGCGTTTGGTGACGTAAACCTGCTGTTCGGCGTTGAGTACGTCGATGTTGATGCGCACGCCGACTTCATAGCCCAGCTTGTTTGATTCGAGTGCGCTCTGGCTTGAAACCAGTGCGGCTTCGAGGGCGCGGATTTGCGCCAGTCCATTGACGACGCCGAGGAAGGCCTGCTGGGTGGACTGCGCCGCGATGCGTCGGGCACTGTCCAGCGCCGCTTCTGCTGCGACCCGGTTGGCGACGGCCTCACGGGTTTTTGAATTGACGTAGCCACCCTGGAAGAGGGGAATCGTCAGTTGCAGTCCAACATTGCGAACGTTCGTTTCCAGCGTGTCGTTACCTGTATAGCTTGTCGGCGCATTGTTGCGGCCATAATTGGCGACGGCGTCAAGCGTTGGGTAATGTCCAGCACGAATGCGTTCAACTTCCTTGGCGGCGATTTCCGCTGCCGCCTGTTGTGCCTGGACGGTGAAGCTGCCCGTCGCGGCTGCTTCGACCCATTTGTCCAGGCTGGCCGGCTGTGGTGGCTTCAGTTCCGCCTGTGGCTTGAGGCGGTGAAGTTCCCCTGAATCCTTGCCGACAATGACACGAAGTGCGTAACGCTTGACGTCGAGCTCGCTGAGCGCGGCGATTTCCTGGGAGGCAGCGAGGTCGTAGCGGGATTGTGCTTCGTGCGTATCGGTGATGGTCGCCGTACCGACTTCGAAGTTTTTCTTTGCTTGCTCGAGTTGCTGGGCGATCGCTTCTTTATTGGCTTGCACGGCCTTCAGATTTTCGATGGCGTAGAGTACGTCGAAATAGGCTTGAGCCACACGCAGGATGAGATCCTCGGACGCTTGGGCGAATACGGCTTCGGCTTGCGCGACTTGGAGCTTGCCTTGCCCGTACTGCACGAAGTTCTGCCAGCGGAACAGGGGTTGCGTCAGGTTGACGTTGTAGGCGTTCGAGTTGTAATCCTTGCTGATTTGCGGGCCATCGTTGAGGTTGTACTTGTTCTGGTTCCAAGTCGTGCTGGCGGTAGCGCCGACTGTCGGCAGAAGCCCGGACAGCGCCTGCGGCGCTTTTTCGCGCCCGGCTTCGACGGTGGCGCGTGCGGAAGCGTATTGCGCATCGTTGATCAGCGCCTCGCGATAAACCTGCAACAGGTCGGCCGAAAAGGCCGAAGTCGAGACGAGCCAGGCTCCGAACAATAAATGCAGTCGGTTTGCCGACAGCTTCAAACGCATGGGGCGTGCCCTTTCCGGAAACTGACTAGAAAACGAATTGATTACGTTGAACGACGTTGGTGAGCGGCGCGATGACTGTTTCAAGGACGTTGATCGTATTAAAAGCATCTTCGCCGGTTCGGGTGATGAGTTGCAGATGCATTGTCGGCAACGATCCGACGACGGCGACCAGTCGTCCGCCGACTTTCAGGTCACGCAGGATGGTCTGTGGCAGTTCCGGGACCGAGCCGGAGAGTACGATGACATCGTAAGGGGCGTAGAGCTGCCATCCCTGGGCGCCATCGCCGAGATCGACGCCAACGTTGGCGACACCGGCCTGCTTCAAGTTGTTGCGCGCCATGTCGACGAGCGCAGGGTCGATTTCGACGCTATGCACGAACTCTACCTTGGCTGCCATCAGTGCCGCCATGTAGCCGCTGCCCGTGCCGATTTCGAGTACTTTGTCGGTTGTTTTCAAGTTGAGTTCCTGCAGCATGCGGGCCTCGATTTTTGGCGGCAACATGACCTTGCCGGAGTCGCCCGGAATGCCGAGGGGAATTTCGAGGTCGGCGAACGCCAAATCCTTGTGAATTTCGGGGACGAAAGTCTCGCGCTTGACGATCGACAGCAAGTCGAGGACGCCGGGATCGAGCACTTCCCAAGGCCGGATTTGCTGCTGGATCATGTTGAATCGGGCTTTTTCAATATCCATCGGTACTGTCGTCATATCCATCCCCGTTACTGTTTCTTTATGTCGGACAAGGTTCGCCGCGACTTTGGAACTGCAAATTATACCTCCTTGCTGTAGCGTCACGCGGTATAGAGAAGGGAGGGGCGGAAGCGATGCCGTTGGCGGGGATTCATTTGTTCAGGATGTCCAACGCCTCCGTATTTTCCACAATGGTGAGGATGCTCCGCGGAGCGTAGGATCGTCGAAAGATCCAGGGGGCGACGATGAAAGATCTGGGAAAAGAATTTGCGAAACAGGCGTGCCATGCCGCAGAAAGCGGAGCGGTTCTCGCTGGCATCCTGGATTCCCTGAAGCAGAATATCGCGGTATTGAACTCGGACGGCGTCATCGTCATGGTCAATCGGCGTTGGCGCGAATTTGCCCGAAACAACGGTGGCTTGGCGCGTTGTGAGGAGGTGGTCGGGGAGAACTACCTGGAGCTTTGCCTCGCAGCTTCCGTTGTCGATCCAGCTTCCGAAGCCATGGCCGTTCACGCCGGCATTCGCTGTGTCCTGGATGGAAAGTGCCCAGAGTTTTCTCTCGAATATCCGTGCCATTCTCCCGAAGAAAGGCGGTGGTTCGAGCTTCATGTGACACCGCTGCATGGGCCACTCGTCGGTGCGGTGGTTAGCCACAACGACATTACTGCTCGCAAGCTGGCCGAGCTATCGATTCGCGACAGCGAAGAGCGTTTCCGTGCCTTTTTCGAGCATGCGATGGTTGGCATGGCGACGACCTCGTTGGAAAAGGGGTGGTTGATGGTCAATCCGGCGCTTTGCGAAATCTTGGGATATTCAAAAGAGGAGCTCGTCAAGACAACTTGGGCTGAGTTGACGCATCCCGACGATCTGGCTGCCGATGTCGTTCAGTTTGAGACGCTCCTTGCCGGATCGGCCGATCATTACAGCATGGAAAAGCGCTTTATTCGTCCCAATGGCGAGGTGGTGCATGCGTTCATCGCTGCCAGCGCGGTACGCCGGGCAGATCGCAGCATCGCTTTTTTTGCCGCCACGGTTGAGGACATTACCGAGCGGAAGCGCGCAGAAGAAGGCATGCGCCGATCGAAACAATTGATGCAGCAATTTATCGATCATTTGCCTGGACCGGCCTTCGTCAAGGACTGCGATCTCCGCGTGCTGATGGCTAACCGCCAATTCAAGACCATGCTCGGTCTCGATTACAAGGCGATGATCGGCAAAACCAATGCGGAACTGTTCCCCAGTTATTTCAGCCGCAAACTTGACGCCGACGACCGTAAGGTACTCGAGTCAGGAAAGAATACGCTTATCGAGGAGGATTTCGAGGGGAGCTATTACGAAACCAGCAAGTTTGTGATCAACACCAATGATGGCCCCCCGTTGCTGGGCGGCATCACGATCGACGTCACCGAGCGGCAAAGATATGTCGAAAGGCAGAGACGACAGCTCGAAATTAACGAAAAGGCTTGGGGATTACCAGAAACAGAGTTTTTGACCTGGGGGCTTGAGATCGTCGAACGACTGACCGGAAGCAAGATTGGTTTCCTGCATTTCGTGAACGACGATCAGGAAAGTATTGAGTAGGTGACTTGGACTCGCAGTGCGCTCATGGGCTGCGATGCGGCCTACGACAGCCATTATCCGATTCGTTGCGCGGGGATTTGGGCGGATTGTGCGCGCCAAAAGGCGCCGACGGTTTTCAACGATTATCCGGCCTATGTCGGCAAAAAAGGCCTCCCCGAAGGACATGCGCCATTGCAGCGGCTGATCTCTGTGCCCGTCGTTGAGGAAGACAAAGTGCGCATGATTGTCGGCGTCGGGAACAAGGTCTCGGATTACGACGAGTTCGACTGTTCAACGGTGCAACTGTTAGGCAACGACATTTGGCGAGTCGTGGGCCGGATGCGAGCCGAAAATAAATTGAAGCAAAAAGTCAGCGAGCTGCTCGCCGTCAATAAGCATCTCGATGAGATCAATGACAAATTGCTGCAATCGGAGAAGCTAGCGGCCATTGGCCAGCTGGCGGCTGGTGTTGCCCACGAAATCAACAATCCGATCGGTTACGTATCCTCGAATCTCAATTCGCTGACCGGTTATGCGCATGACCTTCTTGCCATTAACGAGGCTTATGCCAAAGTGGAAAACGCCCTTGAAAAGACCGTGCCCCCGGTCGTGTTTGAAGCTGTCCATCACCTGAAGCAAGCAGTCGACTATGACTTCGTCGTCAACGATATCCATCACCTTCTCGCTGAATCGGGGCAGGGGCTCGATCGAGTACGCAAAATCGTTGTGGATCTAAAGGATTTTTCGCACGTTGGCGGGACGGGCTGGAAAAAGACGGATTTACACCAAGGACTGGAGAGTACGCTCAATATCGTTTGGAACGAAATCAAGTACAAGGCCAGCGTCGTCAAGGAGTACGGTGATCTGCCCGAGGTGTTTTGCATCCCCTCGCAGATCAATCAGGTTTTTTTGAATCTTCTCACCAACGCTGCACAGGCGATCAAGGAGCACGGCCGCATCATCCTGCGTAGCGGTTGTGCAGAGGATAAGGTTTGGGTCGAGGTTGAGGATTCGGGTGCCGGCATTGCACCGGAAAATCTGAAACACATATTCGAACCTTTCTTTACCACGAAACCGGTAGGCAAGGGCACCGGTCTGGGATTGTCCATGTCATGGAGCATAATTCAAAGGCATCATGGACAAATCGAGGTTAGGTCCGAACCTGGACAGGGGGCGGTATTTCGCATCGTTCTCCCTATCGAACAACCGGATGTTGCCGAATCAGACAGCGAGACAAGCGAATGAACGATACCACCAACCCTTCCGCCCGACTGCTATTGGTCGATGACGAACCCGGAATTCTTTCTTCGTTGCGAAGACTGTTGCGGCCGGAAGGCTACACGATACATGTTGCCGAAAGTGGACAGGCCGGTCTGGATCTTCTCGAACGGGAGCCGGTTGATCTTGTCATTTCAGACATGCGCATGCCGGAAATGGATGGGGCCAGATTCCTGGAGCAGGTGCGTGGCCGCTGGCCGAACGTCATCCGCATATTGCTGACGGGCTACGCCGACATCGAGTCGACCATCAATGCCATCAACAAGGGGGAAATCTATCGTTATATTTCCAAACCCTGGAATGACAATGATCTTATTCTGCTGGTGCGTGATGCGCTTGAGAGCATGCGCTTGCGGGGTGAAAACGCGCGACTTCTGGAGCTGACTCAGGCGCAAAATGAGCAACTCAAGGAATTCAATGCCAAGCTGGAAGATAAAGTTCGCCAGCGTACGGCAGAAATCGAGCAGATCAACAGCTTTCTCAATCTGGCCAACGATAAGCTTAAGCAGAATTTTCTGGTGTCGATCAAGGTTTTTTCCGGCCTCATGGAATTGCGCGGCGGGGTCGGCCATTCTCGTCGTGTCGCCGACCTGTCTCGCAAACTAGCCATTGCCATGAAGCTTGACAGCAGGACGCAACAGAACGTTTTTTTTTTTGCGGCGTTACTACATGATATCGGCAAGATCGGCTTCTCGGACACGTTACTTTCACGGCCCGTGTCGAAGTTGAGCAGTGACGAACTGGGGCAGTACCGCCGGCATGCCATCGCCGGCGAGGCATCATTGATGCCTTTGGATGATCTCAAGGATGTCGCCAAAATCGTCCGTTCGCACCATGAACGTTTCGATGGGCAAGGATTTCCGGACGGGTTGGAGGGGTTGACCATTCCGGTCGAAGCGAGAATCCTGAGCGTGATGAATGATTATGACGGCCTTCAAATCGGTACGTTAACGGAAAGAAGGATGTCGGCGGACGAAGCCCGGGCGCAAATCGTCCAGTCACGGGGCAAGCGTTACGATCCGGAAGTGATTGATGCCTTTGTCGAGCTTCTCGGAAGTGCGCCGCGAGAGGTTGTTCTCGAACAGCCGGTTTCTTATGTTAATTTGAAACCGGGCATGGTGTTGTCGCGGGATTTGCTCAGCCGTGAAGGTGTTCTTCTATTGTCATCGGATTACATTCTCGATGCGGTCCTGATTCGGCAGATTCAGGAATATGCCCATCGCGAGAATCATGCCCTGCAAATCCATATCCGCACGGACAAATTTGTTGAGGGGGGAAAATGAAACGAGTACTCATCGTCGACGATGAACCGGATATCCTCAATGCCTTGCGCCGTTTGCTGATGTTGACGCCCTGTCGCAGTGGTGACAACACCTTCCAGCTATCGGTCGATACCTTCGTTTCTGCCGAAGAGCCCTTGGCCAAGGCCCGACACACCGCTTATGACTTGGTGCTTTCCGACTACCGGATGCCCGGCATGGATGGCGTCCGGTTTCTCATGGCGATACGCGAGATTCAGCCTGATGCCGTGCGCATGATTCTTTCCGGCTACGCCGATCTGAACGGACTGATTGCCGCTATCAACGATGCGGGTATCAGTCGTTTCGTCGCCAAGCCTTGGAACGATTATGAGCTCGTGTCCAGCATTGGGCAGGGGCTGGCGATGCGCGAACTGGCGCTCGAGAATCAACGCTTGGCTGATCAATCGCGGCTTGCGGAGGGAACGATGACCGAAGAGGAGGTCGAGCGCAAGCGCCTGGAAGCAGAGGAGCCCGGAATTACTCAGGTGATCTGGGGGAGGATGGCTCGGTGCTGCTTGACGAGTCGTTGCTCGACGATCGGTATAAGCAACAGGGATCCGAGCCCGCTTGATGGGCGCCAAGATGCTGATTCTGCCTTGGAGTGAGTGCTTTGTGACGGGGATCGCGCTGGTCGATTCTCAGCACAGGCGTTTGGTCGATCTGGTCAATGCCTGCGCTGAGCCGCTTGTTACATGCGGAGGATGCGCAGATTCCTCTTTGATCCTGCCACTGCTCAGCGAGTTGGGGCAGTATGCCCAGTTGCACTTCCGGGATGAAGAGGCGTACCTGCAGCGCCAGGGGGTTCCTGCCGACGATCTGGAACACCATCAGCACTTGCATCAAGCGTTCGCACGCGAAGTCGCCGCAATGATTCAAAGAACTCAAGCCGGACATGCCGTTTCGGGTCAGGATCTGCTTGGTTTTCTCACCAACTGGTTGGTGTTCCATATCCTCTCCGAGGATAAGCGGATGCTGAGCAAATGGGCCGGGTCTTCCAAGGCGGGGGAAGAGAGAGGCTCAGGAATAGATCAGAAGGCCGACGATGATGCGGCCAATGCCGTCCTTTTGAAATCCTTGCTTGAGCTTTTTGAGTAGGTGTCGCAGAAAAACCGGGAGTTAGTTTTTGCGAATCATGAATTGAATATTCTGCGAGCCAGCTTGGAGTCGGCGAATACCGAACTCGAAATGAGGGTTGAGCAAAGAACCTGCGAACTCAAGAAGGCGAACGAAGCGTTGAGTGCCTCGCTTCGAGATGTGAAAAATGCTCAGCATCAGTTGATGCAGTCGGAACAATTGGCGGCCATCGGTCAACTGGCGGCAGGTGTGGCGCATCAAATCAATAATCCGATTGGTTTCGTGACGTCCAATTTCAATGCGCTGCAGACCTATTTCGGACGGCTCTTGGCCCTGATTGAAGCGTACGCGCCGCTGGAAAAATCGCTATTAGCAGACAGCGCGCTTGCTCTCGGTATCGCCAAGGCGCGTCGGGATCATGACTATGACTACATCCGCGAAGACATTCCTGTCTTGATCGCGGAATCCGCGCAAGGACTGGCAAGGGTTAAACGTATCGTTGCCGATCTCCTAGATTTTGCTCAGGCCAATTCGGAGGTCTGGGAATCGGTTGATGTTAATTATTGCTTGGACAGTTCGGTCAATGTGGTCTGGAGCGATATTAAGGAAAAAGCTCTGATCGAGCGCGATTATGGCGAACTCCCCCCTTTGAGATGTCATCCTGGTTCGCTTAATCGGGTTTTCGTCAACCTGTTGCTGAATGCGGCTCAAGCGATCCAGGGACGAGGCGTGATTACCTTGCGTACATGGTTAGAAGCCGATGGCGTCAAGATTGCCGTGACGGATACGGGCTGCGGGATCAGCAAGAATTTGCAAAACCGGATTTTCGAACCATTCTTTACGACGAAGCCCGTCGGTCGTGGTACCGGCCTGGGCTTGTCCGTAGTCTGGGGGATCGTCCGTAACCACTTCGGGCGGATTGAATTGACCCGTGATGAGGGGCGAGGGGCAACGTTCGTGGTTTTCTTGCCCTTGAAAGCGGCAGGAAACGAAAACGGGGGTGAGAGTGAGTAACGAAACGATTTCCTGCGATGTCTTGCCTTTCCCGATCATTTGCCTTGATGCGGACATGAAGGTGCAGTTCATTAACCGGGCGGGTTTGGCATTGCTCGATAGTAACGGCCTCGATTCCTGGGTTGGGCGTTCATGCCGCGATATTTTCGGGGCGGTGAACGGCGAAACGCTGGAGTCGCTCGTTACGTTGATTGCCGAAGGCCGGGAGGCCTGCCTTGATCCTGAGCCGTGCACGGGCGATGAGCGATTCGCTGCGCTGTCATGGGGGGCAAGACGGCTCGCTGAAACAGACGAGGCCTCGGTCGCCCTGGTCGGGTTGGATTCTCGCATGATGAGAGGGGGGGCTGTCGCTCACCATGTTCCAGAGCGTCGCCGATAATTATGCGGGCGGGATTGTCATCACCGATTCGCAGCGGCGAATTCTGTACGCTAACGCTTGGATTCTGCGCATGAGCGGCTATTCGCCGACGGAGCTGATCGGAAAAACCCCGGCGATTTTCAAATCCGGGAAAACGCCAGATGAGGTGTACAGAGATCTTTGGGAAACCATCGCTCTCGGTGGGGTGTGGCGAGGGGAGTTCATCAACCGGCGTAAGGATGGCAGCGAGTTTCTTGAAAACAAGACGATATCCGCGATTCGAGACAGCCAGGGGCAAATCCAGTTTTATTATGCTATCGGCGAGGATTTCGTGCTGCGTGCGCAATACCAGCAGCGGATTTCCAATTTAATGGCCTTTGACCAACTTACGGGACTCCCCAATCGTGATGCTTTTGTGCGGTCGCTGGTCAGAGCGCTTGATGTCGCCCAAGCGCAGGCGACGGAAGTGGCTGTTTTGCACGTCGACCTGGATAATTTTTTCGGAGTTAACCAAGCAGCCGGTACTGGCGGGGCGGATCAGGTCCTTGTCGAGATCACTGCCCGAGCCAAGATGATTCTGCGCCAGGGGGATGAACTGGCGCGTCTGGGAAATGACAAATTCGCGATTTTGCTCGGTCTGCAGGGGGCTGGTCGCGACACGCTTCTCAATGATGTTGCGGAACGGGTGCTGGAGGCGATCCGTCAGCCGGTCTGGCATGATGGCAACGAATTTCTCTTGACGGCTTCGATCGGTGTCGCGTGTTCGCCTGTCGATGGCGAGAATGCCAGCGAGTTGCTCGGACACGCCATCAACGCCACCGAGCAGGCGAAGAACCGGGGCGGGGATTGTATCTGTCGCTTTGACACGACGGCTGCCGGCCAGGTCGCCTCCCGGCGTGAGGTGCTCAATGAATTGCGCCGTGCTATCGAATGCAATGAGCTGGTTCTTCACTATCAGCCGCAAGTCAGTTTGGTCGCGGGCGGAATCGTTGGCCTGGAGGCGCTAGTCCGCTGGCAGCATCCACAGCGGGGCTTGGTCATGCGGAGGTTTCATTCCTCACGCCGAGCAAAGCAGCGTGATTGTCGATCTCGGGGAATGGGTGTTGCGAGAAGCTTGCCGCCAATTAAGAGCGTGGCTAGATGCCGGGCTGCCGCCGCTGAAAATCGCGGTCAATCTTCCCGCCCGCCATTTCGTGATGCCGGGATTGATTCCCTTCGTCTCCAACCTGATCGCGCAGTTTCAGCTGGACGCCCGCTGTCTCGAAATCGAGATTACCGAAGGGGCCATGATGCATGATGTCCAGGCGGCTATTCGTAACACCGGGTTGCTGAAGCAGGTCGGGGTGCGTATTTCGCTCGACGACTTCGGAACGGGCTATTCGTCACTGGCGTACATGTCGCGGTTTCCAATCGACGTGGTCAAGATCGACCAGTCTTTCGTACGCGACATCACGACCAACCCGGTGAATGCGGCCATCGCCCAAGCCACTATCGCCATGTCTCACAAGTTGGGCAAAAGGGTGCTTGCCGAGGGGGTGGAAACTGAAGATCAGATGCGTTATTTGCGTCGCGCCGATTGCGATGAAATGCAAGGCCATTTTTTCTCAAGGGCATTGGCGGCAGAGGAGGTTGCTACCCTGCTGCGGGCGGGGGCGACGATGGATCTCCTCTTGAGGGGCAAGAAAAGGAAGCGAGAAGCACGGTCCTGTTTGTCGATGATGAAGTCAATATCTTGTCTTCGATCAAGTGAACCCTGCGCCGCGAAGGCTACGACATACTCACGGCATCGAGTGCCGATGAAGGCTTTTCGCTTCTTGCGAAATATCCGATCCAGGTTGTCGTTTCCGACCAGCGCATGCCGGAAATGAACGGGACCGAGTTTCTTGCTCGCGTCAAGAGCCTTTACCCGGAAACGGTACGGATCGTGTTGTCGGGATATTCGGAAATTACAACGGTGGCCGATGCCATTAACAAAGGGGCGGTCTATCGGTTCATGCTCAAACCCTGGGAGGAAGAGGCGTTGAAGGAAGAAATTGCTGGCGCTCTGCGCCACTGGCGTGAGTTGTATGCGCAAAAGAAAGCGTCCCGGGAATAAGTTATCGACGAGGTGGGGCTGTCGGTTTTGGATCATGGCCAAGCTGTGGAGCATTAATAATTTAGGCGTGGAAGGCTAACGTGGAAACGAAACACTCTGAACCGGAAATGATTCAGGCGCGCGTTCTGGTCGTTGATGACGACCCGATTCTGCGTACCCAACTCAAACATTTGACGAAGAAATTCGTGTCCGAGGTTGAGGTGGCGGCCGACGGCGTCGAAGGGCTTGATCTCTGGGAAAAATGGAGCCCAGATGTTGTGGTGACGGATATGTTCATGCCGCGAATGAGTGGCATGAACATGTGCTCGGCAATCAAGAGTGCCGATCCCGATGCCCGCATTATCGTTATTACCACCGATGCCGACAGTGAAAGCCTCCGTCACGCGCTGGACATCGGTGTCGACCGCTACATTATCAAACCCGTCGATGTTCATCTTCTCGTCGACGCCATCCGTAAATGTCTGCGCGATCGAAAGCAGCTTGAGGAATTGCGCTTGGCGCGAGAGGTGGCTTCCCTGTCGCAGGCGTTGAAGATCGAGCTGGCTGAGAAAAAACTGGCCGAAGAGGCGTTGCGGGTCGAGAAGGCCGAGCAACAATTGCTGATCGATCGGCTTGAGGAGGCACATAACCAACTCCTGCAGTCGGAAAAAATGGCCTCGATCGGTCAATTGGCCGCCGGGGTGGCGCATGAAATCAATAATCCGGTGGGCTACGTCAATTCCAATCTCGGTGCCTTGCAGCAGTATGTGGATAAGTTATTGAAATTGCTCGGTACGTACGAACGCTATGAAGCGGAGTTGTCCCCGGAGGGCCGTGAAACGCTGACTGCCCTGAAGCAGGATATCGATTTCGACTACCTTCGCCAGGATATTGCGGACTTGTTGAAAGAGTCGCTCGGCGGTTTGCAGCGTGTCAAGCGTATCGTTCAGGATTTGAAGGATTTCTCGCACGTTGGGGACTCGGAGTTCCATCAGGGGAATCTCCAGGAAGGATTGGAGAGTACGCTCAATGTGGTCTGGAACGAACTCAAGTACAAGGCCGAAGTGGTCCGGGACTACCAGCCTCTGCCGGAAATCGAATGCATTCCGTCGCAGATCAATCAAGTATTCATGAACCTGTTGGTGAATGCGGCTCAGGCTATTCCGGAGCGGGGGCGGATCACGTTACGCACCCAGGATCTCGGAGAAGGGGTGTGCGTGGAGATCTCGGATACTGGCACGGGCATTCCTCAAGATCTTATCAAGCGGATTTTCGATCCCTTTTTTACGACCAAGCCCCTTGGCAAAGGGACGGGGCTCGGCCTGTCGATTGCCCACGGGATCATCCGCAAGCATCATGGTCGGCTCGAGGTGGCCAGTGAGGCGGGGGTGGGCACAACCTTCCGGATTATTCTTCCGGTCCAACAGGGCGCTGTCGAGTTGGAGGGTTAAGCGCGTAGTCTTTCCTGCTCGGCTTGGGGTGGCCTTTGTCGTGTGCCCATTCGAGCGAGTCAAGGCGGCTTCGCTATGTTATGGCCTTATTCGGGAGAGGGGCAGTTGCCTGAAGCCGATCGAGAACGCGCGGATGCTTGAGGAATGCATTCCAGCAGGAATCCAGCATCGTCATCGCCGCTTTGGCTTGCTCGATATTGCCATTTTTAGCGGTTTGCTCAATGCGGTGGGCTGCGGATCGGATCGCTAAGGCGCAAATGTTGGCGGCTGCGCCCTTGATGAAATGTGCCTTCTGGCGTATTTGTTCGTTATCTCCGTCGGCCATGGCTTTTTTCAGCTCGTCGATATCGCCGGGCATGTTGGCGATGAAAATGTCGATGAGCGTCTCCACGAGGACCGTGTCCCCCATCATGAGTTCGAAAAACTTTTCGTTATCAAAGCAGGGTTCCGAGATGGTCTTTCCGTCAGTGTCCGGCGGCTCGACCTCCGGGGGGGCTTTTCCCGCGTTTTGGACTGGTTCGCCGGTAAGCCAGCGATTGATGCAATCGGCGAGCTGGTCGGCATTGATCGGTTTGGCGAGATAGTCGTCCATTCCCGCAGCAAGGCATTTCTCGCGGTCGCCGGCCATGGCGCTTGCGGTCATGGCAATGATGGGGGTGTCGATGCCTGATTCACGAAGATGCCGCGTGGCGCTATAGCCATCCATGACGGGCATTTGACAGTCCATCAGAATCAGGTCATAGGGTTTGCGGGCGATGGATTCAAGAGCCCTTTGCCCATCTGGCGCGTTGTCGATGTGCGAGAACCAGAGTCGGGCCAGATATTTCTGCATCACGATCTGGTTGATCTGGTTGTCTTCAACAATCAACAGATGTTCCGGACGAAGGGTTGGACGTGCACCGGAAGTTTTTGATCTCAGGGGGCCAAGGGCTTTCCTGGGAGGTGCCTCGCCGTCGCCGGGGATGTCCTTTCCCAATTGGATATCGAAGATGAAGGTGGTTCCCGCATTTTGACGGCTTTGAACGCGAATGCTGCCTCCCATCATTTCCACGAGTTGCCGGGTGATGGCCAGGCCCAAGCCCGTGCCGCCGTACTTGCGGGTCGTCGATGAGTCCGCCTGTTCGAAGGGGGCAAATATCTTCCCGAGATGTTCTTCCGCAATACCAATCCCCGAGTCTTTCACTTCAAATTCAAGGGGGACGAGGTTCGTGTCCTCTTGTAAGCGCCGGAGTCGCAATGAGATCTGTCCCGCCGAAGTAAATTTAAGGGCGTTGCTGAGGAGATTATTGAAGATTTGACGTAAGCGTCCAGGATCGCCCATCAATAACACCGGCACGGACTCATCGATCGACCACAAAAAATCAAGGCCTTTTTCTATGGCGCGCAAAGTGTAAAGCTCGGAAAGTTCCTCGAGCAGGGCTTTCAAATTGAAGCTTGTGGCTTCGAGCGTCAGTTTGTGCGCCTCGATTTTGGAGAGATCAAGAATGTCGTTAATAATCGAGAGCAATGCATTCGAATTTGATCCGAGAATTTTCAGGTATTGCTTTTGTTCATCGTTCAGCGGGGTGTCCTGCAGCAGTGAACTCATACCGATGACACCGTTCATCGGCGTGCGGATTTCGTGGGACATCATGGCCAGGAAATCGGCCTTTGCCCGGTTGGCGGCTTCGGCGCGTTCGCGAGCGGCGATGAGATCTTGCTCGATCCGGATGCGCTCGGTGATGTCGTTAAAGCTGAAAACCCGACCAATGATGTGTTCATCGAGAAATTGGGGCAACGATTTACAATCGAAGACGCGTCCATCGCGAAGTTCGATGAGTTCGTTCGTTTCATTGCTGTCAGCAATTTCAGAAAGTCGCTGGCGCAGGGAATCGCCGGCCTTGGCCTGGTTGATGATGTGACTGAGGATGCCGACATCGTCTTGGCTGAGCAATAAATCTTGGGGAAGGAGCCACATGTCGCTGAAGCGACGGTTCATGTTCGTGATATGCCCTTGCCAGTCGATGACCAGAATACCGTTGCCCGTAGATTCGAGCGTGGCTCTTAGTTGCGATGTCGCCTGGGCCAGATTTTCCGCGATCAGGTTTTCTTCATGAATTTCGCGGGCCTGGATCAGAAACAGTCGTCTTCCCTCAAAATCGATCGACCGGACCGATTTGCTGGTCTTCCGCATTGAGCGATCGGCGGCGAGATACAGTCCCTCTTGCGATTCGATGTTGGCGCTCTGGCCATTGCGGATATCTTCCCAGTAGAAAACATCCTGGAGGGCACACTCGAGGTCGAGTATGGTGTGCGCTAATAGTTCGTCTTCTCTGTAGCCAAGAATTTGCGAGGCGGTGCGATTGGCCAGGACGATGCGAAGGTCTTCGGGGCGAACCAGGAAGCACATCTGTTCCGCATGGTCGAGAATCAAGCGCTCTAAACTGTTCATGCTTTGGCTGCGTCCTTGTTCGGATTGCAGGCGTCGAAATAATAGCTGACCTGTTTGCGCGGGCTGAGATAGTTATAAATCTCACGCGGCAATTGCGCCGGGCGGATCGCTTTGGCGATATTGACGTCTTCTTCGTGTTCGAGGTCGATCAGGATGGCTTCTTCCTTGGGGATTTCCGCATCGTAGACGACGATCATCGGTTTCATCGGCTTGGCCGTGTTGACGGTCGCCACCATGCCAATGGCGCCATTGGAGAGCTGGATCACGGTTCCCGGCGGATAGACGCCGAGGCTGTGCACGAAGATTTGCAACAGCTTGGGGTCGAACTTGGCGCGATGTTTGGCAAACATGGTTGACAAGGCCTCGTGCGGGGGCAGCGCATTTCCGAGAATTATGGGGTTGCACAGGTTGTCATAGTAGTTGGCGATCGCCACGATACGCGCCAACAGGGTGATTTCCTCGCCCTTGAGCTTGCGGGGATACCCGCTGCCGTCATGCATTTCGTGATGCTCATGGATGATATGCAAGGTCGCGGGCGGAAATTTCAGCGTGCGTCCGATTTCGATGCCGTATTGGCAATGCATCTCGTAATAATTCCGTTCGGCCTGGGTCAGCGGGTCCGTCTTCATGAGGATTTTGTTCGGGATTTCACGGCGTCCGATGTCGTGGAAGAGTGCACCCATGCCCAGAATTCTCATGCCCTCCTGCGTTAGCCCGACATTCCGGGCCATCATGAGGGACAAAGTTGTGACGTTGAGCGAATGAAAGTAAAGCTCTTCGCCGCCGATCTTGTCGCCCATGACGTGCAAGGCCAATTCGGGTACGGAAAGGATCGAGTCGGCAATCTGTACGACGAGTTTGTTCGCCTGCTCGACCGTGGCCTCGGGGTCGGCCATGAGGTTTTTTTCGACGTTACGGATGGTTTTTGCGGTGTCGATAAAGGCCGATTCGATGCGCGCCGCGGCTTCGCGTTGCAGCCGAATTTTTTCGATCAAAGCCCGTTTGGCGGCCAGGGCTGGATGTTCTTTCAGGGCGGGGGGCTGGACTTCGGGCGCCGGGGGCGGTGCCGAAGGGGCTGGCTTGGAGT
This sequence comes from uncultured Propionivibrio sp., assembly GCA_964575415.1. Lineage (GTDB taxonomy): Bacteria > Pseudomonadota > Gammaproteobacteria > Burkholderiales > Rhodocyclaceae > Propionivibrio. The sequence goes on from CAZNQL010000027.1 coordinate 22,051, forward strand.
CACTTCGGGCCGGGTCATAACGGAGCTTTTTCAGGCCCAGGCCTCGGATGGTTTCGATCTGCTCGTGATCACGGATTTTGAAGTTGTTGAAGGCGAACGGATGCTGGAACCATTTCAAGTCAAGGTAGACGTACATCCCGATCTCGAGTTGATCGATCGATATCGTGTGGTTTCCTGGGAGGTTCATGACGCTGTCAGCTCCTTTCGAATGCTGCCATTCGATCTTCGCACAATTCTACACCCGCAATGCGGACAACATAACGCCGCCCGTAGGCGGCGTTATCCCCGGGGGCTGAATTGCTTACTGGGCGTTGCCTGTCGCCAGGCGTCGTTTCTGCATGAAAGCGATGATGAATGCCAGGCCAAGCGCCGGGACAAACATCCATTCTTTGTCAGGCCGGTGAGTGTCTTTTTCGATGGCGACGATGCGGTTGCCGGCTTCCATGCCGACCTTATCGGCACGGCTATTGAATTCGACCGTCAGGACATTGAAGCTGTCCCCGTTGGGCAGGACGCGCAACCCGAAATTTTCGAGCCGTTCGCGGGCCGTGCCGACCGGGCCAAGCCGAAGCAATACGCCTCGCTTGACGGTCTTGCCGTTGAGGTTCTCGCCTTCAACCCAGATCCTCAGGTTTTCATCGGCGGGCGCTTGCTCGATCATCTGCATCAGTTGCGTGGGGGGGATCGTTTCGTAGGCGGGAGCCAACATGTCCATGAAGAAGCCGGGACGGAACAGGGTGAATGCGACCAGCAACAGGGCAATGTTTTCGTACCAGCGGTTTCGGGTCATGAACCAGCCCTGCGTCGCTGCGACAAAGATCAGACTGGCCGCAGTGGCCGAGACGATCGTGATCAGCAAGTGCAATACGCTGTCGATGCCGATCAACAACAATTGCGTGTTGAAGATGAACATGAAGGGCAGTATGGCGGTGCGGATGCTGAACCAGAAGCCCGTGAATCCAACCTTCATCGGGTCCGTCTTCGCGATCCCCGCCGCAGCATAGGCCGCGAGACCGACCGGTGGCGTGACGTCGGCCATGATGCCAAAGTAGAAGACAAACATATGAACGGCGATCAGCGGCACGATAAGACCGCTTTGCGAACCGAGTTCGACGACAACCGGCGCCATCAGTGTCGAGACCACGATGTAGTTCGCCGTCGTTGGCATCCCCATGCCCAGAATCAGCGAGGCGATGGCGACCAGCATCAGCATCATGAACAGGTTGCCGTCTGAAATCGCTTCGACGAGTTCGGTGAGGACGAGACCGATGCCGGTCAGCGTCACGGTGCCGACGATAATGCCGGCCGAAGCGGTCGCCAGTCCGACGCCGATCATGTTGCGGGCCCCGCTGATCAGCCCTTCATGCAGGTCACGCAGTCCGTGCTGCAAATCTTCGAGTACGTCCTTGTCGCCGCGGAACCAGGCGCTGATCGGTCGCTGGGTGACGAGGATGAAAATGAGGAAAAGGATGGCCCAGAAGGCGGACAGCCCTGGTGAGAGCTCTTCGATCATCAGGTTCCAGATCAGCGCCGCCACGGGCAGCAGGAAGTGCAACCCGCTTTTGATCGTCGGTCCCGCTTCGGGCAATTCAACGATCGGCGCATTGGGGTTGTCCATGTGCAGTTCCGGGTATCCCGCTTCATATTTCAGCAGTCCGATATACGAGACGAGCATGAGGACGCCGATGATCGGCATCGAGGCCGCGCCGGCCAGGGTCTTGATCCAGCCGAGCCCGAAGTAGATGGCGTTTGCCAGGAGGATGATGCCTCCGGTAATCAGCACGAAGTTCATCAGGCGTTGCTTGAGCGGGGAGATATGGGTGCGCGCAATGCCGTGAATGCCTGCCTTGCAGGCTTCCAGATGAACGATGTAGAACAGTGCAATGTAGGAAATGATGGCCGGCAGTGCCGCGTGTTTGATGATCTGCACGTAAGGGATGCCGACGTATTCAACCATCAGGAACGCGGCAGCGCCCATCACGGGCGGCATGATCTGGCCGTTGATCGATGAGGCGGTTTCGACGGCGCCAGCGATGTGGGCTTTGTAGCCGACGCGTTTCATAAGCGGGATGGTGAAAGTGCCGGTCGTGACCACATTAGCGATCGAGCTGCCGGAGATGACCCCGGTCAGCGCCGAGGAAATGACAGCCGCCTTGGCCGGGCCACCTCGCATGTGGCCAAGCAGCGAAAGCGCCGATTTGATGAAATAGTTGCCGGCGCCGGCTCGGTCGAGCAGCGCGCCGAAAAGAACGAAAAGGAAAATAAACCCGGATGAAACTCCGAGTGCAACACCGAAGACGCCTTCCGTCGACAGCCAGAGGTGAGTCATGCCCTTGTTGAACGAAGCGCCTTTGTGCGCAATCAGATCGGGCATGTATTGTCCGAAAAAGATGTAGCAGATGAAGACGACGACCAGGGTAGCCATCGGAACGCCGATGGCTCGGCGCGCCACTTCAATCAGCAAGATCAGGCCGGTCAAGGCAACCATCAGATCGAGCGTTGTCGGCTGTCCCGGGCGCGCCGAGAGCTCGGTGTAAAAAAGATAGAGATAAGCCGCGCAGAAGGCGCCGACCGTGGCCAGAACCCAGTCCTGAAGCGGGATCCGGTTACGGGGCGAACGTTTCAATGCCGGGAATAGCAAGTAGCCGAGAAAGATGGCAAAAGCCAGATGGATGGCTCGGGATTGGGTATCGTTAAGAACGAAGAATCCTAGTGAAAAGGGAAGCGGCGAAGCAATCCAGAGCTGGAAAAGCGACCACGCGAGGGCGGCGTAAGACACGACTTTGGCGGCCAGCCCGACCGGTTTGCGACCGCCGGTATCGGATTCGGCAACCAACTGTTGGATTTGCTCGTCGGTCATTTCCGACGGTTTGTATTCGTGGTGACTCACGCCCTGCTCCCCTTCATTGCTTCAATAAAACAAGACGGCTCCAAGGCGGAGCCGTCCCGAGTATTGCGGATCCTGTTTCCTGTCCGCCGATGGATTACATCCAGCCCTTTTCCTTGTAGTACTTCATCGCACCGGGGTGCAAGGGGGCAGACATGCCGTTCTTGACCATGTCTTTCGGATCAAGGTAGGCAAATGCCGGATGCAGTTTCTTGAAGTCTTCAAAGTTGTCGAATACCGCTTTCACCATGGCGTATACGACATCGTCAGAGACCTTGGCCGATGTCACGAAGCTGGCCATCACGCCAAAGGTTTTGACCGGGTCAGGGTTGGCGGGATAGGTGCCGCCGGGAATGGTTGCTGTCGCGAAGTACGGATAGGTCTTCACCAGCTTGTCAACGGCCGGTCCCGTAATCGGAACCAGCTTGGCGCCACAGGTCGTGGTTGGATCTTGTATGTTGGCAGCCGGGCTGCCGACAACGTAGGCAAATCCATCAATCTTGTTGTCGCAGAGCGCGGCACCATGCTCATCCGGCTTCAGCTCGGAAGTCAGTGAAAAATCGCCGGTCTTCATGCCGAGGGTGTCCAGGAGCTTCATAACCGTATCGCGCGTGCCCGACCCCGGGTTGCCAATGTTGAAACGCTTGCCTTTGAAGTCTTCGAATTTCTTGACGTTGGCTTCCTTGCGCGCCAGAACGGTCAGCGCTTCGGGATAAACCGAGAAGACGGCGCGGAGATCGGCGTGGGGGCCGCCGTCCTTGAATTGGGCGAGACCCTTGACGGCGTTGAATTGAACGTCAGATTGGGCGACGCCGAAATCGAGTTCGCCGCCCTTGATCGTATTGATGTTGTAAACCGAGCCGCCAGTGCTTTCAAGTGAGCAGCGGATGCCGTGCTTGGCTCTTTCCTTGTTCATCAGACGGCAGATGGCACCGACGGCCGCATAATAAACGCCTGTGACGCCACCGGTGCCGATGGTGACGAATTTTTGTTCAGCCATGACCGACGAGCTGGCGAAAACAGAAGCAACAGCAAGGGAGGCTGCAATCAGTGTCAGTTTCTTCATTATTGATATCTCCATTTGTTTGGATGAAAATCAAAAACAGGCAAGGTAAACGCCTCGTCTGGTGACTTCAAGGCAAGATGCAAAGTCATTTTGTGACTTCGATCTTCAGAAACAGTTCAAGGATAACTCAAATTCACCAAAATCTAATGAAACGGTCGCTAAAGATATCGCAAAAGGCGCCAATTCGCTTTGATTTTGTCATGGGAGGCCAGCAGAATATGTGCCAGAAGTCATCGGGCTTGGATCGATCTCTTCAGGGCACTGATTAGGCGTTGGTTTGGGGCGGCATTGCCATCTTTGACCAATGTAAGGCGCGTATCTTCAGGCGGTTGTTTGGGGTTTTTTTGCACCGCAGTGGTGCGCAAAATCCCGGGGTGGTGCATAGGGGCGGGCGATGATCATTTCTGGGTTTTGGCGCACAGGCCGGTAGGTCACCTGATATCGTCAGTCCATCGATGTGTGAATGACGTTTTGCGCAGGCATCGACCGGGTCAGCGGTTTTGGGGCAAACTATGGCCCTTTCGCGGTCGGGCTTGAGCGCTGCGCCGATCGCTTCATCCGGCAAATAGGGATTGGGCGGGCCAAGGTTAAGGAGAGGGGATGGCGATTCAACAGGCACCGATCGTGCGTAGTTTGCTCGAAAACGATCTGTACAAATTCACCATGTGGCAGGCGTTGCTGCACAGCAACCCCGGTGCGCAGGCCGAGTATCGTTTCGTTTGTCGCAACGTGCCGGCTTTCCCGCTGGCGGCGTTGAAGGCGGCGGTCGATGAGGAACTGGAGCGCTTGTGTGGCCTGCACTTCACGCAGGACGAGCTGGATTACCTGTCGACGCTGCGTTTTCTGAAAAGCGACTTTGTCGATTTCCTCTCGGTGTTCCGTTTCCAGCGCCGCTTTATTGACGTTCGTGCCGATGGCGAACAACTTTCGATTGTTGCCAAAGGGCCGTTGGTGCATGTGATGGGCTTCGAGATTTTCGTGCTCTACATCGTCAATGAACTGTATTTTCGTCGCCTCGATCCGCAAGGCAATCTCGACATTGCGCGGGAGCGTTTCCTGACCAAGATTGCCGCGCTCAAAGCGGGGCTGGCCGAATTTCCGCAGGAAACGGCGTTCCCGTTCGTGCTGTTTGATTTTGGATTGCGCCGCCGGTTTTCAGCCGCCTGGCACGAGGAAGTCGTGCGCACTTTCGTGCGCGAAGTGCCGCGGCATTTCCGGGGGACGTCCAATGTGTATCTGGCAAAAAAGCTCGGCCTGCTGCCGATCGGGACCATGGCTCACGAATACCTGCAGGCGTAGCAGTCGTTCGGTTTTCGCCTGCGCAATTTCCAGAAGGCCGCGCTCGAAGGCTGGGTGCAGGAATTCCGCGGCGATCTGGGCGTGGCGCTGACCGACGTGGTCGGGATGGAGGCCTTTCTGCGCGATTTCGATCTCTATTTTGCCAAGCTGTTTGATGGCTTGCGCCACGATTCCGGCGATCCGGTGGCGTGGGGCGAGAAAGCCATCGCTCACTATTGCAAGCTACATGTCGACCCGGTCGGCAAACGCCTCGTGTTTTCGGATGCGTTGAACATCCCGCGTGCGCTGGAACTGTACCGCCATTTCCATGGGCGCATCCAGACCAGCTTCGGTATCGGCACCGATCTATCCAACGATACCCCGCATCAAGCGCTGAATATCGTCATGAAAATCGTCGAGTGCAACGGCCAGCCGGTGGCCAAGCTGTCCGATACGCCCGGAAAAACGCTTTGCGAGAACGAAACTTTCCTCGCCTACCTGCGCCAGGTGTTCGACCACCCGGGCTGAGGCTTCGCCCGGGGGCGCTTAACGATAACGGTTGATCGTGTCGCGCGTGTCGATTGCTGCCTGCCGCGCGGCGGCAGCGAAATCCTCGCCCTTGCCGGCGTAAAGGATGGCGCGCGAGGAATTGATCATGAGGCCGGTTCCCGCAGCAGTTTTGCCCGCATTCAGAGTTGCCTCGACGTCGCCCCCTTGGGTGCCGATGCCTGGCACCAGCAGTGGCAGGTCGCCGACGATCTCGCGCACGCGGGCGATTTCGGTCGGGAAGGTGGCGCCGACGACAAGCGCGCACTGGCCGGTCGTGTTCCACTCATTGGCGACGAGGCGCGCCACGCGCTCGTAGAGCTTTTCGCCGCCGACGTCGAGGAACTGTAGATCACTGCCGCAGGGGTTAGACGTGCGGCAGAGCAGGATGACGCCCTTGTCCGGGTACGCCAGATACGGATCGACCGAGTTGCGGCCCATGTACGGATTGACCGTGATCGCATCGGCGCCGTAGCGCTCGAAGATCTCCACGGCGTATTGTTCGGCGGTGCTACCGATGTCGCCGCGCTTGGCGTCGAGAATCACCGGGACGCCGGGATGCTTTTCATGGATGTGCGCGATCAGCGCTTCGAGCTGGTCCTCGGCGCGTTGTGCCGCGAAATAGGCGATTTGCGGCTTGAAACAGCAGACGAGATCCGCAGTGGCGTCAGCGATGCTCTTGCAGAATTCGAAGATGGCGTCCGGCTGTCCTTTGAGGTGGGCAGGAAATTTGGCCGGATCGGGGTCGAGGCCGACGCAGAGCAGCGAGTTGTTCTTTTGCCAAGCGGTGGCGAGTTGTTCGGTGAATTTCATTATTTTTTCCCCCAGGAATCCTTCAGCGTGACCGTCCGGTTGAAGACCGGTGCGCCGTCTTGCGAATCGATGCGGTCGGCGACGAAATAACCGTGCCGTTCGAACTGGAAGCGGTCTTCCGGCTTCGCGGCCTTGAGCGCGGGTTCGAGTTGAGCGGTGATCGTGCGGATGCTATCCGGGTTGATGTCGTCGAGGAAATTGCGCTCAAGCCCTTCGGGATCGCCTTCGCGGCGCGCGCCGGGAGCGGGCACGGCGAAGAGTCGATCGTAGAGGCGCACTTCGGCGGTGTAGGCGTGGGCGGTGGAAACCCAGTGCAGGTTGCCTTTGACCTTGACGCTGTCGGCGCCCGGCGTGCCGCTCTTGGTGTCGGGCAGGTATTCGCAGAGAACAGCGGTGACCTTGCCGTCGGCATCCTTTTCGCAGCCCGTGCATTTGACGATGTAGCCGTATTTCAGGCGCGCCATATTGCCGGGGTAGAGGCGGTGGTAGCCCTTGGCCGGTTCTTCCATGAAGTCCTCGCGCTCGATCCAGACTTCGCGCGACAGCGGCATGCTGCGCTTGCCGAGTTCGGGCTTGAGCGGATGGTTCGGCGCGAAGCATTCCTCACTCTGGCCTTCGGGGAAGTTGGTGATGACGAGTTTCAGCGGGTCGAGCACGGCGACGCGGCGCTCGGCCGACTCGTTGAGCACGTCGCGCATGCAATCCTCGAAGAGCACGTAGTCGATCAGCGAGTCGGACTTGGAAACGCCGATGCGGTCGGCGAAGAGGCGGAAGCCCTCGGGCGTGTAGCCGCGCCGACGCGCGCCAACGAGCGTCGGCAGGCGCGGGTCGTCCCAGCCTGAGACATGATTCTCCTCGACGAGCTGGATCAGCTTGCGCTTGGAGAGGACGACGTAGGTCAGGTTGAGGCGCGAAAATTCTATCTGCTGCGGCACCGGACGTTGTAGCAGGCCGCCTTCGGCGAGGTGATCGAGCAGCCAGTCGTAGAACGGGCGCTGGTCCTCGAACTCGAGCGTGCAGATCGAGTGGGTGATGTTCTCCAGCGCGTCCTCGATTGGGTGAGC
>CAZNQL010000028.1:0-25415 GCA_964575415.1 uncultured Propionivibrio sp.
TCGAGGCGCGCCGCTGCCTGTCCTGCGGCAACTGCTTCGAGTGCGACAACTGCTATGGTGTCTGTACGGACAACGCCGTGATCAAGCTCGGGCCGGGCCAGCGCTTCCAGTTCAACTATGACTACTGTAAGGGCTGCGGGCTCTGTGTGGCCGAGTGTCCGTGCGGCGCAATCAACATGGTGCCGGAAGATATCTAAAATTCAGACCGCTCTTGCTACCACCGAAACGGGGACATTGATGTCCCCGTTTTTTACTTCTCGGAATCGTTTTTTGCATCGCGGGAAACACTTGATGAAAACGATGAAATATGGCAGCAACCGCCAATTGACCCGGGAAAAATTGATAGAATCAAAAGCTCGTGCGTTTTATCCAGCCCATTCGGCACCTCGCAGGCTGAAGCAAAAGTGAGCCGCTTTGCCGGTCGCGAGTACTTGAGAAAACATGTCCAGGCAATGTATCAGCAGCAATCCAGCGTTGAAACGACAAGCGCCGCCCGAGCGTCCACTGCCTTGCTTAACGCCTTTGCGACATCCTCTCTTCCCTTCGTCATGCGCTCATAAGGCAGTGTTCTCACAGTAGAACGATCTGCACTCCAGCAACCTTTTCGGACACGTCAACATGAAAGCCAAGAAAGCGAAGTTCCCCAGCGTCATCCACGGCAACGGCGCCGTCGCCCACGTCATGAGCCATGTTTGCGGTGGTGTAATCGGCTACCCGATTACACCATCCACGGAGATCGCCGAGATCTACGAGGCTTTTCGTGCCGAAGGGGGCGTCAACGTCTGGGGCAAGCATCCATTTTTCTTCGAGCCGGAGGGCGAACATTCGGCGCAAAGCGGCGCCCTCGGCGCACAACTGACCGGCGGTCAGTTCATTTCGAACGCCTCGTCGAGCCAGGGCATTCTCTACGCGCTGGAATCGCATTACGTCACTGTCGGCAAGAAGGTCGGCGGCTTTGTGCTCCAAGTCGCCGCTCGCGTCGTCTCCAAGCAATCGCTCAACGTCATGGCCGGACACGATGATGTCTACGCCCTGCTCGGCGCCGGCTACACCATTCTCTTCGGCTCCAACCCCCAGGAAGCGGCCGACCTGGCGGCGATCGCCTACCGAACTTCGGCGCTGTCGCTGATCCCCGTCGCCAACGCCATGGACGGTTTCTCAACCAGCCACATGATGTGCGAAGCATTGATGCCGGAGCCGGAGCTGCTGCGCGAGCACCTCGGCGATCCGGCCGGACGCATCAAGGCGCCGACGCTGAGCCAGGAAGTGCTTTTCGGCGCCAAGGGACGCATTTTTCAGTTGAGCCAGTACCTGTCGCGTCACGAAACCGACTTCACCCCGGACAACCTGGCTGCGCTGAAAAAATTCCTGAGCAGCAACGCCGCGAAGGTTGAAAAAGACAACGAGGGCGCACTCGTCGCCAAAACGCTCGGCTGGGTACCGGAAGAACTCCACAGCCAATGGCGCCGTCAATGGGTCAACGCTTTCGAGAAGGGAACGCGGCAACTGGTGCCGGCGTATGTCGACCTCAACAACCCGGGCATGACCGGCGTGGTGCAGAATCAGCCCGATTTACAGGCCGCCGCCGCCGATCATCGCGCACATTTCGTCAGTGATGTCCCGGAACTGGTGCGTCAAGCCATGGAGGAATACTTGGCCTTGAGCGGTCGCAAGTACTCGCCGGTGCATACCTTCATGTGCGACGACGCCGAAACGGTAGTGATCGGCCTCGGCTCGGTCTGCGACGATGCGGAAGCCGTGGTCTCCTACCTGCGCAGCCAGGGCAAAAAAGTCGGTTTGATCGCAATCAAGCTGCTGCAACCGTTCCCGGAAGCAGAACTGGTCGCCGCTCTGCAAGGCAAGAAAGCAGCGACGGTGCTCGAACGATCCGAACAGACCGAACTGACCAAGCTGGTTACCGGCGCGCTGTTCAAGGCGCGCGAGAACGCCGACCAGCGCGGCGGCCAACTGCGCCACCCCGGCATCCCGGCACTCAAGGCCACGCCGCGGCTAACGACGGCCATCTTCGGCCTCGGCGGCCACGACCTGCAGCCGCGTCACCTGATCGCGGCGTTCAAGGCCATGGAAGGCAACGGCCAGGGCGCGCCGCTGATCTACCTCGGTTCGCAGTTCTTCTCGAAGAACCCGCCACCGCGCATGGCCGAACTGCAGAATCGCCTGCGCATCGCTTATCCGGAAACCGAATCGATGGCGCTGGAGACCGGCGACAATCCGCGCCTACTGCCCGACAGCGCCTTCCGCGTGCGCTTCCACTCGGTCGGCGGCTACGGCACCATCGCCTCCGGCAAGCTGCTCACCGACATCCTTGCCGGCGTCCTCGAAATGCACTCCAAGTCGGCGCCGAAATACGGCTCGGAAAAGAGCGGCGCGCCGACCAACTACTACATCACCCTGAGTCCGGAACCGATCAAGATCACCAACGCCGAACTCGAGGACGTCGAAGTCGTCATCTCGCCCGACCACCGCTCGTTCAGCCACACCAATCCACTCCGCGGCCTGGTCGCTGGCGGCACCTTCATCCTGCAGTCGTCGGAGACGCCCGAGCAAGTGTGGGCCGAACTCCCGGCGCAGGCGCGCAAGACGATCCGTGAGAAGAAGATCAACTTCCTCATCGTCGACGCCTTTGCCGTCGCCCGGAAACACGCACCGTCGCCGGAACTGGCCACACGCATGATGGGCATCGCCTTCATCGGCGCCGTCGCCGGCCACGTCAAGCAGGTTTCCGGTGGCGCCTCCGAAAAGGTTATCCTCGACAAGATTCGCAAACAGATCGCCAAGAAATTCGGCGGCAAGGGGAGCGCTGTCGTCGAAGGCAACATGCAGGTCATCCGCGAAGGCATTGAGGCCACGCGCCAAGTCGAGTACACGGCCCCTGCTTTCGCCAAGATCGACGCCCGTCCCGCCCCGATCGCCCTGCGCAACGTCTCGATGTCGGCCTCGATGTGCCAGCCCGAGGGCTCGCCCGGCTGCGGCATGTTCGACCGCGAATATTTCAACGACATCGCGGCGACGCCGTTCCGCGAAGGCACCATCAGCGAAGCTCCGATCATGCCGGGCACCGGCTTTTTCATCCCCGCCGGTACCGCCGGCTCGAAGGACAAGGGGCTGTTCCGCCGCGATGTGCCGCTGTTCAACCCCGACCTGTGCACCGGCTGCATGGAATGCACGCTGGTCTGCCCGGACGCCGCCATCCCCAATTCCGTGCATGAAATCCATGAATTGCTGCTGACCGGCATCCGCCAGCTCGACATTCCGGAAGCGCAGCGTGACGCCATGCGCGCTCAGGTCTACAGCATCAGCGAAGGGGTGCGCGAAGCCTACCGCCAGAGCAAGGAAACCCGTGCTTTCCACGAACTGGTCGCGGAAGCGGCGGCAAAACTGCCGACCCGGCAACCGACGCTACTCGGCAATTTCACCCGGCTCGTCAATCTGTTGTCGACCTACCCGGTCGCCCGCACCCGTCCGTTCTTCGACGCGATGGAGAAATCGCAGCCCGGCAGCGGCGCCCTGTTCAGCGCCACGATCGACCCGTGGAAGTGTACCGGCTGTCTCGAATGCATCGACGTCTGCGGCCCCGGCGCGCTGAGTCGGCAGGATCAGGACATCGCTCTGCTCAGCAAACTCCAGGATCGTTTCGAGTTCATGAGCAAGATGCCGAACACCCCGGCGGCGAAATCAAGCGCTTGCTACTTGATCGCTTCAACTATTACTCGACCACCGGCGGTCACGGCGGCTGCCGCGGCTGTGGTGAAGTTACCGCAATCCGTCTGGTCATGGCCGCCAACCACGCCGTCACCGACGCCCGCCGCCGCGAACACATCGGCGAACTGGAACATCTGATCGACGCCTTGAGCGCCAAGCAGGCCGCCCTGCCGAAAAAGGAGAAGGCACGCGCTGAGCGGATTGGCAACCTGATCCAGGCGCTGGAAAAACGCCTTTATATCTTTGAGAGCGGCCCCACCGGCAATGGCCCGTCGGGAACGATCATCGCCAATTCGACTGGCTGCAGCAGCGTCTATGCCTCGACCTTCCCGTACAACGCCTACAACGACCCGTGGGTCAACAGTCTGTTCCAGGACGCTCAACCGCTCGCCAAGGGCATTTTCGATGGCATTTCGGCGCAACTCGTCGACGACGTGCGCAAGCTGCGTATCGCCCGCCTCGAACTCGATGACGCCTACGAACCCGAGAAACACGACGCGGAATTGCGCTATCTGTCCTGGGGCCACTTCACCCCGCACGAACTCGACCTGCTGCCGATCGTCATGACCATCGGCGGCGACGGCGCTTCCTACGACATCGGCTTCGGCGCGCTGTCGCGCATCCTGGCCAGCAATACGCCGAACGTGCGCAAGCTGCGTATCGCCCGCCTCGAACTCGATGACGCCTACGAACCCGAGAAACACGACGCGGAATTGCGCTATCTGTCCTGGGGCCACTTCACCCCGCACGAACTCGACCTGCTGCCGATCGTCATGACCATCGGCGGCGACGGCGCTTCCTACGACATCGGCTTCGGCGCGCTGTCGCGCATCCTGGCCAGCAATACGCCGATCAAGATGCTGGTGCTCAACACCGGCGTCTATTCCAACACCGGCGGCCAGGCGTCGACCTCCAGTTTCATCGGCCAGGATTCCGACCTCTCCCGGATTGGCGCCGCACATAGCGGCAAGCACGAGTCGCGCAAGGAGCTGGGACTGATTGCTTCCTTCCATTCCAACGTCTTCGTCTGCTCGACCAGCACGTCGTTGCAGAATCACTACCTGAAGAACGCGCTGCAGTTCCTCACCTACAACGACGCGCCGGCGCTGCTCGACGTCTACACGCCGTGCCAGGGCGAACACGGCATCGCTGACAACATTGCCTCGCTTCAGTCGCGCCTGGCCGTCGAGAGCCGCATGAACTCGGTCTTCGTACATGACCCGCGACGCGGCAAGAACCTGCACGACTGGTTCTCGCTCGACGGCAACCCCGACCCGGAGAAGGACTGGACAACGACGACGCTCGAATTCCCGGCGTTCTCGAACGAATGGTCATCACGCCCGAACTGAAAGCACGCGTGGCACGCGTATCGGCAAACTGCGACGCGGAGATCATTCGATGACAATTGATAACACGCCCTCTGGCCACGGAATACCACAGCAATCGCCGGCAAACAACGCGCTTTTCGACCGGCAGATGGCCTTGCTGCAGCGTCGCCTGCAGCACGAGCCGCAGGCCACCTGTTCATCGCCGACGGCCTCAACGCCGTGGCCTGGGAGTTCCAGCAGCCCGAACTCGGCACGGAGTTCGTGCGCGCCTTCTGGAACCTGCTGCTCGCCGACGACGATACGAGCAAGGTGCTGATGCGCTTCGTCTGGAGTGTGCCGCTCGGCCTCAAGCGCAAATTCATCCGCGCTCTCGACCGCGACCTGTCGGAACGCTACCCAATGTTCAAAGGGCTGTCGGAAGACTGGCCGGCCGGCAACCACATCCCGCCCTACATCCGCAGCCCGGAAGAACGCTCCGCCGACTTCGGCCTCGTCAATCAGGACTACCTCGGTTACATGAACCTCGGCTACAGCGGCCGCGAGATCGAGCTGTTCGTCTGGCTCGAAGCCTTGCGCGACAAGCAGTGCGAAGAGCGCCCCTGCGAGATCGGCCTCCATGTTGCCGACAAGTTCGAGCCGAATGGCGGCTGCCCGGTCAAGATTCACATCCCGGAAATGATCAATCTGCTCGGTTCCGGCCGTTTCCGCGAGGCGATGGAACTGATCGAGAACTGCAATCCGCTGCCCAACGTCACCGGCCGCGTCTGCCCACAGGAGCTGCAATGCCAGGGCGTCTGCGCGCACACCAAACAGCCGATCGAGATCGGCCAGCTCGAATGGTATCTGCCGCAGCGTGAAAAACTCGTCAATCCCGATGGCGCTGCGCAACGCTTCGCCGGCTTCCCCGATCCTTGGGCCAAAGCGGAAAAACCGCCGATCGCCATCGTTGGCTCCGGCCCGGCCGGCCTGATCAACGCCTACCTGCTCGCCGTCGAGGGCTTCCCGGTCACCGTTTTCGAAGCCTTCCACGCGCTCGGCGGCGTACTACGCTACGGCATTCCCCAATTCCGCCTACCCAACGAACTGATCGACGACGTCGTCGGCAAGATCAAGCTGCTCGGCGGCAAGTTCGTTTCCAACTTCGTCGTTGGCAAGACGGCAACGCTGCAGGATTTGCGCCACGCCGGTTTCTGGAAGATCTTCGTCGGCACCGGCGCCGGCCTGCCGCGCTTCATGAACGTGCCCGGCGAGCACCTGCTCAACGTCATGTCGGCGAACGAGTTCCTCACCCGCGTTAACCTGATGCAAGGACTGCGCGAGGATTATGAAACGCCGTTGCCGGAAACGAAGGACAAGGAAGTGCTCGTCATCGGCGGCGGCAATACCGCGATGGATGCCGCGCGCACGGCGCGCCGTCTTGGCGGCAACGTCACCATCGTCTATCTCCGTACGCAGAGCGAAATGCCGGCACGCGTCGAGGAATTGCACCACGCCCTCGAGGAAGGCATCCAGCTCAAGGTCCTGCGCTCGCCGATCGAATTCGTCGGCGACGACAAGACGCATTTCGTCACCGGCGCCATGCTCGACGTCATTGCCCTCGGCGAGCCGGATGCCTCCGGCCGGCGCAGCCCGGTCGCCACCGGCGAGCGCGAATTGATGAAGGCCGATCTCGTCATCATGGCGCTCGGCAATGACCCCAACCCGATCATCAAGGATTCCGAGCCGACGCTGAAAACGACCAAGTGGGGCACCATCGACCTTAATCAGGGCTCGCAGAAAACCTCGCTCGACGGTATCTACTCGGGTGGCGATGCGGCACGTGGCGGCTCGACGGCGATCCGTGCCGCCGGCGACGGTCAGGCAGCGGCACGAGAAATCGTCGGTGACATCGACCTCCCCACGCCGGAAATCCGGCGCATGGTCGACAACGCCCGCAACAATTCGCAGATCGGCGCCGCGCCGCAGACCATCGTCGGCAAAACCGATCTGGCCGGCGGCATCGTCGAGTTCATCGTCAGGGCGCCGCTGATTGCCCGCGCCGCCAAGGCCGGCCAGTTCGTGCGCGTCCTCGCCTGGCCGAACGGCGAACTGATCCCGCTGACGCTGGCCGACTGGGATGCCGAGGCCGGCACCATCTGCCTCGTCGTGCAAGGCATGGGGACGACCAGCATCGAGATCAACCGCATGCAGGTCGGCGAATCCTTCACCGGCATCGCCGGCCCGCTCGGTCAGCCGAGCGAACTGCACCGCTACGATCCGAAGAAGCAAACGGTCGTATTCACGGCGGGCGGCGTCGGCCTGCCGCCGGTGTATCCGATCGCCCGCGAGCACTTGCGCCTCGGCAACCACGTCACCCTGATCGCCGGCTTCCGCAGCGCCGACCTGCTCTTCTGGGTCGGCGAAGACGAGCGCGTCGGGAAGCTCAAGGCCCGAATTCGGCGACCAGCTCGACGTCGTCTACTGCAGCAATGACGGCAGCTTCGGCATCCACGGGTTCGTCACCACGCCGCTCGAGGAAATGCTCAAGAACGGCAAGCGGAGCAAGGGACGCGCGATCGCCGAGGTCGTCACCATCGGTCCGCCGCTGATGATGCGGGCCGTCAGCGACCTGACCCGGCCCTACTGCGTCAAGACCGTCGCCAGTCTCAACTCGATCATGGTCGACGCCACCGGCATGTGCGGTGCGTGCATGGTGCCGGTCAGCATCGACGGCAAGATGGTGCGCAAGCACGCCTGTATCGATGGTCCGGAAATCGACAGTCACAGTATCGACTGGGACAAGTTCCTGCCGCGCTTCGTTTCGACGAAGCCAACACCCGCATCATGCCGGCAAACATGCTGCTCTCCGAACACTTTGCGTCGCACGAAACCGAATTCGACGAATTGATCCACGGCAATGGGCTGTCCGGTGCGGCACAACCGATCGTCGACGCCCGCACGCGTCGATGCGTCGCCTATGAACTGCTCGGTCGCGCCAACCATCCGCAGTTGCCGACCACGCCGATCGAACTTTTCAGTCTGGCAGCGTCGCTGAATCGCGAAACCGATCTCAGTCTGGCGTTCCGTGAATTCGGTCTGAGCACAATCGCTCCGCGCCTGACGGGCTACCCTTTGTTCATCAACACCCATCCCAAGGAAGCCTTCGGCGACGATTTTCTCGCCTCACTCGAACGGCTACGCCGCAGCTCACCGCAACTCGACATCGTCGTTGAGATTCATGAATCAATGGTGACCGATACCGGCAAGCTGCGCGATTTCACCCGCCATCTGGCCCGACTCGGCATCCGCTTCGCCTACGACGATTTCGGCGCCGGCCAAGCGCGCCTGGTCGAAATTGCCGATCTGCCCGTGCATTTCGTCAAATTCGACATGGAGCTGATCCGCGGCCTGCACCAAGCCAGCAAACGTAAACGCCGCGTTGTCGGCGACTTGGTGCATCTGGTTTTGTCCGTAGACGCAGTCCCACTCGCCGAGGGCGTTGAAAGCGAGGAAGAAGCCAGAGCCTGCGTCGACATGGGATTTCAGCTGATCCAAGGTTTCCTGACGGGCAGACCGATTCCCGCAAATATGCTGTAATTGCGTCCTGGCGGTTTTCGCGGCGCCCCCGTTCTTCCGCCATTACCCGTTCGTCCTTTTTTATACTATGCAAAAGAACATTTCTCACTACCTTGAAGCTTTCCTGTTCGGCAGCCGCTGGTTGCAGGCGCCGCTCTACCTCGGACTGGTTTTTGCCCAAGGCGTTTACGTCTTCAAATTCCTGCAAGAGTTGACCCACCTCGTCGGCCACGCGGTCACGCTGACCGAAATCGATATCATGCTTATCGTGCTCGGGCTGATCGACGTCGTCATGGTCGCCAACCTGCTGATCATGGTCACCGTAGGGGGGTATCAGACCTTTGTTTCCCGACTCGGCCTCGAAGACCACCCTGACCAGCCCGAATGGTTGTCACACGTCAACGCCGGCGTCCTCAAGGTCAAACTGGCGACAGCGCTGATCGGCATTTCTTCGATCCACCTGCTCAAAATCTTCATCGAAATCGGCAGCAAGATGGCGGAAGCACCGGATGCCTTTGCGCTCTCCAAAATCGAACACGGGGTCTTCTTCCAGATCGTCATCCACCTGACCTTTGTCCTTTCTGCGCTGGTGATGGCTTACACCGACAAGGTCATGAACAGTACGCTGCTGATCACCAAGCAATTGGAGCACTGAACCGGGATCAGCGGCAGCACGGCAACGTAACGGCCTGCAACGATCATCACCCCTCTGCCGCTTCGAGAATGGCGTTCCGCATGCGCCAACCTCGCTGCTTGATCGCCCTGCCGTTGCGAAAAAAGTGGCGACGCAAAGCGATCCGGTCAGCGGAGATGCCCCTAATAGACAGGAAAAAGCTTAGTCACTCTCCAACGCCAATTCCTTCGCGTCGTCAGACCGAGCACACGTCCAAATCTCATAGTTGCCGCCGCGCTCCCTCAATGCGGCCAACCGGAAATCAAGCGGCCGCGCATCCAGAGTGTCGAGAAACCGGATGGACATGGCACGCGCCGTCAACCCGATCGGCAACACGACCATGGTCGCACGATCCGTATCTCCGGCCAGGAAGAGCGCCGGATGCGTGTTAATTTTCCCCGTCGGTTTTTCCCGCATCTCGGCCAGCAATGGGCCCGGCTCCCCGGGCAGCACCGTCAAGGAAACCCGCAGTTCGAATCCTCTATTGTCCGGACCCGTCGCGATGGCACGAGAACACAAGCGGGTCGTCGCCGCCAACGCGTACCTTTCCTGCCCCGGCACCCGCACAGCAAGCAGGCTGCGAAAAACCAGCCGGGGCTCGACGCTATCGACCGGGCGCAATAGCGCCACCCCACCGGGCTGCTGACCGACGACGCGCCACCCCTCGGCCTTGGCTTCGCCTTCCTGTCGGCGCACGACATGGCCGAAAACAGCAATTTGCTCGGCGCCCAGCCGATCGCGATAAGCCGCGGGTTTTTCATCCGGTCTGCGCCCGCCGAGTAGACGGTGAATACTCTCCAGTCCAACCGCGACAGTAGCGGACGCTTCTCCCGCCCAAGCCTCGGGCACAGGCGCAACCACATGGGAATGGCGCAATCGTTCGACCAAGTGCTCGAGTAATTCAACGCAGGCCGCGGAGGAAAGGGCGCTCCCTAGCTTGAGAATCTCCGGCATCTCGCCAGCGGCCAGCGATTCCAGGCGCTGACTCATCTTGCGCAGCACTGAACCGACGGCGAGCCAGCGACCCTCCTCCGGTTCGCCGGCAAGCTCGTGAATGGGGCATGCTTGCGCCAGATCGATGGCGATGCAGCCGGATTTTGGCCGTTCGTCCGGCCTCGGCAAGACCTTCGCCAATTCCCGCCAGCGTGCGAACCAACGGCAAGCCGCGGCAAACTGGTTGCGCGACAGGCTGAACGGATCGGCCAGATGCAGCAGCAAGGCCATGCAGTACTGGCCACTGTCCGTCGATTCGCTGGTCTACCCGGGCAACCTGTCCACCACCGGATCACGCGTCACGCCCAGCGTCTCGGCCGCCGCCCACACGGAATGAAGCAGCCCCCAAAACCCCGCCGCCGGCTCACTCCACGCCAAATAGGCCGTCAACTGCTCCATGCGCAGGCAGGACAGCACCCGATGCGCCACCCGCGCCCCTTCACCCTCCAGTCCTGGATCCCGATCCAGGCAAGCTTGTAAACAGTGCAGATAAGCGATAGCCGCCGTTCGCCACAAGCGCTGAGTCCATTCCAGCATCGTCTGCTCGGACGATAGCAGCGGCAACGGCTTGTTCTCGAAGCGCAACTGGCATTGACTGCTCACCGCAAAGAGGGATTTACGCAGCACTTCCATGACCTTGAAACGCTCGCGCGCCGACAGGCGATAGACATTGAGCGCCTCGATCTGAATCAGCAGTTCAGCCAGCATTGCCGGCGCGTTAGCCTGGGGTTGACTGGCCAACCAGGCTGTTGCACTGGACACATCAAAAAAAGCCGCTGTTTTAGCTGATTGTGTTTGCGGAAGATTGAATCCTGACATCAGCATTCCTTGAAATCAGTAAAGCTGCTTCAGATAGTGGCGCTCCCGGCCGCTTGTCTGCCATCTTGGCGGCAGAGAGTGACCCTTCATGCGTCACAGGGAATCATATTTGATCGCCATGCGGAAGGGAAAGTCAACCGCCCCCCTTCCCCCGGAATCAATCTCGACCCGCCTTCCGGTACGCCCAGAAAAGCATGACCAATCCGCCCACGATCATCGGCAGGGACAGCCATTGCCCCATGCTGACAACTTCCGAGACCCCCATGATTCCGTCGTCGGGATGGCGAAAGAACTCACCTAGGTAACGAAAGCAGCCGTAACCAAGCAGAAACGCCCCGGAAACCGCACCGCGCGGCCGGGATTTTCCGGAATACAACCAGAGGAGGATAAACAGGCTGAGGCCTTCCAGCCCGGCCTGGTAGAGCTGAGACGGATGCCGCGGCAAGTTGTCGACGTAAGGAAAAACCATCGCCCAAGGCAGCGACGGATCGGCAACCCGCCCCCACAATTCGCCATTGATGAAATTGCCAATACGCCCGGCAGCCAGACCGAGCGGCACGAGCGGGGCAACAAAATCGGTGATGTCGCGCCAGGGGCGTCGCGTTTTCCTCGCACAAAGCCACAATGCCGCCAGTACGCCAAGAAAACCGCCGTGAAACGACATGCCGCCTTTCCATACAGCGACGATCTCCAACGGATGCGATAAATAATAGCCCGGCTCGTAGAAGATGACTTGTCCGAGCCGTCCGCCGACCACGACACCGAGAACGCCGTAGAAGAGGAGATCATCGAGTTGCTGGACCGTCCAGCCGCCCTGCTTGAGCTGCGGATGAGTCTGGATGCGGTGCTTGCCGAGCCACCAGAACTGCAGGAAAGCGGCCAAGTACATCAGCCCATACCAGCGGATCGCCAGCGGACCGATGGCCATCGCCACCGGATCGAACTGGGGATGGACCAGCATCTCAGTCCGTCTCCCCGGCGACCCGGCGATTGCTGCCAGCGACCATTTTGAACTCGAACAGGCGGCATTCGATGGCGCCGTTGTAGAGCGGTGTTTTGCGGCTCGGCGACAGACGCATCAGCTTGGGTAAACGCATGTCGGCCGTCAGCAAATAGCAGTTCCAGCCGGCAAATTTGCGCTTGAGGGCAGCGCCGAGTTGCGGATAAAACGCCGCCAGCTCGTCCTGCTCGGACAGGCGCTCGCCGTAGGGCGGGTTGGCGACCAAGATGCCGCTTTCAGCCGGCGCATCGATATCGCAAATATCGCCCGACTTCAGTGTCACCGCTGGCAGCAGGCCGGCGCGGTCGAGGTTGGCGAGCGCGGCACGCACCGACACCGGCGAAACGTCGCTGCCGAATATCTTCATATCCCGGGTCGGCATTTCGGCGTCCTGCGCATCATCGAGCAGGTCTTTCCAGGTATCGAGCCGGAAGTTTTTCAGGCGCTGGAAGCCGAAACTGCGCCCGCCCGAGCCCGGCGCAATGTTGAGCGCCATCTGCGCTGCCTCGACGAGAAAAGTACCGCTGCCGCACATTGGATCGAGCAAGGGCGTTCCCGGCTGCCAGCCGCTCAGACGCAGAATGCCGGCGGCCAGATTCTCCTTCAGCGGCGCTTCGACCGTCTTCTGGCGCAATCCGCGCTGGTAGAGCGGCGCACCCGAGGTATCGATGTACAGCGTACATTCATCGGTGGTGATGAAGCCGTGAATGCGTACTCCTGGTTCACGCGTATCGACGCTCGGACGCTGGCCGCAATCGGCACGAAAGCGATCACAAACGGCGTCCTTGATGCGCAGTGTGATGAACTCCAGGCTCTTCAGCGGGCTTTTGACCGCCGTCACATCGACACGGATCGTCTGTTCCGGGGCAAACAGCTTCGGCCAGGGGGCATCGAGCGCCAGCTTGTAAATATCGTCTTCCCACGTATAACGGCCTTGCGCCACGCGCCACAAGATACGTGTCGCGATACGTGAATGCAGATTAGCCGCGTAGCACTCTGGCCAACCGGCGGAAAAATGCACGCCGCCGGGAATTTGTTTCATCTCCTTGCCGCCAGCGGCGAGAAGGTCTTCCGCAAGCAGGGCTTCCAGACCACGCGGACAGGTGGCAAAAAACTTTTCCAAAATGCTTTCCTAAAAAGGTTTGAGAACAACGAGGAAGCATACAACAAGCAGCACCACGGCCGGGATTTCGTTAAACCAACGAAACCAGACATGACTATGTCCATTGCGCCCGTCCCGGAAATCGCCGATCAGCTTGCCGCAATAATGGTTGTACACCAACAGACCGCCGACCAACGCCAGTTTAACGTTCAACCAAGCGCCGCCGATGCCGACGCCAAGCCACAGCCAGAGTCCGGAAAGCACCGCCAGATAGCCGATCGGCGTCATGAAGCGGTAAAGCTTGTCAGCCATGAGCAAAAGACGCTCGCGTTCGGCGACACTGTCCGGGGGCACCATCGCCAGGTTGACGAAAATGCGCGGCAGGTAGAAAAGCCCGGCGAACCAACTGGCAACGAGCATGATATGCAAGGCCTTGATTTCGAGGTAATACATCAAATGCCCCTTTCTTCCCGTGCGGCGGCGATGCCGTCCGCAACCTGCGGATAACGTAGCCGGAATTTCAACTCTTTCTTGATACGTGTATTGTCGATGCGCCGCGACTCGCTCATAAACGACAACTGCACTGGCGACAATCGCGCCTCGGCCTCCCGGCGCGAGATGCGCGGCGCCTTTGGCAACGCAAAGTGCTCAGCGACCAGATCGAAATATTCACCCATTTTCATGTCGGAATCATCGGTCGCGTTGTAGCAGCGGTTGGCCCGGCCGTAACGCAACGCCGCGCAAACCAGCCCGGCCAGATCGTCGGCATGAATATGGTTGGTATACACGTCGTCCTCGCCACGAAGCGCCGGCACGCCTTTCTGCAAGCGCTCGATCGACAAGCGATCAGCTGCGTAGATCCCGGGAGCGCGCAGCATGCTGACACATACTCCGTGATGCGCACCGAATTTCCGCAACTGCGACTCGGCATCGATACGGCGCCGGGCGCGCGCCGTCTTCGGTTTTGGCCTGCGCGTCTCGTCGATATGCGCGCCAGCGCAATCGCCATAGACCCCCGTGGTGCTGATATAGACCAGTTGCCGTGGTAGACTTTTCCCGCGAAGTAGCGCGACGAGCAGGCGGCGCGTCCGGGCATCGACCTCGCCCTTTTCCGACGGCGGGGCAAAATGCAGAACGATGTCGGCAAGACCGGAAATCCGCGACAGGCTGGCGCGGTCATCAAGATCGGCGACCACCGTCCGCACGCCCCTGGCGCGCCAGAAAGCCGCCTGCGCCGGCTCGCGCAACAGCGCGTATATCCGGTAACGGCCAAGCAAACGGGGCAGGCATCGACAAGCGACGTCGCCGCTGCCAACGATCAATAGTTTTTGCACGGCGCGATTTTACCGGATTCATGCCCTGCGGGAGTTTTGATGAGTTATACGATCCGCATTCAACCAAGCGGCCACGTCTTTGAATCCGGGCCGGAGGAAACGATTCTCGACGCGGCGCTGCGGCAGGGCGTGATGATGCCTTACGGATGCCGCAGTGGCGCTTGCGGCGCTTGCCGTGGCAAGGTGACGAGCGGCCGTGTCGATCACGGGGGCACGCTTGATGTCGTGCTGGAGCCTCGGGACCGTGAAGCTGGCGCCGCCCTTTTCTGCCGAGCTCGCGCCTTGAGCGACCTGACCATCGAGTGCCGCGAGGCGAGGAAATCGCTGGACGACCTCCCGATAAAAACACTGCCGGCGCGGGTCCGGCGCATGACGCGCGCCGCTCCCGACGTCATGTTGCTTGAACTCACCCTACCGGCCAACGAACGCCTGCACTTCCTCGCCGGCCAATACGTCGAGATTCTGCTCAAAGACGGCCAGCGCCGCGCTTTCTCCCTCGCCAATGCCCCAGAGCAAGGCGAGCACCTGGAACTGCACGTTCGTCACGCTCCCGGCGGGCAATTTACCGAACATGTCTTCAGCACAATGAAGGAGCGCGACATCCTGCGCCTGAATGGTCCACATGGCAGCTTCTTCCTGCGCGAAGATTCCGACAAACCCATCGTAATGGTGGCCGGCGGCACCGGCTTCGCGCCAATCAAATCCATCATCGCGCACGCCATCGCCATCGGGATGAAAAGGTCGATAACGCTTTACTGGGGCGGTCGGACCCGCGCCGATCTCTATTTGCTGCCGCTTGCCGAACGCTGGGCCAGCGAACATGACTTCCTCCATTTCGTTCCGGTACTTTCTGAACCGCGCATCGACGACAACTGGTCGGGGCGAATTGGTCTGGTCCATCTCGCCGCGATGAAAGACTTCCCGGATTTGTCAGGTCGGCAAACTTATGTTTGCGGTTCTCCGGCCATGGTAGCTGCCGCTCGAGGCGATTTTGTCGGAAAATGCAGCCTGGCCGACGAGGATTTCATTGCCGATGCTTTCGAGTCCGCCGCAAGCTCGAACAGAGCCGCCCAGCACTCATCATTATTTTCAGGTTAACTGCCATGCCCGATGTTTTCATTTCGCGTCAGCCTCTGGTCAATCGCCAGAGCAAAATCATCGCCAATCGGCTGACGCTGCATTTTATCGACGGTGCGACCACCCGCGACGGCGCCTCCGCCCTCAGCGCTTTGCTCGAATTCTGGCCGGAGAGCGAAAAACTGGTCTTCATCGACTGCGCCGGAACGCCCTGTGACGCCAAACTCCTCGACTGGGCCATGCCTGCCAACGCCACCCTTGAGGTTACTTCGTCGTCGCTATTGGACGGCGAAAATTCCGCAGAATTCATCGACGTCCTGAAATCGGCGCAACCCTCGCTTTGCCTGGTCTTTGACAAGCAAGCCGGCGCCGCGATTTCGACGGGCGTCCCATTTCGCTTCATTGGATTCGACGCGCAAACCTATACCACGGAGCAACTGAAGGTGCTCTCCGTCAAAACGCAGCCCTACGGCATTGCCGTAGCGACGCGAGTCTATGACGCTCCTGGTTTCCAGTCCTGCCTAGATGCCGGCATCAGCGCCGCCGCCAGCTGGTTCTTCAAACAATCGACCAAAGCCCCGGCCAAGGCACTCAACCCCGGACAGGCCCAGATCGTCCGCGTCCTCAATCTGGTCCGCAAGAATGCCGAGATCAGGGACATTGAGGCTGCACTGAAACATGCACTGAAACAAGATGTCGCCCTCTCCTACAAGCTACTGCGCTACATCAACTCGGCCGGCTTCGGACTGTCCTGCGAAATCCAGTCCTTCCGGCACGCGGTCACCATCCTCGGTTACGACAAACTCAACAAGTGGCTGTCCTTACTGTTGGCGACGGCAAGCAAAGACCCGATGGCACCTGTCCTGATGCATACGGCGCTGACCCGCGCCAAGCTGATGGAAGAATTGGCGCACGGCCTCGTCGATCGCCAGGAATATGACAATTTATTCATCACAGGCGCTTTTTCCATGCTCGATGTCCTGCTTGGTGTCAGCATGGACAAGGTTCTCGAGTCGATGAGCCTGCCCGAACCCATCTCCGATGCCCTGCTTGGCAACGGGGGCATCTACGGCCCCTTCCTCGACCTGGCAAGAATCAGCGAGGGCGAAGACGGCCAAGCCATTGCCGATCACGCCGCCATGCTGGGATTGTCTGCGGAGCAATTCAATAGCGCCCAACTCAAAGCGCTTTCATTCGCTGACACAATGGAGCTCTAGGATTTTCTCGGTTTGGCAAAACGGCAACGAGGGCACCACGCTGACCTCTCCCGACGATGGTGAAATACCCCATCCCGAGGACGCAAAAAGCAGCCCGAATTATGTGGCCTATCCCGTCACCTGGCCATCCCGCTGGCCCTGCATGAAGCTGGACAGCGAACGGGCCGGAAGCGGCTTGCACAACAGATACCCCTGAAACACATCGCAGCCCAGGCCGGAGAGAAATGCCGCTTGGGCCTCAGTCTCGACGCCCTCGGCAACCACGACCACCCCCAACGCCTTCGCCATCTGGATCACCGCCGCAACAATCGTTCGATCGTCTTGATCCTCGGGCAAACTTTGGATGAACTGGCGATCGATTTTTAATGCGCTGACCTGAAAGCGTTTCAGATAACCGAGTGAAGAGTAACCCGCGCCGAAGTCATCGATCGCCAATGAGAAAGCCGCCTCCCGAAAAGCTGCCAGGACCTCCGACCCTCGTTCGCTCATCAGTGCGTTTTCCGTGACTTCAAACTCGAAACGCTCTCGCCGCTGTCCATACCGCTCAAGGATACGGCAAAAATCATTGACAACAGCATCGCCGCGCCGCAACTCAAGGGGGGAAACGTTAATGGCGACTCTGGGAATCTCTATTCGGAAAGATTCCAATTCTGCAAGATCGCGACAGACTTGCTCGACCACCCAGGTGCCGACCTCCGCAATGAGATTGGTTTTTTCAGCAATGGCAATAAATTCTGCGGGCGAAACTGGCACACCATCTTTTTGCGTCCACCGCATGAGCGCCTCGACCCCCACCATTTTCCGGGATTTGGCACAAAACTGGGGTTGATAGGCCACCCACAAACCGCCTTCCGTTTCCTTTAGGGCGCTACGCATCCCGGCCTCTATCCTGAGCTCCTGATGAACCCTTTCATTGATCTCGGCCGAGAAAAACTGATAACGGTTCTTCCCCTGCGATTTCGCCACGTACATCGCCATATCGGCCCATTTGACCAGGGTTTCCGGCCCCTCGCCACCTGAGGACATCATCGTCACCCCCACGCTCAGCCCGACATGGCTCTCATGCGGCTTGCTCGGAAACGGCTGCGATATCGACTCGATCATGTTCTCGGCTATCCTCGCGGCATTTCCGGGGGAGCCAATCCCGTACAAAATCACGACAAACTCGTCGCCGCCGACGCGGGCGATGAAATCCGTGACTCGAATCGTTTTTTTCAACCGCTCGGCAATCATCATCAACACCTGATCGCCTGCCTGGTGTCCGCACAGGTCGTTGACCTTCTTGAAATTGTCGACATCGATGAACATCAGCGCGGCGCATTTTTGTTCGCGCCGGACATACTCGACCGCTTTTTTGATTTCACTTTCGAAATAGGTTCGATTAGGCAACCCGGTGACGCGATCGTAAAAAACCATGCGTTCAAGTTCTTTTTCAGCATTGGACATTCTTTTGCGCAGACGAATGTTGAACAGATGGGTCATGAAGAGCGCGAGCGCGCCGACGGCCAGCAAACCAATCACAAAAACCGCCATCCGCTGATAGAGCGGCGCATAGGTGAAGCGCAGGACCAAAGTACCGACTTGGCTATTCTTCAAAAGTACCTGCTCAACCAGCCCACCTTCGAGCGAAAAATATCCACCTCTCTTATCAAGGCCAGACGTACCGCCCCCCCCTGTTTCCAGCTTGTCCGGGAAAGCCGACCCCGAATCGCTGATCGCCGTAAATAATTCGCCATTCGCAAGATACAAGGCGCCGGCCATGATTTTTGTATTGACCCAGAGGGCAGAAAGAATTTCATGGGCCCCTTTTTCGTCCTCAAACGCCAGTGCCGCCGAACTGTTGGCGGAAATGATCATTGCCTCGGTACGAAGCTCTTCCAGCAATTGCCGGCGTCCGCTGACCCACTGATACGTCACCAGGAAGATAAAAACGATGAATAGCGCTAACGCAGAGGTCAAAAGACTCGCCTGAGGGGAAGCAAATGACTGCGTTCTGTTTTTCATGGTTATTTAATGATCTTTCTCGCCAACCGGAGCACTTTCGAACTCACCATGACTCCAGCTTTCTTAGCTGCCAGGAGATTAATATCGAAGACAACAAACCCCTCCTGCAACTCCATGTTGAGCATAACCCCCCGTTCAAGATAACCCGGCGAATCTCCGACAACCAGGACTGGCGCAGTTGACAGCCCTTGCCCCATCGTGGCCAGCGCTGCGGCATCGGCTGAAGAAAAATAGATGGCCTGACAATCCTTCCATCCCTCAGCGCCCTTACGCTCAACCCGGATTTCCTGCCCTTTCACTATCTTTCCATCAAGCCGCTGCAGCGCACGGGAAACCGGGCTATCGTCTAGGTAGCACACCTTATTCGATCGGATATTCGCTCCCGCATCCGCCGGCGTTTCGACAAACAACAGCATATTAACGATGATGGCCGCCTTGAGGTCGCCCTCGGCCACGGCCTGCGCCGATGCCTTTATCGGCAGAAGAATCATAAGAAAAATCAGTGATAGCGTTTTCCACAAACTCGATTTAGCAGAGGCATCGGGCACCCACATAGCCGGACTCAGAACGCCAATATCCAGCGCAGAACGATCTGCCGACCTTCTTGCACCACCGATCGCTGGGAAAGGCTGGATGCGGCCGGGTCGAAATACTTGCGATCGCCGAGATTATGAATGCCCAGCATGAAGCTGCCGATACCGGGCAACACTCTCGAGGCCACCGACAAATTCGCAATGCCATACCCGGGAACCGCCCCATTCAAACCTCGCCGCGAGGAGATCCCCAGTATCTCACCTGACGCCCGCCACCCCTGTCCGACGGGAACGCTGAACGCCAGCTTGCCCATCACTTTCGGCGAATCGACCATGACCGACCCGTCATCTCGGTGACTTTGCTGCCAGGTCATGCTGCCGCGCAATCGATAATCCCCGGCCCAGGCGTTTTCCGCGCTGAGCTCTAAACCGCGTGCGCGGACATCGCCCTGATTGACGAAGGAAGAGACGCCCGAGGAATCGGTCACCTGATCGATCAGGTTGTGCACCTGGTTCCTGTAGATGCTGGCCCCCAGGCGTCCGCTCTGGCCGAAACGATAGGCCGCGGCAAGTTCGACACTTCTGATGCGTTCATACTTAAGGCTCGGGTTTGCCGCCTGGGTGACGTTACCGTCGTTGTAAAACCGCTCGAACGCATTAGGCGCGCGAAAGGCGCTACCGGCCATGGCTTTCAGACTAAACCGTTGATTGGGCTGCCAAATAAGGGCGCCTCGTGGCGAGGTGATCCCTTCAAAGTCGCTGTGCGCATCACGGCGCAACGCAATATTGAGCAGCCAATGCGGATGGAACCGCCACTCATCCTGCACAAAGAAACCATGAACCCGCGTGCGATGATCGGTTTCCAGCACTGTTGCATAACGATCCACCTCAAAATAGCGCTGTTCAACGCGAGTATTCCATTGCGCATCCATCCCAAAGACCAGCTTGTGGCCTCGGACACCGGTATGTGTCACACGGTATTCACCGCCGTACCATTCGGCAACAGCGCGGTCTCGTCCATCGGCCGCCGGGGCAAACACCCAGTCCCCCGAGTATTCATACTTCCCCGAGTAGACCCTGATGCCCGTTTGCCAACCATCTAGATTTTCGCCGTCGTAGCGCAACTCCACCAATCGGTTTTCGTCGGTGCTTTGCGTTCCGCTCTGGCCAAATGTCGTCCCAAATGGCGCGTTCGGGAGATCCTTGTCGCGCCTGCTGACATTTGTCGACAGCCGCCAATTTCCCCAACGAAACTTGGCATAGGCCTTCTGGTACCGCTCGCCATCGAGCCCACGGGCATGGCCATCGGAAGCACCGTTGTCATTCTCAGGAAAATAAAAATTGCTGCCATCCGAACGGTAGGCTGCAAAACCGAAGAACCATTCCCTGTCTCCGGACAATCTTTTTCCAGCAACGAGTCCGAGTCGGCGCGTATTTTCTGAACCAACATCCAGTGAAGTCCGCACACCATCAATGTCGCCGCCATCGAGCATCACGGCATTCACGGTGCCAAACAAGGCATTGGCCCCATAAATCGCTGAGGCCGGGCCAGCAACAAATTCGAGGCGTTTGACCCAATCGATTTCGATGGGCGACTCGTTACCGAAAAGCGCCTGGTCATACAGCGGATCATTCTGCCGAGCGCCGTCGGTCAGAAGCAGGATACGCGTCCCGTAATCGCTTGGACGGTTAAAACCGCGTACGCCGAGAAAGGTATAGTTGTGATCGTTGCTGGAATGGATGCCGGGAAAGGTCACCAGCGCTTCCGCCAGATTGCGGTAACCGCGTTGTCGTAATTCGGTTTCGCCAATCACGCTGACACTTGCCGGCGCATCTTCGACAGACTGGGAAAACCCCGTCGCGCTGCTTACTTCGACCTTGAGCAGGTCTTCGAGCGAAAGCTCGACCAGATTCGAAGCGTGATCCGCAAAAACATGGGGTGAATTCAGGAGGACGAGTAGCGGCAAAATCCTGCGCAAGAAAAACCTCTTCTTCGTCGGCCAATGAGCCGAGTCGCACAGCCTCTTTTCCGCCTTGGTCATATCCGCCCTTATCCCCTGACAAGCTTCGACCGTAAAATTGTTAGGTGATTATAGTCTTATATAGGTGGCGCATTCACGCGTCCCCCAGGGTAAACAACGTTCTTTTTGACATGGTGATTGTCTGGGGGAAAAGGTCTTCAAGACGTGGCTGATTTTGCGGCTGCTGTTTAGGCCACCGCAACCGGCCTTACTGAAGGCGTGCGATTTGACGGGGGTCAAGCTTGTCAGTCATTCTTACAAGAAGCTTTCAGGACAATATCCCCCAGCCTAGGGGATATACGGGAGCACGGCATGCTCTGAAGCGAGGACAGCAACCGCTAATCCATCATCACCGGCGAAAGCCAAAGAGCAACATTTTTTTCACCGCACCGCAATTGACAACTATGCTCACCAGAATATCAAAAGCCGCTGTTGAAGCGGCTTTTTCCGGTTAGTGATCGTCAAAACCGACAGGGGTTGCTTTGAACCCCCTTAGACGTTGAACAGGAAATTCATCACATCACCGTCCTTGACGACGTAGTCCTTGCCTTCGGCGCGCATCTTGCCGGCCTCCTTGGCCCCCTGTTCGCCGCCGTACGCGATGAAGTCGTCGAAGGCAATCGTCTGCGCACGGATGAAGCCGCGCTCGAAATCGGTATGGATGACGCCGGCAGCCTGGGGGACCGTATCGCCCTGATGAATCGTCCACGCCCGCACCTCTTTGACGCCGGCGGTGAAGTAGGTCTGTAGGCCAAGCAGGTGGTAGCCGGCGTGCACCAGCCGATCCAGCCCCGGTTCCTCAAGACCGAGGTCGGCGAGGAACATCTGCTTTTCTTCGTCGTCGAGATCGGCGATCTCGGCCTCGATCGCCGCACAGACGGGGACCACTTCCGCCTTTTCAGCCGCGGCATGGACACGCACGGCGTCAAGATGGGGATTATTCTCGAAGCCATCCTCGGCAACGTTGGCCGCGTAGAGCACAGGTTTGGCGGTGATCAGGCAGAAAGGTTTGAGGTTTGCCCATTCCTCCTTGGAAAGGTCGAGCGCCCGCACCGGCTTACCCTGATCGAGCTGCGCGTAGCACTTGTCGAGCACGGCGACGAGCAGCTTGGCTTCCTTGTCGCCGGCGCTCGCCGGCTTGCGGTAACGGTTGAGCGCTTTCTCGACGGTAGCAAGGTCGGCCAACGCGAGTTCGGTATCGATGACCTCGATGTCGCGAATCGGGTGCACGCTGCCCGAGACGTGGATCACGTTGTCGTTGGCGAAGCAACGGACGACGTGCAGGATGGCGTCGGTTTCGCGGATGTTGGCGAGGAACTGGTTACCGAGACCTTCGCCCTTCGAGGCGCCAGCAACCAGACCGGCGATATCAACGAATTCGGTCACCGCCGGTACGACGCGCTGCGGCTTGATGATCGCTGCCAGTTGCTGCAAGCGCTTGTCCGGTACTTCGACAACGCCCACCGACGGATCGATGGTGCAGAAGGGATAATTCTCCGCCGCCACGCCGGCCTTGGTCAGCGCGTTGAAGAGGGTGGACTTGCCGACGTTCGGCAGGCCGACGATTCCGCATTTGAGGCTCATGATTTCATCCTGTTCAAAGATCTTTCTTGTGCAGCAGACGTTGTGCCGCTTCGTAATCGCCGCTAGCCAGCTTCGGCCAAGCCAGCAGGCAGCGGTCGAGCGCGCGGTCAACCAATTCCTGTTCTTCCTTACGCGGCGCTTTGAGGACGTAATTGACGACCTCGTTGCGCTCACCGGGATGGCCGATGCCTAAACGCAAGCGCCAGAAATTCGGGGTGGCCAGATGCGCCTGGATATCCTTCAAGCCGTTATGGCCACCGTTGCCGCCGCCTAGTTTGAGGCGAATCCCGCCCGGGGGCAGATCAAGCTCATCGTGCACAACAAGGATTTCTTCCGGGGCTATTTTATAGAAGCGCGCCAGTGCTGCCACCGACTGGCCGGAACGGTTCATGAAAGTGCTCGGTTCGAGCAACCATAGTTCACCTTGCCGGCCGGCAGTTCCATAGAACTTGCCCTGTGGCGCCAATCCGACTTTGAGTTCCTGCGCCAGTCGGTCGACGAACCAAAAGCCGAGATTGTGCCGGGTGTCCTCGTACTCTTTGCCTGGATTGCCGAGACCGACGATAAAGCGGGGAACTGTCATGAACGCTTGCCCTGAAAATTGAAAGGCCGCCGCGGGGGTTGCCCGTGCGGCGGCCTGTCGTTACGACGCGTGCGATTCAAGCGATCAAGCGGCAGGCGCTTCTTCACCCTCAGCAGCTTCGGTCGCACCCTTCTTGGCCGCGATCGAAACCACGACCGGATCTTCACTGCCGTGCATCACCGGCTTGACGCCCTGCGGGTAGGTGATCTGCGAAACGTGGATCGTCTGACCAGCTTGCATATCCTTGAGATCGACCTCGATGAAAGGCGGCAGATTTTGCGGCAAGCAGGTCACGTCGACTTCGACCATCGCCGTCGTCACAGCACCACCCCCAAGCTTGACGCCCGGGCAAATGTCGCCGTTGACGAAATGCAGCGGCACTTTCTGGTGAATCGCGTGCGTAGCATCGACACGCAGGAAGTCGATGTGCAGCACGAGCGGCTTGTACGGATGCATTTGCGCATCGCGCAGCAGGACGCTTTGCTCAACGCCGTCGACCTTGAGGCCGATCATCGAAGCGTGAAAAGCTTCCTTGCGCAACGCATGAATCAGTTCGTTGTGGTCGAGTTCGATCATCGCCGGGGCAGCCGTGCCGCCGTAGACGATACCCGGCACCTTGTTCGCGCGACGCAGGCGGCGGCTCGCTCCGGACCCCTGCAGTGAGCGCGTTTGCGCGTTCAGTTCAAATTTCATGATGACTCCTGGTTGATACAACAAAACCTGCCCGCGACCAGGCAGGGGTTAAAAAATCATTCGATGAACAGCGACGAGACCGAGTCTTCGTTGCTGATGCGGCGGATCGTTTCGGCCAGCACGTCGGCAACCGACAACTGGCGGATGCGCGGCGAATTCTGTGCTTCCTGGCTCAGAGGAATCGTGTCGGTGACGACCAGTTCGTCGATCGCCGAATCGTTGATGCGGCTGACCGCAGCGCCGGACAAGACAGGGTGTACGCAATAAGCCAGAACTTTCAATGCCCGGTGATCCTTGAGCGCGGAGGCGGCTTTGCACAGGGTGCCGGCGGTATCGACCATGTCGTCCATGATCACGCAGGTGCGGCCTTCGACTTCGCCGATGATGTTCATGACTTCGGAAACGTTGGCCTTGGGACGACGCTTGTCGATGATCGCCAGATCGCATTCGAGGCGCTTGGCCAGTGCGCGCGCACGAACGACGCCGCCAACGTCGGGGGAAATCGCCATCAGGTTGGGGTAGTGCTGTTTCCAGACATCGGCAAGCATGATCGGCAACGAGTAGATATTGTCGACCGGGATGTTGAAGAAGCCCTGAATCTGCTCGGCGTGCAGGTCCATCGTCAACACGCGGTCAACTCCGGCCGCGGTGAGCAGGTCGGCGACCAGTTTGGCGGCAATCGGAACGCGCTCCGAACGCGGACGGCGATCCTGGCGGGCGTAGCCAAAATAAGGGATGGCGGCTGTAATCCGTCCGGCCGAAGCGCGCTTCAGCGCGTCCACCATGACCAGCAACTCCATCAGGTTTTCATTGGACGGCGCACAAGTCGATTGAAGGATGAAGACATCCTTGCCACGCACATGCTCCTGGATTTCGACGGCGATTTCCCCATCGGAGAAACGGCCGACTTTGGCGCGTCCCAGTGAAATATTGAGGCGTTTGACAACGTCCGCAGCCAACTTGGGATTGGCGTTGCCAGTAAATACCATCAGGCTATCGTAGGCCATAGCGTGCATTCCGGATGCGCCTTTGCTTGGGCGCCGAACAAAGCAATACGGGCAGGAACGATGTGTCCTGCCCGGTTGGAGAAATTCGAGTGGCTGGGGAAGAAGGATTCGAACCTTCGAATGCCGGAATCAAAATCCGGTGCCTTGACCAACTTGGCGACTCCCCAGC
>CAZNQL010000029.1:0-24928 GCA_964575415.1 uncultured Propionivibrio sp.
CGCGAGAAACGTAGCCGCTGTCTCGCCCTGGGTGGTATCCATCCGCATGTCCAGCGGCGCATCGAAGCGGAAGCTGAAGCCCCGCCCCCCTTCATCGATCTGCGGCGAAGAAACTCCGATATCCAGGAGCACGCCATCCACAGCATCAATTCCTGCCTCGCGCGCAGCTTCCGTCAGTTCGGCGAAGCTGCGGTGCGCCATGACCAGTCGCTGATCGTTGATTTCTTTCGCGGCCGCCACAGCCTGCGGATCGCGGTCCAGCGCCAACAGACGGCCGTTCGGGCCAAGACGTTCGAGAATGGCCTGGCTGTGCCCGCCGCGACCGAAGGTACCGTCGACATAGACGCCGGAAGATTTGATCTCCAGCGCTTCGACCGCTTCCTTCAGCAGTACCGTGAGGTGCTGCGCCGAAGATGTCACAGCGCCAGATCCTCAAGGCCCGTTGGAAGCTGGTCGCCAAGTGCGAACACGGCGTCCTGCTCCTTCTGCCAACCGGCATCGGACCAGATTTCGAAATGACTCCCCTGACCGACGAGCCAGACCTGTTTTTCGAGTTGGGCGAACCGGCGCAATTCGGGAGCAACAAGCAGCCGCCCCGCCGAATCCAGGCTTTCTTCGCGCGCATTACCCACCAACAGGCGCTTGATTGCGGCCGATTGCGGATTGAGACTGGAAGCCGCAAGCACCTTATCGCGAATCGGCTCCCAGGCATCGGCTGGATAGAGCAGCAGACAACGATGCGGATGAGCCGTCAAGACCAAGTGACCGGCGGAAACAGCGGCAAGCGACTCCCGGTGCCTCGCCGGAATGGCGAGACGCCCCTTGGCGTCGAGATTCAGCGCTGTTGCCCCCTGGAAGATCAAAATCCGCACCCATTGAAAACGGACAGTGGTTGCCCTTTTTTTCCACTTTCTACCACTTCGCCCCACTTTAAGACAAAGAATTCGCGATTGCAAGCTGAATTTTGTAAAAAATCCAATCGCTACAATGACTTATGGGACATTTAAGACAAATTTTAGAAATATTTTTACCTTTAAAAACAATGAAAAAAAAAAGCAACTTAAAGTGATTTGTCACAACACACCTCCAGCTTGAGCAGCACCGTAAAACAACATTTCCGCAAAATGGAGATTTACCGTGCAAAAAGCCGCCAACCATTCCGAGGCTAACGTTTCGTAACGGATCAATGGGGCATACAGAATGAGAATTAGGCGGCATTGGAGATACCGCAAATCCCCCCGCCGAAAACTGGTCGCGCCGACTGATGCCAGGGTTCCGGCTGATTTCAGATCTATTGGCGCAACACGCCCCTTTGCAGGAGACCGCATCGGAGAAACCGAATGGCTCGGCCTTTCACCACCAGAAGTTTTGGAGTTATTGAGCGCATCGAAGCACAACAGGATTTGTGAGGCGTCCTGACACGTGCTGATCGAGATAACATATGGCCTTGAAGCGAACCAAGCCCGTCTTAGTACAAGCGCCTCGCCCAGGATCGGGCACTATTTTGCCAAACAGGCCGATATCACGACCGGGGCAATGACCGACATGTTAATTACCGGCCACAGGACCAATAGAAAATTCGCCGACGACGACGCCCCGGAAACAACCCGGTTAAGAATCCGATCTGGATATCACGTCAGCTCATTTGGGGTAGGTGCCGATAGCGCAATAATTCCAACGAATTACCAGCGCCCCTTACCGGACAGCGACCCACGGTTGTAGTCTTTATCGCCTGGCATGATCAAGCGCCCGACGCCAAACAAACCGCCTTGCGCATCAACCGGACGCGTATTATTTTCCGGATAGGCCGCAGCAATTTCTTTCGCCTTCACGGCTTTTTCGCTATCCACATATTCCCAGCGTCCATTCGGGAAAAGCCGCACTTGATCTCCTGCGGCGTGACGGCTTCAATCGGCGTTCGATCCAGCGCCCCTGCGTGGGCGCAAGCAACGACTGTGAAGAGCAGGAGAAATTTGCGAACCCCCATCAGCACTTCTCTTCTATCCAGCACTTTACCGAAGCTAGCGCCGCCGGCAACTCCGCCGGATTGGTGCCGCCGGCCTGCGCCATGTCGGGGCGACCGCCGCCCTTACCACCCACCTGCTGGGCAACCATATTGACCAGTTCGCCTGCCTTGACCTTGGCGGTGAGATCGGCGGTGACGCCAGCGATCAAGCTCACTTTCTCGCCATCGACGGCGGCAAGCACGATGGCCGCCGACTTGAGCTTATCCTTCAGCTTGTCCATCGTCTCGCGCAGGGTCGGGACGTCGGCGCCTTCCAACGTCGCGGCCAATACCTTGACGCCCTTGACGTCGGCGGCCTGCGCGGCGATATCGTCACCCTGGCTGGAGGCTAGCTTGGATTTCAGCCGCGCCAATTCCTTTTCCAGCGCCTTCATCTGATCAGCCATCTGGCCGACCCTGGCCGCCACTTCCTGCGGCTGGGTCTTGAGCATCCCGGTAATCGCACCGAGCACATCTTGCTGCACATCTAGCCAAGCCAGCGCCACATCGCCGCAAACTGCTTCAACACGACGCACACCCGCGGCGACACCACCCTCGGCGACGATCTTAAGGAGGCCGATGTCGCCGGTACGCGCGACGTGCGTGCCACCGCACAATTCTTTCGACGAGCCGATGGAGAGCACGCGCACCTCGTCCCCGTACTTCTCGCCGAAGAGCATCATCGCGCCCGATTTCTGCGCATCCTCGATCTTCATCACGCGCGCCTCGGTGGCCACGTTAGCAAGAATCTCGGCATTGACAATCGCTTCCACCTTGCGGATCTCTGCTTCGCTCATCGGCTGGTTGTGCACGAAGTCGAAGCGTGTCTTCTCCGGATCGACCTGCGAACCTTTCTGCTGCACGTGGCTGCCGAGCACTTCACGCAACGCCTTGTGCATCAGGTGTGTCGCCGAGTGGTGACGAACGGTGCGGGCACGCGCGACGATGTCGACCTTGGCGGTCACGCCGTTGCCGACAGCGATCTTGCCGGTCTTGACGACACCGTGGTGACCAAAGACGGCGGCTTGCACCTTCTGCGTATCTTCCACGGCAAAAATGCCATGTACCGATTGCAGTGCACCGCGATCGCCGACCTGACCGCCGGACTCTGCGTAGAACGGCGTCTCGTCGAGAACGACAACGCCAACCTCGCCTTCGACAAGCTGGTTAACGGCAACGCCGTCCTTGTACAGCGCGAGGACGTTGCCCTTGCATTCGAGCGATTCGTAGCCATGGAAGGTCGTCGCTGGACCAGCGTAATCGAGGTGCGCTGCCATCTTGAACTTGCCGGCGGCGCGCGCCTGCTCTTTTTGACGAGCCATGGCAGCGTCAAAAGCGGCGGCGTCGACCGTCACCTTCTTTTCGCGGCAAATATCGGCGGTCAGATCGAGCGGAAAACCATAGGTATCGTGGAGCTTGAAAGCAGTCTCGCCGTTGAAAGCAGTCGAACCGGTCTTCGTCATTTCGGCCAGCTCGCCTTCGAGGATCGCCATACCGTGATCGATGGTCGCGAAGAAGCGCTCTTCCTCAAGCTTGAGCATGTCCATCACGCGCAACTGCTCGGATTTCAGTTCCGGATACGCCTCGCCCATTTCGGCGACGAGGTCCGGCACCATCTTGTGGAAGAAGGCTTGTCGCACGCCGAGTTTCCAGCCGTGACGGATGGCGCGGCGAATGATGCGGCGGAGCACGAAACCGCGCCCTTCGTTGCCGGGAATGACGCCGTCGGCAATCAGGAACGAGCAAGCGCGGATGTGGTCGGCGAGCACGCGCAGCGACGGGCCGTCGGCGTCCTTGCTGTTGGTTTCGCGCACCGCGGCCTTGATCAGATTCTGGAACAGGTCGATCTCGTAGTTGGCATGCACGTGCTGAAGCACGGCGGCGATGCGTTCCAATCCCATTCCAGTATCAACCGAAGGCTTCGGCAGCGGGTGCATGACGCCTTGCTCGTCGCGGTTGAACTGCATGAAGACGTTATTCCAGATCTCGATGAAACGGTCGCCGTCCTCGTCGGGCGACCCCGGCGGCCCACCCGGAATGTGCTCACCGTGATCGAAAAAGATTTCGGTGCAGGGGCCGCAAGGGCCGGTGTCCCCCATCATCCAGAAGTTATCGGAGGCATAGCGGGCGCCCTTGTTATCGCCGATGCGCACCACTTTTTCGACCGGCAGGCCGACTTCCTTCGTCCAGATGTCGTACGCCTCGTCGTCCTCGGCATAGACAGTAACCATCAGACGATCCTTCGGCAGCTTGAACACTTCGGTCAGCAACTCCCAAGCGTATTTGATCGCATCCCGCTTGAAGTAATCGCCGAAGGAGAAATTGCCGAGCATTTCAAAAAAGGTGTGGTGGCGTGCCGTATAACCGACATTCTCCAGATCGTTGTGCTTGCCGCCGGCGCGCACGCATTTCTGTGACGTCGTCGCCCGCTGATAGGGGCGCTTGTCGAAACCGAGAAAAACATCCTTGAACTGATTCATCCCGGCGTTGGTAAACAACAGGGTCGGATCGTCGTGCGACACGAGCGAACTGGAGGCCACAATCTGGTGCCCCTTGGATTCGAAGAACTTTAGGAATTTGTCGCGGATTTCGGCGCTTTTCATCGGAGATTTCCCGGCGGAGGCTTGTTTCAAAGGGGTTCGATTCTATCACCGAATCACATTTGCCTAGAGTGCGGATCGCACCTCATCATTCGACTAAGACGCGGATTGCAATAAAAAAACCCGCCGCAGCGGGTTTTTCAAAGCCTTGTCGCAAACTACCGGTTACGCTTGGCTGGACGATCGATTCTTCCATCGCGGTTGTAATCATGCTGACGATCATGCTTCTCGCGGTAGATCCGCTGACTCTGCTTGTTCTCTGCACGCTGTAGTCTGACACGTTCCTGCCGGCTCACAACACCATCCGCCTTCGCCTTGTTCTCCATATTCTGTAAACGATCCTGCCCGCGCTCAAGGCGCGCCGCCTCACGTTGCGTCAACGATCCCGACTCAACGCCCTGCTCGATCCTTCGCTCCTGATTGACCTGACGCTGGTCGAAACCAGGCGTTGACGCCCCTTGCGCAAAAGCCACCAAAGGGGTAGCCAGAACCACGGCGATTACAGTGTGCTTTAAGATTTTCATGGGCTTCGTCTCCAGAAGAGTAAGTAGTATTCAGATGGACCACATGGCGTTCACCACGCCCTTATTAGCTCACACCACTAACGGACAGAAACCAGAACTTTGTAACAACTCGTAAGCCCGCAACGAAGATTTACAGCCCTGACATGAGATCGGGACGATCACTAAAAATCGCAGCGACACCACGTTCGAGCAACGCCTCAGCGGATCTCCGATCATTGACTGTCCAGCACAAGACAGGAATTGATCTGAGTATTGCAGCATGCAACACATCGTCATCAACCAAGCCGGCAGCACAATGCAAACTGAACGCACCGACTGCTTCGACACGGTGCAACCAGTCAATTGGCGGCTGTTCACACAGGAACCCCAAGGGCAAGTTCGGCGCCACCCGGCGTGCAGCTTGCAAGGCGGTTTCGGAAAAGGACGACACCAGCGGCAAGGCAGCGCCTTGCCATAAATCCAGAACCCGGTGCGCGACCTGCTCGCCGGTCGCCTGCTCAAACCCCTCTGCCGGCTTTATTTCTACGTTAACCAGGAGGCCGAGCTCACGGCACAACTGCGCAGCCTGCTCAAAAGTCGGCAGCGATTCGCCGGCAAAAGCGCCATGTCGGTAGCTGCCCGCATCAAGCTTGCGTAATTCGACATCTGGGGTGTCGCACATCCGTCCGGCACCACTGCTCGTCCTCTCGAGCGTTTCATCATGCATGAGCCAGGGCGTACCATCGGCAGAAAGCATGACGTCGAACTCGACGGCACGGACTCCCAAAGCCGCCGCAACCGGTAATCCGCTAAGTGTGTTTTCCGGTGCCAGCGCACCGCCGCAGCGGTGCGCGAACAGCCGGGGCAGCCCCCATGCGGGAACCGGTCGATTCAATTAGTTACCCGCCAAACCGCGCTTCAAGGATGGCGAAGCACGCAATACAGCATTACCGCGTTCAACGGCATTATCGAGCGCCTCTTTGGCCGGCTTGCGGTTGGCCCAGACGGCCTCTAGTTCCTCGTCGACGATATCTCTAACTCGCTCGATCCGCGCCACTCGAACCGCCGGCTGGATCGGCTTGCCGTCCAGCTGCAAATAAGCGGCCTGGAGCCCTTCCAGGTCTGACTTCATCAGAGAACTGCTAGCGGCGGCGCGAGCTACCGGCGTCATCGGCAAAAACCCGCCGGCCAAGGTCAGCTTGGCCTGAACTTCAGGGCCGAGAATGAACTTCACGAACCTGGCGCTCCCCTTTGTTTCTTGCGGCTTCAACCTTCCGGATATCCAGAGCGAAGCGCCATCGGCCAAAGCGCTTTGCGGCGCACCATAGACATCATCGTGATACGGCAGGGGCGACACCCCGACTTCAACATGATTCTGCCGGGACAGTGTAGAATAAAAAGCCGACGAACTGGTCAGCATGGCGCATTCCCCTCGGGCAAATCGCCGGTCCGCCTCATCCCCCCGACCGAAGTAGGTGAAATATTTGCTCTTGAACCAGGTGGCCATCATCGCAATATGCTTGACTTGGGCCAAACCATTGAACACCAGATTACCTTTGGCATCGCTGACGCTGGCGGCATCCCGGGCGCTGACATTGTCGATGAATATCGATGCCGGACGAGACGTCGTGTAGGCGCACTGACTGCCGGTTTCGACCAATTTACGCGCCGCATCCTGCATCTCGGCCCAAGTGTTCGGGGGACGTTCCGGATTCAGCCCGGCGCGACGAAAAGCGTCTTTGTTGTAAAACAAGACGGGGGTAGAGAAAGCGACGGGCAGCGCGTAGAGACGCCCTCGAGCATCGACCAAACCATCGCGCAACTCATGAGCAACCGCTTTTTCATCAATTGGCTCCCTCGCCTCGCGCATAACATCGTGAAGCGGCTTGAATTTGGCTTTGCGCGCCAAATAACTCTCATATTCATCAGGCGTTACGAGATTAATTTGTTTCGGATCCTCGCCATCAATCCGATGGACCAACTTGACGACAATATCTTTCTGCTGGCTATTGAATTGATTGATCAAGGGTGCCAGGCGTTCAACCCTATCCTCATCGAGCCGATGCGAAAATTCGATCAACGTCGGAGAGGGCGCAGAACGCGACCCTGCCGATGCAACAACCGGAGACGCAAAAACCAGAGCCCCAACAAGCGCAACCACTCTAGACACAAGCATCGACGACCTCAACGAGACATTAAAACACTAATTATAGATCTGAAAATTTACGTCCGCCATTCCACTACGCTACAGCTGAAGATCGCCAGTCAATACTGGAAACTAAAGAGGAAAGCCAAGGTCGCCATGGCAAATGACCTGATCAGCTGCGATGTTTTTGGTTAAAATAGAGCGAATTAAATCATCGATCAGGGATCATCGTGGCGGACAAAAAAACGATTCCACTGAACCTCACGACCCTCATAGCAGCCTGTGCGATCACCCTCGCTGGCTGCGATGTCGTTCAGCAAGAACTCGGGATCGAAGACCCGACCGCCAAGGCCGCCAAATCGGACGCCGAAGGCAAAGCGGTTGGCGGAGCCTGCCGGCAGTCAGGGCGAGCCATCGAGGATTGCTACGCCATTTATTCTTGGCTCCCCAAAGCCTCCATCTACGACGGTTGGCGTGACATGGACAGTTACATGTGCGAAAACAAGATGGAGACCGTCAAGCCTCAGCTCCCTCCTGTTCCAGCACCTGGTGCGCGCCGCCCGGCCTCACCGCCTAAAACCAGCAAATAAGCTGCCGATGCTTCTAGCACATGCGCCCCATCCGCATTCTGTATACAAATCACGACGCATAACTTTCCGGGTTTGCGTTAAACAAACGAACCTGTCATGCCGGCAACCCCAGAAAATTTGAGCTCGGTTCAAATGGGCCAAGACGATACGTTCTTTATTCTGCGCGAGTGCAGGGAGCTTTTTCTGCGCCGACTGGCAGATATGGCCAGACTTGCTGGTGTAACCATTCCGGCTGTCGTTGAAGCCTTTACCCGAGAAGCAGGAAAAGCATACGACGAGCTGGTCTCGGAATCACAAAAAAACGGTTTTGGCGAAACACAGGGACTGACGGCTTCTCGCATCAGTCTGGTCGGCAACGACCAGCTCGAACTAGAAATCCGCATCGGAGGACTCACCAACCACCTGAAAGACAACCAGCGTATCGACCCTTGGCGCACGCAGTTGCGATACATGACCCTCCTGAACCGCCCACAAATGCTGGCCGACCGGAACCCCGCCGGATTCGAACCCATCAGCTGCGGACTGTTCGCACTTTGCAGCGAAAATGGCAACAACTTAGAGAAGAACCTCGACCTGCTCGACAAAATGGAAGAGGTGCTGCAAACAAAACTGCCCGAACTCTATGTCGAACTGAATACCCTGCTTGAAAACCACCACGTTCCGCTTGCGCAAGTTCAGCCAACGCAGCGATCCGGCAGTAGCAAAAATCGCGATACCCCTGCAGCGCTGGGGTCGAACAC
Organism: uncultured Propionivibrio sp.; assembly: GCA_964575415.1. Lineage (GTDB taxonomy): Bacteria > Pseudomonadota > Gammaproteobacteria > Burkholderiales > Rhodocyclaceae > Propionivibrio. Next base: position 8,585 of record CAZNQL010000029.1, read on the forward strand.
ACCGCTCGCCAGCAATGGCGCCAACCCGCTCTCGACACTGCATAAGGCCTTGCAACGACAGATTAGCGTCGACCAAGGCCCCGCATCAGGCTCAATATCTGAACACACGGCCAGCGCCCCCCCAATTTGACGCTCAACGCCTCGGCCCTAGTGATGTTGAACCACCTGCTGGAACGGCTGAACGGCCTTGAAACCCTCCAAGGCAATGAACACCCACCCCTCTCGCTTACTGAGGCAACGGGACCACATTCCTGGCGCGCCTTTAACTCAAAAGATCTCGACCTCCCGCTCGGACAACCCGCCGCTGTCGTTTTGGACACTTTGTCGTTAATTTTCGAAGCCATTTTTGCAGCTCCCGAACTCCCCGACGCCATTAAGACTGCATTTGGCCGCCTGCAAATCCCGATACTCAGAATGGCCATCTCCGAGCAAACGTTCTTTAGCGATTTGGAGCACCCGGCACGACAACTCATCAACCGCATGGCGCACTTAGCAATCGGGCTGCCCAGAAACGCCAGTCGCGATCATCCTGTGTGCGCAAGCCTTGCGAAACTCGTCGAATCCGTGCGAACAAATCTGGAAAAAGGCGACAACGACCTCCCCCCCCTCCTCGACGAACTCGAAGCGCTAATCGCCGAACGCGGCCGTCAGATTCAGCGGCAAGCGTCCCCTTATGTTCAGATCGTTATCGAGCATGAAGCCACCGAAGCAGCACGGTCAGCATCACGGACCTGGCTCAACAAATCACTCGCCCGAATTCGCGACCCGATCGTTTCCGGGTTCCTTACGACACATTGGCTTGGCGTCATGCAGGCTGCCTGCCTGAATGGCGGCGCGACAGGTGAACTCTGGCGCGAAGGCGAGGCAGTCATCGACGAACTCCTTGCCAGTTTCCAGCCAGTACAAACACCGGATGATCGCAAGCAACTGATGGCCAAAATTCCGCTCCTGGTCAAACGTATCAGCGCCATCCTCGACCGCAACGGAATCTCACCCAGAGAAAGAACCCCGTTTTTCGACGCCTGTTTTGAGCTGCAAACCGCCGCCATGCGAAGCCGACCAGGCATGATCGCCGCTGTAACCGCTGAAGCGTCGCCCCCTTCCCCCCTAATCGCCCCTCTCTTCTCGGAAACAACCCCATCGCCTCCGGAGAGCGACATCATACTTCTCGAACAAAACAGCACCCGAGTGCAGTATCTCGGCCAGCCTGGTGCCACCCGCACGCTCTGGCAAAAGAGCAAATCCAAGCCGTGGAATTATTGCGATTGGATTGAAATTCGCTTTCCCAACGACGAAACGTATTGCGGACAGCTTTGCCAGGAGATCCCTGATTCGGGGACGCTGTTGCTCTTTAATCCGGACTTGGACCATGCTGTCGCCACGCCCCCGGCCGTGCTCGAACGACTGATTGAGAATGACCAAGCCTGTATCGTCTCCGGACGGTCACTTTTCGACGAAGCCGCCAAGCGGGCACTCGACCGATTTTCTCCGAAATAAACAGGGGGAGCGCACGAAGTGTATAATTGCGCCCCTATGCCATTGATTTCAAACCCCCTCATAGGCGCCGCCGATGCGTTTCGATGAACTCGGCCTTGCGCCCGAACTGCTGAAAGCCGTTTCCGAGCAAGGTTACACCCAGCCAACCCCGATCCAGGCACAAGCCATTCCGATCGTACTCTCCGGGCGCGACCTGATGGGGGGCGCCCAAACCGGAACCGGCAAAACTGCGGCCTTTACCCTGCCGCTCCTGCAACGCATTTTGCCGTTTGCCAGCGCCAGCCCGTCGCCGGCGCGCCATCCGGTGCGCATCCTGATGTTGGCACCGACCCGCGAATTGGCGATCCAAGTCTATGAATCGGTCAAGGCCTACAGCAAATTCGTGCCACTGCGCAGTTTGTGCACCTACGGTGGCGTCGATATCAAACCGCAGATCGAGGAAATCCGCCGTGGCGTCGAGGTTCTCGTCGCCACGCCGGGTCGCCTGCTGGATCTCGTCGAGCAGAAATGCCTGAATTTCGGCAGCGTGCAAGCGTTAGTGCTCGATGAAGCCGACCGCATGCTCGACATGGGATTCATCCCGGACGTGACACGCATCATCAATCTCCTGCCGCAGCAGCGGCAGAGCCTACTTTTCTCGGCGACGTTTTCCGACGAGATCAAAAAGCTCGCCGACAAGATGCTGAAGTCGCCAGTTCTGGTCGAAGTCGCGCGGCGCAATACTGTTTCCGAGACGATCACCCACCGCGTGCATCCGGTCGCGGCCGACGCCAAGCGCGCATTGCTCGTCAAACTGCTTCGCTCATCCGAGTTCAGCCAGGTTCTGGTGTTCACGCGGACGAAAATCGAAACCAACAAGCTGGCGCGCGAACTGCAACGCGCCGGTATCGCGGCCGACTCGATCCACGGCGACAAGTCGCAACAGGACCGGATCAAAGCGCTTGACGCGTTCAAGGATGGCAGTGTGCTCGTTCTCGTCGCCACCGATGTCGCCGCGCGCGGCCTCGACATCGACGAACTGCCGCACGTTATCAATTTCGAACTGCCGCACACGCCGGAAGACTACGTCCACCGCATCGGTCGCACCGGCCGCGCCGGCAAGGTTGGTACCGCGGTCTCGCTGGTTTCTGCGGACGAAGTGCAATATCTGGTCGACATCGAAAAACTGATCAAAAAACAGATCGAGCAAGTCATCGTAGCTGGCTTCGAGCCCGAGTACGATTATGAATACCCGCCAAGCGGCAAGAAAAAGCATCATCGCCGCCCCCCTGCGCCGCCCGCAAAAGTCGCGCCAGCGACAAGAACAGGCCGCCGCGACGAAGCCTCGTCAAATCGAAACAAAAATCACGTCGCACTGGATGGGTTCGACTTCACCAAGCCGTACGAGCCCGCTGATCCTCATCCGATGGCAGCCCCAGCGGATATCAAGACGGCGGAAGCAATTGCGCACTTGGAGCGCCCCCACAAAGCCAAGCGTATCGTCGCTGCATTGCTTGGCGGCTTGGGCCACAAATAGAAAGGAACTGAATGACCTGGCTCAGCCGACGCGAGGTCGATTCACGGCCGGAACGTCGATCAGCTTGAGAATTGCCAAGGAGACGTTATCCCCCTCGCCTTGTGCGCGTTCACGCGCACGGTTCATCAGCACCCCGGAAGCTTCACGCACAGAATAAGCCGCCAGGACCGCTCCCAATTCGGCATCATCAAAATAGGCCCACAAGCCGTCGGAGCAAAGCAAGAAAGTATCCCCCGCCTGCAGATCTTCGGCCTCGCCGAAATCGATCAGGGGGACATCGACGCCGCCCAGCGAGGTAATGAGGATATTGCGATTCGGATGGGTCAGCGCCTCGGCCGCGGTGATTTTCCCTTTCGCCACCAATTGTTCGACGTAAGAATGATCGGTGGTATGAAAAATCAACTCGCCATTCCGGAAACGATAGAGCCGACTATCGCCGCAATGCGCCCAGCTGACCTTACCCGGCTGCAACAGCAACATGACGGCCGTGCTGTGCGGTTCCTTTTCGTTGATAAAACGAGACGCTTTGATCAGAAGGTGGGCTTCGCCGAGGCTTTCCGCTAGCATGTTACGAGGCGATTCCGTTCGTGCCGAAAACCTTTCAAACTCGCTGCGGGCCGTATAGATCACCTGTTGTGCAGCCAGCGCCCCTCCCGTATGCCCTCCCATCCCATCGGCAACAACGGCGAGCGCCACGCCGCCGCCTTTCGGGTGCGGAATGATGACCACACGGTCCTGCTGCTCCTTGCGATCCCCCTGATGCTGGGCAACACAGGCGTCTATCGTTATTGGCATAATCGGCTCCCCAGAGTGCCGCAAGCGTATCACGTTTAACTCGATTCCTTGCACCGAAGCAAGCGCTATAATCCGCCATTGCCTTTTCCATCTCTCAGGACATCACAATGAGCAATCGCCTATCTAAAATCGTCACCCGCACCGGCGACGCCGGAACCACCGGCCTCGGCGACGGATCGCGTGTTACCAAGGATTGCCTGCGCATTACCGCCATCGGCGAGGTTGACGAATTAAATTCGTGCATCGGCATCGTCCTTGCAGAGGACGTGCCGGAAAGCGTTCGCGTCGCGTTGATCAAGATTCAGCACGACCTCTTCGACCTTGGCGGCGAAATTTGCATTCCCGGTGCAAATATCATCACCGAAGAACACATCCTGCATATTGAGACACTGGTCAAGCAGTTCAACGACGAACTTAATCCGCTCAAGGAATTCATTCTTCCCGGAGGGACCCGTCCGGCATCGCTCGCTCACCTTGCCCGAACCGTCTGCCGGCGAGCCGAACGTCACATCGTGCATTTAGCGAACGAAGAACCTGTCTCGGATTTCGCCCGGAAATATATGAACCGCCTGTCCGACCTGCTGTTCGTTCTCGGTCGCTATCTGAACAAAGCCGGTGGGCGCGGCGACGTCCTGTGGGCACACCAGCGCGGCAAGGCCTGAGCCAAAGAGATAGGATTTGCTGCGCGGGCCATTCCGGCTTGCGCAGCTTTACGCTTCACCGGACTGGACCCGGACGTGCTTCGCTCGCGATATTTTTTAAGAACAGCTTCGAAGGATCAAGCCAGCAGGATCACGACGGCAATGACCCCGCCGAAGAATGCAGCCAGCAGATGACCATCCTGCAGCAAAGCGGCAGCCGGGTCGCCACCGCCGCCGCGCCGATGCAATAAATAGCGATAACGGAAAATCCCGTAAATGACGAACGGGACAGTAAAAATCAGACTGTCTGTGCCATGCATGGCCAAGGTTTCGGCACTCACGGTATATACAAGCTGTAACTGATGATCGCCGAAGCCGCGCAGATTCCGATGAGCATGTCGAGCAAGACCGGATCATAATCGTCGAGAACCCGGCGATGAAGCCCACCCCGCCCGGACATGACGTTCAACTCGGCCCGGCGCTTGGCGAAGCCAAGAAATAAGGTCAGAACCAGCCCACACAACAGCAACCAGTGCGACGGTGCAATGCCGACGCCCAGCGTTCCCGCCAGAAGACGCATCATAAATCCGGACGAAATGATGAACACGTCGAGCAAGACGACATGTTTCAAGCCCATCGAATACCCCACATTTAGGACGACATAAGCCAGGACAATAGAAAAGACCCCCGGGGATGAAGTCCAGGCGAGCGTCAGCGCAGCGACAAGACATATCCCGCCCAGAAGCAAAGCCTGTCCAACTGAAATCGCACCGGAGGCCAGCGGCTGGTGGCGTTTCTCGGGATGCTCACGGTCCTGTTTCCGGTCGGCCAGATCGTTGATCACATAAACAGCCGAGGCGGCCAGCGCAAAGGCCAGCGCAGCCAGCAAAACCTTTTCCACCAACAAGGGTTGATGCCAAGCGTGGCCAAACAGCAAACCAACCAGAACAAAACCGCTCTTGATCCACTGGTGTGGTCGCAACAATTTGAAATAGGGCATCACACCTTTCATTGTTCACCCGAAAAATAACGCGCACAGAAATCGCAACCATATTGCGGCAGCCATGACGGAATCCGGTAGAAACGCTCGCGCACGCGCGTCAACACCCGATCATGGTAAGCCGAATAATTAAACCCCTGACCGAGAACGATCCAGAAACGCGCACCGGACACTTCGAATTCTTTGACATCAACACCATTAAAGAATGGCGCATATTCATCTGGCACCGGCGCACTCTTGCGCAGAATCAAGACATTACGTCCATCTTGCATCCGCCAATTCATCCTGCCTGGCATGAAACGACCCCTCGCCAAAAACTGCGAAGGGACGATGCGCGTTGAATGCCAACGTCGCTGCAGACGAATAGCTTTCCATGGAAAACAGATACTCCTTGGCGTAAGGCTCCAAATGCGCAAGCAAATCGTCGGCGCGAGCAGTGAGCACGACACCCTCGTAAAACCGGCTTTTGCTCCAGGTCTGGAGCGGTAACACTGCCAGCGTCACGAACACGAGGACATGCAGCAACGCCAGAAAGGCCGAGAGGTTCAACAATCGACCGACCAGAGGCTGCGGCATCGCGATCGCGGCAAGCACCGCCGCCAGCGGCACAAAAGACAGCAACCAGTGCAATCCGACCGGACGCGCCAGCGCCATCAACGCAAAAACCGACAAGGGAACCAGCATCATCCAATAAACTGCGCCAGCATCGTCACGGCGGCGAATCTCATCAGCAAGACTGTGGCGTTGTTTCCAGAGCCCGAAAATCACCCATGGCGTCGCCAGGTAAAACAAGGATGCCGCGTAGAGGAATGGATTGGCCCACGACGCATTATTCGCGCTATGCCGGTTCATGAAGTTGAACAGGATATTCACCCAACAGTGACGGCCGTTCCACCACAGGTTGTAGAGAGGGGCAGGCAGCGCCGCCAACAACAACACCGCAAAGCCCCTCCAGCGTCCGGCATCGCGGCGAACGAAAACAACATGAAACAGATAAGCAACCCCGAGAAGGGCGGCAAAATATTTGCCGAGAAAGGCGAGACCGAGCAACAGGCCTGCCACAGCACTCCAGAACAACGCTCGCGCAGACAGTTCCTCGCACCGCAGTGAAGCGACATATGCGAGGATGGAAAGCATACTGAACAATACCGCAGGGGTATCCGTGGTGATCAACACATTCCAGACACTGGCTGGTTGCAGGAGAACAAGCAGAGCAGCAGCTCTGGCGCACTCCCCCCCCAAGGTCGCGTCAGCCACCAGCCGCCCCAAGCAAGAACGAACGGCAGAATAATCGCGGGCAAGCGCAGCACCCATTCGGCGCGAGAAAGCGCTAGGAGACCAGACAACCACCAGCCGACCATCGGCGGATGATCGTAATAACCGCCGGCAGGATGTTCGCCCCAAAAGACGAAATAGGCCTCGTCGCCGGTCATCCGTAGCGCCGCGGCGAGCCAAAGACGAAACGCCGCCAACGCCAGCAGGCAGAGCCAGAACAGGCCTTTCCGGGAATGACCAGGCGTGGCGATCACGCGAACTTATTGATGCGCTTCAACCAAGCGGCGTGCACGCACACCCGAGGCGAGCGTTTCCAGAACGCTTAGCGAATCTTCCCAACCGATGCAGGCGTCGGTAATGCTTTTACCGTATTCGAGTGCTTTGCCAGGTTCGAGATTCTGGCGCCCTTCGACCAGATGTGACTCGACCATCACCCCGAAGATGCGGTCATCGCCGTCCGCCAATTGTCCGGAGACATCGCTCGCCACGTCGACCTGACGTTTGAATTCCTTGTTGCTGTTGGCATGAGAAAGATCGATCATCAATCGCGCAGCCAAGCCCGCGGCGGCGATCTCTCTGGCAGCCTCCTCGACATGTGCGGCATCGTAATTTGGAGCCTTGCCACCGCGCAGGATGACATGACAATCTTCATTACCCGTCGTCGAGACGATGGCCGAATGCCCCCCCTTCGTTACCGAGAGGAAATGATGCGGCGACTGGGCTGCACGAATCGCATCCACGGCAATTCTCATGTTGCCGTCGGTCCCGTTTTTGAACCCGACCGGGCAGGACAAACCAGAAGCTAGTTCACGGTGCACCTGAGATTCGGTCGTGCGCGCACCAATCGCTCCCCAAGCGATCAGGTCCGCCGTATATTGCGGCGTGATCGTATCCAGGAATTCGGTCGCACACGGCAACCCCATGGCGTTGATATCAAGCAAGAGTTTTCTGGCCAGCCGCACCCCCTCGTTGATGCGAAAACTATTATCCAGACGAGGATCGTTGATCAACCCCTTCCAACCTACTGTCGTGCGCGGTTTCTCGAAATAGACGCGCATGACGATCAGCAAATCGTTTTCGAAGCGCGGCACCGCTGCATGCAAACGCTTTGCGTAGGCCATAGCCTGATCGACATCGTGGATCGAGCACGGCCCGATCACCACCAGCAAACGATCGTCAGCACCATGCAGGATGCGATGGATCGCCTGACGCGCATCATACGTCGTCTGAGCCGCCCGCGCGTCCACCGGAAACTCGCGGAAGACGTGCGACGGCGGCACCAACTCCTTGATTTCCTTGATGCGAACATCGTCAGTATTCGGTCTGTTTTGGAAGTTCATGGATCATCCCTGAGCGGAAAATTGCGCCTATCGCGCCTTTGTCGATTTCAAAGGCAATAGATTTTACTCGAAGATTGAAAGGCCCGTCCGACCGGAAGCCAAATCCTCTCCTACTCACCAAGCGTTCTGACCAATAGACTTCCTTCAGAACAAACACATCCCCCAACCTAATTAGCTCGCGAGTGCAAGGATTACAGGATGTGCTATTTGCATACATGACACCGCATCGCCTTGACACTTACTACAGCAAAATGGTTACAATGAACTGCAACAACAATTCACTGAATGCAGTCTATAAAGATATAAGTTCCCCGATCAACTTGCTTCAACACAACAGGAGAGAAAAATGGCTGTCAAAATTCTGATCAAAAGAAGGATCATGCCGGACGTTGCCGACGGTGTTGATTTCCTCATCAAGAAACTGCGGGCTCTCGTGAGCCAACAGCCGGGTTACATCTCGGGCGAAACCTTCAAGCGACTCGATGAAGAACATCACATCATGGTTATCAGCACCTGGAAAACGCTGCAGGATTGGGAAAGATGGGCGAACACCAAGGAGCGCAACGAACTTGAAGAACAGATCGCCGTGATGCTCAGGGCGCCAACCGAGTTCGAAATTTACGAAAACATGTAACACACCGCAGTTGGACGAGCCGGAATTCCTTGCCCACGATTTTCAAGTTCGGGGCGGCATGCCGGCTCGTTTGGGTTACGCCTGCGATATCGCCTTCACCCCTTGGCCTTAACCACTCACATCGACTACAACTTTAAACCGTTCCACCAACCGTCAATCCGTCGATGCGCAGCGTCGGTTGCCCGACACCGACCGGCACACTCTGCCCATCCTTGCCGCAAGTCCCGACACCGGGATCAAGCCGCATGTCATTGCCGATCATCGATACCCGACGCATCGCCTCCGGACCGCTGCCGATCAGGGTTGCCCCCTTGACCGGCGCCGTCACTTTGCCATCCTCAATCAGATAAGCTTCCGACATCGAGAAAACGAATTTCCCGTTCGTGATATCGACCTGGCCGCCCCCGAAATTCACGGCATAAATCCCCTTCTTTACCGATTTAATGATCTCGTCGACGCTTTTATCTCCAGCCAACATCGTGGTATTGGTCATGCGTGGCAACGGCAAATGGGCAAACGATTCGCGCCGGCCGTTACCGGTCGGACTGACGCCCATCAAACGAGCATTGAGACTGTCCTGCATGTACCCTTTGAGGATACCGTCTTCGATTAGAACCGTACGCTGTGTCGGATTACCCTCGTCGTCGATGTTCAATGAACCGCGCCGATCCGGGATCGTGCCATCATCGACAACGGTCACTCCTTTTGCCGCCACCCGCGTCCCGATTCGCCCGGAAAAGGTCGAGCTTCCCTTGCGATTGAAATCGCCCTCCAGCCCGTGCCCGACTGCTTCGTGCAGGAGGATGCCCGGCCAACCAGGTCCAAGCACGACAGCCATGGTCCCGGCCGGCGCCGGTTGTGCATCGAGATTCGTGATGGCCTGATGCACGGCTTCGCGCGCATAGGCATGCAAGACTTCGTCGCTGAAAAAACCATAATCGGTGCGCCCCCCGCCGCCGGAAGAGCCCTGCTCGCGCTGTCCGTTCTTACCCTCGACGATGACCGTGATCGACACTCTCACCAGCGGCCGTACGTCGGCCGCCAATCTGCCATCGCTGCCAGCCACAAGAACAACTTCGTATTCGCCGGAAATATGCGCCATGACTTGCTTCACGCGCGCATCCTCGGCGCGGGCGTAGGACTCAAGGCGCTCGAGCAATTTAACCTTCGCCGTCGCATCGAGCGACGCCAGCGGATCCAACGGCACATAAAGGGAATGCCCCGGCTTTTGCACGCTGGCCTTCATTCGTCGCCGCTGTCCAGCGGCGACGATAGCACGCACCGCCTTGTCGGCATCGCCGAGCGCCGGTGCGCTGATATCGTCGGAATAGGCAAAGGCGGTTTTCTCGCCCGAGATAGCTCGCACGCCAACCCCCTCGTCGATGTTGAAACTACCCGATTTGACGATGCCTTCTTCGAGGCTCCACGCCTCCGAACGGCTGTACTGAAAGTAGAGATCGGCATAATCGACGTCGTGCGCCATGATCGTCCCGAAAACCTTGTTCAGATCAGCCACATCGAGGCCATAGGGCGTCAACAAGGTTTTTTTGGCCTGCAGAAGCAGAGATTGTGCTTTTTCAGTCATAAATTTCCAGTTCAAACAAAAACGCTTTCAAGATACTTCCATGCCCCCCGCGAAGAACAAAGCACCAGAAATAACAATAAAGAATTACGTTCAGATTTCTTTCTCGCGCCCTGACATTCCCTGCACTCTTTATATCGAAAGAGGTTTCCTTCGTTTCGCTTTACATCACCCGGTGCGTCAGGGCCGGCAGACTTGCGCGCACTTCGGCGATCCGCGCATGGTCAATTTCGCCCATAACAACACCAGCCCCCTTCGGAAGGCGATCAACAATTTCGCCCCAAGGATCGATCAGCATGCTGTTGCCGTGCGTCTCGCGCCGGTTTTCATGCTTCCCCCCCTGAGCCACGGCAAGAACATAGCATTGATTCTCGATGGCGCGGGCGCGCAACAGGATTTCCCAATGCGCCCGCCCGGTAATCTCGGTAAAGGCAGCGGGGATGACGAGCAGATCGTTCACGCCAAGCGCGCGATAAAGTTCCGGGAAGCGCATATCGTAACAGATCGACAAGCCGACCCGGCCGAAGGGCGTCATGAAAGAAACTGGTTGCCGGCCAGCCTCGATCGTCGCGCTCTCGTTGTAGCGCTCCTCGCCTTTTTGAAAGCCGAAGAGGTGAATCTTGTCGTAGCGCGCCACGCGCTCCCCCTGCGGGTTATATACCAATGTCGAATTCAGCACTTTTTCCGGCCTACTAGCCACCAACGGCATAGACCCCCCGACGAGCCAGATGCCGTGCCGGCGCGCAGTATCCGCGAGAAAATCCTGGATCGGCCCATCCCCCTCTTCTTCTCGCGCCTTGACCTTATCGGACTCTTTCATGCCCATGATCGCGAAGTATTCAGGAAGCGCGACCAGTTCCGCACCCCGCGCTGCAGCCTCGGCAATCATGCCGGCGGCGGACTGCAGATTCTCGTCGATGCGCGGCGTCGACACCATTTGCACGGCCGCCACGAGCGCGTTTTTCGGCGCATTTCGCAGAGAACCTGCAGCCTCCGGCGCAGCATCACTTTCTCGATGGCTCATTTTCAACTCCAGTCTGATGGGGAATCGTCAGCAAGCGCGGACCAACATCCTGCGGCGACGTTGAGGTCAGTTTCTCGACTTTGGGATCATCCCAGGTCCCGGTCACGCGATAATCGAAACCGAACATGTGATTGAGCGGGTTCTGCAACACCTTGTGCGCCACCCAGGTGGCGACGCCGGCCACAGGATTGACGAGTGCCACGCCCAACGCCGCCGTCCCACCCAGTTCGGGCTGGACATTGACGCGCAGGTTTTGTGTTTCATGCTGCAGATCGACTTCGCCATGCATGAGCACACGCGCCGCCGGACCATCGATTTGCAGACGGTCGGTCCGCATGAGGCCGTTTTCGATCTTGAGCTTGCAGGACAAGCTGTCAAAAGCGAAGCCCTTACTGAACACGTCTTTGAAATCGAGTGTGATCCGGCGCGGCAAACCCTGCAGACTGATCAGGCCAAGCAGCTTTCCGGCCGCGCCCGGATTCAGTTTCAGGAATTGCCCCTTTTCGACCTCGACTTCCATTTCCCCGTTCAGGGAAGTGAAATCAACATCCACCGGCCGCGAATTCCAGCCGACTTTGCCACTGGCCTGCGCCGTGCCGGCGCGCATGGTTCCCGGATAACCTAATCGCTCGAGCAGCACGCCCACGTCCTGACTTTCGACCTGGAATGCAAGCTGTGTATGGTCGGCGCCAGCGGAAGACAGCCACTGCCCGCTTCCGGTCAGTTTCCCTCCCGGATTATTGATCAGAATTTTGTGCAATTCCCAGACGCCATCTTCGTTACTCGCCAGCAACTCAAGATGCCCGAGATCGCGCGATCCTAAAGAAAAATTCTCGACGACGAAATCTATCGCCGGCAACTTTCCTCCCGCCGCCCCTGCCTCAGCGGTAGCCCCTCCTTCCGGCAGGGTCGCAGGATCGAGCTTCAGCCGGCCGAGACGCCCCTTGACCGTACCGCCTCCTGCGCCGTTCCAGAACAAATCGCCGTTCGCTTGGTGTGAATCGAGACGAATTTTCCATTGCGGCGGCTTCGGCGACGCCGTGAGATCAACATCATTGAAATGACGCCCGAGCAATACCAGGTCCGGCGTCTTGAAATTCAGCACATCAATGTTCGGAAACGACGACGAAGCCCCGCTTTCCGGCGAACTTCCCCCATTCAGCGCCTTCCGCCAGGCATCGAGATCGATCTGTCCGGCAGACATTCCGAATGTGACGCCAGCATCCGGCAACTGCAATGGGCGTCCCACGGCAATCGCTCCGCGCTCGGCGACAAACCCCTCCTTCTGCTTGCGCCGAATGACTTTCATCGACAAGACCTTGCCCAACGACGCGCTGATCTGGTCGCGCACCGGCGCATCCTTCGCTTTTACGCCTTTGCTCATCGCGCCAACCTCGCCGAGGCCTGTCGCCATCTTCAATAAGGTCTTTTCGAAGCTTAACGGAAGCGCCTCCCCCGATTTCTTGGCAAAAGGCGGCGGCAAGTTCGAGGCCAACCCGACCAGATTGGAGTCGATCTCCAGATCGGAGTTACGTTTGTTGATACGAATCTCGCCACGATAAGGCGTCGCTCCGGAAAGATTTGCCAACACGGGCGAATCCGCCTGCTTGCGAAGCTGCCCGATGTCGACCGTCCCATCGATCGCAATCAGCACCCGGCCGTCCTTCTGTGCCCCGCCCTTGATCCTGAGCGCCCCGCCCAGAAAGTGGGCCCCGATTTCCGGAATCTGCAGATCGCTGCCAGTAAAATGGACGTTTCCATTGACCTGCTTGAGCCACGGCAGGGCACTATCGACCAGGACATCGTTGTTCATGAAAGTGAATACCCCGTCGATTTTAGACTCATTCAGAAGCTCGCTATCGAGCGGGATGTTCAGATCGAGTTCGAGGTGGCCGTCCCCACGAGCACGCATGTCTTCGGTGAAACGATCGATGCGCTCGGCAACCGGACTCTGATCGATGAATTTCAGGAACTCCGACGTCGGCCCATCGGCTTTCCCTGTGACCCGCAAATTGGAGATCGGCGCGTCGAAGTCGGGAATCACAGCGCGCGTAGCCGACAGTTTCGCGCCGAGAATCGCGCCGCGATGCGCATCGACCGTCATGCCGTTCCCTTCGAATCGGAGATCACCATCGATGCCGGTAATTTTCGGCCACCCCGTCCCATAATCCAGCGTGACGTCCTTGGCCTTGACCGTCACCAGAAATTCGCCCTGAGATTTGTCGAGAAATGGGAAGTGTGTCAAATCCCCCTTCAATGCCAGTTTCGCCTCGCTTGCATGGCCAGCGAGCAACGAATCGCGTAACCAGTAACGGGTACTGGCGTTCACGGCATGCGGCATATAACGCCAGACGCCTCGGGCCTCGCCACGTGTCAACGTCGCGGTTAGATCGATCGTTCCCCGACCTTTCCCATCAGTAATATAAGTCCCCTGCGCTGAACCATCTGCATCCGGCCCTGCGAAATCAACATGCGGCAAATCAACCATGACCCGGCCTGACCGAACCTTCCATCCAACCTGCGCATCAAGCTTGTCGAGCGAGATTGCCGACTCCGGAAAAACACCGGGCAAATTGACTCCAGATTTTTTCGACCTGAGCGTGACTTTCCCGCTTTTCTCGTCGAACTCTACCTTACCGGTCAATCCGGAAAACCCGGGGAAATAGTCTTTCGCCTTCAACGCAAGTTCTTCGAAACCGGCTTTGAGTGAATAGTCATCCAACTTTTCCTTGCTGCCGCGCCATTTGGCCGACAAACCGGAAACACGGCCGTGGGGGGAAAAATCTTTCAGCAGTTGCCGCGATTGCGCATCGAACGGCAGATATTCGGCCAACCGGCTCAAAACGCCGATATCGAAATAGGAAGCGGTAATGCTTCCCGTGCGCGCCACATCGCCCGCCCGCGTCCAGTCAACTTTGAAATCTGTCGGTTTGACATAAATGGCCGGATGGGATTCCGACGTTTCATTCTTTTTTCCGCTATCGGCTCGCGTCGCCAATTCAACGTTGCGACCGCTCACCTCGAAACCGTCTGCAGAAATTTTGCCGCCGATCCGCCCAGAAAGGCTTTGCAGTTCGAGCAACGGCAAGTCGCGCGCGAGACGCAGACTCACCTCTTGCAGGGAAAGATCGGCAGTGATTTCGCGCAAACCACCATCGGAGAAATCCAGCCAAGCGCGCACGCCCCCGCGGCCGTGCGGCAAGGTAACGGGATAATCGATCCACTGGCGCCAAACCGCCAGATCGGCATAAGCGACCTCGGCATACGCCCGCCGCGACCAGCGCGCCATTTCTCCGGGATCCGAACCGTGGAAATCGCCGCGCACGTCGATCATTGACGCCATCGCCTTGGGCGGCAATGCCGTCAAGCCGAAGCGATGCCGCCTGCCGTCGTTGTCGAGCGCGAAATTCACGTCCTCGAGAATCAACGGCGGCGCCTTGCGCAACTCGTCTTCCCAAACCAGCGTCGCCCCACGGATACGAATCCGCCGTTGGTCGAAGAGCCAGTCCGAAGCGTCGCCATCATCTTGCGCCTCGCCGACAGGAATACCGGCCACGAAAAACCGCCCCTCGCCATCGCGACGGAGATTCAAAGCGGGTTCGTCGATGCGCAACGAACGCAGCTTGAGCCGGCCGGCCGGCAGAGACCACCAGGAAAGAATTGCCTCAACCCTGGAAAAAGCCAGCGCGGATCGCCCTTGGGCATCGAAAACACGGACGTCGAACAAATCCAGATCCGGATTGATTCCCTTCCAGTTCGCCTCGATGCGCCCGATGCTGACTGTTTGTCCGAGGCCGCGGCTGGCCAATCGCTCGATATCGGATCGGTAATTTTCGATATGCGGCAGGATGCTGTAACGCAACGTCAGGATGAGCGCGATAAAAACGAAGTAGAGAAACACCCCGCCCCACCCGACGAAACGCCAGAACCTGGGTGCCATGGGGTGGAAAACCACGGGCACCAGAAAATACAGACGGTGATAGAGCGCCGTGCGCAACTCGTCGTGACGCATCATGAAACGACCGCCCCCGGAAGGCTTTGCCAAATATTGGAATGCGTCACTAGAATGCTGTATTGGTCAAGGTTTCTCGAAGCTTCCATTGTAACACTTTACCCGTCCGCACCGCGCCGGCCGGACCTCTACCCAACACGCGACGGAACAAAAACAATGACGACAACCACCCACCCTCACCTGCCGCAAGACTGGGGACCTGCGCTGGAACACAGCAGCTATCTGCGCCAGCTCCTCGAAGCGCGACCGGAAATCGTGACTTGGCTCAAAAACCATGCCGACCGACCGATCGACTCGATCCAGATGCACGACTTCATCGCCGGCGAACACGCGGATGACGAAGCTGGCCTGAAACGCCTTTTGCGCGGCCTCCGCCAGCGCGTCATGGCCGTGCTCATCATTCGCGATATCGCGGGACACGCACCGCTGACCGAAGTCGTCGAAACGATGACACAGCTGGCCGATGTCACCACCAACTTCGCGCTCGCTTTCCTACACAAACAATTAGCCCAACAGTTTGGCGAACCATTGGACCAGAACGGGCGACCGCAACATCTGATGATCGTCGGCATGGGAAAACTGGGGGGACGGGAGTTGAATGTTTCGTCCGATGTCGATTACATCTTTATCTATCCGGAAGAGGGTGAGACAGCGGGAACGCCCGAAGGCGGACGAAAAATCGACACCTACGACTTCTTTACCCGTTTGGGGAAGCGACTGATCGCCGCCCTCGGAGAAATCACTGAAGATGGACAAGTGTTCCGCGTCGACATGCGCCTGCGCCCGAACGGCGATTCCGGCCCACTCGTCTGCTCGATCGATTCCCTCGAAAATTACCTGATCACCCAGGGCCGCGAATGGGAACGCTACGCCTGGATCAAGGCGCGCTTGATGAACGCGGGCGATAACCTGCAACCGCAATGGAGCCATGCGCTCAAGGCCATTTCGCGGCCGTTCATTTTCCGCAAGTATCTCGACTTCGGCGCCATCAACGCCATGCGCGACCTGCACGCCCAGATCCGCCGCGA
>CAZNQL010000030.1:0-24594 GCA_964575415.1 uncultured Propionivibrio sp.
CGCGTGTTGTCGGTGCTCGGCTTCGTCGCGGTCGGCTTCCTGCTGTTCACGATCCTGACCTCGAACCCGTTCCTGCGCCATGTGCCGGGCCTGCCGGACGGCAACGACCTCAATCCGCTGCTGCAGGACCCGGGCCTGATCATCCATCCGCCGATGCTGTACGCCGGCTACGTCGGCTTCGCGGTGGCCTTCGCGTTCGCGGTCGCCGCCCTGATCGAAGGCCGCGGCGACGCGCGCTGGGTGCGCTGGGCGCGACCATGGACCCTCGTCGCCTGGGGCTTCCTGACCTTCGGCATCGCGCTCGGTTCGTGGTGGGCGTATTACGAACTCGGCTGGGGCGGCTGGTGGTTCTGGGACCCGGTCGAAAACGCCTCGTTCATGCCCTGGCTCGTCGGCACCGCGCTCGTGCATTCGCTCGCGGTGACGGAAAAACGCGGCAGCTTCAAGAACTGGACCGTGCTCCTCGCCATCTCGGCCTTTTCACTCTCGCTGCTCGGCACCTTCCTCGTCCGTTCCGGCGTCCTGACTTCGGTGCACGCCTTCGCCACCGACCCGCGGCGCGGCATCTTCATCCTCGTTTTCCTCGTCGCCGTCATCGGCACCTCGCTGGCGCTGTTCTCCTGGCGCGCCCCCAAGGTCGGTCTCGGCGGGCGATTCGCGCTGATCTCGCGCGAATCGATGCTGCTCACCAACAACATGCTCCTCGTCGTCGCCTGCTCGACGGTGCTGCTCGGCACGCTCTACCCGCTGTTGATCGACGCGTTGGGCGCCGGCAAGCTCTCGGTCGGCCCGCCCTACTTCGACGCGGTCTTCGCCCCCCTGATGATCCCGGCGCTGTTCCTGATCGGTGTCGCGCCATTTGCCCGCTGGAAGCAATCCGGCATCGGCGAACTGGTACATGCCCTGCGCTGGATGTTTCTGGTCGCCGCTGCGATCGGCCTGCTCACTCCCCTCGTCATGGGCGAATGGAAACCGCTGGTCGCTTTGGCGTTGTTCCTGTCGGCGTGGATCGTCCTAAGCAGTCTGCTCAACATCTACGAGCGTGTGCAGGCAACACGTACCGGCGGGCCTTGCCTGAATGCGCTCTTCAGACAACCCGGCAGCTTTTTCGGCATGCATCTGGCACACATCGGCGTCGCCGTCTTCGTCGTCGGCGTCGCCCTGGTCAATGGCTACCAGACGGAAAAAGATGTGCGCATGGAACCGGGCGACACGGTAACGATCAACGCGTACACCTTCCGCTTCAACGGCGTGCGCCAGGAACGAGGGCCAAACTACCTGGCGCTGGTCGGCGACGTCGATTTGCTCAAGAACGACCGATTGTTACGCAAAATGGCGCCGGAGAAGCGCAACTATTTTGCCTCGGCCATGCCGATGACCGAAGCGGCGATCGATAGCGGGCTCTTGCGCGATGTTTACGTTTCGCTCGGCGAACCGATTGACAAGGCGCGCCCGGAAGTCGCGTGGGCCGTTCGGGTCTATTACAAACCTTTTGTCGACTGGATCTGGTGTGGTTGCGTGCTGATGGCGCTGGGCGGCCTGCTGGCCCTCTGCGACCGCCGCTACCGGATCGTCAGGCGAGTGGTGCAAAAACACGAACCAACATGATATCGAACGATTTTCGTCGTGCCCGTTGTGCACGTTGTGGTTAATCGATTTTTTGTGGATAACATCGCATGAACCGTTTTCTCTGGCCGCTGATCGGCTTCGTTCTCCTCGTTGTCCTGCTTGCCGTCGGCCTCAATCTTGATCCGCGTGACGTTCCCTCGCCGCTGGTCGGCAAACCGGCGCCGGGCTTTGCTCTGCAACGTCTCGATGCGCCGGAGCAGACGTTCTCGCCTGCCGACATGAAAGGCAAGGTCTGGCTGCTCAACGTCTGGGCCTCCTGGTGCGTCTCCTGCCGCCATGAACACCCGGTACTGGTGGAAATCGCCAAAAACAAGAACATCACTCTCGTCGGCCTGAACTACAAGGAAGTGCGCGGCGACGCCCGCTTCAACATGGACAAGATCCAGTCCGCCGAAGAAAAATCCCTGGCGCTGCAACGCGCCGGCGCCTGGCTCCGGCAGCACGGCGACCCCTATGCGCTCTCCGTGCTCGACCTCGACGGGCGCGTCGGCATCGACTACGGTGTCTACGGCGTTCCCGAAACCTACCTCATCGACAAGGCGGGCATCATCCGCATGAAACACACCGGGCCGATCACGCCCGATGTTTTCTCGAGCAAGATTCTGCCGCGGATCGCGGAGCTGTCGAAATGAAGCGCTGGCTGATCATCCTCTTCCTGACCTTCGCAACGTTTTCTGTCCAGGCGCGAGAAGCGGTGCTGCTTGTCCAGGACGAAGCCACCGAAAAACGGCTGGAAACGATTTCCTCCGAACTGCGCTGCCTTGTCTGCCAGAATGAATCTCTGGCCGGTTCGCAAGCCGAACTGGCGCAAGACCTGCGCAAGGAAATTCGCGGCATGATCCGCTCTGGCAAAAGCGACAGCGAAATCATGGAGTTCATGGTCGCCCGCTACGGCGATTTCGTGCGCTACCGTCCCCCCCTGAAAGCCAGTACGCTGTTGCTCTGGTTCGGCCCGGCCCTGCTCTTCATCGTTGCCTTGGTCGCCCTGTTCCTTACCCTGCGCCGACGGAACCAGACGATCCGTGAAACCCCGCTCAGCGCCGATGAGCAACAACGGGTCGAACGCCTGCTCAACAACAAAGCCTCCGAACCATGACCGCCACCACGGGTTTCCTTCTTGCCGCTGCGTTGCTGCTCATCGCCGCACTCGCCATCCTGCTGCCACCGTTGCTGCGCAAACCCCGAGAGGCGACCGATATCGACCGCCGGCAGGCCAATCTCGACATTTGCCGTGACCAACAGGCCGAACTCCAGCGCGAGCACGACGAAGGCTCGCTCTCCGAGGCCGATTTCGAGCAGGCACGAAACGAACTGCAGCGCCGCCTGTTGGATGAAGCGCGACCCGAAGCCGCGCCCACGCAATCTGGCAGCAGCCGAAAAACTGCGCTCGCCCTGATCATTGCCTTGCCGCTGGCCGCCGCAAGCGCTTATGCCTTGCTGGGCAACCCGCGCGCGCTCGACCCGGCGCAAAAACGGGCGGCGTTGCAGGCACAGGAAATCGACACCTTGCTCGACAAGCTGGCCGCCCGGCTGAAAGCCAATCCGGACGACCATAAAGGCTGGATCATGCTCGCCCGCTCCTACAAGGCGCTTGGCCGTCTGCGGGAATCGGCGGAAGCCTACAGCCACGGCGGCGACGTGCTCGACAAAGACCCGGCGCTCCTCGCCGACTATGCCGAAGTGCTGGCGCAGCTCAACAACGGCAAGCTTGATGGACAGCCGATGCAGCTGATCGACCGTGCCCTCAAGATCGACCCCGACGAGCCGCAGGCGTTGTTCCTCGCTGGCGCGGCGGCAATCGACCGCAAGGACTTCGCCACCGTCGTCAAACACTGGGAACGCCTGCTGCCGCAGTTGCAGCCGGACTCCGACGAAGCCCGCTCGCTCGGCGAGGCGGTGAACATGGCACGGCAGGCGCTCGGCGGCAAGCTTGACTCTGCGAGCGGGAAAGACAAGATGCCCGGCGCGGCCAACGCCATCAGCGGTGAGGTCTCGCTCAGCAGTGCGCTCGCCGCCCAAGCCAATCCCGACGACCCGGTCTTCATCTTCGCTCGTGCCGGCGAAGGCTCGCGCATGCCGCTCGCCGTCATCCGCACCCGCGTCGCCGAACTACCGCTGCGCTTCACCCTTGACGACTCACTGGCCCTGCCCGGTGGTCAGAAGATTTCCGCCTTCAAGACCGTCACGGTCGAAGCGCGGATCGCCAAATCCGGCATGGCGCAAGTCGCCAAGGGCGACCACTACGGCGTGCGAGACAACGTCAAACCGGGGAGTAAGAACCTCAAGCTACAAATCGACCGGGTTCAACCTTGATATTGGCGTTCGATCAAACATAGTGCTACTTCGGTGGTTCGGAAGAATCTGTGTTGGTCGAGTTCGGGCACTTTGAAGTATCTGTAACCGTATAATTTGACCAGCCCCCACTGGGGCAAATTATTTTTGGGGTATGCCGACCAGATGCTTTGATTTCTTGAGGCGCGGGAGATGAGGTTCTTTGCTTGCTGGAGAGAGTATCCGCGCCAGCCTTGGCTCCTACTACAGGACGCACAACACATCCTTTGGGTACGCCATCAGCCTTGCAAAAATCGACAGCAATCGCGGGCATGGCAGCAAGACCCAAAACCATAGCCAGCACTGAAGCCATGAATTGCTGATTCATCATTACCTCCCAAACGACCGCACGAACATCTCATCATACAGGGACACAATAACTTTGACCGCCTCACGGGTCGGAACTGAATACTTCACCAGACAAGCCGCTGGGAAACGGACCGAAAGCTAACAGATAAGCGCATTTTCGCGCAGTAAGCGGCTGCCTGCTTTAGTTTCTTTGCTGGCACAAGGACCAAATAGCTGTACTTCCGCTTCAGGCCGTTTTCCATTATTCCACGTTATCTCACGTCGGTGAAGCAAGCTTGCAATCACCAAATCGAACACAATTTGCACACGGGAAACCCAAGTCAACCGTCTCTTTCCAACAAGGATGCATGGGCGGAGCGTAAAAAAAGGCACTTACCAAGTGCCTTTTCATGCGTGCTTGATGCTCTGTCTAGGACATCAAGCCGATCAGAAGCCGATGCGGAGCAAAACGGCAGCCGACATGATCGTGGCTGCGAATGCCGAGCCATAGCACAACAGCTTGTAGCCGGCCCCGGCGTGGATGCCGAACTCATGCAGCGAATGGAAGACGCGGTGCGCCGCGAACCACATGAAGAGCGAGATGACGGCGAAAATGAAGCCCTTGCCGATGATGTTCTGGGCGAAAGCCATCATCTTCGGATAGCTCATCGTACCAGCCGGATACATCAGTCCCAGCGGAACGGCGATGCCGGTGATGAAGACCAGCGCCGGACCGACCAGTGCGGAAAACATGCCGCCCGCCCCGAACAGGCCCCAGAAAATTGGGGCGTTTGAACGCTTGAGAGTCTTTTTCACAGTGCGATCCTCCAGACAATACCAATAATCGCCACGGTCGCGACAGCGGCAGCGGCCAGACCGCCACCAGTAATCGCGCCGGCTTCCAGTTTCTTGCCGCCCACCATGATCGGCGGCAGCGTGATGGGCATGATCTTGAACCAGGAGAAGGTGTGATAGGCGATGCCGATCAGCACGGCCACATGGAAAGCGATGGACGTCGGGCTTTTCAGCGCTTCCAGCCAGCCGTTCCAGGCCGCTTCACCCTGGCCCAGGCGAACCAGGGCGACCAGCAGAACGATCGCATAGGCAGCGGCGAACAGAGCCGTGGCTTCGTGGATCATGTACTCGACGTAGTAGGGGTTCTTTTTCCACCAACCGTCCATCGAGCGGACATAAGGACGACGTTTACTCACTTTGACCCCCCTTTCGGCGACAGGAAGCGCAGGAAATAATCCTTGGCTGCGTTCGCTTTATTGATATTGACGGCGTTGGCCGGATCGACGTGCTTCGGACAGACGACCGAGCAGTAGCCGTTCGCACTGCAGTTGAACACACCTTCCTCGGCTGCGACCAGCTCCATGCGCTCATCCTGGCCGCCATCGCGTGAATCCATGTTGTAGCGATGCAGCAAGGCTATGGCGCCCGGACCAATGAATTCCGGATTCAGACCGACTTGCGGACAAGCGGCGTAGCACAGGGTGCAGTTGATGCAGGAGGTAAACTGCATGTATTCCTGCACCTGTGCCGGCGTCTGCAGGTACTCGCCCTGCTCGACCGTGCGCGGCTCCTTCGGAATGATGTAGGGCTGGATGCGCTCAAGCTTTTCGATGAAGCCGGAGAGATCGACAACCAGATCCTTGTCGATCGGGAAGTGCGCCAGCGCTTCGAGCGTGATCCGGTTCGGATAATAATCGCGGATGAAGGTCTCGCACGAGAGCTTCGGAATGCCGTTGATCATCATGCCGCAGCTACCGCAGATCGCCATCCGGCATGACCAGCGGAAGGTCAGCGAACCGTCGAAGTTATCCTTGATGTACTGCGCGCCTTGCAACACCGACATGTCGTCGGTGAAAGGCACCTTGAAGATTTGCGAATGCGGCTCCTTGTCGCTCTCCGGAAGATAGCGCAGAACCTCGATTTCAATGATTTTTTGCTCAGACATGGGATGCTTTCCTTTCCTGGTCTGCTTTTTCTCCTGCAGCGCCGTAAACACGCGCTTCCGGTTGCGATTTGGTGATTTTCACATCGCCGTATTCGATGCGCGGCGCCTCGCCGGGAACGTAGTAGGCGTCGGAATGCTTGAGGAAGTTGACGTCGTCACGCTGTTCGTAGCCGTCGAGACGCTGGTGGGCACCGCGGGACTCCTTGCGGTTGACTGCCGACACGGCCATCGCGCGCGCCACGTCGAGCTGGTAATCGAGTTCGATGGCGAGCAGCCAGTCGGTGTTCCAGACGTCGGTCTTGTCCTCGACGTTGACGTTCTTGAAGCGCTCGCGCAGTTCGGCGATCTTGTCGCAAGTCGCCTGCATGGTGTCGTGCATGCGGTAGATACCGCAGCCGTCCTCCATGCTCTGCGCCATTTCCTTGCGCAGCACGGCAATCTTTTCGGTGCCGCCGGTCTTTGTCTTCAGCGCAGTCACGCGTTGCTCGACGGCTTGCGCCTGCTTGAGCAGGGAAGCCGAGTTGCCCTGCGGCAAGGACTTCGCACGCTGGGCAGCTTCGTCGCCAGCCAGCTTGCCGAACACGAGCAGTTCGGTCAGCGAGTTCGAGCCGAGACGGTTGGCGCCATGCAGGCCGACGCTCGCACATTCGCCGATGGCATAGAGGCCGGAGAGTGAGGTCTCGCACTTCTGGTCGACACGAATGCCGCCCATCGTGTAGTGGATACCGGCGCGGACCGGGATCATTTCCTTGGCCGGATCGATGCCCATGAAGGTTTCGGCCATTTCATAGATCAGCGGCAGGCGCTCGCGCAGGTAGGCCTCGCCGAGATGGCGCAGGTCGAGATGCACCACCGAGCCGAGCACCGGATGCTCGACCGTGCGGCCCTTCTGTTTCTCGTACCAGAAGGCTTGGCTGAGCTTGTCGCGCGGACCGAGCTCCATGTATTTGTTCTTCGGCTTGTCCTGCACCGGGCCGAGGCCGTAATCCTGCAGGTAGCGGTAGCCGTCCTTGTTCACCAAATAGCCGCCTTCACCACGGCAGGCTTCGGTAAACAGCAGACCGGTGATCGGCATGCAGGTCGGGTGATACTGGACGAATTCCATGTCGCGCAGCGCGACGCCGTGACGATAGGCCAGCGCGATGCCGTCGCCGGTGACCACGCCGCCGTTGGTGTTCTCGCGGAACACGCGGCCAGCGCCGCCGGTCGCCAGAATGACGGTCTTGCCTTCGAACATCGTGAACTCACCGGTCGCCATCTGAATGGCGACAACGCCCTGGCAGCGACCGTCTTCTTCAAGCAGGTCGACGCAGAAATACTCGTCGAAGCGCTTGATCGAGGGATACTTGATCGAGGTCTGGAAAAGCGTGTGCAGGATGTGGAAGCCGGATTTGTCGGCCGCAAACCAGGTCCGCTCGATCTTCATGCCGCCGAACGGACGCACATTGACTTCGCCGTTTTCCTTGCGGCTCCACGGGCAGCCCCAGTGTTCGAGGCGAGTCAATTCGATCGGCGCCTGTTCCACGAAGTATTCGACGACGTCCTGTTCGCACAGCCAGTCGCCGCCGCCCACGGTATCGTGGAAATGGTAATCCAGCGAATCGTGCGCCTGTTTGACCCCGGCAGCTCCGCCTTCCGCTGCCACGGTGTGGCTGCGCATCGGATACACCTTGGAAACCAGCGCAATTTTCAATGAGAGATCGGATTCCGCTACGGCAATCGCCGCACGCAAGCCGGCACCACCCCCGCCTACGATGACTACATCAGCCTTGTAAATTTCCACGCCCCTATCCTTTCTCGCTTTTCACGATGTCGTTGTGCAGACGCACTCCGGGAGAGTGCGACACTTGAGCCGCACGATTATGGCGCTATTTTCGCGTAACAGCAACAATTGAAAACATGTGTCGACCACCCTCCACAACAAACCGAGAAACGGGCATACAAGTACGTAAGCCCGCGCGCCAGAATCTATTCCAAACAGATCATTTCCTGACGTGCGAATACGCCCACTGCATTTGCCGACGTCGCCTCGATCACCTGCGACAACGGCAGTGCACGCAGTTCGGCGAAAACGCCGGCAATTTCCGGCAACTGCCCGGGATCGTTGCGCCCGCCGGATAACCAGGCCGGCGGCATGTCGGGCGCGTCGGTCTCGAGAACGATAGATTCCAGGGGCAAATTGGCCGCCAGTTCGCGGATGCGTGTCGACCCGGCATAGGTCATCGCGCCGCCAAAGCCGAGCTTGAAGCCGAGGCGGATGAATTCGTCGGCCTGCTGCCGGCTGCCGTTGAACGCATGCGCGATCCCACGCCGGACCCCGAAGCGGCGCAAGCCTTTTAGTATCCCGTCGACTGATCGTCGGACATGCAACAGCACCGGCAAATCCAGATCGCGGGCGATCTTCAGTTGCTCATGGTAAAAATGCTCTTGTCGCTCAGCGTCATAGCCGGGGATGTAGAAATCCAGGCCGATTTCGCCGACCGCCACCGGCGGATTCGGCCCGCCCATCTCTTCGGCAAGCCACAGGCGCAACGCATCCAGGTCGGATTCGCCGGCATGTTCAAGATAGAGTGGGTGCAGGCCGTAAGCCGGAAAGACCTTCGGATAACGCCGGCAGCAATCGCGCACAGCATCGAAATTGGTCGTATCGACGGCAGGAACGACGATCCCGGCAACGCCGGCAGCAATCGCGCACAGCATCGAAATTGGTCGTATCGACGGCAGGAACGACGATCCCGGCAACGCCGGCAGCACGCGCCGACCGCACCAGAGCATCCCGATCCGCCGAGAACTCGGCGGCATCCAGATGGCAGTGCGTGTCGATCAACATGAACCGGCGCTACCCCTTGCCGAAGGCTGGCTTGCGTCGTTCGAAGAAGGCAGTCAATCCCTCAACGAAATCCGGATGCGTGGCGCAATCGGCAAAAAACTCCTGTTCGGCGGCCAATTGATCTTCCAGTGAGTTGTCGAACGCCTGATTGAGCAGCGCCTTGGTTCGCGCCAGCGCCCCGACCGATCCGGCGGCCAGGCGAATAGCGAGCTTCATCGACTCATCATCCAGTTGCGCGGACTCAACCAGCCGGTTGACCAGGCCCAACTCGAATGCTCGCCGGGCGTCGAAGCGATCACCGAGCAGCGCGATCTCCATCGCCTGCTTGAGGCCAATCTGACGCGGTAGCGACCAGCTCGCGCCACCATCCGGAGAAAGCCCGATGTTGCTGTAGGCCAGCGTTAAATAGGCGTCCTCGGCAGCGACGACGAGATCGGCGGCCATCATCAGCGACAACCCGAAGCCCGCCACCGCGCCCTGCACAACGGCGATCACTGGTTTGCCCATGCGCCGGAAATTCACGATCGCGGCCTGAACCCCGTTCAGCAGGTTGACGAAATTTTCGCGGCGCATCGGCTCATCAAGGCTAGTTTGTTCCCGGAACCACTGGAGGTCGCCGCCGGCCATGAAATGATTGCCGCTGCTGCGCACAATGACAGCACGTGCACTGGCATCACCGGCCGCCCGCGCACTAGCGGCCAACAGCGCCTCACCCATCGCCGGATTCACCGCATTCAGTTGCTGCGGTCGGTTCATGGTGAGAATCGCAACACCATCGTGGACTTCATAAATCACATCGCTCATACCGCCTCGCCTTCATCCTAGAAAACGTATTTCAACCACGAAGCGCACAATGACGACCGCAGGAAGTACAACGCTCACTAAGAAATCAAAACTTCAATGCCTTGTTGTTTCATCCGATGGGCGGCGCCCCTCGATCTGGCAATTTCTTGTTTTCTTCGCGTCCTTCGTAAACTTCGTGGCTAACCAAGTCTTTCAGAAACTGCGCAACCCGATCTCCGGCGGCTTTCCGCTGACGATATCGGCCAGCGCCTTGCCGGAGCCGCAGGCCATGGTCCACCCCAGCGTGCCATGGCCGGTATTCAGGAACAGGCCATCAATTTTTGAACGCCCAATGTACGGCACATTCGACGGCGTTGACGGGCGCAGACCGCACCAGAATTCGGGCGCGCCGACCGGGTGCAACTCGGGAAACAACGCCTGCGTGCGCGCCATCAGGGCCTGGCAGCGCACGGCGTTCAGTTCCATGTTGTAACCGTTGAATTCCGCCGTACCGGCGATGCGCAAGCGGTCCCCGAGCCGCGAGAAAACCAGCTTGTGTCCGTCGTCAGTCATCGCCACGGTCGGCGCGACGCTCCGTTCCGACAATTTCAATGTCGCTGAATAACCCTTGGCCGGATACACCGGCAGATTGATTCCCAACTGCTGCAATAGCAGCGGAGAATAACTCCCTAGCGCAACGACATAAACGTCTGCCGACAAAACCTCGCTACCTTCAGCCGTGCGAACTCTTACACCTGCCATCTTCCCCGCCGAAACAATCATATCGTCGACCGTCGTCCCGTAACGAAAATCGACGCCCCGCGCAGCGCACAGTGCCGCCAGCTTTTGGGTAAAAACATGTGCATCGCCCGATTCATCGGCCGGCGTGTAATCACCACCGACCAACAAGGGACGCGCCGCCTGCAGAGCCGGCTCGATCGCGACGCATTCGTCGGCGCTGACCACCTTCCGCTCGCAGCCGAATTCGCACATCAACCGTGAAGCCTCGACCGCTGCCGAGAACTCCTTTTCATTGGTATAGACGTGCAGGATGCCGCGTTCGAGGTGATCGTATTCGATCGCCGTTTCTGAACGCAGCAGCCCGAGCTGATCGCGGCTGTACAACGCCAGCGTGACGATATCTCGAATGTTGTCTCGGGTTCTGCCCGGCGTACATTCCCTCAGGAAGCGCCAGCTCCAGTCAAGAAGGGCTTTTTCACAGCGCCAGCGAAAAAGCAGGGGAGCATCCTCGCGCCCCATCCATTTGAGGGCGCGCAACGGTGCATGCGGATTAGCCCAGGGTTCGGCATGAGAAACGGAAATCTGGCCGCCGTTGGCATAACTGGTCTCCAGCCCGGCGTCCGGCTGACGATCAATGACCGTCACTTCGTGCCCAGCCCTGACCAGATACCATGCGCTGGCTACGCCAACAACCCCAGCGCCGAAAATAATAACTTTCAATTGTATTCCTGTTCGCGATTGATGCGCACAACTCCGGGAATACGACGCACACTACGCATCAGCGTCGCCAGATGCAGGCGCCCGGTTACCTGCAATAGGAAATGCATTTCCCGGAACAGGGCCGTGGTTTTCTCTACCATACTAACGTGCTCGATATTGACGCCTTGCTGGGAAATCGCGGTTGCCACTTGCCCCAGGACGCCGCGCACGTTCTTTGCAACCACCCGGACACGCACATCGAAGTACTGTCCACTATCGGGTTCCCATTCCACCTGGAGCCAGTTCTGCGGTTCACTGCTGCGCAATTTTTTGACCGCCGGACAAGATTGGGTATGGATTTTCAGCCCCTCGCCCTTGCACAACAGGCCGACGATCAGGTCGCCAGGTATCGGCTGGCAGCACGACGCCATCTGGATAGCCATCCCTTCCGTGCCACGAATGACCAGCGGCGCGGAAATGCCCGACTCTACTGACACATGCGATTCGTCCGATGTCAGCCGGCGTGCAACAACGGCAGCAAGCGTGCGGCCGAGGCCGATATCCGAAAAAACTTCGCGACGGGATTTCTTGCCCGAGCCCAGAATCAAACGGTCCCAGACCGCCACCGGGACGTCGTCGGGCGCCACGCCGAGCGAACGCAGCTCCTGATTCAACATGCTCTCACCGAGAAAGCTGGAGTCGTCCTGCTTCGCCGAACGCAAAAATTGGCGAATCTTGCTGCGCGCCCGCCCGGTCTTGACGTACATCAGCCAGGCCGGGTTGGGATTGGCGTGCGGTGCGGTGATGATCTCGACCTGATTGCCGTTCTCCAGCTCGGCCGATAGCGGAATCAACTCATGATCGATGTGCGCAGCAACGCAACGGTGACCAACATCGGTGTGCACAGCGTAGGCGAAATCGATGACCGTCGCGCCGCGCGGCAGGGCAAGAATCTTCCCTTTCGGAGTAAACACATAGACTTCGTCAGGAAAGAGATCAACCTTGACATGTTCCAGGAATTCCGAGGAATCTCCGCCAGAGGCCTGAAGTTCAAGCAGCGATTTCAGCCATTTGTGCGTCTTGACCTGGAGCTCGGCACCGGTCTCCTCGCTGTCCTTATACAACCAGTGTGAAGCAATTCCTTCCTCGGCCACGTGGTGCATGCTCTGCGTACGAATCTGGATTTCCACCGGTGTGCCGTAGGGGCCGATCAAGGTCGTGTGCAACGACTGATAGCCGTTGCCCTTGGGAATCGCGATGTAATCCTTGAATTTCCCGGGGACCGGCTTGTATAGCGAATGGAGCGCGCCAAGCGCCATGTAGCAGGTCGGCACGTCGTGGACAATGATGCGAAAACCGTAGATATCGAGCACCTGCGAGAAGGAGAGCCGCTTTTCAACCATCTTGTGGTAGATCGAGTAAAGGCTCTTTTCCCGGCCAAAGACCCCGGCCTCGATATTGGCTTCGGCCAACTTGCCGCGGATGCCATCCAGAATTTTCGACAACAGCTCGCGCCGGTTACCGCGCACAGCTTGAACCGCCTTGGTCAAAACCCGGAAACGGTTCGGATGAATATGCCTGAAGGATAAATCCTGCAACTGCCGGGCAATATTATTGAGGCCAAGACGGGTAGCGATCGGCGCGTAGATTTCGAGCGTCTCGTGCGCTATGCGGCGACGCTTGTCCGGGCGCACGTAGGCCATGGTCTGCAGGTTGTGCAAGCGGTCGGCCAGCTTGATCAGCACGATGCGCAGATCGTGCGCCATGGCCATCAGCATCTTACGAAAGTTTTCGGCTTGCGCTTCCTGGCAAGACTGAAATTCCAGTCTCTCCAACTTCGACAGACCGTCAACCAAGTCAGCAATCTGCTTGCCAAAGCGGTCGCTGATCTCGGCCTTGCCAACCGCCGTGTCCTCCATCACGTCATGCAGCAGCGCAGCGACGATGGCCTGCGCATCAAGCCGCCATTCGGCCAGCGCACCGGCGACGGCCAGCGGATGCGTGATATAGGGTTCGCCCGAAAGACGCGTCTGTCCGCGGTGGGCTTCCTCGCTGAAGCGATAGGCTTCGAGGACGAGGTTTATTTCATCGGAGGAAAGATAACTGAGGGTATCGACGAAAACCCGATACGCCGGATCCTCGTACTGATATGCCACGAAAGGCGTGCCGGTATCACCGGCACCTGATTGAGGAAGTACGGAAGCGGGGGCTGTGGCTTCGGAACTCATGGAAACTCAGCACACAACCCGCCCCCGACGATCAGGCCTGACCGCGGTTAAGAACTTCCGGACCGTACAAACCTTGGGCGAGTTCACGCAGAGCAATGACGGTTGGCTTATCGCGCTCTGCATCCACCATCGGGGTCGCGCCAGCGGTGATCTGGCGGGCGCGATAAGTCGCCGCCAGCGTCATCTGGAAGCGGTTAGAAATGGTGTCCATACAATCGTCAACAGTTACACGTGCCATTTTGAAAAATCCTGAAATCAGAGAAATGAAGCGAACAGCGCGGCGTGGCGCCGATGCTGAATTTGATATTGGAGCCGAGAGGCGTTAACCACGGCCAAGAGGTCGTCCAGCGCCTTCTGCAAATCATCGTTGATGATAACATAGTTGAACTCGTTCACATGCCGCATCTCGTCTCGCGCAGCGGCCAATCGTCGAGCGATGATTTCGGCAGAATCCGTACCGCGACCAGCCAAGCGCTCCTGCAAAGCATCCAGTGACGGCGGCATGATGAAAACCCCGATCGCATCCGGAAAAGCTTTCTTCACCTGTTGCGCACCCTGCCAGTCGATTTCCAGCAACACATCGTGCCCCGCCGCCATTTCGCTTTCGATCCAGCGTTTCGACGTCCCGTAGTAATTCCCGTGAACTTCAGCCCACTCGATGAATTCACCGTGACTGACCATCTCCAGAAAACGGGGCACGTCGACGAAGTGATATTCCCGACCGTCCTCTTCACCGGGGCGTGCCGCACGAGTCGTGCTCGATATGGATACGCGAATATCCGGATCGTTCTCGAGCAGAAGACGCACTAGCGCCGTTTTTCCAGCCCCGGACGGCGCCGCCACGATGAAAAGTTGTCCACTCATGAAAGACCGCCTGAAGAAATCCGAAAGAAAACCAAAGCGATTTTAACCGCGAAAGCATCCGGGCAGACCGCTCTGCCGTTAGAATAACCAACAGGACGGTCAAATTTCGCCAAGAAGGACAAACTATGCTTTCGCAACGAACCCTGCGCACCGCTTACTTCCTTCTCGCGCTGCTCATCACCAGCAGTGCCAATGCGGCCCCGCTTAAAATCATCGGCCATAACGAGACTTCCTGCGCCACATGGATCACGAGCAAGGGAAGCCCAGACCAACGCGACCTGTATCTCGCCTGGATCGGCGGCGTCCTTACCGGCCACAACTACGCCAACCCGCGCCAACAGGTTTCCTCAATTTTCAACGGCACTATCGAGAATTTAGTTGACCGCTACTGCGCCGAAAACCCGAAAGGAACCTTCAGCGATGCTGCCCTCCGCATGAGCGACCGCTTTTCTGGGCGCAACGAACCGATCAGGAAATAGTGCGCTTCCGGCCGCGCACGAAAAATCAGATCACGACCACTTCCCGGCATTTCGGGAAATTCGAACAGCCCCAGAACGCTTTCCCGGCATTTTCGCCCCCTCGCGCAAAACGCTTGACCATCTCGCTCGCGCAGCGCGGGCACAAAGGGACTTGCGGAAGATCACCGGCCGTACATGCTTCTTTCTGAACCTCCTCGATCTTTGCGGCAAGCGCGTTTTGCTGGACGAAACGCGCCGAGGGGCGCGTAACCACTTCTGCAATCCTGGCGCCGACCTCGCCGACCGGATAGGCGCGCCGCGCCTCGAACACGATCAGCGGAAGACCGGCGCTACGGCAGGCTCCCGCCAGAAATTCGTCCCGCTCCTGCCTGACCTTTTCGTCGTGCGAACTGTCGTTGAGTTCGATCGCGCAGCGGATGGACAAATCGCCGGGATCGCAGAGCACATAGTCGAAGTGCTTGCGATTAAGCTTGTTCAGTCCGATTTGCCGCGCAGATGGGTGCAACCCGCGTGCTGGCGATAGCACGTCACCGACGCGCACCTTGCCAAAAATCCGGAAATCCTTGCCGGCAGCCTGCTCAAGGACGCCGTAAAACGAGCGTTCCGCCTGCGAGAAAAGAGTCGGCACCTTCCTGTACGACAGCACCGCATCCGCTTCACGCGAATGTTTCTTCCTTGCGACAAGCAGCCCCCCAATGCGACAAACCCGATTACAACCGCGATCCAGAACATGCGCCCTCCTGTTTCGCCAATTTGTTCAAATTGTCTGCTATGCCAACGCCGGGGAATGATAACAGCTTATGAAGTTTGCAAATACGGACTGCCTATGCGCTCACGACCGCCTGGCGATGGCTGCGCCAGGTCATCGTATTTTGATGCTCTCTGCAATACTGCGGCTCGGACACAGCAATGCGCCAACGAGTAACAAATAATCGGGAGCCCCGCTCGCCGGCCATTGCATTGACACCCCCACCAGCCCCTCTGCCAGCCCGGTCACGTCGAAGCCAAGCGCCTCGAGCGAATAACGCATCCGCGATGGCACGCAACAGGGAACGCCTTTGGGACGGGTACAGGCCGTACAACCGAAACAATGTCCGGCCACGACGGCCAGGGCACCGTGCCCCTCCCGTTCCAAGAGCATCTCGCCAAGCACTACTCGCGAGGACTGGAATTGCTCGATGAGTTCTTCTTTCGTAACCCCGGGATTCACCCGCGTTTTCTGCGTAACGAGAACGGCATGCGTCCATTCCGGCAACTCGGCGAACGGCGAACTCTCGAAAGGCGGACACGACCAGAACTGCCCGTATTTTTCACAAGATCGGCAATAGCTCTGAATACGCTCAGGATCGTGAAAGCGCATCATCTCCGCCTTGCCGACGATCACGGCCCGAGCGGCCTCCGGCATAGCCAGCCTGTTCACGATATCCGCTCCATGATTACGTAAATTGGTCGCGTAGTGTGCCGGAGAAGCGTTGCGTCAGGCAAGCGACGAAGCGGCCCGACTCCGGCAATGACGATGAAGTGTTTTCCCGGCATCTCAAAATCCGGGACACTTTTGTGCCTGACCACCCGGTTAGATCACAATCTGCCTGGAATTTGGTTGCACTAAATAAATCACGAAAATCCGGGTTAGGATTAAAAACGAAACGAGAGATTCGGATTGAGTCCGTAAAGTGCTGCAAATCGGAAGATGGCAACGAATCCCAAGATGGATTGATTTATCAGCAAAGTGTCAGACTTTTTGAAAGTAAACCAAAATGAAATGGGTTCCCCGGATTCTGTTTACGCTTATTGGGTATTTCCCTCTATTTGCGAATGCCGATCAAGCCAGAGCGCCGTACGATTACATCAAGGAAGTCGAAGGAGGGAAATATGTATTTGTAATGTTGGCGCAACGGGACTTCGTCTTACTGGACCCGGACGCGGCCGATGATGTCGGCGTCGTGGTGCGAAACAAGGAGATCCGAGCGACCTATTCCGAATCCGGGTTGTATCCAGCAGGCAGAAAAACCCCGCTCTGGACGCTTTCCTGGTACGCCTTCACGGCGTACCCCTCATCGAATGGAGAGCACCTAGTGAGGGTGGGGCCCTGGGCCTCCTCCACCAATCAACTGGCGCTCGCTTTCTACTCCAGAGGAAAGATGGTCAAGAAGTATCTCATCAGCGATCTGGTCAAGGACCCATCCCAGCTCAGACGTACCGTGAGCCACTTTTTCTGGATGGCCGGCCACCACTACGACGACAAGGCCCAGCGGTTCCATTTGAAGACGGTGGAGGGAACGGAATTTCAATTTTCCATGGCCACCGGCGAAATCATTCCCTGATGCCCCATGCCCGCCAAGCCTGAAACAACCAGCACGCTGGCTATCTTTGCCCTGCTGTTGATGCTGCTGGGGGGAATGTTGCTCTCGGCCATGGCGTGCTTCGTCCTGCTCGCCGTGGCCGGCATATTGATCCTGCTGTCCTTACGGACGGGCAATGGACGATTCAGGATCGTTATCCTGATGGCGCTGCCCCTCGACTTGGCCCTCCTGGCCCAGCACTGGGAACCAGCGTGTGAGGAATTACAGGCCTATCGGCTTCACGCCGCCCGCCGCTAGCCCATCCTCAACGCACCTGCCCATAGGCAACCCCCTTTTCCTGGATGGTCAGCTTCAAATCCTCCGGCGTGACGAAAAACCGGTGGTCCGGATGTGCGGGGTCCGCCAGCTCGAACCAGGTCTTGCCGTCGTGCCGGAAAGCCTTCTTCAGGACGACCTCGTGGCCACCGAACTTCGGGTTTACCGGAAATCCATTCTTGCTAGTAATCACCTGGGCAAGGTTAACCAAGATACTGCGGCCGCCCTTCAGGGTTTCCTCGAACCGGGAGGCGGAGACGACTTCCGCCCGCCCGAGAGACTCGGCCAGCATGATCACCTCCCCACCGTTGAGCCCCTCCTTGATGGCCTCCTGCGGGTTATCCCGGTAATACTCGTAGCGCCATTCTCCTTGGCTGATGAGCTCCTTGGCACGCTTGGCCACGTCGTCATAGGGCAAACCCGAGGCCGTTGCCATCGCGGCGATGACGCAATCATTGTTTTCCTTCTGAGCGACGTTGGGCAGGTAAGCTTTACCCGCCGCATCGGCGGCGCGAGCGAGGTCCTTGTTGTCGGAATTCCGCCAAATGGCGCGCCAGCCCTCTTCCACATTTTCCAACGTGATCTCGTCCAGGCCGTCGAAGCCCAAATCCTTTAGCGCCTTTTCCAGGCGGGCCAGTTTGTCCGGCCCCCACTTGAGCTTCCGGGCCAACATCTGGATGCCCAGCGGGATGCGGATGTCGTCCTTGGGGATCGCGAGGAAGAAATCCCGCTCGCCCGCGATAGCCTGGAGGATGATCTCGTAGTCCCGGTAATCGGACTTGTATTTGGCCATCCGTCGGGCCACGTCATCGAATCGCCGCTTGCATTCCGCCACCTTCGCGCCATTGCTTTCCCGGACTTTGGCGCAATCCGCATTGAGCGCCTTCCTGTCCCGCTCAATCCCGGTCCGCCGCATCTGCAGTTGAGCGGCCATGTCGGCCAGGAATGGCGCCGCCTGCGTGCCAGCCAGAACAAGGAGCCACAGGGCAAGCACCAGGACGCAAATGGGGCGCTTGCTCACGGCAGGGACTCATTGATCGTGAAAGTGAGGTAGTTCTCCTTGTTTAAGGTCACGGCAAGGTCCTGCTTGAGCTTTTCCAAGGTCTCGGATTCCTTGGGGGTCAAGGTGGGCTTGGACTCGTAGTGCTTCAGGGATTCCTGCACTTCCTTCTTGTGCGCGCGCAGTTCCTGGCGTTTCTGGATGGCATCCCGCATTTCCGGGGTGATCCTGTCCAGCGGGATCGGCTTTTCCTTGAGCTTGACCCGGCTGGGCGGAGAAGGATCCGGGGGTGCCGCCGGGACTTGGCCGGCAATGGGGCCTCGGGTGTCGAATCCTGACGAGGCCCGTTCGCGCCAGCCCTCGATGTTCGCGCCGGGCCGCAGCTTACTCCCGCCCTTCGCCTTCTGCCCGAAGAAATCGGTGCCTCCGGGACGGAGGTCAATGCTGGAATCAGGATTGTCGGGCAGAATCTTCAGCCGACCGGAAAGGTCCTGCAACTGCCTTTCCCGAGCTGCTTCGGCATCTTTCTGGGCCTGTTGCCGGCGCTGCTCCTCAGAGGACTGCTGCGAGGTCACATCCTCCTGACGAGCCCGGTCCCCCTCCATCTGCGTCTGCTTGATCCGTTGCACGGTGGCCGGGTTGGGGGTAGTCATACTATTCAGGGTCTTCTGAAACTCATTCAGAAAGATGGCGTTGGTGCTGGGCCGCGAACCGGTGGACCGCGAACCGGCACTCCGGCTTCCCGACGAGGAAGACGAGACGCTGCCGGGGCAGGGCATGCCGGGATAGGGAACGCAGACCGGACCGGAGGCCGCAGGCACCCCGCCCGCCATCGCCGCAGTTGGAATATGCATGATGGCGCAGAGAAGCATGGCGCGAAGGAACACCCGGTTATGGCCTGGTTCGGTCTTGCCACATCGCTGAATGGTCGAAGGGAACATGTCTCGCCACCTTTCCTAGCGCACCGGACGCAGTTGCAGATTCACACGGTCGGTGCCGCTAACTGTAACGGCGTCGCACACCTCGCTACATAACAAGCAGCAGTTGGATGGCACTCCTGCCATGTTCACGCAGTGATGCCTCGTCTTATAGCGGGACCAGAGGTATTCCAGGCTGATGTTCCGGGCGTCTGGCGAGAGCCTGCCGGTCACGGGATGCATCTGGCCGGGGATCGTGCAGGTGTGCCCGCCAGGATAGGAACCGCCCTCGACGTTACCCTCCAGAACGCCATTCCTTTGGGTAAGCGAGAAAGACAGTCCATTGCCGGAGCGGATCTGGATCTTGTCGCCATTGATGGCGATGTTGTAGCCCCGGCCATTGCCGTCCAACCAACGCCCCTGCATTCCGCGAATCTTGCCCTCTTCCTCGCGCACCAGCCCGATCTCGTAAATCTTGTCTTGGGCGGCCTGGGCGCGCGGATCAGCCGGCTGGG
Source organism: uncultured Propionivibrio sp. (assembly GCA_964575415.1). Taxonomy (GTDB): domain Bacteria; phylum Pseudomonadota; class Gammaproteobacteria; order Burkholderiales; family Rhodocyclaceae; genus Propionivibrio. The sequence continues at coordinate 19,883 of CAZNQL010000030.1, forward strand.
CGTCGATGAACAACCTGAGGTTGCGCTCGGCGACATCATGCTTACCCTGCTCGGCCTGGATTTGGCCAAGGTTGTAGTACCCCTATGCCCACCAAGGAGCATGCTCCAGAGCCGCCGCAACCTCGTTCTCGATGAGCGACATGTCTTGGCCCTTCTTCAACAAGTAGGAACTGCGCACCAGATGCTCCCGCGCCTCTTCGGGGATGGCAGGCAGCTGCGGAAGCGAAGAGGCATAGCGAACGATCTTCAGGCGCAATTCGCGCTCAGGCGTCCCGCCGATGTCCATGGCCTTGGCAAGAGCCACCGTATAGCGCGACAAAGCCTCCGCCGAGCGCCCTTCCTGCGCCGTTCGATCGGCAACAGCCACTTCCTCGTTCAACGCGTTCGCCATCCAATCTTCGATCAAGGACGCCACCTCTGCCCGCTTCCGGGCAAGTTCGGGATCCCGCGGCGTGACCATGCTGTTGGCCTTAGGATAGGCGCGACGCTTGCTTGCCATTGTGGCGCGGACGTTGTCGTTAGCTGGCGCGCCTGCCGAACTTCGCGCGATACTCAGGGCGGTGACCCCGTCCCGGTTCTTGAGGCCCACCTCGACCCCCTGATCCAGAAAAAATTTCGCCGTTTGCGCATTACCAGCCCTGGCAGCCATGTGCAGACCCGAATCACCATTTGCGCTAATCGCCAGGGGATCGGCGCCGAGAGCGGCGAGCATCCTCGCCAAGCCAGCCTCATTGGCGAGAAGGAGCGCGGTCTCACCCGCCTTGTTCCGAGCCTTTGGCGAGGCGCCATACTTCAGCAAGACATCCGCGAGCGGCCGATCGCCACGGGCGGCGGCCAGCATCAGGGGAGTGTTGCCCGCTGCGTCCGCGCTTTCAAGAAGAGCACCCGATTCCACAAGCATACGTGCCACGTTGCCATGCCCATTGGCTATGGCCAGCATCAACGGAGTCTGACCCATCGCCGTGGCGAGGTTTGGATCGGCCTTTTTGGCGAGCAGTTTCCGGACAACCTCTTCCCGCCCGGAACATGCGGCGGCCTGCAACAGGGTCAGGATGTTCTGTCCAGGACAGTTAGGCGATGGCGCATCGAGTAGGACTAGCTTGTCAATCTCAGCCCCGTTGGCCCCTAAAAATTCGTCTACGGCAACCATGTCGCCAACGAGTGCCGCCTGCGTTACCCGACTAGGCGAAGTAACACACGCCCCCAGCAAAATAGGCAGCACAAAAAGACTCCCCATAACAAGAGTACGATACCCCCATGAAACATGCGGTGCTCTCATGTGCCTTGCCTTTCTGTGAAATGCATACAACCGAACGGAAAAAACTTTTGATCAATCAGAATCATTCTTACCTTGGTTCAGGAGCCACGCAAGAAAATCCGGGAATCAAGCCTCAAATACCGTTGATAGCCAAGGATTGCCACACGCGATTGCAGCACGACCGACGAAGTCATTGATCGGCGAGTTTCGGGTGGGCAAGACATTGTTAAAAGATTGCGAAGGGACTCAAAAAACGGACCAGGGCGAGTAAAGCGGGCCGGAGCAAACAGAACCGCGGGCAGAGACTCAGAATTCACTCACTTTTGAAGAGATCATCCGGTCACCGGTGAGCTCATGCTTCCAGCAGCAATTTATCGTCATCCAGCTCTTCGGCATCGTTGCGCGCCTTGGCAAACAGGTTGAGCAGATCTTTCACCTCATAGCCGGCACGTTCGGAGCCACACAAGTCGAAGATGATCTTGCCCTCATGAAGCATGACGGTACGCGAGCCATGATCTAAGGCCTGACGCATCGAGTGGGTCACCATCAGCACCGTCAGTTTTTTCTCCTCGACAATCTGCGAGGTGATGTCCATGATAATTGCCGCCGTCTTCGGATCCAATGCAGCGGTGTGCTCGTCGAGAAGCAAAATACTGCTCGGCTGCAACGCCGACATCAACAAGCTGACCGATTGACGCTGCCCTCGCGAGAGCAGGCCCATCTGCGCATTGAGACGATTCTCCAGACCCAGATTAAGACGTGCCAGCTGCTCACGAAAAACGGCGCGCAGCGTATTGTTCAGCGCCGGAGTCAGCCGGCCGCGGCGACCTCGGCCGTAGGCCAACGCCATGTTCTCCTCAACCGTGAGGTTACCGCAGGTTCCCGCCAAGGGGTCCTGAAAAACCCGGGCAATATCCTGGGTGCGTTTGGTCGCCGACAATCGAGAGACGTCACGTTCGCCGAAGAAAATACGCCCTTGCGTCAACGCAATATCCCCGGCAATGGTATCGAGCAAGGTCGACTTGCCCGCACCATTGGAGCCGATTACGGTAACAAACTGCCCCTCCGGAATGGTGAGATCAACACCGCGCAAGGCCAGCTTTTCCGTCGGCAATCCGGGATTAAAGGTGACATGCAGATTCTCACAGCGAATCATGACGCCTCCTTCTGCGCTAACTTCGCCTTCCATTGCTGACGCAGCTGCGGGAAGATCAGCGCCAACCCCACCAGTACTGCGGTGATGAGATTAAGATCCGACGCATTAAAGCCCAGAAAATCGGCATTGAGCGCCATGGAGACCGCGACGCGGTAAAGCAATGAACCGACGATACAACTGAGCACGATTACCACCATGGATCGGCTGGACAAAAGCGTCTCACCGACAATCACCGCTGCCAGGCCGACCACAATGGTGCCTATCCCCATCGTCGCGTCAGCAAAGCCGTTGGTCTGAGCAAACAAGGCGCCGCCCAAGCCCACCAAGCCGTTAGAGAGAGCCAGACCCACATAGACTTTCTCGCCGATAGCAATGCCATTGGCCTGCGCCATTCGCTTGTTGGCACCCACGGCGCGCATCGCCAGGCCATACTGCGTGGTCAGAAACCACGCCAAAGCCATCGCTGCAGCCACGGCGTAAAATGCGACCAAGACCACCTTCAGGTACATGTTCGGAAGCCCCAGCCCCTCGAACGGGGTGAGTACCGTCGGCTCCATGATCAGCGCCACATTGGGCTTACCCATCACCCGCAAATTGATGGTATAGAGGGCTGTCATGGTCAGAATACTGGCCAACAGATGCAAAATATTAAATCTCAGATTGAGCCAAGCCGTGACCAAACCGGCACTCGCCGCGAGAAGCGTGCCGACGATGGTCGCCAGGAAAGGATTGAAACCCGCGACGATGAGCGTCGCGGTCGTGGCGGCCCCCAAGGTAAAACTGCCATCGACGGTCAAATCCGGAAAATCCAGAATACGGAAAGTGATGTAGACGCCCATCGCCACCAGACCGAAGATGAAACCGATCTCCAGGGTTCCTAAAAAGGCAAACAAGGACATATCTGGTCAGTTAGCAATCACTTTAACGGCCCGCTTGATGGCAGCTGGAGGAACTTTCACGCCCATGCGTGCAGCCATTTTCGTGTTGATGAACAACTCCGTCCCTTCGGCCATTTTTACATCGATACTCCCCGGTTTCGCTCCCTTGAGGATACTTAGCACGATCTCGCCCGTCTGACGTCCGAGGTCGCCATAGTTGTACCCGACGGCAGCAACCGCCCCTCGCTCAACCGAACCGGTATCGGCGGCAAAAACTGGCAACTGAGCCTCGACCCCCACCTTCACCACCGACTCGAATGCGCTGACAATGGTATTTCCTGTTGGGCAATAAACCGCATCTGCCTTCCCGACCAGTTGCTTTACCGCAACCATCACATCCGACGATTTGGGCGCAGCCGACTCAACCACTTTGATCCCGCGCGCTTTAGCAGCCGCTTTCATGGCATTCACAATCGACACTGAGTTCGCCTCGCCCGGATTGTAGGGAATCCCCAAGGTTTTCAGATGGGGCAGGAACTCCTGAATCAGCGCCAGATGCTGCTCGACGTTTACCATATCGGACAACCCGGTCACATTGCCGCCAGGCTGACGCATGCTAGAAACCACCTTCGCGCCGACCGGGTCAGTCACCACAGAAAAAACCACGGGAATCTTTTGCGTCGCACTAACCACTGCTTGAGCAGATGGCGTTGCAATGGCAACGATCACATCCGGCTGATCGCCGACCAGTTTTCGAGCGATTTGAGCCGCCGTGGCCGAATTGCCCTGGGCGCTTTCATAAGTAAACTTCATCTTGCCGCCCCGATAGCCATTCTCCTCCAGCACCGCTTTCACGCCATCGCGCACAGCATCCAGCGCAGGGTGTTCAACAATGGCCGTAGTTGCCACATAAACGGCCTGGGCCTGCGCTGCGCAACACACAAAAGCCGCAGACAACGCGGCGACCTTGATGAGAGAAGTAAACGTCATGGGAGGGCCCTTTTCATGAATACTATTTTTCAAATGAGAATAGGAGTGCGCCGGAGTTCCTGAGGCGCCTCATCCAGCTGGCTTCCTAGGGTAATGTCAAAACTTGATGGAAAATAGCGACAAATCGCCTTAGCGCAAAAGCGCATCACACACCAATTCACGAACTCGTTCAAGTTATTTATCGCCAACACCGCCCCCTAACCTCCACAGTCATCCGCTCGACATGAGCACAAAATGCAGTCTCAATTTGAGTGGAAAACGCAATCGCTTAAATTCTTGGACACAACGAGGGCACAACGTGGACACAAAACAACAATGGGTTAGCAAAAAATCAGCTAACCCATTGAATTTATTGGCGCGCCCGGCGCGATTCGAACGCACGACCCCTGCCTTCGGAGGGCAGTACTCTATCCAGCTGAGCTACGGGCGC
>CAZNQL010000031.1:0-24484 GCA_964575415.1 uncultured Propionivibrio sp.
GGCTGGTCGGCTAGCTCCTCGAAAATTTTCGGGCACTTGAGGTCTTCCAGCGACAGGATCTTCGACGGAATCGTGCGCAGCACGGCCGCCGCTCCGCGGTTCTGGACGAAGGCATTGACGCGGAAACGCGCCAGGTTGGGAATCTCGAACGAGAAGTCGCACTCCAGATTCTCTTCGTAATGCTTGCGCTGGGCGTCGTTCATGATGTCATACACCATGGAGTGCACGTCCTTGTGCTCCATCGCCGGCAGATTGATCCGCCGGACGTCGCCATGGACGCGGATCATCGGGGGCAGACCGGATGAGAGGTGAAGGTCGGAAGCTTTGTTCTTGACGCTGAACGCGAGCAGTTCGGTGATATCCATCGGAGGGCATCCTCAGCGGGGGTCAGGGCACGGTGCTATACTTTAGCGCCAACGGCAACGACTGATTATGACTACAATCTCCGCCAATCTGCAAGCCGTTCGCGAACGAATCGATGCCGCCGCGCGCAAGTTCGGGCGAGATCCGGCCGCAATCGCTTTGCTTGCAGTCAGCAAGACCAAACCAGTCGGCGCGATCCGTGAGGCTTGTGCCGCCGGACAAAAGGCCTTCGGCGAAAATTACGTGCAGGAAGGTCTCGAAAAAATTGCTTCGCTGGCCGAGGCGGGAATCGAATGGCATTTCATCGGTCCGCTGCAGAGTAATAAGACTCGGCCAGTCGCTGAAGCCTTTGATTGGGTGCATTCGATCGACCGCCTTAAAATTGCACAGCGGCTTTCCGAACAGCGTCCGGAATCGCTGTCGCCGCTACAAATTTGTCTGCAAGTCAATGTCAGTGGCGAGGATACGAAGAGCGGTATCGACATCGCCGGCATTGAAGCGTTGGCGCTTCAGGTCGCCGCTCTGCCGCGCTTGAGATTGCGCGGCCTGATGGCGATTCCTGCGCCGGAAGAGGATTTCGACGTGCAGCGGCAGGCCTTTCGCCGCTTGCGCGAATGTCATGAAAGGCTGATCGCTTCGGGCTTGCCACTCGACACCCTGTCGATGGGCATGTCGCACGACCTCGAAGCGGCAGTCGCCGAAGGATCCACGCTGGTGCGCGTGGGGACTGCCATTTTTGGGGAAAGAGACTACACATGAGAATCACGTTTTTGGGGGGGGGCAATATGGCCACCGCATTGATCGGTGGATTGATCAACAACGGCTACCCGGCGCGCGATCTTGCCGTTATCGAACGCAACGCCGAAAGCCGCGAGCGGCTGGCGAAAGATTTCGACGTTCGTTGTTACGGTGAGCCGGAAGCCGAAGCCTTGAATTGCGACGTCTTGATCCTCGCGGTCAAGCCGCAGCAGATGCGTGAAGCCTGTGCTCCTCTAATAGGGCGCTTGCGTGAGCAGCTGGTGATTAGCATTGCCGCCGGACTGCGCCTGACAGACCTTTCTCGCTGGCTCGGCGGCTATTTCAAGCTGGTGCGCACGATGCCTAACACCCCGGCGCTGATCGGTTGCGGGGTGACCGGACTCTACGCCTTGTCCGGCGTGACCGAAGTCGAACGCATGGGCGCCGAGCGTATCATGCAGGCCGTCGGCGCGACGCTCTGGGTGAACGACGAAGCGCAGATCGACGCCGTGACCGCCGTTTCTGGCAGCGGCCCGGCCTATGTTTTCCTGTTCATCGAAGCGTTGCAAAAGGCGGCGACCGAACTGGGTTTTACGCCCAAGCAGGCACACCTGCTCTCTATTGAGACCGTGCTCGGCGCTGCCCGCCTGGCTTCGCATTCCGAGGAGCCGGCCAGTGTGCTGCGGGAGCGTGTTACCTCGAAGGGGGGGACAACTGCCGCTGCGCTTCAGGTCATGGCCGATTGCGGCACCGTCGACGGCATCGTGGCCGGTATTCACGCCGCCAAAGCGCGCGGTGTCGAACTCGGCGAACAACTCGGTAATGACGACTGATATGCTGAACCAGGCCGCTCTATTCCTGATCGACGTCATGGTGGGGTTTTTCACCATCCTCCTCTTGCTGCGCTTTTACATGCAGGCGTTCAAGGTCTCTTTCAGGAATCAGGTCGGCGCCTTCGTCGTGCAGGTGACCAACTGGCTGGTGTTGCCCTTGCGCAAGGTCATTCCCAGTGCGATGGGCCTCGACATCGCCAGCCTGCTCGCCGCCTGGCTTTTCCAGGTGCTCCTGCTTCTGGCCGTGCTCGGGCTGCGCGGCGCATTCGGCCTGCAGGGCGTGGAAGGCCTGATCGGCATCGTGCTCTGGCAGGCGCTGCTCGGTGTCCTGCGTAACAGCATCTATCTGCTCATCGGCGCCCTGCTCCTGCAGGCCGTGCTCTCCTGGGTGAATCCCTACTCGCCGCTCGGGCAACCGCTGATGCAACTCACCCGGCCCTTCCTGGCGCCGATCCAGCGCATCATTCCGCCGATCGCCAACATCGACCTCTCGCCGCTCGTCGCCATCATCCTCGCCCAACTTGTTCTGATGTTCCTGTGATGAGCGAGACCTGGTGCCGGGGCGGTGCGGGGCGCGTGACGCTGACCCTGCACATCCAGCCCGGCGCCAAGAAAACCGAAGTCGCCGGGCCGCCTGTCGACGGCAAGGCCAACGCTGCCCTCATCGAATTCGTCGCCGACCGTCTCGGCTTGCCCAAGTCAGCGGTGACGCTCAAGAGCGGGCAGACGTCGCGGCGGAAGGTACTGGAGGTCGTTGGAATGGCGGATGATGTGTTACGGATTCTGAGAGTGACTGGATAATACGGCTACCCCCCAAGGGGACAAGCTTCGAGCTTAAGCCGCATAAGGTTGAGAAACTGGCACGAGAAGAGTGCAGATTAAGCTTTTCTTAAGCTTTCACAGTTAAGCTTGGAAAAAATTTTGAGCATGAAATATGTCTAGATCTGAAAAAGAATTTTCCCGGAATTTCACGGCAAGCTTATGGGAGCGTTTCGACTGCTGTGGCCCCTTTGCGCCATTGGCCATGCTCGCGGTGGTGGTCTTGCCGTTGCTGACGCTGTCCCGGGGATTGTTAATGCGGTGGCAGAGCGAGCGAGTCGCTGCCACCGGGATGTGGGCGGAAATGCTGATTCAAGGGGTGCGCGCGGATCTCATTTTGCTTGGGTTTGTGATGTTGCCTCTGCTTTTGCTGGCGCCCATTCTTGCGACGCGTCCGCTGTGGAAGTTCTGGAAAGGCTTTAACGCGATCTGGATAATTCTTGTTTTGGTGGTTTTCTTGCTGCTCGAGGTTTCGTCGCCGACATTCATTACCGAATACGATACACGCCCTAACCGGCTGTTTGTCGAATACCTGAAGTATCCCGATGAGGTTTTTTCGATGCTCTGGCGAGGGTTTCGGTTTCAACTGATCGCCGGAACGCTTGTAACAGGGCTTGGGGCCTGGATGTCGATGCGATTGGTGCGGCCTTGGTTGGTGCGTCCGCATACGTGGACGATCCGGCGTTTGTGGTTGATTTGGCCGCTAGAGCTGCTTGCTTCGGCACTGATGATCCGCTCCAGCTTGGATCATCGTCCGGCCAATCCGGCGACATTTGCTTTGTCCAGTGACCCGATGGTCAATACCCTGGTTCTCAATTCCGCCTACTCCGTAGGGTATGCGATCTACGGCATGAGTCATGAGGCGCGTTCGAGCGAGATCTATGGAAAGATGGACGACGCAGAAATCATGCGTCAGGTCACGATTACGCGCGAATTGCTCCACGACCAGCGGCCCTTGCTTGGCGATCCGGCGGTGCCGACGCTGACCCATCAGATGCCCGCCAGCCGGCGGGAGCGTCCTCTCAATCTGGTGATTGTCCTCGAATAAAGTCTGGGCGCCACGTTCGTGAAGTCCTTGGGTGGGGTTCCGGTGACCCCGGAACTCGAGAAGCTGAAAAGGAAGGTTGGTGGTTTGAGCAGCTTTACTCGACCGGAACGCGGTCAATCCGGGGTATCGAGGCTGTCGTGACCGGTTTTCTGCCGACACCGGCGCAGGCCGTGGTCAAGCTGGCGCTGGCGCAAAGAAATTTCGCGACGTTGGCCAGCATGCTTGAGAGCAAGGGCTATGAATCCGAATTTATTTATGGTGGCGAGTCGCATTTCGACAACATGCGCGGATTTTTTCTGGGCAATGGCTTCTCCCGGGTAACTGACCAGAATGATTATGAGTCCCCCATTTTCAAGAGCAGTTGGGGGGTCTCGGACGAGGATCTGTTCAACAAGACGCATGAGCGTCTTCGCGAAAAACATCAAGGCGGAAAGCCTTCGTTTACTCTGGTGTTCACTTCGTCCAACCACTCGCCATTCGAGTTTCCGGAAGGCAGGATCGCGCTCTACGAACAACCCAAGGCAACAGACAATTAATGCGGTTAAGTATGCGGATTACGCGCTGGGGAAATTTTTCGAAAAAGCGCGCGCAAGCGAGTACTGGAAAGATACCGTTTTTCTCGTCGTGGCCGATCACGACATTCGCGTTCGCGGAGACAGTCTGGTTCCAATCGAACGTTTCCACATTCCTGCCGTGATCCTCGGTGCAGACATCAAGCCGCGCGTGGTCAAAACGGTGGCCAGCCAGGTTGATTTGCCGCCCACGTTGCTTTCCTTGCTCGGCGTAGAAGCGACGCACCCGATGGTTGGCCGGGATCTGTCACGGGAACCGGAAGGGTTGCCGGGCCGGGCCATGATGCAGTACGAACAACACTATGCCTGGATGGAGGGCGTCCAAGTTGTCGTTTTACGCCCTGGAAAAACGCCTGAACATGGTCGTTACGATTCGGAAGGCAAGCGGTTGGTCACCGGCGGGGGGCAGCCAAAGGATGCTGTTGAGATGGAGCGACGGGCTTTGGCGCATGCACTATTGCTCGCATGGCTTTATCGCGAACAACGGTATCGTCTGCCCAATTCGCCCGCGAAGTGAATTTTTCGATGGTCGGTGTTGGGGGACTGGCCGATTAACGGGCTATAAGTCTTGGCAGGGTTTCCCAGTTCGTGGTGTACGCCGGCGAAAGATGGCCGCGTTTCATGCGCCAGCCAAAGTCTGTTCCCTCGGCGGCAAGGCGTAGCGTGCCACGCCCCCAGCGTGAATTGATGTGATCGAGGGTCTGCATCAGCCGGCGGGTGTCTTCGTCATTGCCGATTGCGGAAAAAAGGGATGGCTGGCGCAGGCGGCGCGGACGGATGTCTGACAGCATGACGCCGGCTTTCTGGTAAGCGTAGCCTTGCCGATAGCTTTGACCAAGGAGCTTGAGCGCGGCGCGCGTGAGAAGCCGGCTGTCCGCCGAAGCTTCGGGGAGTGCCGCAGTCAATGATTTCTGGTAACGGGGTTCGTTGGGGTTGAAGGGACTGGTGCGGATGGAAACCGTTACCGCGCCGGCCAGCGAATCCTGATTGCGCAATTTTTCTGCCGCCCGGCAAATGTGACTGGTTACGGCTTCCTGCAGGCTTTGAAGGTCATGGACGCGTTCGCCGAATGATCGGCTACTGATGATTTGCTGCCGATCAGGGGCGACGTCCTCCAGCGACAGGCAAGGAATGCCGCGCAGTTCCTGCACGATGCGTTCCAGAACTACCGAGAAGCGTTGGCGCAATTGGCCCGGATCAGCGTCGCGCAGGGCCTTGACCGTGCGTATCCCCATCGCGTGCAGTTTCGGGGCGAGTTGGCGGCCGACGCCCCAGATTTCACCGACCTCAATACCCGCCATTAAGGCATTGAGTTCGGTTGCGGGCATGGCGATGAAATCGCAAACCCCTTCGGTTCCGGCGAGAAGTGCGCCAGGACGTTGACCACGCGGTTGCTCATGTCCGCGTACAGCGTGTAGTTGGAAGAGAAGGCGACGATGCCGTGGCGTTTGGCCAGGTCGCGCACCTTGAACCAGGGTTGGCCCATGGGCAGTCCGAGCGCCTTGACCTCGGCGCTGCGCGCGACGACGGGCACGCCGGCCAGCCGGGGGTCGAACAGCTTTTCGCAACTGGCGTTGAAGTTGTTACAGTCGACGAGAGCGAAGATTGGTGCCGGCATGTCGACTCAGGCCGGCAGGCGTTTGAACTTGCCGACGATCACGCCCCAGACCACGAATTCGGCATCTTCGCGGATTTCGATGGGCGGAAAGTCCGGGTTTTCGGAAATCAGGGCGACACGATGGGCGCGGCGGTAAAGGCGTTTGAGCAGGCGCTCGCCATTGATGAAGGCGACGACGATGTGGCCGTGGCGCGGCGTAATGCTGCGATCGACGACTACAATATCGCCGTCGAAAATTTCGGCGCCTTCCATCGAGCGCCCTTCGACCGTGAAAAAGAAGGTGGCGACCGGGTTGCGGATCAGGTAGGTGTTGATGTCGAGTCGGCCGTTCTCGTAATCGGCGGCCGGCGAGGGGAATCCCGCCGGGATTTTCGCGGCGTCGATCGGCAGCGGGCAGGGTTTGCTTTCGGGGGCGGGAAAACGGATGCCGGGGGGCGGTACGGTGGAAATTTCGGCGTTCGCCATGATAAATTCCTGCATTGAAAGCACAAATACTGTAATTGTATACAGTATTTGTGCTTTCAATGCAGGGGGTGTCGATGGTCGGCGTTTTCAGGCGAGGTCTGCGAAATAGCTCGCCTTCATGCGTGCGCAGTAGGCGACGAAGAGCGGCGTGGTGCGTGCCTTGCGGTTGAGCGGCGTGTCGAAGCCGGCATCGATCAGGCTGGAAAGAAATCAGTAGGCGGTGGCGTCGAGCGAGGTGGGAGCGGCGCCAAGCATGAAAGGATGGTTGCCCAGCTGGACGGCGATGGCATCAAGTGACTTGAGACCGAGCCGGTAGATTTCTTCCGGCGAGTGCACGCCGATGCCTTGTGCAATGAGGCGCTGGCGAACTGTCTCGCGCTGGGCGACGGCGACCTGCTCGCGCTTCGGCGGCGGTAGCGGCTCGAAAACGCGTTGCATCAATTCCCAGCCGGCCGGGTCGATCCAGCGCGAATAGAGCAGGGGAAAGATCAGGCTGTCTTCGAACAGCCGTCGCCAAACTAGGGATTGTGCGCGTTGTTCGACGTTCAGGCCGGCGTCGAGACGGTCGCCGAATTTATCGGTCAGATAGTCGATGATCAATTCCGAATCGCCAATAAGATGACCGTCATCGTTGATATACGGGAGTTTGCCTTTGGGGGCGTTGCGCGTGCTGGTGCACCAGGCGATCTCGTGTTCAATACCGGCCATGCGCAGCCAGGTTTCCATCTTCAGGCAGAACGGGCTGACATTGCGTGCCCTGAAGGCGGGGCCGAACTGGAAAAGTGTGAGCATCGAGGCGCTCCGGTAAGTTAGTGCGCCTCATCCCAATTGGCGCCGACGCCAACTTCGACCGCCAGCGGCACGCGAAGTTTGGCGACCTGCGTCATCAGCGGCGGCAACTCGACGCGAACGCGGGTCAGTTCGTCGTCCGGCACTTCGAGCACGAGTTCGTCGTGGACCTGCATGATTAATTTCGATTGGAGTTTTTCGCGGTCGATCCAGCCTTGTACGGCGATCATCGCCAGCTTGATCAGGTCGGCGGCGGTACCCTGCATCGGCGCGTTAATTGCGGCGCGCTCGGCACCCTGGCGGCGGCCGACCTGCGCGGCGCGTATTTCCGGCAGCCACAGGCGGCGGCCGAAGACGGTTTCGACGTAACCTTCGATCTTCGCCGCGTTGCGCGTACTTTCCATGTACTTGGCGACGCCCGGATAGCGTGCGAAGTAGCGCTCGATGTAGGCCTGTGCTGCACTACGCTCAAGATCGAGCTGGCGGGCGAGGCCGAAGGCGCTCATGCCGTAGATCAGGCCGAAGTTGATGACCTTGGCGACGCGCCGCTGATCGGGGCCGACTTCGAGCGGCGTGACGCCGAAAATTTCGGCGGCGGTGGCACGGTGCACGTCCTCGCCCTGAGCGAACGCGTTGAGTAATCCGGCGTCCTGCGAGAGATGTGCCATGATGCGCAGTTCGATTTGCGAGTAATCGGCGGACACGATGCGGCTGCCGGGCGGGGCGATGAAGGCGGCGCGGATGCGCCGGCCTTCAGCGGTGCGTACGGGAATGTTTTGCAGATTGGGGTCGCTGGAGGCGAGGCGTCCGGTGACGGCGACCGCTTGCGCGTAGCTGGTATGCACGCGCCCGGTTTCGGCTTTGATCATTTTCGGCAGCTTGTCGGTATAGGTGCCCTTGAGCTTGGCGAGTTGGCGCGACTCCAGCAGTAGTTTCGGTAGCGGATAGTCGAGCGCCAGTTCGGAAAGCACTTCTTCGTCGGTCGAGGGCGTGCCGGACGGCGTCTTCTTCTTGACCGGCAGACCAAGCTTGGCGAACAGAATTTCGGCGAGTTGTTTCGGCGAATTGACGTTGAACGGCTGGCCGGCAAGCTCGTGCGCTTCCTTTTCAAGTTCCAGCAGGCGCTGGCCGAGTTCGCCGCTTTGCTTTGCGAGCAGGGCGGAATCGATGAGCACGCCATTCCTTTCCATGCGGAAGAGAATGTCGCGCGCCGGGATTTCGATATCTTCGTAGATGTGTTTCAGCCCGGCGTCGGCAGCGATCTGCGGATGGAGCCGGTCGTGCAGGCGCAGGCAGAGGTCGGCATCCTCGGCGCCGTATTCGGCGGCCTGCGCCACGGCGACCTGATTGAAACCGATCTGGCTGGCGCCCTTGCCGCACAGTTCCTCGTAGGAAATCGTCTTCAGGCCAAGGTGGCGCAAGGCGAGTTGGCCGAGATCGTGGCCGCGCACGCCTTCCTTGCCGGATTCAAGGACATAGGATTGCAGCAGGGTGTCGTGAGCGACGCCGGCCAGCGCGATGTCATGGTTGGCAAAAACGTGCTGGTCGTATTTGAGATTCTGCCCGATCTTGGCGTGTTTTGCCGACTCGAGCCAGGGTTTGAGGCGCGCCAGGGCTTCGTTGCACGGCAGCTGCGCTGGCGCACCGGCGTAGTCGTGGGCGAGCGGCAGATAGGCGGCGTCGCCGGGGGCGACGGCGAACGAGATGCCGACAATGCGTGCGGCGAAGGCATCGAGGCTGCTCGTCTCGGTATCGATGGCAGTCAGTGGCGCGGCGGTGATTTTTTTCAGCCAGTTCTCGAAGACCGACCAATCGAGAATCGTCGTGTAGGCGCAGCGGTCGGGCGCGAAGAGCGAGTCGCCGGCAGGGGCGGTTGGTCTGGATGGGGAGGGGGGCGGTTCCGGGGCGGTCGGCGCCGCGTCGGTGGACTGCTGCGCTTCCTTCAGCCAGGATTTCATCTCGTAACGGGTAAACAGCTCGATCTGTTTGTCGCGTTGCGGCGGGCGCGGGGTGATTTCGTCCAGTCGGGCTGGCAGTTCGAGGTCGCAGCGGATCGTGACCAGTTTGCGTCCGAGCGGCAGGAAGTCGAGTGCCTGCCGCAGGTTCTCGCCAACCACACCGCCGATGTCGTTGGCGGCGGCGATGACGCCGTCAAGGGAGTCGTATTGGGTCAGCCATTTGACGGCCGTTTTCGGCCCGACCTTGGCGACGCCGGGGACGTTGTCGACGCTGTCGCCGATCAGCGTCAGGTAGTCAACAATGCGTGCCGGCGGTACGCCGAACTTGGCGAGCACGCCGGCTTCGTCGAGCTTTTCGTTGCTCATGGTGTTGACCAGCGTGACGTGTGGTTCGACCAGTTGCGCCAGGTCCTTGTCGCCGGTCGAGATGATGACGTCGATGCCTTGCGCCGCCGCTTGTCGGGCCAGCGTGCCGATCACGTCGTCGGCCTCGACGCCATCGACCATCAATATCGGCCAGCCGCAGGCGGCGACACCGGCGTGGATGGATTCGATCTGGCGGGCCAGATCTTCCGGCATCGGCGGTCGCGTGGCCTTGTATTCCGGGTACCAATCGTCGCGGAAGGTCTTGCCCTTGGCGTCGAATACGCAGGCCTTGTATGCTACGTCGTGCGTCTTGTAGTCGCTATCCAGCCGGCGTAGCATGTTCAATACGCCGTAGATGGCCCCGGTTGGTTCGCCTTGCGAATTGCGCAGATCGGGCATGGCATGAAAGGCACGGTAGAGATACGACGATCCGTCGACCAGCAGCAATGTAGGCATGTTTTGAGAACGAACTGAAATGAGCGAAAAAGAAAAAATTCCCTTGCCCGCCGACCATGGGGCGGCCAAGACCGCCGCCTCGCAAGAGGCCTGGCGGGTGTTCGGCATTATGTCAGAGTTCGTCGAGGCCTCGCAGCGTCTCTCGGCAATCCGTCCGGCGGTGACGATCTTTGGCAGTGCCCGCACGCCGCCGGATTCGCCGTACTACGAACTGACCGAAACCATTGCCCGCCAGCTTTCGGATGCCGGCTTTTCGGTGATTTCGGGTGGCGGTCCAGGCATTATGGAGGCGGCCAACAAAGGCGCGTTCCGCGGTAAATCCCCGAGCGTCGGGTTGAATATCCAGTTGCCGCACGAGCAGCGAGCCAATGTCTATCAGGATATTTCGCAGACTTTCCGGCACTTTTTTGCGCGCAAGTACATGTTCGTGCGTTATGCCAACGCCTATGTCGTCATGCCGGGCGGATTCGGGACGCTTGATGAATTGCTGGAAGCTTTGACACTGATTCAGACCGGGAAAAGCTGGAAAATTCCGATCATTCTTGTTTGCGGGGATTTCTGGCGCGGATTGGTCGACTGGTTTCAAACGACGTTGGTTCGTGAAGGCGTGATCTCGCCCGAGGATATGGATCTGATCCAGATCATCGACAAACCGGAAGACGTCGTCGATGCCATCTTCAAACACTACGAAGCGCGCTGTTTCGGGCCTCTGCCCCGCGAGCACGAGATGTTGCTCAATCTGTAATACAATCAGCCGCTCAACGACATTTTCCGGAATTCCTGCCATGCGCCGCATCCCGCTGTTTTTCTTGTTTTCGGCCTTAGTCGCTGCACCGCTCTGGGCGCAGGCGCCGACACCGGCTCCGGACGTCAAGCCGCCAGAAGTCGTTCCCTTGGACGATTCACTTGAGCCGCAGGTGACGATCAAGAAGCGGGAAAACGATACGGTCGAGGAGTACCGGGTTAACGGGCGCTTGTACAAGATCATGGTGACGCCGAAGAACGGTGCGCCCTACACGCTTATCGACAAGAAGGGTGACGGTTCCTTCGTTCCGGTCGACGGGCCGGGATCACCCAGCTTGAGCGTGCCGATGTGGGTGATCGGAACCTTCTGAGTATGCCGATGGTGCTTTGCATGTTAGTTTTCGTCATGCGACAGGTGGTGTGCATGCAGGTGTTTTGCAATAATTGGGAGTGAGTGAGGCCATGGCATCCTTTCCGATCCCGGCACCGGCTTTTAACGGACACAGCCGAGTTGTTCCCGCCGGCAACGCTTTCGAATGGTTGAAGCAAGGTTGGGCGATATTTGTGGCCAATCCGGCGCAATGGTTGGCCATGACCGTCGTTTTGCTGGTTGTTTTTGTCGGGTTGAATATCGTTCCCTTTATCGGGTCATTAGCGGCTAATTTGTTGATGCCGGTATTTACGGCCGGCATGTTGTGCGCCGGAAAAAAGATTGCCGAAGGCGAGTCGTTGGGCATCAACGATTTGTTCGCCGGTTTCCGGCAGAATGCCACGCCGTTGCTGATGGTCGGCGTTCTCTACATGGTAGGCATGCTGGCCATTGTTCTTGTCGTCGCGGCATTAGGCGGTGGCAGTGTTATTGGCGGCATGATGATGGGCAATCCCGCCGGTGCGGGCGTCGTCTTTGGCGGCATGATGCTCGCTATGCTGGTGTCCCTGGCGCTTTCTTTGCCGCTATTCATGGCGATCTGGTTCGCTCCCGCGCTGGTGTTCTTATTAATGGCATGCGTCCAGTCGAGGCACTCAAGGCAAGTTTTAACGCCTGCCTCAAGAACCTGTTGCCTTTTCTTGTGTATGGCCTGATTTTGTTGGTCCTGTCCTTTTTCGCGGCCTTGCCGATGGGCCTCGGGTTTCTCGTTCTGATACCGGTCGTTGCCGGATCGGTTTATGTTTCATATCAAGACATATTCCTTTCCAGTTGATAACCTCTATGGGTTCGTAGGCCGATCATGGCTCAGCGAACGCTGTACTGAGTATCCTGTTTTTCTGAAGATTCCATGCAAGCTTTGACTCTCCCTGCCCGTCGCGGCTGGCTCTGGTTGTACGAAGGATTTCTGCTGACGCGCAAAAGCCACATTATGTTGTCGCTGCTGGTCATCAGTTATTGGATGCTGATGGCGGTCATCAACATCGTGCCTCTTGTCGGGCAGGTCGTTGTTGCCGTCTGTATTTCGGCTTTTTCGGTCAGTCTCATGAATGCTTGCCGGATAATCGAGCAAAATCGTCCGGTCACGCTCCAGATTCTGTTTTCAGGGTTCAACGAGAATCGGCACACACTGCTTATCCTTGGGGGGGGCTATTTTACGGCGACCCTGGCGATTCTCGGTTTAGCGTCGCTGTTCGACGGCGGCGCGCTTTTCCACTATTTGCTGGGCGGGAAACCGGTGGAGATAGGGGCGCCAGAAAGCGCCGAGCTGGTCATCGGGGCGCAAGTTGCCCTGCTTTTCTTCGTGCCACTGACGATGGCGTACTGGTTTGCCCCGGTTTTGGCAGGATGGCATGGCATGTCGGCCATGAAATCGATTTTTTTCAGCTTG
This sequence comes from uncultured Propionivibrio sp., assembly GCA_964575415.1. Classification (GTDB taxonomy): domain Bacteria; phylum Pseudomonadota; class Gammaproteobacteria; order Burkholderiales; family Rhodocyclaceae; genus Propionivibrio. Next base: position 12,587 of record CAZNQL010000031.1, read on the forward strand.
GTTGCCTGCCAGCGGAATTGGCGTGCCTTTCTGGCCTACGGCGTGGCGGCGGTGTTGTTCGCGGCGATCATTCCTGGAATGTTGCTGGGGATGATCGTGCCGGTGCTGCCCGGCGGCAGCATGACGCTGAGCGCCTTGTTGACCTTGTTTCTGGTGCTGGTCATCGCGCCGACCATGTATGCAAGTTTTTATATCAGCTATCGGGACGTTTTCGTCGCCGTCGATGAAAATGTCTGACTTCGCGGAAAATCGACCGCTGGGGGTATTCGGCGGCACCTTTGATCCGGTGCATTTCGGCCATTTGCGTCTGGCCGAGGAAGCCGCCGATGGCCTCGGTTTGGCTTGTGTGCGCTGGATTCCTGCTGGGCAGCCCTTGTTACGCGATTCGCCGAGATGCAGCGCGGCGCAGCGCCTGGAAATGGTACGTCTGGCAATCGCCGACAACCCGCGTTTCGAACTCGACGCAGCGGAGGTTGATGCAGAACAGCCGAGTTATACGGTTCCGACGCTTGAGCGCCTGCGGCAAGTGGAGATATGTGGCGAGCGTCGGCCGTTGGTGCTGCTTGTCGGCGCCGATGTTTTCTCCGGCCTGACCGGGTGGTATCGCTGGCAGAGTGTTCTTGAGCTGGCGCATATCGGTGTTGCGCATCGGCCAGGGTTTCCGGTCGATCCGGACAGTTTGCCTGCCGATCTGGCTGCGATCTACCGCGAACGATTTTGCGAGAAATCTGATGCCCTGCGTGATTCGCCGGCCGGACGAATCGTCAATTTTCCCATGACCCAGCTCGATATTTCGGCAACCCGGATTCGTAACTTGCTGTCGAATGGTTGTGGGGCACGTTACCTGATGCCCGATCTGCTTCTGGACTATATCCGGGAGCATCATCTTTATATGGAGAAATGATTCGTCAATGAAGCTGTCGCAACTCGAAAAAGTCGTCGTCGGCGCGCTGGAAGACATCAAGGCGCGCGATATTGAGGTCATCAATACGGCCAAGCTGACCCCGCTCTTCGAGCGGATCGTCATCGCTAGCGGCGATTCCAACCGCCAAGTGCGCTCGTTGGCGCAGAACGTCCAGGAAAAGGTTCGCGAAGCTTGGGGCGAGGTGCTGTCGACGGAAGGTGAGGATGCCGGTGAATGGGTGCTCGTCGATCTCGGTGAGATTGTCGTTCACGTCATGCAGCCGGCGATTCGCGGCTATTACAACCTGGAGGAGTTATGGGGGGGCAAGGGGCCGGAGCGCGTGCGCAAGGCGGTATCGGCGTAGGCGGCGGCCCAGCGTGATCGGTTCATGAGATTAGGTATTTTCGCCGTCGGGCACAAACTTCCGGACTGGGTGGCCAATGGCTGCGCCGAATACATCAAGCGCATGCCGAGGGAGTTGTCGCTGGGCGTCGTTGAAATCAAGCCGGAACCGCGTGGTTCGAAAACGCGCGAACAGTTGCTTGCCGCCGAGAAGGGGCGGCTGCATTCGGCGCTACAGGGTTACAGTCGGATTATCGTGCTCGACGAGCGTGGTGCCGACTTGACCACGGTCCGATTGGCCGAGCGTCTCGAAAGCTGGATGCGCGACGGCGGCGATACGGCATTCATCATCGGCGGAGCCGACGGCATCGACGACGAATTGAAACGACAGGCCCATGAAATGATCCGCCTTTCCAGCTTGACCTTGCCGCATGCGATGGCCCGTCTGGTGTTGTGCGAGCAGTTCTATCGTGCGATCAGTGTGGTCAGGAATCACCCGTACCACCGGGAGGGGTGATGCCGATCAACCCGCTCAATCCTCGGATATACCTGGCGTCACGCAGTCCGCGCCGGCGTGAGTTGCTGACCCAGATGGGGGTACGGTTCGATACGATTGCTTTTCGCGGGCCGCCGCGCGAGGACAAAGAGATCGACGAGACGCCACTGGCCGGCGAGGCGCCGCTTGCTGGCTCAGCCTGTACTCGCTGCCGATACCGCGCTCGAATTCGAGGGAAAGATCATCGGCAAGCCGGCGGATGCCGAAGATGCCAAGGCGATCCTGCGCCGCTTGTCGGGGAAGACACACCGCGTGCTGACCGCCATCGCCGTGGCTTGCGACGGCCGGCTCGAGTCTCATGTTTCAGTGAGCGAGGTGCGCTTTGCTGCGTTGACCGACAGTGAGATTCGGGATTACGTGGCGAGCGGCGAACCCATGGACAAGGCCGGCGCCTATGGCATTCAAGGGCGGGCCGGAGTGTTCGTGGAATATCTGGCCGGAAGCTACACCGGTGTGATGGGCTTGCCGATCCACGAAACCGCGGTGCTACTCAGGAAATTCGGGTTTCCGATCTAGTTCGCGGGTAGAATGTTGCCCTTCTGTTCGGGCGGTCCCCATCCGAACGTGCAATTGACCTTGTCGGGATTCAAGATGCCTTCTACTCTGATTTTGCTCAACAAGATAATTCTTGTGTTTCAGGCCTCGGTCGTGGCCTATGGTTTTTTTGTTTCATTTCCCACGGATCTTACCCGGGCAGCCGTTCAGCTGGTTCCACTGATCGTATTGCCGCTGACGCTCTATGCTGTCTCGAAAAAGACGAAGGGGGCGATCATTTCGGCGCTGGTGGCCAATACGCTGTTCTGCGCTGCGACAATTGGGGTCTTCTTCTTTGCCATTTCGCCCGGGGTGGTCGGTGCGCGCGTCATCATGATCATTTTCACGGCGCCGTTTTTCGCCAACGTGTTTTTCCTGTTTAAGGAATTGAAGTCGGCGGGCAAGGTGGCCTGACGTCGCTCAGGGCAGATAGGAAGAAATCAGCAACGCGGCCTGTGCTGCGCCTGATGGCGTTGGTGGACGCGGGGGGCTCGGGCGGAGCAGTGCTTCCAGTGCTGCGGTCAGTGTTGTTCCGTCCAGCAGGGTGGAGGCCTCGATTTCGCGGCAGCGGGTGTTTTTTTCCAACCAGTCGATCAGGTACTCCTGTTCCGGCCAGTCTTCGCGGCGCAGATAGAGTACGGCCGTGCCGTTGCACGCAGCTTCGCTGAAAATGCCGTAACCGGGCTTGGTCAGGATGACATCGACGCTGTGAATTAGGTCGATTATCCGGAAGCCGAGCGGCTCAAAGGCCGTCATGTCGGTGCGTGTTACTGGCCAGCTTTGCGGGACAAGCCAGTGCAGATTGCGGGTGTGTGGCCACTGTTCGGCCGACAATTCTTTGTCGAAACCGCCGAAACCGCCGAAACCGCCGAAAGCGACGAGAGCGACGAGAGCGACGAGAGCGAATCTGGTGTCGTCGTCGATCCCCAATTTTTCCTGGAGTTCGCCGCGGATGTCCTTGCCCATCGTGGCCACCGGCGAGACGGCCTGGCAATGGCTGGCCAGATCGGGCATTGGCATGGCCGGGGTCAGGCGCAGGAAGTGTTTCGCACTGCGATAGGCGGCCAGCATGTCTTTATGAATCGGGGCGGCCCAAGGTTGGTTGCCGAAAAAATGTAGAAACAAGTCGGCCCAGTTGAGCGAACACATCGACATCGAAGGGATGCCGGCAAGTGCCGCACCGGCCAGCGGCAGATAGGCAACATCCGTCAGTACCAGGTCGGGGTTTAGCTGGGCGATGAACTTTGCTTCTTCGGCTATGCGTTGCGGCCAGTTGGCATGCAACGCACGGTATTTTGATGCGGTTGTCGGTAGGTCGATGCTGACCGCGTCGTGCATGACGTAGCCAAAGTCTGAACTTTCACAGCGATGCGTAAATTCGCCTGGCAGGCGTGCACCGAGCTTCTCGGCCGGTATCAGGCTGCGGACCGTCAGTCGAAGCTCTGGTCTGTGGTGGCGTAATTCGTTCAGCACTGGCGCTGCTTGCGCCAGATGGCCGAAACCGTGCGCGGATATGTCGACAAAAAGGTGTGGGGCGGGAGCAGGCATGTTTATACAAAGCGCGCCAGCAGCGCACCGGCGCAATCATTCGGCAATGCGATCCATACGCGATGGCCGTTGCCGGGGGCAACGTCGAGCGCTTTGCCGTCGGCATTTTCCATGCGTTCGATACGAAGCTCAAGATTGCCCGATGGACGAATGACTTCCAGCCGGTCGCCGACCGCGAAGCGATTTTTGACGTCAATTTCGGCCAATCCGCGTACGGTATCGTGGGCGACGACATCGCCGACATAGAGACTGCGCCCGGATTCGGAATGCCCACGCAGATAATTCTGCCTGTCTTGTTCATGGTGTCGCTGGTAGAAACCATCGGTGTAGCCGCGGTTAGCCAAGCCTTCGAGTTCGCCGAGCAGGCGCAGGTCGAGCGGTCGGCCGGCAAGCGCGTCGTCGATAGCGCGACGATAGACCTGCGAGGTGCGGGCGACGTAATACGCCGATTTGGTGCGGCCCTCGATTTTCAGCGAGTCGACGCCAATGTCGACCAGTCGCTGCACATGCTCGATGGCGCGCAGGTCTTTCGAGTTCAGGATGTAGGTGCCGTGCTCGTCTTCTTCGATCGGCATCAGTTCGCCGGGGCGCTCCTTCTCTTCGAGCAACCAGGGTTTGCCGGCCGGATGCAGATCGCCGCCGGCGTTTTCGACACCGGCTTGCAGCCGATAATCCCAGCGGCAGGCGTTGGTACAGGAGCCCTGGTTCGAGTCGCGCCGATTGAAATATCCGGAGAGCAGGCAGCGGTCCGAGTAGGCGACGCAGAGCGCGCCGTGGATGAAGACTTCGAGTTCGATGTCCGGGCAGGCTTGCCGGATTTCGGCGATCTCGTCGAGCGAGAGTTCGCGTGAAAGGATGACGCGTGCAACGCCGAGTTTTTTCCAGAAACGGACGGCGGCAAAGTTGACAGTATTGGCTTGTACCGACAAGTGAATGGGTATCTCCGGCCAGCGCTCGCGCGCCAGATCGATCAGCCCAGGGTCCGCCATGATGAGGGCGTCGGGGCCGAGGGCGACGACTGGTGCTATGTCGGCAAGATAGGTGCGCACCTTGGCGTTATGCGGCAGCACGTTGCTGACCAGGTAAAATTGCTTGTCCGCGGCATGGGCTTCGGCGATGGCGGCGCCCAAGGTTTCGATCCGGCCAAATTCATTGTTGCGCACGCGCAAACTGTAACGCGGCTGTCCCGCGTAAACGGCGTCGGCACCGAATTCGAACGCTCGTCGCATCATGGTGAGCGATCCAGCAGGAGCAAGAAGTTCCGGCTGTCGAGTGGGGGAATCGTTTGGCATGAGTGAATTGCAGGCGGGAACGTGTAGAATGCTTCGGTCCCGATTTTACCCGCAATTACCCGACTGCCATTCATGCCTGAAGAAATACTGATCAACTTTTCTCCCCAGGAAACACGTGTTGCCGTTGTTTATCAGGGTGCCGTCCAGGAATTGCATATCGAGCGAAAAGCGAGTCGTGGCCTGGTGGGCAATATTTACGTTGGCAAGGTTGTTCGGATTCTTCCGGGAATGCAATCGGCATTCGTCGACGTTGGTCTGGAGCGGACGGCGTTCCTGCACGTTGCCGATATCTGGGAAGCACGGCTGCAGGGTGAGCCCATGCGCCCGATCGAGAAGTTGCTGTTCGAAGGCCAGAGCGTCGTCGTACAGGTGATCAAGGATCCGATCGGCACCAAGGGGGCGCGATTAACGACGCAGATGTCGATTGCCGGCAGGATGCTCGTTTATCTGCCGCAGGAAAAACATATTGGCATTTCACAGCGCATCGAAAACGAGGCTGAGCGCGAAGCGCTGCGCGAGCAGATTACGCGATTGGTTCCCGGTAACGAAGAAGGCGGCTTTATTGTCAGGACGATGGCGGAAAGTGCTTCCGACGAGCAGTTGCTGAACGACATTGAATACCTGCGCAAAATTTGGAGCGAAATTCACGCCCAGTCGAAGGTGCGGGCGGCGCCGAGTCTCTTGTACCAGGAGTTGTCGTTGGCGCAACGCGTGTTGCGCGATTTCGTCAATCCGGAAACCTCGCAGATCGTAATCGACTCGCGGGAAAATTTTCAGAAGCTGACGGCTTTCGCTGTGCAGTACATGCCTAGTGTCGCGCCTTTGCTTAACCATTATGTCGGTCAGAGGCCTCTGTTCGATCTGCACGGCGTCGAGGACGAAATTCAGCGTGCCCTGGCGCGACGTGTCGATTTGAAATCCGGGGGCTATCTGATTATCGACCAAACCGAGGCAATGACGACGATCGATGTGAACACCGGTGGGTTTGTCGGCGTTCGTAATTTCGACGATACGGTGTTCAAGACCAATCTCGAGGCTGCGCAGACGATTGCGCGCCAGTTGCGACTGCGCAATCTGGGTGGAATCATCATCATCGATTTCATCGATATGGATAATAGTGAGCACAAAAGTGCCGTACTCGCAGAATTCAACAAGGCGCTGGCGCGCGATCATACCCGGCTGACGGTCAATGGATTCACGGCGCTGGGCCTGGTTGAGATGACGCGCAAGCGTACGCGGGAATCGCTGGCGCACGTATTGTGCGAGGAATGTCCGACCTGTGGCGGACGCGGAGAGGTCAAGACGGCGCGCACAATTTGCTATGAGATCCTGCGCGAATTGCTTCGCGAAGCGCGCCAGTTCGACGCCAAAGAATTTCGCATTCTTGCCGGAGTTCCCGTCATCGACATTTTCCTCGACGAAGAATCGCAGGGCTTAGCCATGCTTTCCGATTTTATCGGCAAGCCCATCTCACTCAAGGCCGAACCCAGTTACTCGCAGGAACAATACGACATTGTTTTGATGTAGTGGCGCGTGGTTTTGCTCAAAACTTTGAGTGGGACAGTCTCGTTTCGTGGTCGGAGGGGGCTCGGCTATACTTCGCACATGCGAATCAGACGCTTTGTTTTGTGCCTTCTTGCGATGCTTCTTGCCGCGTGCGGCAGCGTTCCCACTTCTTCGCCCGAACGTCAGCCTGAAGCGCGTGGGGAGGCCAGTGAGAAAGGGCACGAAGTCATGTTCTTTGCGCTGGGCTTGATCGATACCGGCTATCGCTTTGGCGGGGAAGAATTCGGAAGCCGGGCTCGATTGCAGCGGCATGGTGTCTTACATTTACGACAAGGCGCTCGGACTCAAGGTGGCGGGAAGCGCCGCTGACATCCCGCGCCTGGGCCGGCCCATAGAGCGCAACCGCTTGCGCGCCGGCGATCTTGTCTTCTTCAATACTCGCAACACTCCTTTTTCTCACGTTGGTGTGTATATCGGCAACGGTCGATTTGTTCACGCCCCTTCTTCGAACGGCAAGGTGCGCATCGATCGCCTCGGCTCGAGCTATTTTGCGCGCCACTATGAAGCGGCTCGCGCCTATTTCGATTGATCGAGGACATGGTTTTCTCCCTGCCTGTCCGTTATGTCGAGCCGGTGTATCGTCCACCAAGTGAGGCCGATTCTCTGATTTTGCCGGTGACCGACGGTTGTTCGTGGAACCAATGCACGTTTTGCGAAATGTATACGGCGCCGCAAAAGAAATTTCGCGCTCGTGATGAATCCGAAGTGCTGGACAGCATTGCCCGGACGGGCGAACTTCTGGGAAACAAGGTGCGATGGGTTTTTCTGGCCGACGGCGACGCGCTGGTGCTGCCGACTCGCCGGTTGCTCGCCGTGCTCGCTGCGATTCGGCAACATCTGCCGGCGGTCCGGCGGGTTTCGAGCTATTGCCTGCCACGCAATTTACGCAAGAAATCTGTTGAAGAACTCGGCGAATTGGCCGATGCCGGGTTGGCGATTGCTTACATCGGTGCCGAATTAGGTGACGATGAGGTGCTGGCACGAGTGAAGAAAGGTGAGACCTACGAAACAACATGTGAGGCGCTCGACAAGCTGGGCAAAGCCGGTATCAAACGCTCAGTGATGATCCTCAATGGCTTGGGCGGTCCGGTGTTATCGGCGCAGCACGCTGAGAACTCGGCGCACTTGCTCAATGCGACGCAGCCGGAATATGTGGCGACGCTCGTCGTCAGCTTTCCAATGGGCGAAGCGCGCTTTACGTCCGATTTTCCCGGTTGGTGTGCGCTCACACAACGGGAGTTGTTCGTCGAGATGGAGCGTTTTCTCGACCGTCTGGAATTGCGTCGGAGTGTGTTTCGAAGCGATCACGCCTCGAACTGGTTAGTGCTCAAGGGAGTCTTGGGGGGCGATAAACCGAGGCTGTTGCAGGAAGTGCGGCAAGCTATTGCCTGCCCGGAAACGGCGTCACTTCGACCGGCTTGGGCGCGCGGACTCTGATTTTCTAGACGGGATGTTCAATCGAAAGTATTGACGCTGTTGCCCAAGTGCGCTGGGTTATTCGTCGACGGCAGGGGTATCGACTGAATCAGTTGTGCGGCGTTCTGCGCCTGGATTTCAAGCGTCTTCTTCATGACCGAAATGGCCACGGCGTCTCCTGTTCCAGCTTGGCTGACTGTTGTCGGAATTTTTCCAATATCACTGATGTCCATTTGATTCCTCGACTCCTTTTCTTCCTTTGTCGGAATATCCAAGAAAACTATAGATAACGCCACTATACTTCGACAAGAATATTTTCTGATGGTACTATGATTTTGCGCCAGAAAGCGGCTTGAATGATTTTAGGTTTGGATCTCAACGATAACCAAGGATTGTTGGGCATGGACCGGTGTCGAAAATCTTTGCTTCCTTCACTCATCAAGATGCTTGCCTGTCTGCTCGTGCTGATGGGCTTAGGGGGGCGGCATGTCATTGCCCAAGAAAACCGGCATGTTTTGATCCTGAATTCCTACCATCAGGGCATCGATTGGACCGATGGGGAGGTGGCCGGTATCCGTGAGGCGTTAAGCCAGAAACCAGGAGTTCAGTTTCACATTGAATACATGGATACAAAGCGGTTGGCCGATCAGGAGCATTTCAATAACTTACGCCAACTGTTTGCCTACAAATACCGATTCGTTCGTTTCGATGCCATTGTGACGACGGACAACGATGCGTTTGACTTTGTCCGCAAATATCGGCAAACGCTTTTTTCGGGAATTCCGGTGGTGTTTTGCGGGGTCAACTGGTTTCGCGACGAGCAGCTCAACGGGCTGTCCGGAATTACTGGTGTGGCTGAAACGGCAGACAACAAGGCCACGCTGGATTTAATGCTGCGATTGCATCCAAAAACTGAACAAATCGTGGTCATTATTGATCTGACGACAACGGGAAGGGCCTTGCGGTCCCAGCTTGAGTCGGATTTGAGTCGCTTAAATAAAAATGTGGCGGTGGATTTTTGGGACCACGGTAGTCCCGACGAATTAGCCGATAAGGCGTTCTGCAAAAACATTGATCCTACTGATGCCGTATGCCAGCGATGGTGCAGGACGTTTCATTGCCCATTCGGACATTGCCCGATTGATTTCCGAGAAAAGTCCGGTTCCCGTCTACGCGAGTTGGGATTTTTATCTGGGCTACGGCATTGTTGGTGGAAATTTGACGACGGCGCGTGACCATGGACAGGCTGCAGGAGAGATGTTGTTGCGCGTACTCAATGGAGAACGCATCCAGACGATTCCGGTTCGACAGAACATTCCGGGCGTTTTTACATTCGACTATCGGCAACTGGAGCGCTTTGGAATTGCGCGAAGCAGCCTTCCCGAATACAGCAAAATAATTAACCAGCCCTGGCATGAAACCAACCGTACGTTGATCTGGGTCGTCGCCATGCTGATTTTGTCGCTTCTCGCTTTGGCTTGGAGTCTGCTGTCAAATTGGGTGCGTAAACGCAAGGCGGAAGTGGAAATGCGAATTGCCGCCAAGGCATTCGATGCGCAAGTGGCGATGTTGGTGACGGATGCCCAAGGCGTGATTTTGCGCGTCAACCGGGCATTTACCGAATCGACGGGCTATGCCGCTGAAGAAGCGATCGGGCAGAGCACTTCGCTGCTCAAATCCGGGAGGCACGACAAGGCTTTTTATGAAGATTTCTGGAACGCACTGAAAGAAAAGCACTTTTGGCAAGGCGTGATCTGGAACCGGCGCAAGAACGGCAGTATTTATGCGGAATGGCTGACGATAAATGCGGTGCTTTCGCCGTCGGGGTCGGTTACTCATTATGTGAGTTCATTTTCCGATATCACTCAAAACAAGGCAGCCGAGGCCGAGGTGCATCGTCTGGCGTACTATGATCCGCTGACCCAATTGCCCAACCGACGATTGCTTCAGGATCGCCTTGGTCAGGCGCTTGCCTTAGCTAATCGGGAAAATCAGCAGGGCGCTCTGATTTATCTCGATCTCGATAATTTCAACACGCTGAATGACAGCCGCGGGCATGACACGGGAGACCGTTTGCTGGTCGAAGTTGCCCTGCGACTTCAGCAGGCCCTCTCGAAAGCCGATACTGTCGCCCGTCTTGGAGGCGATGAGTTTGTCGTTATCCTGGAGAATTTGAGTGAAGAACCGGTGGCAGCGGCGGCGGTCGCGCGTCATTATGGGGAGTCAATTGGCAAGACGATTGCGCAGCCTTTCATCCTCAAGGGGCAGAACTTCCTGACCACGGCGAGTATCGGAATCTGCCTTTTTCGAGGGAATGAGACGGTTGAGGATTTGCTAAAGAATGCTGAAATTGCCATGTATCAAGCCAATGGCGCCGGGCGGGATGCCGTGCGCTTCTTCGATCCTGAGGTGCAGGCCGTCCTGGATTCGCGCCGGAAACTCGAAGCGGACTTGCGGCAAGCCCATACCCGAAGTGAATTGATGCTTTATTACCAGCCGCAACTCGATGAAAAGAGGGGGGTGACAGGGGCTGAAGTGCTTTTGCGTTGGCAGCATCCGGAACGCGGTTTCATTCCCCCTTCCGAATTTATTCCCTTGGCCGAGGAATCCGGTTCGATTTTGCCTGTCGGTCGTTGGGTCCTCGAAGGGGCGTGTTGGCAGATCAAGGTCTGGTCTGCCGATTCCCGGCTGCAAAAGCTCTGTCTGGCAGTCAATGTGAGTTCTCTCCAGTTTCGGGAAGAAGGGTTTGTCGACATGATTACCGGACTTGTCCGTGAAACGGAGATCGATCCCACGCGCCTGAAACTTGAGTTGACCGAAAGCTTGATTCTCGAAGATGTCGAATCGGCAAATGCCAAAATCGTAGCCCTCAAGGCCTTGGGCATCCGGTTTTCAATGGACGATTTCGGAACGGGCTATTCCTCACTGGCTTATCTGACCCGGTTGCCCCTCGACGAACTCAAGATTGATAAATCCTTCGTCAGCAATTTGCCGGGCAATCCTGACGACGAAGTCATTACCCAAACCATCATTAGCATGGGGCGGAATCTGGGACTGAAGGTTGTCGCCGAAGGGGTGGAGAAAGAAAAACAGCGTTGTTTCCTTGAAGCCCATGGCTGCCATCTCTATCAGGGCTATCTTTACAGTCCCCCCATTCCCGTCGACGCTTTTGTGACGTTTCTCAGGCGAATTGAGGTGGCCTCCTAGGGGAGGCGCAGCTTTAGCCGGGACGCCGCAGGCTCCCGGCTGGATCGGCAGGGGTTGTCCCGCAGCGGTAGGCCTTATATTTTGCGATAGACCTCGGCTCCCGATTTCACGAATTCCGCGGCCTTGGTTTCCATGCCTTTCTCAAGGGCGGTTTTTTCGTCGAGCCCTTGCCGTGCGGCAAAATCCCGCACGTCCTGCGTGATCTTCATCGAGCAGAAATGCGGCCCGCACATCGAGCAGAAGTGTGCGACCTTGGCCGATTCCTTGGGCAGCGTTTCGTCGTGGAAGGCGCGCGCCTTGTCCGGGTCGAGACCGAGATTAAACTGGTCTTCCCAGCGGAATTCGAAACGTGCCTTGCTCATCGCGTTGTCGCGGATTTGTGCGCCCGGATGGCCCTTGGCCAGGTCGGCGGCGTGCGCGGCGAGCTTGTAGGTGATGATGCCTTCCTTGACGTCGTTCTTGTCCGGCAAGCCGAGGTGTTCCTTGGGGGTGACGTAGCAGAGCATCGCCGTGCCGTACCAGCCGATCATGGC
>CAZNQL010000032.1:0-23838 GCA_964575415.1 uncultured Propionivibrio sp.
GGCCGGCGGCAGGTTGTCGAATTTCTCGATTTCCGGGAAGGAGACGTCGACCTGCGATTTGCCGAGGCGACGCTTCTCGGCAATCATCTGCGGCAGGCGGTGCAGCGTCTGCGGGCCAAACACGATATCGACATAGGGCGCGCGTTTGACGATTGCCTCGCCTTCCTGGCTGGCGACGCAACCGCCGACGCCGATGATCAGATCGGGGCGGGAAAGTTTGAGCGGACGCACCCGGCCGAGGTCGTGGAAGACGCGCTCCTGCGCTTTTTCACGCACCGAGCAGGTGTTGAAGAGGATGATGTCCGCGTCTTCGGGGTTGTCGGTCTTGACGATGGGTTCGGATGCTCCGAGCACGTCGGCCATTTTGTCCGAATCGTACTCGTTCATCTGGCACCCGAAGGTGCGGATGAACAGTTTTTTTGCCATGGGTCTCAGTTGTTTGGGCGTGCCGAGAGTTCGGCGGCGCTGACCATCCAAACGCGAAAGACTGCGCCGGATGGGTTGGTGATGAATACGACGTCTTTCTCTTCCTGGATGCTCATCGGCATTACGATCAGATTTTTCTGGTTGCGAAACTGCACGCCCGGTGTCAGCGGCCACGAGCGGCCATCAATCGTCACCGTGCCGTCATTCTGCGGTGGCAACATGACTCCGGACTTCGCTTCGGGCGGCAGAGTGCGTGTCGTCGCGTAGATTTCGTACTGTTGCCGCAGCGCGCCAGCGCTTTGCGCTGCGGCTTCAATGACGGCGCTGACGATCGAGGCGACAAGGGATGCGGGTAGAGGCATGGCGCCATTATAGACAAGCTTGCTCGCCTTGTGTGTTCGGAGCGCTTGACCGTCTCCCATCATCCCCCCTATAATTCCTCGTCCTGACTGGTGATGTAGCTCAGTTGGTTAGAGCGATGGATTCATAACCCATAGGTTGGCAGTTCAATTCTGCCCATCACCACCAAGATTCAAGCAAAAAGCCCGGCCAAATTGGTTGGGCTTTTTGTTTTCCGAGTCCCCTTTTCTTGCCAGTGGCAATTCCGATGTTCCCATGGCGATCATTGATCGGTGAGCGTACGGGAAAAAACTTTTACGACGCTCGATGGAAATACCATAATTGGATCGTCGGAATTTATTGTTGTTTGCGGGTGAGGGGATATGGCGCTTCTTGAGCTTCGCCGCATCACGCGCCGCTTCGGCAATCTGGAGGCGGTCAAGAACGTTTCGCTGAGCGTCGAGGCGGGGGAGTTCTTTACCTTGCTTGGACCTTCTGGCTGCGGCAAGACCACGATTCTGCGCATGATTGCCGGTTTTGACGAGCCGGACGAAGGGGAGTTGTTCCTCGATAGCCGGCCATTGACCGGCATGGCGCCTGAAAAACGACCCATCCATACGGTATTCCAGAGCTATGCACTTTTCCCGCACCTGACGGTGGCGGGCAATATCGCTTTCCCGCTGGAAATGGCGGGGTGTTCCCCGGCAGACATCCGGCGGCGGACCGGCGAGATGCTGGCGCTGGTGCATCTGGAGGACAAGGGCAGGGCCTATCCGCACGAGTTGTCCGGCGGTCAGAAGCAGCGCGTTGCCTTGGCGCGCGGCTTGGTCAACAAGCCCCGTTTGTTGTTGCTCGATGAACCCCTCGGCGCTCTCGACGCCAAGCTGCGCGAACGGATGCAGGTTGAATTGACGGCATTGCAGCGAGAGGTGGGGGTGACCTTCGTTTTTGTGACGCACGCGCAGCAGGAAGCGTTGGCACTGTCGCACAGGATCGCGGTGATGAACGAAGGCCGGGTTGAGCAGATGGATGTGCCCGAAGTGCTTTATTCCGCCCCGAAGAATCGATTTGTCGCTGATTTCATCGGCACGATCAATTTGATCGAGGCGCAGGTGGTCGGTCGCGGTCGCCACGGACTGTTGCTGAACGCTCCGGGACTCGGCGAGATCGCCGCGCCGGATTGCCCGGGAGTTGTGTCGGGGCGGCGCGGGGCGCTGGCCATTCGTCCCGAGCATTTGCGGGTTTCGGCACATGCCGAGCGTTCAGGGCTGAGAAACCATTTTGTCGGTAACGTTAGTGAATATCTCTATCTCGGTGACGTGACGGTGTACAAAGTACGGCTTGATAACGGCGTTACGCTGGAGGCCTTGGTCGCCAATGCCGCGTCCGGTAAAGCGCGGTTTCACGAGATTGGCGATCGGGTCAGTGTCGAGTGGAGGCATGATGCGGGCGTTTTTCTCGGCGATTAAAGGCGAGCGGCTGACCCGCCTTGTGGTGACGCTGCCGCCGTCGCTGTTCCTGATCGTTTTCTTTCTGATTCCAGCTCTGATCATGGCCGTCGCCAGTTTTCGAGAGCCGGGCGAGTTTGCGGTTTGGCACCATGGTCGGAGAGCGGATTGGGTCTAGATGCCTATCGCTTCATCAGCGACGATCCGATCTACGTGTGGATTCTCGCCAAATCGTTCCTTGTTGCCGCGCTGACCACGCTGCTTTGCTTGCTGTTGGCTTACCCGATGGCGCTGCTGATTGCGCGTAGTCCGAAGCGTCAGCGCGACCTGTTCGTCCTCTTGGTGATTCTGCCTTTCGCCAGCAATTTTTTGGTCCGTGTCTATGCCTGGATCATGATCCTCGGTCCGACGGGACTGCTTTACAGTCCGATGGCGGTGATCGTCGGCATGGTCTACGTACATCTGCCGTTCATGATCCTGCCGCTCTATACGAATCTGGAAAAACACGACTCGTCCTTGCTCGAGGCCGCTCAGGATCTTGGTGCCGGGGCCTGGACGCGCTTCTGGCGCGTGACCTGGCCGCTGTCTCTCCCCGGCGTTCTGTCAGGCTCGGCGCTAGTCTTCATTCCGGTGCTCGGCATGTTTGCCGTGCCGGAATTGCTTGGCGGCACTGGCGATCTGCTCATCGGCAACCTGATCAAGGAGCAGTTTCTCGAGAATCGTGATTGGCCGCTCGGCGCGACGCTTTCGCTGATGCTGACGGTGGCGGTGCTCGGTGTCGCTGCGCTGTCGGCGTTGCTGACCCGGCGGAGCGGGGCATGAAGCGCGGATTCGGCCTCTGGTGCGCGACACTGGCGACTTATGCCTTCCTGAACGTGCCGTTGGCCGTGGTCGTGCTGCTCTCGTTCAATGATTCCGAGCTGAATGCCTCTTGGGTCGGCTTCACTACGCGCTGGTACGGCAAACTGTTCAGTGACGGCGCGATGTTGCAAGCGGCCGCCAACTCACTGTTCATCGCTGTTCTCTCCAGTCTTGTCGCGACACTTCTCGGCACCATGGCCGGCATCGCCATGCACCGCTGGCGGCCGTTGTTGTTGCCTTTCCTTGTCCTGACGCCGGTCGCTATGCCGGAGATCCTGCTCGGCGTGTCGCTGTTGCTGTTTTTCCGGCAGGTGCTCGACCTGACGCTCGGAATGCTCTCGATCCTGATCGCGCACATCACGTTCTCGATCGGTTTCGTGGCTATCATCGTGCGCGCGCGCCTGGCCGGCATGGACGAGAGCCTCTTCGAAGCCGCGCGCGATCTCGGCGCCACGCCCTGGCAGACGTTTCGCCGTGTCACGCTGCCGTTGATATTGCCCGGCATCGTTGCCGGATTCCTGATGGCATTCACGCTGTCGATTGATGATTTTGTCATTACTTTCTTCGTTGCCGGCGTTGGTATGGCGACCTTGCCGTTGCAGATTTACTCGATGATCAAGGTCGCCGTGACGCCGGAAGTGAACGCCGTCTCGAGCCTGCTGATGGCATTGACGCTGACGTTGATTGCCGTCGCCTCGCGCTTCGCGTTCGAGTCCCTGAAACGGGGGGGGGGGACGGAATGAATGTCAAGAGCTTAACCACGGCGGGCACGGCGAACACAACGATAAAACCTGTTTTTTCCGCAATCGCGAACGTGCCGTGCAGCAAAATATTGAAAATAACGTTTTTCGCCGTGCCCGCTGTGGTTATCGCTTTTCTCAACAAAACGCTGTTCATCCTGTTTTTGCTGCTCACGGCCCCGCTGGCTCGGGCCAGCGACGTGTTGTATCTCTACATCTGGAATAACTACATTTCTGCGCAGACCGCTGCCCGTTTCGAGGCGTGGTGCGGTTGCACGCTCAAGCAGGACTATTATTCCGACAACGAAGAAATGCTTGCCAAGTTGGAGGCCGGCGCTTCGGGCTATGATTTGCTGGTGCCGACCGGCAATGCGGTGCAGACGCTGATCCGCAAGCACGAACTGCGGCCTGTCGAGAAAAACCGCTTGCCCAATTTTTCCAATCTCGATCGGGCCTACCTGGGGGCTTGGTATGATCCGGAAAACCGCTATGCCGTTCCTTACGCGAGTACGGTGACCCTGCTCGGCTACAACGTCGACAAGCTTCGGGCGCTCGGTTTGCCGAATGATACCTGGGCGTTGATTTTCGAGCCGAAGTATCTGGAGCAACTAAAGGGGCGGGTGATGCTGCTTAACAGCCAGCGCGAACTGATGGCGGCCGCCTTGCGTTATCTAGGATACTCTGCACAGGATGCCAACCCGGAGCACTGGTATGCAGCGCGTGACCTAATCTTGCGCGCCAAGCCGTATTGGGCGGCTTTTTCGAATAGCACGTACATCAAGGAACTGGCGATCGGTAACATCTGGGTGGCGCACGGTTATTCGAGCGATATGTTTCGTGCGCGTGAAGACGCGATTGCAGCGCGGCGGCCGTTCCGGATTGGCTTCAGCATTCCCAAGGAGGGGGCGGTTTTGGCCGTGGATAATTTCGTCATCCACAAATCGTCGCGCCGCCCCGATCTTGCGCATCGCTTCATTGATTTCATGCTCAACGGCGAGAACGCTGGCGACGTGTCCAACCTGATCGGCGCCGGCAATCCCAATGCCGCCGCGGGTCCCTACATTCGTCCGGAAATTTCCAGCGACAGCCCATTGTTTCGGAAAAC
The DNA here is from genome assembly GCA_964575415.1 of uncultured Propionivibrio sp. Taxonomy (GTDB): domain Bacteria; phylum Pseudomonadota; class Gammaproteobacteria; order Burkholderiales; family Rhodocyclaceae; genus Propionivibrio. The sequence continues at coordinate 4,920 of CAZNQL010000032.1, forward strand.
GAGCGATATGTCGCGGCTGGAAATGCTGCGCGATCTTGAGCCGCAACAGCGTCGCTTGATGTCGCGGCTATGGACCGAAATCAAGGTGAAATAGCCTCCGCCGGAGCCTTCGCCCAACCGGGGGCTCCGGCAGAATTTGTGAGGAAGTCAGAGCGTTTCGTAGCGTACGGCGCCGCGCCGTTCGTTCTTGTACGGGCGACCGAAGAAGAGCAGGCCCTTCCCTTTGAGCGGGATGCTGCCGTTCTTGATCAGTGTTTCAGCGCCGTCGTCCGGCTTGATGCTGGTGCCGTTGGTGCTCGAATCGACCAGGACGATGCCGTTTGCCCGACTCTCGATGCGGCAGTGGTGTCGCGAGACATGATCGTCGGTCAGGACCAGGTCGCTTGACGGGTCCCGGCCGATCGAAAGGGTTGGAGTGTCCTGCGACAGTTCAAGCGTTTTGAGCCCGTGGTGCAGCAGCAGGTAGGCGCCGATAGGTAAAGAATCCTGGTTCGCAGGCCAGAAGGATTCGCCACCGTAGGCCGCCGAGGGGATTTCGCCTTGCCAGTCGACCGTATAGGTTTCAACTCCTGCGGAAGCCGAGGTGAGACGGTGGGCAAGGTTCTTGAGTTCGTTGTTGATGCCTTCGAAGACTTGCGCTGAGATGACCGTACAGTCATTCGAACGGGCAAGTGACTTGGCGATTGCGCGCGAGTCTTCCGCCTTGTCTTTCGCCCGTTGGCGCAACAGGCCACGGTGAATCCCGATGCACAAGGCGATTCGGTGGCCCGAAAGCTGGGCGAGCAAAGCGCAACGGTGTTGCATTTCGCTGGTGGCGAGGACGGCAGCATCCGCCGTGTCAAAGGCCATTTGCAAGCTGCTGTCATTGCGTTTTTCGATCTGGCCACGATAGGCCGTGACGACACGCTCGATCCGGTTCAGCCGGCGTTCGATCGGACGTCCGGCCTTGGCGTCGTCGTAGTCCATGGAAGAGGCCGTCGTGACGGCGAGTTCGGCGTGGACGAGGTATCTAATACGGGAGTTATTGGCGGGGAGCATGATGCATAGTCCTATCGATCAACAGTGCATGCGCTAACCATTGTAACGGGGGCGGGAGAATTGCACGATCTATTATATCTGGGCCGATTTTTGACGGTTTGGGCTTTCATGCATCTTCTGCCGCCTAGGGAGGGGGATTCCTCGAGTTGGCCGGATCGGAGAACAGGCGACCTTGCCAAGTGTGGCGCAGATGCAGGCGTTCCTCAAGTCGGGCCGGGAATTTGTCGAGGCGCATTCCCCAATCGGGCGAGACGAGGACGCTCGGCGGGACTTCGCTACCCAGGCGCTGGATCTTGATTGTCGGCGGCAGGCGTTCGAGCATGTCGATCACGGTATCGAGGTAGGTTTCCGGGTCGAGCAAAGGCACACTTTCGGGGGCGGTCCGATAGGCGTTGGCGAGCCGTGTGTTGCGCACGATTTGCAACTGGTGGAATTTCAGGGCGTCGATGGGCAGTGCGGCGAGGGCGCGGGAACCTTCGATCAGGCTTTCCCGGGTTTCGAGCGGCAGGCCGAGGAGGAGATGTCCGGTAATGAACAGGCCGCGTTTCGCTGCCCGGAGGATGGCGTCCTGCGTACAGGCGAAATCGTGGCCGCGCAGACAGTCCTGCAGCACGGCGTCGTTGCAGGATTCAATGCCGATTTCCAGCTCGACCGGCATGCGGGCGGCCAGTTCGGCCAGATAGTCGAGCGTCGCTTCGGGAAGGCAGTCGGGGCGGGTGCCGATGACGAGGCCGCCGATTGCCGGGTGGGAGAGTGCCGTGCCGTAGGCTTTTTGCAGCGTAGCGAGATCGCCGTAGGTGTTGGAATAACTCTGGAAGTAGGCGAGAAAAGCTTTCGTCTTCGGATAGCGGCGGCGCATGAACTCGATGCCGGTGTCGATCTGGTCGTGGATGTTCCGTTGCTCGCGCAGGTAGCTCGGGCTGAAGCCTTCGTTGTTGCAGAAGCTGCAGCCACCGATGCCGAGCGATCCGTCGCGGTTGGGGCAAGTGAAGCCGGCGTCGAGGGAGACTTTCTGCAGGCGTCCGCCGTAGTGCTGCTTTGCCCAGTCGTTGTAAGCGTGGTAGCGGCGTCCGGCGAACAATTCGAGGCTGCGGTCAAGGTCGGTCATGGGGAGAGGGGCGAAAGGTTAGCGAGCGATGGTAATCGTTCGTTGGGGTCTTGCGAAGCTGGGTTGGGTTGTTTATTCTATATTTGAATAAATAAATACAAAAACAGACTTTGTAGTTCTATAAATTCTTCTTATAGTGGCTTCACTCGCACTTCGACGTGCTTTCCGAAACGTAATTCAAGGAGCCTTCCATGCATCCGCTGATTAAAAGATTATCGTCTGGTTTGGCGCTGGGGCTGGCATTTTCCGGCGTGCTGGCGCTTTCCTTCCCGGCGCAGGCCGCAGGAAGTCTGCTCAACGTGTCCTACGACGTGGCGCGCGATTTTTACAAGGACTATAACCCGTTGTTCCAGAAATACTGGAAAGCCAAAACCGGTGAGGCGCTCGAACTCAAGCAGTCACACGGCGGGTCGAGCAAACAGGTGCGCGCCGTGGCCGACGGTCTGGAAGCGGACGTGGTGACGATGAATCAGGCTTCCGACGTGAATTTCCTCGTCGACAAGGGCCTGGTCGTCAATGATTATGCGAAGAAATTTCCGAACAATGCCTCGCCCTATACCTCGACGATGATTTTCATCGTGCGCAAGGGCAATCCCAAGGGGCTAAAGGATTGGGCGGATCTGGTCCAGCCCGGCGTGCAGGTGATCCTGCCGCACCCGAAGAATACGGGTAACGGTCGCTACACCTATCTTGCTGCCTGGCGATATGCGCTCAAGCAGCCGGGGGGCAACGACCAGACGGCGCAGGCGTTCGTCGGCAAGCTGTTGAAAAACGCGCCGCTGTTCGCTTCCGGCGGCCGCGACGCGACGACAACCTTCGTGCAGCGTCGGATCGGCGACGTGCTGGTGACTTTCGAGAGCGAGGCCGAGCTGATCGTGCGCGAATTTGGCAAGGGCGATTTCGAGGTCGTGCATCCTTCGCTGTCGATCCTCACCGAATTCCCGGTCGCCATCGTCGAAAAGGTGGTGGATAAGAAAGGATCGCGTATGCTGGCCAAGGCTTACCTGGATCATCTCTGGTCGAAGGAGGGGCAGGAGAATGCGGCAAACAACTATCTGCGGCCGCGCGATCCCGAAGTGCTCAAAAAATACGCGGCGCAGTTCCCGCCCATCAAAACCTTTACGGTCGATGAGGTGTTCGGTGGCTGGGCCAAAGCGACGCCGAATCACTTCAAGGACGGCGGGACCTTCGACCAGATTTATCAGAGCAAATGATTTCAACCACAACGCACACAACGGGCGCAACGAAATTCAAGTAAAGCTTCGTTTAGTCCTTTCCGGCAAAACGGAATGCGGCAGCCCCCATGGGGTTATGGGTTAAGCCTGGAACGACGACGTGTAATTCCTGGACTTGAATGATTTTCTGGATTCTCGTTGTGACCGTCGTGCTCGTTGTGGTTGATCGAATATTTAAATAGGTTCCTGACAAATGAAACGCGTCCTTCCCGGCTTTGGCCTGTCACTCGGCTACACGCTGATCTATCTGTCGCTGCTTATCCTTCTGCCGCTCGCCGTGCTGGTGTTCAAGGCGGGTTCGCTCAGTTTTGCGCAGTTCTGGGAAATTGCCAGCGGCGAGCGGGCGGTGGCCGCCTACCGGGTGACGTTCGGTGCATCGTTGCTGGCCGCGTCGATCAACGCGGTTTTCGGGCTTGTCGTGGCTTGGGTGCTGGTCCGCTATTCCTTCCCCGGCAAGCGCTTCGTCGACGCGTTGGTCGACCTGCCCTTCGCCCTGCCGACCTCGGTGGCGGGGATTACGCTGGCGACGCTCTACGCCGGCAATGGCTGGATCGGCCGCTACCTGGAGCCGTTGGGCGTCAAGGTGGCGTTCACCCCCCTCGGTATTGTCGTTGCTTTGACCTTCATCAGCTTGCCGTTCGTCGTGCGGACCTTGCAACCGGTGATCGAAGATATCGAGCCGGAGATCGAGGAGGCTGCAGCGACGCTCGGCGCCTCGCGCGGCCAGACTTTTCTACGCGTCTTGTTGCCGGGCATCCTGCCGGCTTTGTTGACCGGATTTACGATGGCTTTTTCGCGCGCGATCGGCGAATTTGGTTCGGTCATTTTCATCGCCGGCAACATGCCCTTGATTTCGGAAATCACGCCGCTGTTAATCATTTCGAAACTGGAACAATACGACGTCGTTGGCGCAACCGCGTTGGCCAGCGTCATGCTCGCGATTTCATTCGTGCTGTTGCTCGGCGTCAATGCGCTGCAATGGTGGGCGGCGAATCGCCATCATGGGAAACAGGCGGTGAGCATATGAGCGGACATTCGATACGCAAGGCCAACGAGGAGCCGCGCTGGCTGCGCCTGCTACTGACCGGGGTCGGCCTGGCATTCCTGTTTGTATTCCTGATGGTGCCGCTGGTGGTGGTCTTCATCGAAGCCTTGCGTTCGGGATGGGCGACCTATCTCGAAGCGCTGCGCGACCATGAGGCGCTCTATGCCATCGTTTTGACCCTTTTTCTGGCGGTGGTCGTGTTGCCGTTCAATATCGCCTTCGGTGTCGCGGCGGCCTGGGCTATCGCCCGCTTCCAGTTTCGCGGCAAGAGCCTGCTGATCACCCTGATCGATCTGCCCTTTGCCGTGTCGCCGGTCGTCGTCGGTATCGTCTTTTTGCTGATTTTCGGGGCGCAGGGAATTTTCGGACCCTGGCTTGCGGCGCATGACGTGAAAATCGTTTTCGCTTTGCCGGCAATGATTCTCGTGACTTTGTTCATCACCTTCCCTTTCGTCGCGCGCGAGCTGATTCCGCTCATGCAGGCGCAGGGGCGGGACGAGGAGGAGGCGGCGATCTCGCTCGGCGCGTCGGGCTGGCAGATGTTCCTGCGTGTGACCCTGCCCAACATCAAGTGGGGCCTGCTCTATGGCGTCATCCTGGCGAATGCCCGCGCCATGGGCGAGTTCGGCGCGGTGTCAGTGGTTTCCGGGCATATTCGCGGCGAGACGACGACGTTGCCGCTCCACGTCGAGATTCTTTACAACGAATACAACGCCGTCGGTGCCTTTGCTTCGGCGTCGGTGCTGGCTTTGCTCGCCTTGGTAACGCTGGCGGCGAAAACCTTCGTCGAATGGCGGATGCGCCGGGAGACGGCAATGCTGGAGGCGGTGCTGCCGCCGGAAAAAACGGAATGACATCATGAGTATAGAAATCTGCGGCGTCGGCAAGCGTTTCGGCAGTTTTGTCGCGCTCGACAACATCGACCTCGATATCCCGACCGGCGAGCTGGTGGCCTTGCTTGGCCCGTCGGGCTGTGGCAAGACCACCTTGCTGCGTATCATCGCCGGCATGGAGTCGGCGGACAGCGGCCACGTCAAGTTCGCTGGCGCGGAAGCGACGCACCTGCACGCGCGCGAGCGCAACGTCGGCTTCGTCTTCCAGCATTACGCTCTGTTCCGGCACATGTCGGTGTTCGAGAACGTCGCTTTCGGTCTGCGCGTCAAGCCGAGGGACGAACGGCCTTCCGAGGCGGAAATCCGCCGCCGGGTGACGGATTTGCTCAAGCTGGTCCAGCTCGACTGGTTGGCCGACCGCTATCCTTCGCAGCTCTCGGGCGGACAGCGGCAGCGCATCGCATTGGCGCGGGCGCTGGCCGTTGAGCCGAAAGTGTTGCTGCTCGACGAGCCGTTTGGCGCACTCGACACCAAGGTGCGCAAGGAGCTGCGGCGCTGGCTGCGGCGCTTGCACGACGAGATGCACATTTCCAGCGTCTTCGTGACGCACGACCAGGAGGAGGCGCTGGAAGTGTCGGACCGGGTGGTGGTCATGAACAAGGGGCGGATCGAGCAGGTGGGGACCCCCGACGAGGTGTATTCCAACCCGGCGTCGCCCTTCGTCTACCAATTCCTCGGCAACGTCAATGTCTTCCATAGCCGCATGCACGGCAACTGGGCCGAGGTCGGTCGGCAGGAAATTACCGGGAGCGGCGGCGACGAGGCAATGGCCTTCGTCAGGCCGCACGATATCGATATCGAACGCACCGAGGTTGCCGGTGCTATTGCGGCTACCGTGCAGGAGGTTCACGCCATCGGGCCGGTTGTGCGCGTCGAACTGGCGCATGGGGCAGAATTGGTCGAGGTCGAGCTGACCCGCGAGCGAGCCGTCGGGCTGGCGTTATCAAGAGGACATCAGGTCTGGCTCAAGCCGCGCCAGGTCAAGGTGTTTAACGTTCCCGAGGTTTTTCTTGAGGAAGGCGGCTCAGGGATTTGAACGTCCGGTGTTTTGGGGCGCCGAAGAATCTTCTTGTTCGGGCGGGAAATTCAGTTCGACCCGACGCAGTTTTTGCCGGCACGCCAGCGTCTTGCAGGGGGCGTCCGGTTTTCGGTTGCCGAGGGCATAGGGGCGAATCTGGTTTTTCGCGGCGCCATAGGCGCGCAGCAGTTCCGCAACGGCTTGTGTGCGTTTTTCGGCAACCAGCAGGTTGTATGAGCGGCTGCCAGAATCGTCTGTTAGTCCGGTCAAGGTGACGATCAGTTTAGGGTTCATTTGCAGCCGCCGGGCGTGCTCGCGAAGTTTTCGCTTGCCGGTTTCGTCGACCTCGGTCGAGCCCAGGGCAAAGTAGATGTTGTTGTCGTCAAGTTCGGATGGGGGGCGGGGTTGTCGTTTGGGCCGTTACGAGGGATGTGCTGGTTGTATTGTTCGGCTCATTCGCTGTTGCGAAGGCGCCTGCGGAGGTGGCATTGCCCGCGCATCCGTGGAGCAGCAGGCTGATGGTGATGGCCGTTACGGCAAGGGCAAGTGATCTGGACATTCGTTTCCCGGTCGTAAAAAAAGCAAGAAAATGGCCAGCCCTGTGACGACCGAAGCGAGTTTGATTTGTTTTGTTCTGGCGAATGGTCGATTGCACCGGCTGGCGCATTGAATTATATTGCCACACCCGCAATTTTCGGGACTTGACTATTCAATCGCCGGCAAAGGGCGCCGTGGTGTCCCGATTTTCGCGATTCCATTTTCAGCCTTCATGTTCAACTCGATCCAGCTTTTTGGCTTGGTGCTGCTCGGTGGTCTTGCCGCAGGGGAGGTTTCGCGTCGGTTTTTTTTTGCGTTGCCACGAACAACGGGCTACGTCGTGTTCGGACTTTTCCTTGGGCAAAGTGGACTGCAGTGGATTTCCTTGGAACATATCGAATCCGCCGAACTCTTCATTGACCTGGCGTTGGGTCTGATTCTCTTTGAATTGGGGTACAGTGTTCCTCCCGTGTCTGCCGCCGAGCGCAAGAGCCGACTTTGGGCCGGATTGAGCGTTTCCCTGGTTACCGGTGGCGCCGTTTTCGTCGTTCTTCTGGCTTGGGGGTTTTCTCTGTACTCGGCACTGTTTGCGGCTTCGCTGTGCCTGGCGACTTCGCCCGCCATCACGATTGCCACGACCAGCGATGTCCGAGCGCGGGGTGATAAAACCGGCTTGCTATTTACGCTTGTCGCTGTCACCGGTTGCGTGGCTTTTGTTGCGGTGGCCTGGAGTAATTCCGTCCTTTTCGACTACCACGGGGCTCAAAACCTGTCGGCAGCCACTGTTGCCAGCCAGAAGGTTTTCGTTTCGATGCTGCTCGGAGTAGCCTGTGCCGGTCTGGTCCTTGTTGGTGCCGAGCGATTGGGTAAGCATCCCGAGCACCAGCACTTGCTGATTCTGGGAACGATCGTTCTTGGTGTGGGGACATCGATCGCGCTCGAAATTTCGGCGCTGTTGCCAATGCTGATTTTCGGCTATATCACCCGCGTCCTGGACCGCGAAAAACACGTGGCGGCGATTCGCATCGCCAGCGATGCGCGGATTTTTCTGGTCATCACCTTCGTTCTTGCCGGGGCCGCGCTGGATGTTGCTGTTCTCGCCAAGTATTGGCCGCAAGCCTTGACGCTGGCACTGGCGCGTTTTGCCGGTCAGTTCGTTGCCGTGTATCTGCATCGTCACCGGCTGGGCTTGAGTGCCGGTGATTCGGTCAATCTGGCTATTGGCTTGCAGCCTATGTCGAGCCTTGCACTGGTGCTCCTGTTCGATATCCAGGAATTGAATAGCAGCCTGGATCCAGCGTTGGCCGGAACTTTGTTGGCAACAATTTTGCTCATGCAATTGCTCGGGCCTTTTGCCACGCAGGTGTCGATTAAAGGCTTCGGCGAGGCGACGCGCCTGAACAAGGCAACCGGCACCGGAGACGGTGCTGCGGTCCGTTGATTCATCAGGCGGTCGGTGAGAGGGCTGCTGGCGGTGGTATAATCGCCGATCGCTCTTGGCCGGCGAGCCTGTGCTGAATATTTCCTTTTTGCTTACCCCATGGCGCTTTTTACTCTCGGGATCAATCACCGCTCCGCGCCGCTTCAGGTTCGCGAACAGATGTCGTTTCATGTCGAGGAGTTGCGGCGGGCGCTGGCCGATCTGACCGGTAGCGGCAGGGTCGCCGAAGCGGCCATTCTGTCGACCTGTAACCGCACCGAGTTGTACTGCCAGGCGGAGACGCCGCAACCGGCCATTGACTGGCTGGGCGGGTATCGTCGTTTGCCGGTGCATGAAATCAATCCTTTCCTATACACGCATCCGGATCGAGATGCGGTCCGCCATGTCTTTCGCGTCGCCAGCGGGCTCGACTCGATGGTAATCGGCGAACCGCAGATTCTTGGTCAGATGAAAGAGGCCGTGCGCATTGCTCGGGAGTGGGGAGCGCTCGGTGTCACCCTGAACAAACTGTTTGAACATTCCTTCGCGGTGGCCAAGGATGTGCGTTCGATGACCTCGATCGGGGCCAATGTGGTGTCGATGGCGGCTGCCGCCGTGAGACTGGCCGAACGGATTTTTGAGCGAATCGCTGACCAGCGTGTGCTATTTATCGGCGCTGGCGAGATGATCAGCTTGTGCGCAGCGCATTTTGCGGCTCAGCAACCCCGGCAGATGGTCATTGCCAACCGCACGATCGATCGCGGCCGAGAACTGGCGGATCGTTACGGGGCGTCGGCAATCCGGCTGGAAGATGTCGGCGAGCGTCTGGCCGAGTTCGATATTGTAATTACCTGCACCGCCAGCCAGCTGCCGATCATTGGTCTTGGGCTGGTCGAGCGGGCCGTCAGGCAGCGCCGTCATCGCCCGATGTTCATGGTTGACCTGGCTGTCCCGCGCGATGTCGAAGTTGAAGTCAGCGAACTTGATGATGTGTTTTTGTATACCGTCGACGACCTCGCCCAGGTTGTCGAGACCGGCCTGGAATCCCGGCAATCGGCAGTCAATGACGCCGAGGAGATCATTGCTGCCCGCGTCGATAACTTTCTGCACTGGATGCAGACTCGCGAAACCGTCCCCGTCATCCGATCCTTGCGCGATAGTGCCGAACGCATGCGCCGTCACGAAATGGAGCACGCGCTCAAGCTCCTGGCGAAAGGGGAAGATCCCGCGCGCGTGCTCGATCAGTTGTCGCATCGCCTGACCAACAAGTTTCTACACGCGCCGACGCAAGCCCTCAATCAGGCCGACGGCAACCGCAGCGAACTGCAGACGATGGTGACGCGCCTGTTTCGTCTGCACGGCGATTAAAGTTGGGTAAAGCAATAGACCACGGCGACACGGCGGGCACAGCGAAAAGTAAAAACCAACAGGCAATAAATTTACTGGATTTTCCGCTGTGACCGCTGTGTCGCCGTGGTTAAAAACAGGTTTTGATTGATCGACTATGAAACAAAGTATTCGCGACAAACTTGAAAGTCTCGTCGGCCGCCTCGACGAGTTGGATCGCATCCTGGCCAGCGGCGAGGCTACGCGCGATATGGACCAGTACCGCAAGCTGACGCGCGAGCACGCCGAGCTTGGCCCGGTGGTGGCCCTGTACAAGACCTGGCAGCAGACCGAAGCCGACCTGCAATCGGCGCAAGAGATGCTGGCCGACCCGGAGATGAAGGAGCTGGCCGAGGCCGAGGTCAAGGCGGCGCGCGAGCGCCTGCCCGAAATCGAAGTCGAGCTGCAGAAGCAATTGTTGCCAAAAGATACCAACGACGAGCGCAACGTTTTTCTGGAAATCCGTGCCGGCACCGGCGGCGACGAGTCGGCGCTGTTTGCCGGCAATCTCTTCCGCATGTATTCGCGCTATGCCGAGCGGCAGCGCTGGCAGGTCGAGGTGGTTTCGGCCAGTGAATCGGAGATCGGGGGCTACAAGGAAGTGATCGCACGTATCGCCGGCAGTGGTGTGTATTCGAAGCTCAAGTTCGAATCGGGCGGGCATCGTGTGCAGCGCGTTCCGGAAACCGAGTCGCAGGGACGCATCCATACTTCGGCATGCACGGTGGCCGTGATGCCGGAAGCCGACGAACTCGAAGACGTGCACATCAATCCGGCGGATATCCGCATCGACACCTTCCGCGCGTCGGGGGCCGGTGGCCAGCACATCAACAAGACCGATTCGGCGGTACGCATTGTCCATCTGCCGACCGGTATCGTCGTCGAATGCCAGGACGGGCGTTCGCAGCACAAGAACAAGGCGCAGGCCATGTCAGTGCTGGCAGCGCGCATCCGCGACGCGCAGGAGCGCGAGCAGAACGCGAAGATCGCTTCCGAGCGCAAGAGCCTCGTCGGCAGCGGTGACCGATCGGAGCGCATCCGCACCTGCAACTTCCCGCAGGGGCGGGTGACCGACCACCGCATCAACCTGACGCTGTACAAGATCGACGCCATCATGGACGGCGATCTTGACGAACTGCTCGGCGCCTTGTCGTCGGAACATCACGCCGAGCAGTTGGCGGCGCTCGGCGACGCCGAATAAACGTGGCAGCGCCCGAACGCATTGGTGAAACCTGGCAGCGGGCTAGTCGAAGCATCGCGCGCCTCGATGCGCGGCTGTTGCTGGAGCAGGTTTGCGACTTGCGTCACGCCGACCTGATCGCGCATCCCGAGCGCGAGCTGACGGCGGCGCAGGCGGTGCGCTTCGAGGAATTGCTCACTCGCCGCGAGGCGGGCGAGCCGCTCGCCTACCTGCTCGGCAGCGCGTTTTTCTACGGGCTTGAATTCTCGGTGACGCCGGCCGTGCTGATTCCGCGACCGGAAACGCAAGTGCTCGTCGACCTGGGGCGCGAGCGGGCGGCAGCGCTGGATGCGCCGCGGATCGTCGATCTGGGCACGGGGTCCGGCATAGTCGCCGTTCTGCTGGCAAAACTGTGTCCTTCCGCCCAGGTCAGTGCGGTCGATATTTCGGCGCTGTCGCTCGGCGTGGCGCGTGTCAACGCGGCGCGGCATGGCGTCGACGTCCACTTTTTCGAAGGCGACTGGTATGCGCCGCTCGGTGACGAACGTTTCGATCTGATCGTTTTGAATCCGCCCTACATCGTCGCCGGTGATGCGCATCTGCAAGGCGATGGATTGCCGTTCGAGCCGCAATCGGCGCTGACCGACGGCGTCGTTGGCGGCGACGGGCTGGCGTGTGTCCGCCGGATCGTCGAAGGTGCAGAAGACCACCTGCTCGCCGACGGTTGGTTGTTGATTGAACACGGTTACGACCAGGCGGTCCAAGTTCGCGAACTGTTGGCGCAGGCGGGGTTTGCCGGGGTGGCTTCCTGGCGCGACGACGCCGGCATCGAGCGGGTCAGCGGCGGGCGCCGTCAAGGGGCGCTGCGATGAGCGGTCACGAAGCGGGGTCGTGCCGGTGGCCAAGATTATTTTGACGTACAACGAACGAGGTATTCCATGGAATTGCAGGAACAGGTCAGGCAGCAGATCGCGGAGCAGATCGCGGAGCAGATCGCGAACAACCCGGTAGTGCTCTACATGAAAGGAACGCCGCGGGCGCCAATGTGCGGATTCTCCGCCAAGGCGGTGCAGGTTTTGCAAGCTAACAATTTGCCGCTTTTCTTCAGCGTGAACGTGCTTGAGGATTCGCTGGTGCGCGAGGGCATCAAGGTGTTTTCGAACTGGCCGACGATTCCGCAACTCTACGTGCGCGGCGAGTTCATCGGCGGCTGCGACATCATGCTCGAAATGCACCAGAGCGGCGAGATGAAGACGTTGCTCGAAGGCATCGCTGCACCGGATTGAGCAGGATGCCGGTAAAGGCGTTCCGGTAAACGCCCATGACCGTTCGCTTAAACGTAATCCGATCCGATATCACGACCCTGGCTGTTGACGCCATCGTCAACGCTGCCAATTCCTCGTTGCTCAGTGGTGGTGGGGTGGATGGGGCGATTCACCGCGCTGCCGGCCCGGGGTTGCTAGAGGCGTGCCGCCAGTTTGGTGGCTGTGCGACGGGTGATGCTGTGCTGACCGCAGGCTATCCTCTGCCGGCGCGCTTCATCATCCATGCCGTGGGGCCGGTCTGGCAAGGCGGGGCGCAGGGGGAGGCGGATCTGCTCGCCTCGTGCTACCGGCGCGCGCTGGAATTGGCGGCCAAGCACGATTTGCGCACTTTGGCTTTTCCGTGCATCAGCACCGGCATTTACGGTTATCCCGTCGAGCAGGCGGCTATTGCTGTCGCTACCGTGCGTACGGAAGTCACCAAGCATGCTCGTCTGGCGACGTAGAAGTGATTTTCTGCTGCTTTTCGGATGCCGATTTCGCTGTCTATGAGCGCTTGCTTTGGAAAACCGATTAAAACAGTTGGTTCCGCCATGGCAAGGCGGTTTCGGAAGCGTCGTCAGGAAGCTCAGGCGGGCTTTTCTGCGGTGAATTCTTCGTAGGCCCGCACGGGTTCGGCGGCGTACATCAGGCTCGGGCCGCCGCCCATGTAGGTGCAGATGCCGAGGGTTTCCATCAGCTGTTCGCGCGTGACGCCAAGCCGGATCAGCGCCTTGACGTGAAATCCGATGCAACCGTCGCAACGGCTGGCTACGCCGATGGCCAGTGCGATCAGCTCCTTGTCGAGCGCAGAGAGGGCGCCGGGGGCCATTGCCGCTTTAGACAGGGCGCCGAAGCCTTGCATCGTTTCCGGAATTTCCTTGCGCAGGGTGCCGAGCGCCTTGCTGATGTCGGTGGTAATCGTGGTGAACGACTTGCTCATGACGTTTTCTCCTGATAAATAACAGCTATTTCTAATATATCAAGAGCATCAATGCTTCGTGCGATTAGAGTATGCAAGAATGGGTTTTTCTGAGGATGCTTGCGGAAGGTGGTGTGTGATGACGGGTTTTGCTCTTGTCCGGACGCGAGTCTTGCTTATTGCCTTGGCGTTGGGGCTTTCGGCCTGCGCCGGTTACAGTGGTCACGGATTGCAGCCTGGCGCGGCGACGTTGTCGGATGTGCTGGCGACGATGGGCGAGCCGGCGATGCGCTGGCAGGAAAACGACGGCCGGGTGCAGTTGGCCTATCCGCGTGGCCCTTGAGGAACGCAGACTTTCATGGTTTTCATCGGCGCGAACGGCCGACTCGATCACATAGAAAACGTTCTCGATATGGCGCATTTCGCGCGCATCGAGCCGGGTAAGAGCGACATGGCGGCGATAATGAAATTACTCGGGCCTCCGCCGGCTCACCGAGTCATGTATTTCAAAGCGCGCGACGAACTCGCCTGGGAGTGGCGCTATTGCGATGCCTGGAACCAGATGGCTTTTTTTAATGTGTTGTTCGATGCGACGACCGGGATCGTCCGGTCAACATTGACGGTTCCGGATTTGTCTGGACCGGATGGCTCAGCACCGCGCTGCAGTCATTAATCTTCCGCCAGGCGGGCGTTCGATAGCGTGAGCCGTTCGCTCAGTACTTCGAGGAAGGCCTGGTAGAAACGCATGCGACAGGCATCGGATGCCTGTCGCAGGGCTTCCTCTTGCACCTTGACAATGGTGGCTTGGGTCAGTGCCGTGACGTCGGCGCTACGCGTCTGCTGCCCCTTCTTGATCACGGCCATTTCACCAAAGCAATCGCCTGCGGTCAGCAGGTTGAGAATGCGACCGTGCTTGGTGACCTTGAGTTCGCCGGCGGCCAGGAAACAGAAGAAGTCGCCGGGGTCGCCGTCGCGCATGATCGTTTCGCCGGGAGCGGCTGAGCGCCACTGGGAAAAGCGCAGGATCTCCCAGATTTCGACATCCGAGAAATCGTCGAAGAACGGCAGTTCGCGCAGGGTGTCGAATTTCTCCAAATCGGCGAATTCGCGCTTGGGAATCTGCAATGCCTTGTTGCGGAAAGCGAGCGCGAGGTCGTGCGAAAACTCCTTCCAGGTCGGGTAGCGCTGGCTGGTTTCCTTGTGCATTGCCCGGGCGACGATTTCGTCGAGCGCTTTGGGAACGCCGGGGCGGAGCACGGAAGGCGGAACAGGTTCGCTGTGGATGATCTGGTAGATGATGTTGTAGCTTGTCGTAGCCTGGAACGGCAGCTGGCCGGTCAGCAACTGGTACATCACCACGCCGAGCGAGTAGATGTCCGTCTGGTGGTCGAGCGGCAGTTCCCTGAGCTGTTGCGGCGACATATAGGCGGGCGAGCCGACGCCTGAAACCTGCGTCTGGTCGGCGGAAGCGATCTGCGCGGCGCCGAAGTCCGAAATCTTGATTTCGCCAGCGCCCGGATCGTTGCCGGCGTAAAGAATGTTGGCGGGTTTGATGTCGCGGTGTGTGATGCCGAGGCGGTGGGCGAAGTCGAGTGCGCGCGAGCACTTGAAGATGATCTCGACGACGCGTTCGACGGGAAGGCTTTTGTCTTCGCTGCAATAATCATCGAGCGTGCCACCCGGTACGTATTCCATGACGATGTAGCTGAGCTTTTCGGCGACGACCGCGTCGTGAATTTGCACGATGTGCGGATGCGCGAGCTTCCCGACGAGCGAGGCTTCGTTCAGGAATAGGTGCGTGTAGAGTTTGCCGCGCTCCGGATCGCTGAGAATGTCCGGGGCGCCGACCTTGATTGCCACGTCGCGCCGGGCGAACGGGTCGTGCCCGAGATAGACGGTTGCCGTCGCACCGCGCCCGATCTCGCGGACGATGTCATATTTGCCGATCCGGTTCATGCCGGCAGGAAGGCACTTAGATTCGGCTGCGGGCGCGGGCAATGGCCGCACGCACCTGCTCGGGGGCGGTGCCGCCGATATGGTTGCGCGAAGCGAGCGAGCTTTCGTCAGTCAGGAAGGAAAAGACGTCACAGTCGATCAGTGACGAGAATCCTTGCAGTTCGTCGAGAGGCAGTTGCGGCAGATCGACGCCGAGTTCCTCGGCGCGGCGCACGGCAAGGCCAACGGCTTCATGGGCGTCGCGGAAGGGTAGGCCTTTGCGCGTCAGATAGTCGGCGAGATCGGTCGCCGTTGCGAAACCCTGGCGCAGTGCCTCGCGCATGTTCTCGGGGCGGGCAGTGATGCCGGCGATCATCTCGGCGAAGATGCGCAGCGCATCCGTCACCGTGTCGACCGCGTCGAATAGCGGCTCCTTGTCTTCCTGATTGTCCTTGTTGTAGGCCAGCGGCTGGCCTTTCATCAGCGTCAGCAATGACATCAGGTGGCCATAGACGCGGCCGGTCTTGCCGCGCGCGAGTTCGGGTACATCCGGATTTTTCTTCTGGGGCATGATCGAGCTCCCGGTGCAGAAGCGATCGGCGATGCGCACGAAACCGAAGCGCGTGGTCATCCAGAGGACAAGTTCCTCCGACATGCGCGAGAAGTGCATCATGAGCAGGGAGCTGGCGGCACAGAATTCGATGGCGAAGTCGCGGTCGGAGACGGCGTCGAGCGAGTTCTCACAGACGCCGTCGAAACCGAGTTCGGCGGCGACGAATTCACGGTCGATCGGGTAGGTCGTTCCGGCCAGTGCGGCGGCGCCGAGCGGCAGGCGATTGGTGCGTTTCCTCACGTCGGCGAAGCGCTCGGCGTCGCGACGCGTCATCTCGAACCAGGCGAGCAGATGGTGACCAAAGGTGATTGGCTGCGCCACTTGCAGGTGGGTGAAGCCAGGCATTGGCGTTGACGCTTCACGTTCGGCGAGGTCGAGCAGGTTGTTCTGAAATTGGCGTATCAGTACCAGAATATCGTCGATCGAATCGCGCAAGTAGAGGCGGATGTCGGTCGCTACCTGGTCGTTGCGTGAGCGGCCGGTGTGCAGACGCTTGCCGGCGTCACCGACGAGGGCGGTCAGGCGCTTTTCGATGTTCAGATGCACGTCTTCGAGGTCGAGCGACCATTCGAAGGCACCGGATTCGATTTCGCCAACAATCTGCGCCATGCCGCGCTGGATGGCGGCCAGATCGTCGGCCGGAATGATCCCCTGTTTGGCCAGCATGCGGGCGTGAGCGAGCGATCCGCGGATGTCCTGGCGCCACATGCGCTTGTCGAAGCTGACCGAAGCCGTGTAGCGTTTGACCAGATCGGACATCGGTTCGGAAAAGCGACCGGCCCAAGTGTATTGCGAAGCTTGTTGTGGTGAGGCGGGAGAGGCTTGGGGAGAGTTCATGATGAATGCAATTCGATAGGCTAGAATAGCTGGATGCCAAGTATAAAGCAAAACCCGGCGGGGCAGGCCCTGCCGGATTTCCGCAACTTCGGGGTCATGCTGCGCATCCTGCTCGGTGTGAACCTGCTTGCGCTCGTCACGGCGCTGGTCCAGGCCCGAGGTGTCGGCGACTGGATGCAGCGTTTTGTCGACATGGCCGCCTGGGTACAGCCGCTATTGTTGTTTTGCCTGCTTTTTCTGGCCTTGATTAGTCCCCTGTTGCAACGATTGGCCCTTTGGCTGGGGCGTCTCCTGATCGTTGTCGGGGTTGCTGCGTCATCGGCGCAACTGGCCGAGTTCTGGCGAATGATCGGCTTCGAGGATATCGGCGGGGAAAGCCTCTTGCGCATAGCGTTACTGGGCGCCTGCACCCCTGGTGCGATGCTCTTTTACTTTACTTTACTTTACTTTACTTTACTTTACTTTGCTTTGCGCGCACGCGCGTTTTCTCCAGCGCTGACCGAAGCCCGTTTGCAGGCGCTGACTGCGCGTATCCGGCCCCACTTTCTGTTCAATAGTCTGAACGCGGTCTTGTCGCTGATTCGTGCCGAGCCCCGGCGTGCCGAGGCGGCACTGGAGGAGTTGGCGGAACTGTTTCGCGTCCTGATGCGCGATCACCGGGATCTGTTGCCGTTGGCCGATGAAATCGCTTTGTGTCGCCAGTACCTCGATTTGGAAAAGCTCCGCCTCGGCGACCGGCTCAATGTCGAGTGGGTCTTCGGCGATGTGCCTTTGGATTTGAAGGTGCCGCCGCTGATGCTGCAGCCCTTGCTGGAGAACGCGGTGTATCACGGCATCGAACCGTTAGGTGAGCCAGGGATGCTACGCATTCGCATCGCCCTTCAGGGGGACGAGTTGCATATCGATCTTGTCAATCCTTGTCGCGGCGATGGCGCGTCTGGGGGGAGTCACATGGCGATATCCAATATTCGTGAGCGGCTGGCGTTGTACTACGATCTTGAAGTGCGCCTGGAAACCGGCGAAGTGGTTCTCGACGACGGCGGGCGCGGATATCGGGTGCATATCGTTTTGCCTTGCCGGAAGAGGATGCTGTGACGAAATCCGAAATTCTCTCCGAGGCGTTGTCCGTGCTGATCGTCGATGACGAGGCGCCGGCGCGCCGTCGTTTGCGCGACCTGCTTGCCGACGTATCGGCAGAGCTTCCTAATCGCGTTGTCGCCGAGGCGGCCGATGGCGAACAGGCGATCGCGGTGCTCGACAGCGAAAAGGTCGATGTGGCGCTGGTCGATATCCGCATGCCGAAAATGGATGGGATCGAATTGGCGCAGCATCTTTCCGGGCTCGAGATGCCGCCGGCGGTTATTTTCGTGACGGCTTACGACAGCTATGCCGTGCAGGCTTTCGAACTCAATGCCGTTGATTATCTGGTCAAGCCGGTGCGTGCCTCGCGGCTGGCGGGGGCTTTGCGGAAGGTACGAAACGCTGTGCGTATTCCAGCTCCAGTGCTGGCCGCACTTCGACAGGGGGGCGCACGCATCTCTCCTGCCATGAGCGCGGGCGGTTGTTGCTGATTCCGGTGTCCGAGATTCTCTACCTCAAGGCCGACCTCAAATACGTGACGGCACGCACGGCCAGCCGTGAATATCTTCTTGACGAATCGCTGACGCATCTTGAGGAAGAGTTTCCGGAGCGTTTCATTCGTTTGCATCGCAGTGCGCTGGCTGCACGCGATGCGATTGTCGGTTTCGAGAAATGCCTCGACGAGGATGCCGAAATACAATGGCAGGCTTTGCTGCGCGGCATCCCCGACAAGCTTCCGGTCAGCCGTCGGCAGTGGTCGCAGGTCAAGTCTTTTGTCAGGCATGAGGGCTAGCATGAGCATCGACGAGCAACCTCCGGAAGTTGATGTGGCATTGCGCGGCAAGCTTGAGCTCGTGGCGTCGAGTTTCCTTCGTCTGACCGGCCGGCTTTTGCTCGACGATTCGTCGCCGCGGTCCTTCTGGCGGGCGCCTCGCGTCATCGTTGCACATGGGACCGAAGCCGATCCGGTGTTCTTTTACGGGAACCGCCTTGCGCTGGAAGCTTTCGAAATGCGCTTCGCCGACTTTGTGCGCTTGCCCTCGCGTTTTTCGGCCGAAGCGGTCAATCGCGCGCAACGGGTGCGGCTGCTCGATCGCGTTAGCCGTGATGGTTTCATTGACGATTATTCCGGTATTCGCGTATCCGCGAGTGGACGGCGCTTTCGCATCGAGCAGGCGGTGGTCTGGAATTTGGTCGATGCCGAGGGCGAATTGCACGGCCAGGCCGCAACCTTCGAGCGCTGGACGGACCTTTGAGCGAGGCTGTTGTCAGCGGGGGGGGGGGGGGGGGCGCCATGGTAAAATTTCGCTGTTTGGATTCAAGATTTTTTTGTTTCGTTTTAAGGATTTCAAGTGCCTAACCGAAACCCCC
>CAZNQL010000033.1:0-21706 GCA_964575415.1 uncultured Propionivibrio sp.
CCCGGTCGAGACCGCCGCCGTCAAGGTCATCGAGGAAATCCGTAAAGCCATCAAGAAGGCCTAAGCGCTGGCATTCGCGGAGCGTTTAACGCTCCGCAACCCTGCAAAACGCTGTCGCCCCGTCCGGGTCGGCAGCGTTTTTATTTGCGCAGCACACCGACCACTCGACATCCCTCTAAGCAGGGGAACTGCCCGCTCTCAGTGCAGTCTGACGAACTCAATGACGGGGAGGTAAGCATGCACGACATCATTAAGCAGCTGGCAACGAAACGGAACGCCGCCTGCCTCGGCGGCTGCCAGAAACGCATCGACAGCCAGCACTCCAAAGGAAAGCTGACCGCTCGAGAACGCATCGAACTGCTGCTCGATTTCGGCTCCTTCGAAGAATGGGACATGTTCAAGGAGCACCGATGCACAGACTTCGGCATGGCCGAACAATCTGTCCCCGGCGATGGCGTCGTCACCGGCTACGGCACGATCAACGGACGCCTGATGTTCGTTTTCTCGCAGGATTTCACCGTGCTCGGCGGCTCGCTCTCTGAATCGCACGCGGAAAAAATCTGCAAACTGATGGACCATGCGATGAAGGTCGGCGCCCCCGTTATCGGCCTGAACGACTCGGGCGGAGCCCGTATCCAGGAAGGCGTCTCCTCGCTCGGCGGCTACGCCGACGTTTTCCAGCGTAACGTCATGGCTTCGGGCGTCATCCCGCAGATTTCCCTGATCATGGGTCCCTGTGCCGGCGGTGCGGTCTATAGCCCGGCAATGACCGATTTCATCTTCATGGTCAAGGATTCGTCCTATATGTTCGTGACCGGTCCGGACGTGGTCAAAACGGTTACTCACGAGGAAGTCACGGCCGAGGAGCTGGGCGGCGCGGTGACCCACACCACGCGTTCCGGCGTCGCCGATCTGGCTTTCGAGAACGACGTCGAAGCGCTGATGATCATGCGTCGTTTCATGGGTTTCCTGCCTGCAAACAATCGCGAGCCGCCGCCGACCTGGCCGTCTCAGGATCCGGCGGACCGGCTCGATCATTCACTCGACACGCTGGTCCCCGATTCGCCGAACAAACCCTACGACATCAAAGAATTGATCCTGAAAACGGTCGACGACGGCGACTTCTTCGAACTCCAACCCGACCACGCCGGTAATATCGTCATCGGTTTCGGCCGCATGGACGGCGCCCCCGTCGGATTTGTCGCCAACCAGCCGTTGGTCCTCGCTGGCTGCCTCGACATCAAAAGCTCGATCAAGGCGGCACGTTTCGTCCGCTTCTGCGACGCCTTCAACATTCCGATCGTTACCTTCGTCGACGTTCCCGGCTTCATGCCCGGTACGGCGCAGGAATACGGCGGCATCATCAAGCACGGTGCCAAACTGCTCTATGCGTACGCCGAGTGCACCGTCCCGAAAGTCACCATCATCACGCGCAAGGCCTATGGCGGTGCCTACGACGTAATGGCCTCGAAGCATCTGCGTGGCGACGTCAATTTCGCCTGGCCTTCAGCCGAGATTGCCGTGATGGGACCGAAAGGCGCCGTTGAAATCATCTTCCGCGACGAAAAGAACGATCCAGCCAGGATCGCCGCACGAGAGGCGGAATACAAGACCAAATTTGCCAATCCGTTCGTTGCTGGCGCACGCGGCTTTATCGACGACGTGATCATGCCGCACGAAACACGCAAGCGCATCTGCCGCTCACTGATCATGCTGCGCAACAAGAAGCTTGAGAATCCGTGGCGCAAACACGGCAACATTCCCCTTTGACCGGGTTTGGCATCGTGAATCGCTGCGTTGGCCGGGTCGTCCGCTTCTTTGCCGTGCAACTGCACAGCCAAGTCGCCGACGCCTTGCCGCCTTGCGTTTCACGCGCCAAATCGGCCACAGGCCTTTCTCCGAATTGAGGGAAGCTGATGTTAAAAAAAATACTGATTGCGAACCGGGGCGAGATCGCCTGCCGTGTCATCAAGACCGCGCGCCGCATGGGCATCGCCACGGTGGCGGTTTACTCGGAAGCAGACAAAGACTCCCTGCATGTATTGAACGCCGACGAGGCCATTTGCATCGGCCCGGCGCCGTCGAAGGAATCGTATCTAGTCATCGACAAGATCATTGCGGCCTGTAAACAAACGGGCGCCGAGGCGGTGCATCCGGGTTATGGATTCCTTTCCGAAAACCCGGAATTCTCGAGAAGGCTTGAAGAAAACGGCATCGTCTTCATCGGCCCCAAGCATCATTCAGTCTCCGCCATGGGCGACAAAATCGAATCCAAGAAGCTGGCGATGGCGGCCGGCGTCAACACGATTCCCGGCTACAACAACCCGATTGCCGACGCCGCGCAGGCTGTCGATATCGCTCGGGGAATCGGCTACCCGGTCATGATCAAGGCCTCCGCTGGCGGCGGCGGCAAGGGACTGCGTGTCGCCTGGAATGATGCCGAGGCGGCCGAAGGCTTCGACTCCTGCCGCAACGAAGCGCGCAACAGCTTCGGCGACGACCGGATCTTCATCGAAAAATTCGTCGAAGGTCCGCACCACATCGAAATCCAGATCATCGCCGACGCCCGCGGCAACACGGTCTATCTGCTGGAACGCGAATGCTCGATCCAGCGCCGGAACCAGAAAGTCATCGAAGAAGCCCCCTCACCCTTCATCGACGAGATAATCCGCAAGGCGATGGGGGAACAGGCGGTGGCGCTGGCCAAGGCCGTCAGCTACCAGAGTGCCGGCACGGTCGAATTTGTCGTCGGTTCAGACAAATCTTTCTACTTCCTGGAAATGAACACCCGCCTGCAGGTCGAACATCCCGTCACCGAGATGATCACCGGTCTCGACCTCGTCGAACTGATGATCCGCGTCGCCGCCGGCGAGGCCTTGCCTTTCCAGCAAGACGACATCAAGGCGGATGGCTGGGCAATCGAGTGCCGGATCAACGCCGAGGACCCGTTCCGCGGCTTCCTGCCCTCGACCGGCCGCCTCGTCCGCTTCCAGGCGCCCGGCAACGACGACAACAAGATTCGCATCGACACCGGCGTCTACGAAGGCGGCGAAATCTCGATGCATTACGACTCGATGATCGCCAAGCTCATCTGCGATGGCGACAACCGCCAGCAAACTATCGAACGCATGCGCAACGCGCTGAACGCATTTTTCATCCGCGGCGTCAGTTCGAATATCCCGTTCCAGGCAGCCATCATGCAGCACCCGCGCTTTGTTTCGGGAATTTTCACGACGGCTTTCATCGCCGAGGAATACCCGCACGGCTTCGTCGCTGAGGACGTCCCCTACGACGACCCCGCCCTGCTCGCCGCCGTCGCCGCCTTCGCCCGTCGCCGCTACATCGACCGCGCCGTGACCCTCAGCGGCCAGATGCACGGCCACCCGCGCAAGGTCGGCAAGAACTGGGTCGTCGTCATGGAGGGAAAGAATTATCCGTTTTCGCTCGAGCCGATCCCGGGCGGTTACGCCCTTTGCCATGCAGGCAAGTGCTACGAAATCATCTCCGACTGGAAATTCAGGGATCTCATCTTGAGGGGAACCTGCAACGGCCAGCCCCTCTGCATTCAGGTCGAGCGCAACGGGCTCGAGTACCGGCTCAGCCATTTCGGCAAACACGCCAAAGCCATCGTCATGACTGCAGCAGCCGACAGCCTGCTGGCACTGATGCCGATGAAAGCCCCGCCTGACCTGTCGAAATTCCTGCTCTCTCCGATGCCTGGACTGCTGCGCGAAATCTGCATCGAGCCGGGACAAGAAGTTCGCGCCGGTGAAAAACTGGTGATCATCGAAGCCATGAAGATGGAGAACATCCTCCGGGCCGAAAAGGACTGCAAAGTCGGCAAGATCGTGGCCGGAACGGGAGAAAGCCTGACTGTCGACCAGGTCATCCTCCAATTTGAATGATCTCCAGACAGGAAAACAAAGGCGATCGAATCCGCCTCGCGTCTCATCAACAAGGCTCTGTTCTATCGGCAAACAAAGGGTAGAATGGCTTCGTTACGGTTGTATTTCGTGTAGTCAGTTGCTCTCCGGGGGACTGTCCGATCAGCCTCCCGTGAAGCGCACGTTCGACAAAAAGGGAGAAGACATGGGTCAGAACACCACGGTTAACCTTCGTACTGTCGCACTCGTCGGTCACGGAGCCGCCGGCAAAACCACACTGGCAGAAACGCTGCTCGCGGCCGCCGGAGCAATCAGCAGCCGCGGCGCGGTCGAAAAAGGCAACACGGTTTGCGATTTCGATCCCCAGGAAAAGGAACTGGGACACTCGATCAATTCTGCTATCGCTGGCTGCGACTGGCTCGGCGCACACATTCATCTCATCGACACGCCGGGATATCCCGACTTTGCCGGCCAGGCCATCGGCGCTTTGGCGGCCGTCGACACGGCGCTCGTCGTCATCAACGCGCAAACCGGCATTGAGCTGTCGACAGAGCGCATGATGCGCTACGCGGCCGGACGCAACCTCTGCCGGATGATTGTCATCAACAAGATCGATGCAGAAAACGTCGATCTCCCCAAACTGGTGAACGAGATTCGCGAACGTTTCGGTCGCGAATGCATGCTGCTCGATCTGCCATCCCACAACGGCCAGGACGTGGTCGAACTACTCGGCCACGACAGCGGCGATAGCGATTTCGAGTCGATCGCGGATGCGCACCGTGCGCTGATCGACCAGATCGTCGAGGAAGACGAGGACCTGCTCGCCCGCTATCTCGATGCTGGCACCGACCCCAGCCCCGACGAACTGCACGCGCCGTTCGAAAAGGCATTGCGCGAAGGGCACCTGATCCCGATTCTTTTCGTCTCGGCGAAAACCGGGGCCGGCATACCGCAATTGCTCGACGTGCTGGCGAAACTCGCCCCCAATCCGACCGAAGGCAACCCGCCCCCCTTCTACAAGGGCGAACCGGGGGTTCCGGGCATGGCGCCCGAGCCCTTCCACGCCGAACAGGAAACCGACAAGCACGTTCTGGCGCACGTTTTCAAGGTCGTTAGCGATCCCTTCATCGGCAAGATGGGCGTCTTCCGCGTCCATCAAGGCACGATCCGCAAGGACACCCAACTCTTCGTCGGCGACGCCAAGCGCGCCTTCAAGGTCGGCCATCTGTACGCCTTGCAAGGCAAGGACTATATCGAGGTTGATGCTCTGGTGCCGGGCGATATCGGCGCCATCGCCAAGGTCGAGGAAATCGAGTTCGACTGTGTCCTGCACGACTCACACGACGAAGACCACATCCACCTCAAGCCGCTGGAATTCCCGCAGCCGATGCAAGGCCTGGCGGTGGAAACGAAACGCAAAGCCGACGAACAACGTCTCTTCGATGTCCTCCACAAGCTCGAGGTCGAAGACCCCTGTTTCAAGGTGGAGCGCCACCCGACAACCAATGAAACAGTCATTCGCGGCCTCGGCGAAATGCATCTGCGCGCCAAGCTTTCTCGCATGGCGCAGCAATTGAAGATTGAACTCGACACCAAGCCGCCGCGTATCGATTACCGCGAAACCATCACCGGCCGCGCCGAAGGGCACTGCCGGCACAAGAAGCAGAGCGGCGGCGCCGGCCAGTTCGGCGAGGTCATGCTACGCGTGGAGCCGCTGGAACGCGGCGCTGGTTTCGAATTCGTCGACATCGTCAAGGGCGGCGCCATTCCTGGTGTGTTCATGGCGTCGGTCGAGAAAGGAGTTCGCCAAGCGCTTGAAGATGGTGTCATCGCCGGCTACCCGGTGCATGACGTGAGAGTCATCGTCCACGATGGAAAATCGCACTCGGTCGACAGCAAGGACATTGCCTTCTTCACGGCCGGCCGAAAGGCGGCGATTACCGCCATCCGTGCCGCCACGCCGATCGTTCTCGAACCCGTCGTGGACATTGAAATCCTCGCTCCCGAAGCGGCGGTCGGCGATCTCGCCGGCGACCTTTCGAGCAAACGCGGCCAAGTCACCGGCACCCAGCCGCGCGGGGCGGGCAGCATGGCGATCAACGGCAAGGTACCGCTCGCCGAACTCGACGACTATCAAGGACGTCTCAAGTCGCTGACCGGTGGGCAAGGGTCTTACACGATTGTCTTTTCTCACTATGCTCCGGTGCCGGCACAAACGCAGACGCAACTTACCTCGCAATACAAGGCGGTTGGTCTTAAAGAGGACTGAGCAAAACGAAGATTGTCCGCCAACCGTCTTATGACCGGTTTTTTTCACTTGCCCGGCTGGGCCATGCAAGCGGCCCGCCGGGCTTTGTATTTCTGGGTGCGGACGACAACACTGCCGGAAAACACTCAGGAACTCGAACTCGATGCAGACAAACCGGTTTGCTATGTCCTGCAGTCTCCCTATTTTTCCAACCTGCTGATTCTTTTCAACGAATCGGCAAAGATCAACCTTCCCCCTGCGGACATACCGTTCCATGCCAACGGACAGGTCTGGCCGGGAGCGGCCTTTTTCCTGAACCTGAAACGAAAACCCGCCGACGAGGAGCGCCATGCGTCGCCGCCGATGCTTCGCGCATTGCTGCAACGAATGCAACAAGACGCCGGCTGGGATGTGCAACTCGTTCCGGTCGTCATCCTCTGGGGGCGCCGCCCGGACAAACAGGAGTCGGTTCTCAAGGCCTTGTTCTCGGAAACCTGGCGTCAAGCGGGAATGCTACGCCGTGCGTTGACGCTATTGCTGCATGGACGCAACGTTCTGGTCCGCTTCAACAGGCCAGTTTCGTTGCGTGCAATCACTCGTGAAAACCTTGATGAAGAACAAACGCTGCACAAACTCACTCGTCTGTTCCAAGTCCATTTCCGCCGCCAGCGCCTGATGGCGATCGGCCCCGATCTCTCGCACCGGCATACGCAGATCGACAGCCTGCTCGAGACGATTCCGGTGCGTGCTGCCGTCGCCGCCGAAGCCGAAACCCGGAACATTCCGATCGAAAAGGCGCAAGCGAATGCCCGGCGCTTCGCGCTCGAAATCGCCTCGGATTACTCCTACGGTACTTTGCGCGCTCTCGAATTGTTCCTGTCCTGGCTGTGGGATCGTCTCTACGACGGAATCGAAGTCCACAACATCGAGACGGTCACCCGCATCGCTCCAGGACACGGCATCGTCTATGTACACGCACCGCAGCCATATCGACTACCTGCTGCTCTCCTATACGCTGTACAGACAGGGCCTGACCCCACCGCACATCGCCGCCGGCGCCAACCTCAACATCTTCCTGATCGGTCCCCTGCTGCGTCGCTGCGGCGCCTTCTTCCTGCGCCGCAGTTTTCGAGGAGAACCGCTGTACGCGGCAGTATTCAACGAATACCTGCACCTGATGATCACCTGCGGCTTCTCCATCGAATATTTCATCGAAGGCGGCCGCAGCCGCAGCGGACGCATGCTGCCCCCGAAAGCCGGCATCCTCGGCATGACGGTCAACAGCTTCCTTGAGGAACACTCGCATCCGCTTGTCTTCGTGCCGGTCTACATCGGTTACGAGAAACTCATGGAAGGCCGGACCTATCTTCGAGAACTGGAGGGACGTCCGAAACAAAGCGAATCGCTGCGGGGCGTCCTGAGCAGCGTCCGCAAAATCAGGAAAGTGTTCGGCAAGGTCTACATCAACTTCGGCGAACCGCTGCCCCTTGCCCGCTATCTCGACGACCACCGCCCCGGTTGGTCAAAGGAAGCCAGGCCGGTGAACAGCGACTGGCCTCGGACCGTCACTCTTGGCGTCGCGGCCGAACTGGCGACGCGCATGAACGAAGCTGTCGTGTTTAACCCGATCAACCTGATTGCCTTGGCATTGTTTTCCTCGCCACGGCACACCGCCGACGAACAAACCTTGCATCGCCGACTGGCACACTACCAGGCGCTCATCGCAGACGCCCCCTACGCGCCGACAGTGATTCCTTGTTTGCTCACGCCCGGAGAAATCATCGCCTATGCCCTGCGCTTCGGCGTTGCCGAACGCATCGCACACCCGCTCGGCGACCTGATCCGCCTGAAGCCGACCAAGGCACCGTTACTCGCCTATTTCCGCAACAATGTCCAGCACGTCTTCGCCCTGCCGGCGCTGATCGCTTGCCTACTCAACAATATTCGCCCACTCGGCGAGCAAGAAATCATCGAAGTCGTTTCCGGAATCTACGGCCTGATCCGGACCGAGTTGTTTCTCAACCTGAGTGACAGAGAACTCCCGGCCGCGACACGCCATGTTGTCGAATGCCTCGTCGGGCGTTGCCTGCTGCAACAGGACACCAATCGACAACTGACGACCCCTGATTCGTCCCGCCAGGAATGGCTGGAACTTCAGCACATCGGCGGATGCCTGCGCCCCATCCTGGAACACCAATTTCTGGTACTAGCCCTTCTCCAGCACGAAGGATCGGGAACGCGGACACGCGCGGCGCTCGAAAACGATTGCCTCCTGATCGCCCAGCGCATGTCCTTGCTGTCGGCGTCCGATGCGTCCGAGTTCGCCGACAAAAAAACGTTCTCGGCACTCATCTCGCATCTCCTCGATGCCAACCTGCTTCGAGAGGATGATTCGGGATTGCTGCACTTCGACGAACGACTCAGCGCGCCCCTGGCCCAAGCCGAACGCCTGCTGCCGGCTGAAACGCGGCACGCAATCCTCCGAATGTCCTGTGCTGCAATGCCCGCACAACAATGATTTCGGAATTTCGTCGCTCATGGCACATCTGATTGCCATCCTTCGCCATTTGATGGCCGCCAGTGCTTTTTCTGGCGCGCTATCTGCTATTGTCTACGCATAAAACAAGAATGCGGCGCAACCGAAAAAATGGGAATTCGTGGCAAGCTGATTATTTTATTTATTCTGATCAAGGTGGTTCCGTTGGTCGCCCTAGGCTGGGTTGCCTGGAACGAAGCCAAGATTCTCGGAAAAACTCTCGCCACTCAATCTGCCAACCTGGTCCGCACGGCAAACCAAGCTGTTTCTGAAGTCGGCAACAGCGCTATCGAAGACTCTGTTTCCGCACTTGACACGCGAGCGCGAAATGACAGATTGCCGCGGCAGACAATGACATGAAAAAGCTTGGCGAAGAAAGCCAAACATCGATTCGCGAAGGACTCGGCTCAACAGCTCGGAAATTGATCGTATCCACGGCGATCATGGTTGCCGCCGTCATCGGGATTGCCATCTGGCTGGCCTCGTCGATCACGCAACGCATTATCGCGATCATTGTCGGTATTGGCCGTTTTGAATCGGGCGAAAGGAGTTTCCGTTTTGCCACAAACCGCAAGGATGAAATCGGAAAATTGCAAACCTCCTTCGACCGTATGGCCGACACGATCGGCGACAACCTGCAAACATTGGAAGGCAAGATCGCGGTGCGTCAGCAAACAGAAGACGAACTTCGATCCATCCGCGACAATCTCGAGCAACTGGTCGAGGAACGTACAGCGTCGTTGTCATCGACCAACGAAATGATGCGCAAAGAAGTCGCTGACCGCATCGATGCGGAAAACCGCGCCAATTTTCTTGCTGCGCACGATCCTTTAACTGGATTGCCGAATCGGAGCCAGTTCAATGACCATCTCACGACGGCGATAGCCATGGCGATTCGCCACCAAGAACCGATGGCGTTGTTTTTCATGGATCTCGATGATTTTAAATCTGTGAATGACACACATGGCCATGACATCGGAGACAAACTCCTTCAGGCCGTGGCCTGTGCACTCAAAAGCCGCATTCGGGAATCGGACAGCGCCTTCCGCTTGGGAGGTGACGAGTTTGCTGTGATTTTGCGTCAAGTGAGCTCGCCGGAAAGTGCTGCTTCCGTGGCGACAGCGATCATTGAAGCCCTGGCAAACCCGATCGACATCGAAGGTTGTAACGTAACTCCCGGGGTCAGCATCGGCATTTCTCTGGTCCCCGGTGACACGGACAACCCTGATGAGCTGTTGTTGCATACCGACCTCGCTATGTACGAAGCCAAAGAGAATGGTGGGAAGTGCTTCCATTTTTTCTCTCAAACGATGCACCAAGGCGTCATTGAAAAGAAAAGAAAAGAACGATAGCCGACATCCGACAGGCCATCCAGCGTGAGGAATTCACCCCCTATTTCCAGCCGCGTATCGACACTCGATGGGGACGGGTCGACGGTGCTGAGGTCCTGGCCCGCTGGAGGCACGCCGAGCGCGGTTGGCTAACCCCAGATTGCTTCATCGATCTTGCCGAAGAAAACGGTCTGCTAGTCCAGATTGACGACCTGATCCTGCGGCTCGCCTGCGATCAAGCCGTAAAATGGCGAAGCGCTGGATTATTTTCCGGACGCATTGCCGTCAATATCTCAGCAAGGCAACTTGCCGAAGACAATTTCGTTGAAAAGGTACTCAATGCGCTGAGTGCCAGCGGCCTGCCGCCCGACCAATTGGAAATCGAATTGACAGAAAGCGCGATCATGCGCGACATCGACAAGTCAATATCGGCCCTTGCGAAACTGCGTGAAGCTAATGTGCTTGTGGCCCTTGACGACTTCGGCACTGACTACTCCTCGCTCGGGCGGCTTATCGAATGCACCATCGATATCATCAAGATCGACCGCTTTTTTGTCAGCCGCATCGGACACCCGAAACATGAGGCCATCATTTCGGCCATTGTCACGATGACTGACTCAATCGGCGCAATGCTCGTCGCGGAAGGCGTAGAAACAAAAGAACAACTCGACTTCCTGCGTCAACGGGGATGCCATCTGGTCCAAGGGTACTACTATGCCCCGGCGCTCGACGCCAATGAATTTACCGCTTTCATTGCTCGACAAGACCATAGCTCGCGACCCTGACCATCGCTCCGATGACCGAAAACGTGCAGCTGGAGAAAGGCTATTGCCTGTCCAATAGGAACAGGATTGAATCGACTACAACTCTCTTCGCACGACTGAGACGCGAATCCGCGCCCCAGCCCCCTGCATGATTGTCCACTAGCCGAGGGAACGCGAATTTGTTCCTGAACTCGCTCGCCGCTGCACGGCATGCTCAAGGCGTGCCCGTTCGGCCAGCACCTTGTTGGCGTAGCTGCCCTGGGCATCGCTGGCGCCACCGTAGAACTGCAAACCGGCGACGAGACCGCGCCGGGTGATCGCCTCCCTCAGGATATGGGCGCCAACCCGGACATTGACCTCCGGGTTGAGGAAGGACTTTTCGGCCGAATCCTCCGGTACCTTGTCCAGATGAAAGCGGGGAATGATCTGCATCAAGCCCTGCGCCCCAAGCGAACTTTCGGCAAACGGATTGAAGCCAGATTCGATACCGATGACGGCCACGATCAGCAAAGGATCGATACGATGCTCCCGGCCCGCGGTTTGCGCCAGCTCGAACACGGGCATCAAGGCCTCTTCCGAAACCCGGTAGCGGTGCGTTACATAATCCAGCGCGATCTGCATGCGCGGTGTCAGCACCTCGACTTGCGCATCCTCGACGTTTTCCATCGATCCGCTTGCTTTCGACTCTGAAAGCCAAGCCGCAACCGATCCCGACTGCAGGCTTGCCGCCGAATTCGGGATGATCGTGATCAGCGCGAAAGTGCCGAAGACCAGAATCAGTCCGGCAAGTATCGGCAGTTGACGAAAATGACGCACGACGACTGTCGTCCATAGCGCCATTGTGGATTTGAGCGTAATCGTCTCAGACATGCTCACTCTCCTTCACAGTTGTCGTCGCGCAGACAGCCGTGCGACAAACAGTTCTAGGTGGGTGGGAAGCCCGGGGAAGCGGCAAGGGTGCCGCAAGGCGGAAACTTCATCGAATGGCGTTTGCGTGAATGCAAACGCCTGTGAATTCGCTGCCTTTGGCTTAAAACGAGCGAATTCGGTTACTGCAGGCGCGCAGTGTATTGATTCAATTGAATTTTGTCAACAATTCAATATATAACATATGCATACAACAAAATATCCAAGGCCTTTTCCATCAGTGCCCGGCACCGCCCCCCCCCCTTTCGCCAACGCCCCTTTTCGTATCAAAACCACCCTTCGTTTACTCCTTCCCATGGCATTGATACCCCCTCGAAATACGGTCGCTAAAAATAATTCCACACAAATCGGATCGAACCTTATAATGCGCGTGTTTTCAACGAACTAAGCCCGGATTGTCTCCTGCCATGCTGATCTGGTTTGTCGCCTCCTATATCCTTCTGTCCATTGGGATCGGCCTATATGTCGCGACGCGGGTCCACAACTCCCGCGACTTTGCCGTTGCCGGACGGAGTCTGCCGCTTCCTGTCGTCACGGCCACCGTTTTCGCCACCTGGTTCGGCGCCGAAGCGGTTTTTGGCGTCTCGGCAACTTTCGTTAATGAAGGATTACGCGGCGGCGTCGCCGACCCCTTTGGCGCCAGCTTGTGCCTAGTGATTGCGGGGGTCTTCTACGGCACCATGCTCTATCGCCTGAACGTGCTCACCCTCGGCGACTTTTTCCGCATGCGTTACAACCGCACCGTCGAAATCCTGACCACGATCTGCATCGTCGCCTCTTACCTGGGCTGGGTCTCGGCGCAAATCAAGGCCATTGGCCTCGTCTTCAGCGTTGTCACCGACGGCGCAATTTCGCAGAATGCCGGCATGATCCTCGGCGCCGCGATCGTCCTGACCTACACCACTTTTGGCGGCATGCTTTCCGTCGCCATCCTCGACTTCATTCAAATGGGCGTCATCATGGGCGGTTTACTCTTCATCGCCAACATTGTCGCCGGCAAAACCGACGGCGTCGCGAACGTCATCAACCACGCGGCCGCCGCTGGCAAGTTCGAGTTCTTCCCGAAAGGCAACGCATCGGAGTGGCTGGCTTTCCTCGGAGCCTGGATCACAATGATGCTCGGCTCGATTCCACAACAGGACGTATTCCAGCGCGTCACCTCAGCGAAAAGCGCCAAGATCGCCATTTACGGATCGGCACTCGGTGGCGGCATCTACTTCCTGTTTACTTTTGTCCCCATGTTCATTGCCTATTCGGCGACACTGATCGACCCCGATCTTTTCAATAATCTGATTCACACCGATTCGCAACTGGTGCTGCCGACACTGGTGCTGCAACACACCCCGCTCTTCGCCCAGGCCATCTTTTTCGGCGCAGTTATCTCCGCGATCATGAGCTGCTCGGCAGCAACCCTGCTCGCGCCATCGGTCGCCTTTTCGGAAAACATCGTACGCGGCTTCCTGCCGAACGTCAGCGATTACATCTTCTTGCGCATCATGCGCATCACCATCGTCTGTTTTACCTGCGTCGTGCTGGTTTTTGCCCTCAACACAGAAGCCTCCATCTTCAAGATGGTCGAAAATGCGTACAAGGTGACGCTGGCCGGCGCCTTCGTGCCGCTCTTTTTCGGTGCGTTCTGGAAACGTGCGACGACGCAGGGCGCCCTGTTTGCCATTTTTGGCGGCCTGGGTTCCTGGCTCGCGCTCGAAATTGGGCTTGGCGAAGAGAGCCTCGTCCCCCCGCAATTGATCGGCCTGGGCTTCAGTATGGTCGGCATGATTATCGGCTCGCTGCTACCGCAGAAACTCGGCCTGCCGAAACATGCCAACGACGCCACGGCAGTAGGACATTGATTATGCGGTCGGTCGACGTGATTCAGCACGTATAATGCCTGCGCCGACCACCGCTGAACAACACCGGCCCCTCCGGCCCCCACCTGCAGCCAGCCGATTGCCTTTTTACTTGGCGCTGGCTTACGGCGCCCTGATCGTTTATGCCAGCCTGCACCCCTTCTATGGCTGGCGCGATCCGAACTTGCCGGTATTCTATTTCCTCGACGCCGGCTGGCCACGATACTGGACCGGATTCGATCTCATCATCAACATTCTGGCCTACCTGCCACTCGGGTTTTTCGTCACGCTGACGCCTCGCGCCAGCGGTCGCCGCTGGCGCTCCGCCCTCGCTGCCATCGTACTCGGGGCCCTACTCAGCTTCTCGCTGGAAACGTTGCAAACCTGGCTCCCTACGCGTGTCGCCTCCAATCTCGACCTGGCCAGCAATGCTTTAGGGGGAGGCATCGGCGCATTGCTCGCACTGCTTCTCGGAAAGCGCTTCTTCTCTTTCGTCGATCTTCTGCAACGCCGTTTGCTCGCCCCGATCCACAACGCCGAGTATGGACTGATCCTCGTCAGTCTCTGGCTACTGACCCAACTCTCGCCGGAAACCTTCCTCTTCGGCGCTGGGGATCTGCGCCAGTTACTCGACCTCGCGCCCGTTGTGCCCTACGCCGCGCATTCCTTCTTCGCCATCGAAACCGGGATCATCATCTGCAATTTCGTCGCCATCGGTCTGATCACCCGCACGCTCCTCGCTTCGGGATTCCGGCCCAATTTGGCACTCCTCATATTTTTCGCCCTCGCACTCGTGATCCGCAGCCTGGCCGCCATCATCCTGGTCGACCCAACAAACGCCTTCGCCTGGCTGACTCCGGGCGCCGGTCTCGGCCTGCTGACCGGCGCGGCGGTCCTGACCCTCTCGTTCCTATTGCCCCCCCCGTTGCGCATCGCCTTTGCCGGACTGGCTCTGATGGCCGGCACCGTGCTCGTCAACATCACACCGCCGAACCCTTATTCCGCGGCCGTGCTCGCCACGTGGCGACAAGGACATTTTCTGAACTTCAACGGCCTCACCCGACTGGTCGCCAGCGTTTGGCCTTTTCTGGCATTGCCTTACCTGATCGTCCTCGGACGGAAACTCTGATTCATTGAATCAAGGATAAAATCGGCGGTCACAGTGAAGCCGGACCACCCCAGGCCCCGCCCTCTCCAGGCAAGAAAAAACGATGAGCCATTACAAATACCATGTGTTCTTTTGCTGCAACCAGCGCAGCCAAGGCGAAACCTGCTGCAACAACCTTGGCGCGACGGAAGCCCAGACCTACGCCAAGGATCGCATCGGCCAATTGGGGCTCAAAGGCAAGGGCATGGTACGTATCAACAAGGCCGGCTGCATGGACCGCTGCGGCGAAGGGCCCGTCATGGTCGTTTACCCCGAAGCTATCTGGTACACATACGTCGACACCGAGGATGTCGAGGAAATCATCCAGGAGCATCTGGTCAACGGTCGTATCGTCGAACGCCTGAAAATTTGAATCCGCATTTTTAAAATGAGAACCCAGGAAATCAACACCTGTATTGACGGCCCCGTCGGTCCGATTGAGACGATTGTCGAAAACCCCGGGGCACCACGCGGCATTGCACTCGTCTGCCACCCTCATCCGCTCTTCGGCGGCACCAACACCAACAAGGTGGTGCAAACGCTGGCGCGCACTTTCGTGCACCTGAATTACGTCACCCTGCGACCCAATTTCCGCGGCGTCGGCGCCAGTGCTGGCCAACACGACGATAGCATTAGTGAAACGGCTGACATGCTCGCCGTGCTCGCCGAAGCCAAACGACGTTTCGGCGACCTACCGGTCGTGCTCGCCGGATTTTCATTCGGTGCCTATGTGCAGACACGCGTCGCTCAAGCTTTGGCACTGTCGGGTCATCCGGCCCAACGCCTCATCCTCGTAGGCGCTGCCGCCGGCCGGGTCGAAGGCGCGCGCCGCTACGATCCCCCGGCTGTTCCAGCCGACACCATCCTCATCCACGGCTCGCGCGACGAAACCGTGCCGCTCGCCAACGTCCTCGCCTGGGCCGAACAGATTGATCTGCCGGTCACGGTCGTTCCCGGCGCCGACCACTTTTTCCATCGCCGTCTGCACCAGATACGCGATATCGTTACTCGCGCCTGGCGAGAATGAAACACGCCATGGACGCGCTCAAGGTCTCTGCTCTTCGCAAGTCCTACGGCAGCAATGAAGTGCTGTCCGGCATCGACTTCTCGGTGCAGACCGGCACCTGCTACGGTCTGCTCGGACCGAACGGAGCCGGCAAGACGACGACGCTGCGCTGTTGCCTTGGACTGACCGTCGCCGACGCGGGAAACATCGCGCTGTGCGGCCTTCCCATTCCGGCGCAGGCAGAGAAGGCGCGCCGGCGCGTCGGCGTCGTGCCGCAGTTTGACAATACCGACCCGGATTTCACCGTTGCCGAAAATCTGCTGGTTTTCGGCCGCTACTTCGGCATCGACGACGAAGTCATCCGCAACCGGATTCCGGACCTGCTCGACTTCGCAGGCCTCTCCGGCAAGGACAACGCCCGCATCCAGACGCTTTCCGGCGGCATGAAACGCCGTTTGACGCTGGCGCGCGCGCTGATCAACGAC
Source organism: uncultured Propionivibrio sp. (assembly GCA_964575415.1). GTDB lineage: Bacteria > Pseudomonadota > Gammaproteobacteria > Burkholderiales > Rhodocyclaceae > Propionivibrio. The sequence continues at coordinate 16,179 of CAZNQL010000033.1, forward strand.
CCCGACGTCGTTTTTCTCGACGAGCCGACGACCGGCCTCGACCCACAAGCAAGACACCTGATCTGGGATCGCCTCAAACAACTTACCGCGCGCGGCAAAACCCTGATCCTGACCACGCACTTCATGGACGAGGCCGAACGTCTATGCGACCGACTGTCGGTGATCGACCATGGCCGCCGGGCTGCCGAAGGCGGCCCGCGTCAGCTGATCGCCGAACATATCGAGCCGGAAGTCGTCGAAGTCTATGGTGAACATGCCGGGACCTGGGCGCGGGAAAATGCCGGGTTGGGCGAACGCCTTGAGGTCGCCGGCGAAACGGCTTTCTTCTATTGCGGCGACAGCGCGCCGCTGCTTGCCACGCTCGCTGGGAAACCCGAACTGCGCTACATCCATCGCGCCGCCACGCTTGAAGATGTTTTTATCAAATTAACCGGGCGCGAACTGCGGGACTGAATATGAACGCCAGAAGCCTGTATTCCTTCCCTCGCCCCGGACTTCGCTGGCAGCCTGTCTGGCGGCGAAGCTTCCTGGTCTGGCGCAAGCTGGCGCTGCCCTCGGTACTCGGCAACCTCGCCGACCCGCTGATCTACATGCTCGGCCTCGGCTACGGTCTCGGCGGCCTGCTGCCGCAGATCGAGGGCGTCAGCTACCTGAGCTTCCTGGCGGCCGGCACCGTTGTCGCCAGCACCATGAACGCCGCCACCTTCGAAGCCCTGTATTCGGCGTTCTCGCGCATGCATGTCCAGAAAACCTGGGACGCGATCCTCAATACTCCGCTCACCGTCGACCATGTTCTCGCCGGCGAACTCGTCTGGGCGGCGACGAAAAGTCTGCTTTCCGGGCTAGCGATCCTACTCGTCATCGTCGCCCTGGATCTCACTTCCTCGCCGCTAGCGTTATGGGTGATTCCGGTCGTTTTCCTCACCGGTCTCGCCTTTGCCGCCCTCGGCCTGATCGTGTGCGCACTCGCGCCGTCGTTCGATTTCTTCATGTACTACTTCACGCTGTTCATCACGCCGATGATTCTGGTCTCCGGTGTCTTCTTCCCGGCCGACCAGTTACCCGCGGCGATCAATACTTTCGCATCCCTCCTGCCGTTATCGCATGCCGTGCAGCTCGCACGACCGCTGCTTCTCGGCGCGATACCGGCCGACGCCGCCCTGCATGTCGGCGTACTGGCAATCACGACCGTGCTCGGATTCTGGGTTGCGACCGTGCTGACACGGCGTCGCCTGCTCGCATAAAGTTTTTTGCTTGACCAACCCCCGGTCCAGTGTGAGAATCCTGCCCCAATCAGTTCGACGCACGGAACACGGTGCGAATCCGTGGCGGGCCCGCCGCTGTAACCGGGGACGAAAGCTTCAAGGTCGCAAGACCGACCACTGACGGTAATTCCCGTTGGGAAGGTGAAGCGCTTCGGACGATCCGGGAGCCAGAAGACGTGTCGGATCTGAGTAGCGCACACGTCGTGCGATGACAACTTCCCTAGGAGAAGACCATGACCCAAGCCGTTCAGCAACACACCGCCGCAACTGCAGCCGCCACTCCCGGCCAGCCCTCGACCGCCCCCACCATCGCCATCCGCAAGAGCTGCAACCCCGATGGGATTGGCCTCTCGCATTACGTGTTGATGGACAAGAAAGCGGCCAAGTAAATGACCGTCGCCGAAATTGACCGGGCCGCGAAAGCTGGCCCGCTGATTCCCGTGGACATCGGCCATGCCGTCTATACCGCTGTCACTGACCCCCGCACCGCTTTTTGGGCGCTCGTTGACAAGCGACGAATTGAAGAATCACTAGCCTCCGGATCGCTAATCGACAGCTTTCACGACAAAGCCGATGAATTCGCACGCGAGCTGCACGCGTTGCGTTTCGAACTGACGCCCTCCGGCGTCTACCTCAATCCGACCGAGCGCTGCAATCTCAACTGCACTTACTGCTACCTGCCGGGGATGCAGCGTAGCAACGGCAGCCACATGCCGACGGAGAAACTGATCGCTGCACTAGGCAAATTGCGCGATTACTTCCGCAGCGTCATGCCCGCCGACCGCAAACCGTGCGTCATTTTCCACGGCGCCGAACCGTTGATGAACAAGGATGCCGTCTTCGCCGCCATCGAACAATTCGGCGACGACTTTGCCTTCGGCCTGCAGACCAACGGCACCCTGCTCGACGATGAAGCCATCGAATTCCTCACTGCGCGCAATGTCAGCATCGGCCTGTCGCTCGACGGTCCCGTCGCCGGCATCACCGACGCCACGCGCAAGACCTGGGGCGGCAAGAGCGTCCACGACAAAGTTCTCGATGCGATGAACAAGCTGCGCGGCTACGGCTCGTGGAGCGTGATCACCACCTGCACCACCGAGAACCTGCCGTACCTGACGCAGATGGTCGATCTGTTCCACGCGCATGAAGTGCCGACCTGCATGCTCAACACGCTGCGTTGCACGCTTCCCGGCGCACGCGGCGTCAAACCGGAAGACGAAGACATGGGCCGGGCGCTCTTCGCGGCCCTCCACCGCACACACGAGTTGTACCAGCAGACCGGGCGGAAACTCGTTGTCGCCAACTTCGCCAACATCCTCATCGGCATCTTGGCGCCGACAACGCGCCGCTTGATGTGCGACATCTCGCCCTGCGGTGGCGGGCGCGCCTTCTTCGCCCTGGCGGCAGACGGCAGCCTTTATCCGTGCAGCGAGTTCATCGGCCTGCCGGCGTTCAACGGCGGCAATCTCTTCGACGACGGCGGCATTCAATCAGCGCTCGCATCAAACGCTTTCCGCACCGTTACCGCGCGCGACGTCGATACTTTCGCGCCGTGCAACGACTGCGCCATCCGCCATTTCTGTGGCTCGCCCTGCCCGGCTGAGGCGCACGAAATGAACGGCGGCATGGACAAGATCGGCGCCTTCTGCGAGTTCTACAAGGAGCAGGTCAACTACGCGTTGCGGCTGATCGCCGACAACAAGGCTGACGACTATCTGTGGGACGGCTGGGACAACGGCACAGAAACGACTTTTCTGATGCAATGACCCTTCCGGGTAGGTCGCGGCCCGACGCGGCGTACCCGCTTCCCCCCGATGCTCCGCTCGGTAGTAGAATCGCCGCGATGAGCATTCTTCTCGTACTCACCAACCTCCCGGACCAAGCCACTGCCGAAGCGCTGGCAGACGAACTCGTCGACCACCGGCTGGCCGCCTGTGTAAATATCCTGCAGCCGTGCCGTTCGCTCTATCACTGGCAAGGCGCAGTGGAATCCGCCAACGAAGTGCCGCTGCTGATCAAGACGACGGAAGCCGGCTACCCGGCGCTGGAAGCCGCCATCCGGGCGCGCCATCCCTACGAAACGCCCGAAATCATCGCCCTGCCGGTAACGCGCGGGCTGCCGGACTACCTCGCCTGGGTAGCGACGGAAACGCTCGCCGACGACGCCTCATGATCCGGCGCCTCTTTCTCGCCTTCTTGTTGCCTTTGCTGCTGGCGGCGTCGGCCAGCGCCATCGACCTGCTGCCGCCTACGCTCGCCTTCAAGCCGCAGGCGCGTGCGCTCGATGGGCTAACGATCGAAGTCCGCTTCGATATTGCCAAGGGCTATTACCTTTACCGCGACAACTTCTGCTTCTCGACCGCTACGCAGGGCCTGACGCTCGGCGCGCCCGTGCTGCCCAAGGGCAAGGAGAAGATCGACGACACCTTCGGCAAGGTCGAGGTGTACTACCACGAAGCCGTCATCCGCTTGCCCGTCGAACGCACTGTCTCCGTCCCGCTGCCGGTGACCCTCAACGTCATTTCACAGGGCTGCGCCGACGCCGGCGTCTGCTATCCGCCGCAAAAACAGACGCTGCAGATCCTCCTGCCTGACCCAGCGAAAACGCCGGCCATTGAAGCCCCCATCACGGGCCACGACGAATCCGGACGCATCGCGCGCTGGCTCAAGGACGCCGACCTCTGGATGGTCGTCATCAGTTTCTTCGGTTTCGGCCTGCTGCTCGCCTTCACCCCCTGTATCTTCCCGATGATCCCTATCCTCTCCGGCATCATCGTCGGCGCCGGCCGCGACGGCCACGGCATCTCGCATGCACGCGGCTTCGCTCTCTCGCTGGCCTACGTCCTCGGCATGGCGGTCACCTACGCCGCCGTCGGCGTCGCCGCCGGCCTCACCGGCACGCTGCTTTCCGCCGCCCTGCAGACCCCGTGGGCACTCGGCGGCTTTGCACTCGTCTTCGTAATGCTTGCGCTATCGATGTTCGGCTTTTACGAACTGCAACTGCCAACCTTCCTGCAAAGCAAGGTTTCCGAAGAAGCTGCCCACCTCAAAGGCGGCTCGCTGCCCGCCGTCGCCCTCATGGGTTTCCTCTCGGCACCGATCTGCGGTCCCTGCGTCGCCGCACCCCTGGCCGGCGCCCTGCTCTACATCGGCCAGACCGGCAACGCCGCGCTCGGTGGCATCGCGCTCTTCTTCATGGCGCTGGGCATGGGCGCACCGCTGCTCGTCGTCGGCCTCTCGGCGGGAACACTGTTGCCAAAATCCGGCCCCTGGATGGAGTCGGTCAAGAAGACTTTCGGCGTCATCCTCCTCGCCACGGCAATCTGGATTGTTTCGCCGGTCATTCCGACCCCACTGTCGATGGCCGCCTGGGCACTGCTGGCGATCGGTAGCGCCATCCAATTGCGCGCCATCGATCCGCTACCTCCGCACAGCGGTAACTGGTCGCGATTCTGGAAAGGCATCGGAGTCGCCTTGCTTATTGCCGGTGCCGCGCTGCTGCTCGGCGCCCTCTCCGGCGCCAAAGATCCGCTGCAACCGCTGGCTGGCCTGCGCATCGGGACCAACGAGGGCAAGGCAAAGATTTTGTCGTTCGAACGCATCCGCTCCGTCGCAGAACTCGACGCCCGACTCAAAACTGCCGGCAAGCCTGTGATGCTCGATTTTTACGCCGATTGGTGTATCTCGTGCAAGGAAATGGAGCGCTTCACCTTCAGCGACCCGCGCGTGCAGGAACGTCTTGCCGGCTGGGTGCTATTACAGGCCGATGTCACCGCCAACTCGGAGGATGACAAAGCACTGCTTTCCCACTTTAAATTGTTCGGGCCGCCCGGCATTATTTTCTTCGACAAACGCAGCGAGGAAATTGGCAACGTCCGTGTCGTCGGCTTTCAAAGTGCCGATGAATTCCTCCAGTCGATTGCGGCAGCAGCACGCTGAATCGCTTAGATTCGCCGATCAACAAGTTCCGGTAAGACAGTAGCGCCGCCGGTATCCCCCCGACAGCACCGACGGTTCCGTCGCAACAAGTTCGGCGGCATTAGCGTTTCTGACGCCAAGCGGCTCAAGGAACTCGAAGGCGAGAATACCGGGCTCCAGAGGTTGCTGGCCAACGCCATGCTGGAGAACGAGGTCTTCAAAGAGGCACTGCAAAAATGCGGGACCGTCGCCTGGACCGCTTACGAAGCCTTTGTACAAATGAAGATTACAAAGCACGCAGCCCTCTGCATCGTGAGATGGAGAGGGCTGGTGTTGTGGGGAGCC
>CAZNQL010000034.1:0-20676 GCA_964575415.1 uncultured Propionivibrio sp.
CACCGACTTCCGTTGTGCCGCCGCCGATGTCGACGACCATCGATCCGGTGGCGTCGGAGACGGGCAGGCCGGCGCCAATGGCGGCAGCCATCGGCTCTTCGATCAGGAAAACCTGGCTGGCGCCGGCGCCGATCGCCGATTCGCGGATGGCGCGACGTTCGACCTGGGTCGAACCCGAGGGAACGCAGATGATGATGCGCGGGCTGGGCGAGAGCAGGCGCGAGTCATGGACCTTGCGAATAAACTGCTTGAGCATTTGCTCGGTGACGGTGAAGTCGGCGATCACGCCGTCCTTCATCGGGCGGATCACCGTGATGGCGCCCGGCGCTTTACCAAGCATTTCTTTAGCGTTCTGGCCGACGGCCCGGATCGTTTTTTTGGCGTTGGGGCCGCCTTCCATGCGAATGGCGACGACCGACGGCTCGTCGAGGACGATGCCTTTGCCGCGGACATAAATCAAAGTGTTGGCCGTGCCGAGGTCGATCGCCAGATCGTTCGAGAAATAACTGCGCAGGAAACTGAACATGCCGAATATCCGTAAAAGCTCCGCAGGGGCTGCGGCGAATAAAGCATTTATGATACCTTATAAGCCCTCCTGATTTCACAATCTTACAGATTTCATTACCCATGTCGCTTACCCTGGAACAAGTCCGGCGCATCGCGCATCTCGCCCGGATCGAAGTCAGCGACGCCGAGGCGGAATCGACGCTCGGCCACCTGAACGAAATATTCACCCTGATCGAAGAAATGCAGGCCATTGACACGCAGGGTGTCGAGCCGATGGCGCATGCGCAGGATCTTTGCCAGCGTCTGCGTGCAGATGCGGTGACCGAAGAAAACCGGCGGCAGGCGTTCCAGGCGGTGGCGCCGGAAACCGAGGCCGGCCTGTATCTCGTGCCAAAGGTGATCGAATGATCGAGCGCAGCCTTTCCCAACTGTCGCAGGCGCTGGCGAGCAAGGAAATTTCCAGCGTCGAGCTGACCCAAGCCTATCTCGACCGGATATCCCGGTTGAATCCCATGATCAACGCCTACGTCACGGTCGACGCCGAAATGTCTTTGGCACAGGCCAGAGCGGCTGATGCACGGCGTGCCGCCGGGGAGGCTGGGCCACTGACCGGAATTCCGGTGGCCCAGAAGGATATCTTCTGTACCCAAGGGATGTTGACGACCTGCGGTTCGAAAATGCTCGGTAATTTCGTCAGTCCTTACGACGCGACCGTCATCGAGAAATTTAACGCGGCCGGGACCGTCAATCTCGGTAAGACGAACATGGACGAGTTCGCCATGGGGTCGTCGAACGAGTCGTCATTTTATGGCGCCGTGAAAAACCCTTGGGATACTGAACGGGTCGCCGGCGGCTCGTCGGGCGGCTCGGCGGCGGCGGTCGCCGCGCTGCTGGCGCCAGCAGCGACCGGTACCGATACCGGTGGTTCGATCCGTCAGCCGGCAGCGCTGTGCAATCTGACCGGGCTGAAGCCGACCTACGGTGTTGTTTCCCGTTACGGCATGATCGCCTACGCTTCGTCGCTCGATCAGGGCGGCGCGATGGCGCGCACGGCGGAGGATTGCGCGCTGTTGCTCAACGTCATGGCCGGTTTTGACGAGCGTGACTCGACCAGCCTCGACCGGCCGGCCGAAGACTACGCGCGCGATCTCGACAAGCCGCTCGCCGGGCTCCGCATTGGCCTGCCCAAGGAATTTTTCGGAGAAGGCTGCGACGCCGAAGTGATGCGGCGGGTTGAGGAAGCGATTGCCGAGTACCGCAAACTCGGTGCTGAAACGGTCGAAGTCGGACTGCCGAACATGAAACTGTCGGTGCCGGCGTATTATGTGATCGCGCCGGCCGAGGCCAGTTCGAATCTGTCGCGCTACGACGGTGTCCGCTACGGCTATCGCGCTCCAGAGTATGCCGATCTCAACGACATGTACGCCCGGACGCGGGCGCAGGGCTTCGGCGATGAAGTGAAGCGCCGCATCCTGATCGGGACCTACGTGCTTTCGCACGGCTACTATGATGCCTATTACCTGCAGGCACAACGTATCCGTCGCCTGATCGCCAATGACTTTTCCGAAGCCTTCAAGTCCTGCGACGTGATCATGGGACCGACCACGCCGACGACGGCGTTCAAGCTGGGCGAGAAAGTGAACGATCCGGTGCAGATGTATCTCTCGGACATCTATACGCTCGCCGTCAATCTGGCGGGGTTGCCCGGCATGTCGGTTCCCTGCGGTTTTGCCCGCGGATTGCCGGTCGGACTGCAACTGATCGGCGATTACTTCGGCGAAGCGCGCCTGCTCAACGTTGCTCATCGTTACCAACAGGTCACCGGCTGGCATCGGCAGTTCCCGGTTGGCCTCGATTAAAGCGGAGTGACTATGGTGATGCGGCGGTTATTGGCAATCTGGCTGGTGGTTCTGCTTGCTGCCTGCGCAACGCCCGACCCGGATTCGATCTCAGGCTCCAGTACTGACGATTCCGCGCAGAAACAGCAAGACCGGATCGAGTCGCAGCCGCTCAAGCATTTGCTGGGTCGCAAGCTCAAGCCGATCCCCGAGCGGCCGCTCGATGTGCGCACCCGCTGTCGTTTCCATGATGTGTCCGGTGGTCGCGGCTCCATGGATCTACAGGTGAGCAAGGCCGAGGTGAGGCGTTTTAGCGCTGAGGTCAGTGTTCCCCGACAGGGGATCTGTCGTTTCGACATGAAAGGATTCCGGCAGACGGCGCGCTTGCCCAACGTCGTATTGAGCGATGAAGCGAGCGGTTGCGTGGTGCGCATCTGGGAGCAGGAGCGCAACGTTACGGTGGCCTTTAATGAATGCCGTTCTAAATGCAGCGGAGATGCTTACAGTTATCTCTGGCCGATCATGGTTGATACCCGGAACGGCCGCTGTTCTTGATCATTGAATTAGAGTGAGTGCTACGCAATGAAACAATGGGAAGTCGTCATCGGCATCGAGACGCACGTGCAACTGGCGACGCGTTCGAAGATTTTTTCCGGCAGTTCGACGGCCTTCGGCGCGGAGCCGAATGTGCAGGCGAACGCCGTGGATATCGCGCTACCTGGCGTGCTGCCCGTGCTCAACAAAGGGGCTGTCGAATGCGCGATTCGTTTCGGACTCGCCGTTGACGGCGACGTGGCACCAAAATCGGTTTTTGCGCGCAAAAACTACTTTTATCCGGATTTGCCCAAAGGCTACCAGATCAGTCAGTATGAATTGCCGGTCGTCGTTGGTGGCAGGGTGGCGATTCAAGTGGGCCAGGGTGAGAATCAGGCCGAAAAAACCATCCACCTGACACGCGCCCATCTTGAAGAAGATGCCGGAAAATCCCTGCACGAGGATTTTCACGGCAAGTCCGGGATTGACCTCAACCGGGCGGGAACGCCATTGCTTGAGATTGTTACCGAACCCGATATGCGCTCATCGGCGGAAGCGGTCGCTTACGCCAGGGCGTTGCATGCCCTGGTGCGCTGGATCGGGATTTGCGACGGCAATATGCAGGAAGGCTCCTTCCGCTGTGATGCTAACGTATCGGTGCGTCCGGTTGGGCAGAAGGAATTCGGCACCCGCCGCGAAATCAAGAATCTCAATTCGTTCCGCTTCATGCAACAAGCGATTGATTACGAGGTGCAGTGGCAGATTGCCGAAATCGAGGACGGGCGGGCCATCCAGCAGGCGACCGTGCTTTTCGACCCGGATACCGGCGAGACGCGCGCCATGCGCTCGAAGGAGGATGCGCACGATTACCGTTACTTCCCCGATCCTGATCTGCTGCCGTTGGTAATCGTGCGTGACTGGGTCGAGCAGACGCGTACCGCGATGCCCGAGCTGCCGTCGGCCAAGAAGCAGCGTTTCATGACCGATTTTGGGCTTTCCTCCTACGATGCCTCGACACTGACGGCGTCGCTCGAGGTCTCCGATTACTACGAAGCCGTCGTCGCCGTTGCCGGCATGAAGGCGGCCAAGCAATGTGCTAACTGGGTGATGGTCGATCTGGCGGCGCTCCTCAACAAGGAAGGGAAAGACCTCGCCGATTCGCCTGTTTCAGCAATGCAACTGGGCGGTCTCGTTGCGCGCATCGCCGACAATACGATCTCGAACAACATTGCCAAGAAGATTTTTGAGGTCTTGTGGTCTGGAGAGGGGCAATCCGCCGACGAGGTCATCGAGAAGCAGGGGCTGAAGCAGATTACCGATAGCGGCGCCATCGAGGCCCTGATCGACGAGGTTCTTGCGGCCAACGCGGCGATGGTTGCCGAATTCAGGGCAGGCAAGGAGAAGGCTTTCAACGCGTTGGTCGGCCAAGCGATGAAAGCGACCAAGGGGAAGGCCAATCCGCAACAGGTCAACGAACTGCTGCGCAAGAAACTCGGTTAAGAGCGCGAATAAAGCGCCGTGTTTCGTCCCGCACAGGTTTCGGTGTCGGCATCCGGATGCCCCGGTAAAGTCTTTTTTGCCGGGCCGGAAAGGTGTTGGCAACTGTAAGTAAGGCTCAGCGGTGCAGGGCGTTGGCGGCACCACTCCGAGTCAGTTCGATAAAACGGCGGCGATCCTCGTCGTATTTCTCGCGGATGACTTTAAGGTCTTTCTTCTTGGATTCGATGATCGATTCCTGAGCCTTGATTTCGAAATCCGCATTGTCGAGGCCTTTCTGGATATCGACCGGGAGCTGCTTCTTCTTGTAGAACTCGGCTTCGTTTTCGTATTTCTTGCGCTGTTTCCGGATTTCGACGATTTTTGCTTCGGCGCTTCGGATCGATTTTTGCACATCGTCGTTGGCGCGCTGACGCATCGCCTCGATGTCTTGTTCGTTACTGTAGGTATTCAGCAAAGCTTGATCCTTGCGTTGCTGTTCCTTGCGCGCGGCCTCTTCCCGTTTTCGTTTTTCTTCTTCTGCCGCACGTTGAGCGCGCTGCTCGGCATTGAGCGGGGCCTCGACCTCGCGAATCGTCCGACCCGAGCTGCCGATTTCGCGATAAGCACGGCCGTAACACTCGCGGGGCAGCGTGTCGCCGCAGATTTGCTTGCCGTTGGCGTCGTGGCAACAGAACATGGCGCCGGCTGCCTGGGCGGGCGGGGCAAAAACTGACAGCAGCGTGGCCGCCAGCAAGGAAAGCCTAGTTGCCCTTTTCGACACCATATTTTTCACGATAGTGCGCGACCACCGATTCATGTTCCTTGAAATCCGGGCGGTCGTGGAGGAAAGCCATCAGGTCGTCGAGCGTGGCGACGGCGACCACCGGGATGCCATAATCTTTTTCGACCTCCTGGACCGCGGACAATTCGCCGCTGCCGCGTTCCATCCGGTCGAGCGCAATGACGACGCCGCAGGGCGTGGCGCCCGCAGCTCGGATCATATCGACCGATTCACGCACCGATGTGCCGGCCGAGATCACATCGTCAATGATCAGGACACGTCCGGCCAGTGGCGCGCCGATGATACTGCCGCCTTCCCCATGATCCTTGGCCTCCTTGCGATTGAAGGCGAAGGGCAGGTTATGTCCGGTGCGGGCTAGAGCCAGTGCGCTGACGGCGACGAGCGGAATTCCCTTGTAGGCCGGGCCGAAGAGCGTATCGATCGCGATGCCGCTGGCGAGGATGGCTTTCGCGTAGAATTGCGACAATCGATCGAGCGCCGCGCCGTCGTTGAAGAGGCCGGCATTGAAGAAGTAGGGAGAAAGCCGCCCGGCCTTGGTTTTGAACTCGCCAAAGCGCAGTACGTTCTGTTTCAAGGCAAATTCGATGAATTCCTGACGAAAGTCCATGGGGCACCCGGCGATCTCATAACAAAAACGGAACCGACATGTTACGCATCATTACCCTAAATCTCAACGGCATCCGGTCGGCATGGCGCAAGGGTGTCTTGCCCTGGGTAGAGGCTCAAAATGCCGATGTCGTTTGTTTGCAGGAGATCAAAGCGCAGCAGCCCGATCTTTCGGAAGAAATGAAAGCGCCGCCGGGAATGCATGCTTATTACCATTTGGCCGAGAAGAAGGGCTACAGCGGCGTCGGCCTATGGTGCCGTAAATTACCCGATGCGGTCATAGAGGGCGTGGGCAACGCCGAGTTCGACGCGGACGGGCGTTACTTGCGCGCGGATTTCGGCAAGCTGTCAGTTATCTCGCTTTACCTGCCGTCGGGCTCCTGTTCGCCGGAGCGGCAGGAAGCGAAGTTCCGCTTCATGGACTTCTTCTATCCGCATCTCCTCGAACTTAGGCGAACTGGACGCGACATTGTCGTGTGCGGCGACTGGAACATCGCGCACCAGGAAATCGACCTCAAGAACTGGAAAAGCAATCAAAAAAATTCGGGATTCCTGCCCGAGGAACGCGCGTGGGTCAGCCGGGTCCTCGACGAGGCCGGCTGGTGCGACGTCTATCGGCGGCTATACCCGGATGCGACGGAGGAAAGTTATACCTGGTGGTCGAATCGCGGTCAGGCTTGGACGAAGAACGTCGGCTGGCGGTTGGACTACCAACTGGCGACGCCTGGCCTCGATGCCGCGGCAAAAGCCGCTTCGGTATACAAAGAGAGCCGCTTCAGCGACCATGCGCCGCTGACGATCGATTACGACTGGACGCCTCAGCCGGCTGTTGCCGGCTGAGCTCCGGGGTGAGTCAGCTACATGCCGAGAGATTTCAGCAAGTCTTCGTTGTCGTCCGCCTTCAACGGGTTGGCCGCTGGCGATTTACGGTTGGTTGCCTGAGCGAACAGTTCGTCGGGGTCCACTTCTTGCGATTCCTCCGTCTCGAAATCGAAGAGCCTGATGAACTCGGTACGGTCGATCGACAGTTCTAGATAGAAGATGTTGTCCCGACCCGTGTAAAAGGTCACGCGCCGTGTTTCCGGTTGGTCAAGGTTCGTATCGACGCTAAGCATGACCTGCTTGTTGAGGACCAGCATTTTCGGTTGGTTCTGTGTGATATGGGTTTGCAGTTCGCGTTGGATCTTGCTCGTGAAGTCGCCGATGATCTGGTTCATCAGTTCGCCCATGGCGTTGCCGACCTCGTCGGAGGTGTGCGAACTGGCCAATTCTTCCTTCGGCATGCCCATGTTCAGCATGTAACTCTCATAAAGTTCCATGGCTGTCGTGGCGTCAAAGTTGATGACCACGAGTCCGGAAAAGCCGCCGTCGAAGAGGACGAAACAGCCGATGTCGGGCTTCAGGCAGGTCTTCGTGATCCGCTGGACCATCCCCGAATACCGGATCTGGCTCTGCGTAGCGAGGTTCAGGACTTTTGTGACCGAGTTGCACAGGCTGATCAGCAGATCTTCCGTACCGTAGACGGTAGGCTTGTTGGGATTTGTCATATCTGTTGGCTTTCAGAGTAGAGCCCGGAGAGGGCGGTCGCAATTGCCGGATTGGGAAGCCACATTCTGAACCAGGGGCGGAAAAGTTACAATTATCTGGATTTGATGAGCGTTTTCCGTACTCTGGTGGGCAGAAGTTGATCTTCGGATTGATCTGGGCTCACAAATTGGATACTCTGAACGCAGTGTCGGCGACGTTGTCCGATTGCCGGTGCATTTCTTGTTGCTGATATTTTTTATTCGTGAGGTTGCCATGTCCGATAATGCTGAATTTTCGACTACCAACAGACAAAGACTCGTTTCTGACATGAAGAGTGTCGTCGCTGATACTGAGGAGATTCTGCGCGCCACGGCAGGAGTCGCTGGAGAAAAAATGGCCGGGATGCGCGAACGGATGGCCGAGCGGCTGCACGATGCGAAGTTACGCATTGCCGATGCCGAGGCCGCTCTGGTCGACCGTACCAAGGCCGCCGCGCGGGCGACTGACGACTATGTCAATGACAATCCTTGGCGCGCTGTCGGTATTGCTGCTGGCGTTGGCTTTCTGATCGGTGTTCTGATCAGCCGTCGCTAAGATCTGTCATGGATGATCACCGGGAAGACGGCCGTGGCCTCTTCGGTAGCTTGAAGGGGCTTGTCGCGACCTTGCTCGCGACGGGAAAAACGCGCCTCGAATTGCTCGGCAATGAGCTCGAGGAGGAAAAGTTACGCACTATCAACCTGGTTGTCACGGCGCTGGGAACGGTGTTTTGCCTCGGCGTATTCATTCTCCTGGCCGTGGTTTTTCTTGCAGTGCTGTATTGGGACAGTCGGTTGGTGGTTCTCGGTGTGGCGACCGGATTCTTTTTGCTGCTTGGACTTTATCTTCTTAGCCAGCTTCGGCGCTTGATGCAACGTCCGCAACCCATGTTTTCGGCAACGATTGCCGAACTGCAAGAGGATATCCGTCAGTTGAAGGCTGCGTCAGGGCATGAACAGCAAGCTCAATGAGATCCTTTTGCGGCGCGGCCGTTTGCAGGAGCGCATCGCATCGCAACGCGAATCCATGCGCCGCGATGCTCAGCCGGTAAGCCTGGCGCTTGAAAAGCTGGATTGCGTTTTGGCGTCGGTGCGATCCGCCACCGACTACATGAAGCGTAATCCGGCTGTCGTGGCGGCGGCCGTCGCCGGGTTATTCCTGATCGACAGAAAACGCTTCTGGAGCTGGGCAAAGCGCGGTGTGGTTGCCTGGAAGGCTTTCCGTACCGTCAGGAACCGCTTATTGGCTTTCGGGATACGGGGCTGACACCTAAACGATCAGAGGGCGCTGAGATTTGGCCGCTGGCGTTCTGTTCAAGAAAAAGCTGTTCCCGAATTGCAGCAATTCCTCTTTCGAGCGGCCGATCTATGTCCAGAGTCCGAGCGTCGTCAGTTGTCGCGTTGCGGCCTCAGACCAACCTCGATTCGCCGCAGGACTGGCAGGGCTCGGATGCAATATTCGACCGATCCTGACGTCCGATCCCTGCAAGGCATTTTTGGCGCGTTCTTCAGCAAATCCGCCGATGCCAATTACCCATTGAGGTCGAAGTGTTGTCACCAGTTTCCGGAGATGTTCGTCACATAAAGCGTAAAGGTGACTAGCTTCGTGGGCCGGTAATTTGTCGGGAGTGAGATTGCGGCCTTGATCGAAGAAAGCCAGCGGACAGTAGTTGGCGACAAAATGATCGGAAAAAAAAGCATTCGCTGTACCAAAGCGCTCTTTGAACAGTGCCCATAGCCTACGTCCGCTCACTTCGGATCGGGCGCATTCAAATCCCTCAATCGGGCGCTTCAGGTTTTCGCTTTTCGGTTTGTTGACCGGCGCCGAGATGTTCATCCAGTCGCGTACGGCGGCGACCTCGCCGAAGGGAATCCCACATTGCACCATTCCGAAGGGGCCGGGATTCATGCCAATGAAAACGATCTTCTTGCGGGTTGCGCCAAAGCGGCGTAGATATATTTCGTGCGGCGACCAAGCGTAATCCAGAGGATTGTAGATGTGCGAGACGGGTGGCGAAAAGTCGAGTCGTTCGACAGACTCCGAGAGTTCCTGTGCGGCGGCGATCAGCGTTTCGGCAATGGAGTGACCATTCTCAGGCATCGGGATTTCCAGAGGTGGGGGCTAAGCAGGCTTTCCAGGTTCGCTCCAGGGGGCGACGCGGAAGAGTAGCAGCATGCCCGGCACAGCGAGGGCCGTGCATAAAAGAAAGAAGTCGAACCAGCCCATATTTTCCACCAGCCATCCGGCAGAGGCATTGATGAAGGTGCGTGGTACGGCGGCAAGGCTGGTGAATAGGGATAATTGGGTTGCGGTATAAGCAGGATGGGTCGAACGAGCGATGAAAGCGACAAACGCTGCCGTCCCCAGTCCGACGCCGAGTGCCTCGGTGCCGATGACGCCTGCGAGCGCCAGTCGTTGATCGACACCGATGTTGCTCTGCGGTCCAAGCCAAGCGAGCCAAGCAAAGCCGAGGATCGACACGAGTTGCACGATGCCAAACAGCCACAGGGCGCCATTGATGCCGAGGCGAACCATCCAGAGCCCGCCCAGCAGGCCGCCAATCACGGCTGGCCAGAGTCCGGCGTGTTTGGCGATGAGGCCGATGTCGGTCTTGTAGAAGTCCATGTCGAGGTAGAAGGGAGTTGCCAGTGCCGTACACAGCGAATCGCCGAGCTTGTAGAGAAAGATAAAAGCAAGGATTAGCAGGGTATGGCGCATGCCGGCACGGTGGATGAATTCGTAGAAGGGTTCAACGACCGCTTCGCGTAGCGTCCTTGGTGTGGCCCGGGCGGCGATCGGTTCCTTAACTAGTAGCACCATGAGCATGCCGGGAATCATGAACGCCGCAGTAATCCAGAAGACCTGTGACCAAGGCAGGAGGTCGGCGAGAATCAGCGATAGCGATCCGGGGACCAGACCGGCGAGACGGTAGGCGTTGACATGCACCGAGTTGCCGAGACCGAGTTCGTCGTCACTCAGGATTTCGCGGCGGAAGGCATCGAGCGCGATGTCCTGTGTCGCCGAAAACAAGGAGAGTAGCGCCGCTAGCCAGAGCACCGGGGTGATCTCGCTGCTTGGTGATAGTCCGCCGAGAAAGCCGATGGAGAGCAAGAGGCCGATTTGCATGAGCAGCATCCAGCTGCGTCGCCGGCCGAGCACCGGCAACGCGTAGCAGTCGAGAAAGGGCGACCAAAGGAATTTCCATGTGTAGGGAAACTGGACCAGCGCAAAAAAACCGATCGTCTTGAGATCGACACCTTCGCTACGCAGCCAGGCCGGCAGCAAATTGAGCAGCAGGTAGAGGGGGAGGCCGGAGCTAAAACCCGTGAAGACGCAGATGAGCATCTTCCGGGTCAGCAGCACCCTCAGGGCGTTCGGTTTCCCCGGGGACATCAGGTTCTGCGACCCAGGCGATAGAAGGCCAGGCTGCCGTTGAGGTTGGGGTTTTCAGTCACGGGGCGGCCACCATCGTCAAAAGCTCGACGCTCGCGGATCTCAATGCCCAGCTTGTCGCACAGCTCCTCGAAATCGACGATGGTGAAAAAACGTACGTTTGGTGTTTCGTACCACGCGTAGGGCAGGTCTTCGGAAACCGGCATGTGTCCGTCAGCGATTGCAGCACGGTTGGCACGGTACGCGAAATTGGGGAAGCTAACGACGGCTTCGTCGGCGACGCGCAACATCTCGCCGAGAATTCTCTCCGTCGCATGCATGGTTTGCAGCGCCTCGGAAATGATGACGTGGTTGAACGACTTGTCCTCAAATTCGGGCAGGCCGCGTTCAATGTCGATCTGAATGACATCGACCCCGTTTTTAATGCAGCCGAGCACCCGTTCCGGGTCGATTTCGACGCCGTAGCCGGCGACGTTTTTCGTCTCGCGCAGGTAACGCAGCAGCTTTCCGTCGCCGCAGCCGAGGTCGAGGACGCGCTCTCCTGGAGGGATCCACTCGGCAATCACGGCAAAGTCGAAACGCTCGTGCTCGATTGACGATGATGCATCCGCTACGATTTGATCAGGGGTAGGCGAATTCATACGGTGATGTTCTCCAGATAAGCGCGGATTACGCCGTGATAATGCGCATCGTCGAGGAGGAAGGAGTCGTGGCCAGCGTCACATTCGATTTCCGCATAGGCAACGTGCCGGCGGTTGTGCAGGAGGGCGAAGACGATCTCGCGGGAACGCGCTGGCGAGAAGCGCCAGTCGGTCGTGAAGCTGACAACAAGGAAGTTTGCCTTGGCACGCGCCAGCGCCATCGGCAAGTTGCCGTCAAAGGCGTAGGCCGGGTCGAAGTAGTCGAGTGCCTTGGTCGTGATCAAATAGGTGTTAGCGTCGAAGAAGGAAGCAAATTTGTTGCCCTGATGGCCGAGGTAGGACTCAATCTCAAAATCGCCGTCGTAACTGAAACGGTGCACGCCGTGACGTAATTGACGACCGAATTTTTCGGCCATCTGGCTATCCGAAAGATAGGTGATGTGGCCAATCATGCGCGCCAACCGCAATCCGTTTCTCGGTACGACGCCGTGTTCGGCGTAGTGCCCGCCGTGAAAGTCCGGGTCGGAGATGATGGCTTGACGGGCGACTTCGTTGAAAGCAATGTTTTGTGCCGATAGCTTGGGCGCGGACGCAATGACGATAGCGTTGCGAGTACGGTCGGGAAACTGCAGCGACCATTCGAGCGCTTGCATGCCGCCGAGGCTGCCGCCGATGACGCCGGCCCAGGTGTCGATTTCAAGGTGGTCGGCGAGGCGGGCTTGTGCGGCGACCCAGTCCTCGACGGTGATCATGGGGAAATCGGCGCCATAAATCTTGCCGGTTTGCGGGTTGACGGACATCGGCCCGGTCGAACCATAACAGCCGCCGAGATTATTGACGCCGACAACAAAGAATTTTTCGGTATCGAGCGGCTTGCCCGGACCTACCAGATTATCCCACCAGCCGACGTTTTGCGGATTGTCACGATAAGTGCCGGCGACATGATGTCCTCCGGAAAGGGCATGGCAGACGAGGATGGCGTTTGAGCGTGAAGGGTTGAGTTGGCCGTAGGTTTCGTAGACAAGCTCGAAGCCGGGCAGCTTCGCCCCGCACCTCAAGGCGATCGGTTCATTGAAGCGGATGCGTTGTGGAATAACGAATCCAACAGAGTTTTCTTGCGACATTGTCACCAAATCAAATAGAAACAAAAACCCAGTCGGCCATTGAAAGCGGACTGGGCGGGTCCCGCTTTAGCCGAATTTATAGAGCGCCCGCAAGCTGATGGTTCAAATCGGCGCTGTACCGGGGCAAGTTACCGCCAGCCTTGCTAAAAGTCAAATGGCGTGTCCCGTCCAGGCGTTGAGCCGTTCGATCTGTTCGACAATCTTGTGAGGTTCCTCTAGACGAAGAATGCGTTTGACCATCGGTTCGAGTTCGGAAATATCGCTCTGCTTGACTTTTTGTTTGACGGCGGGGATTTGGGCCGGGTGCATCGAAAACTGGCGCAGCCCCATGCCCAGAAGCAGCCGGGTCAAATTGGGGTCGCCGGCCAGTTCACCGCACATCGAAACCGGGATGTTGGCTTTCTCGGCGCTGCTGATGGTATGCGCCAGCAACATCAGCACCGCCGGGTGCAAGGGGTCGTAGAGGTTGGCGACTTGCTCGTCGCTACGGTCGATGGCCAGCGTATATTGAATCAGGTCGTTGGTGCCGATCGAGACGTAGTTCATGCGGCGCAAGAAAAGACCGATGGCCAGGGCTGCGGCGGGAACTTCAATCATTGCGCCTATTTCGATGTCTTCGTCAAAAGCGATTTTCTGGCCACGTAGGCTCGATTTCGCTTCCTCCAGCGCAGCCAGGGTTTGGTCGATCTGATGCGCGTGCGACAGCATCGGGATCAAAATCCGGACCTTGCCGAGTCTCGATGTGCGCAGAATGGCGCGCAGCTGGGCTTGGAACGGCTTGGGGTCAGCGAGTGATAAGCGGATCGAGCGCATGCCGAGAACAGCATTGTCCTGGGCGCGTCCATCCGGGCCTTCGTCAGCATAGAGATTCTTGTCAGTGCCGAGATCGAAGGTGCGGATGGTGACCGGGCGGCCTTCCATTTTCTTGACAACTTTACGGTAGGCCTCGTATTGCTCTTCTTCGTCCGGCATGTCGCCGCGACCAAGAAACAGGAATTCCGTCCGGAACAGGCCGACGCCATCGGCGCCACTTTCGAGGACGGCGGCAACGTCGTCCGGCCCACCGATGTTCGCCAGCATGTCGATCTTGACCCGGTCGAGGGTGGTTGCCCGCGCGGTCTTGAGCAACTTGAGTTTCGAGCGCTCGATCTCGAACAAGCTTTTCTTCAGTTCGTATTCTTCGAGGACGCGCTTGTCCGGATTAACGATGAGGACGCCGCGTGTGCCGTCGACGATCAGGGTTTCCTTGTCGCGAATCAATTGCCGGGCGTTGTGCAGGCCGAGAACCGCCGGGATGCCCATGCTGCGGGAGAGAATGGCGGTGTGCGAGGTGGCGCCGCCGACGTCGGTGACGAAGGAGGCAAAGTGCTGATCCTTGAATGCCATCACGTCGGCAGGCGAAAGATCGTGCGCAACAAGGATGAGGTCCTGACCCTTGACGCCCTTGGCTAGCCGTGCAGAGGCGTGATTCGGTTGTCCTACGAGCGCCCTGACAACGCGTTCGACGACCTGGCGCACGTCGTAACTGCGTTCGCGCAGATAAACGTCTTCGATCTTTTCAAATTGAGAGACCAAGACTTCCATCTGCTGGACGATGGCCCATTCGGCATTGCAGCGCCGCTCGCGGATGATCTGCTTGGGCGTTTCACACAGTTCTGGATCGGAGAGGATCATCAAGTGCAGGTCGATGAAGGCGCCGATGTCGGCGAGCGAATGACCAAGGCCGGTTTTCATGGCCTCGAATTCGTTGCGGACCTGGGTCAAGGCTGCTTCGAAGCGGACGACTTCCTTCTCGACCATGCGTGGGGCAATGACGAGGTGCGAGACTTCAAGCGTTGCTTGCGAAATCAGGTGTGCCTGGCCGATGGCGATGCCGCCCGATACAGCGAGTCCGTGCAGTGTGAAACTCATGGCCGGATTATTCTCCTTCGCCAAATTTGTCGGCAATCAGTTTGACGATCGAATCGAGCGCCTCCAGTTCGTCTTCGCCTTCGGTTTCGACGACGACCTTGGATCCTCGCCC
Organism: uncultured Propionivibrio sp.; assembly: GCA_964575415.1. Classification (GTDB taxonomy): domain Bacteria; phylum Pseudomonadota; class Gammaproteobacteria; order Burkholderiales; family Rhodocyclaceae; genus Propionivibrio. The sequence goes on from CAZNQL010000034.1 coordinate 14,514, forward strand.
CGCCGCGAGCATCATGACGCCCATGATGCTTTTCGCATTGACGCGGCGGGAGCCCTTTTCCATCCAGACCTCGGAGTCAAAGTTGGCGGCCAGTTGCGTTAACTTGGCAGAGGCGCGTGCATGCAGCCCCAGTTTGTTGGTGATTTCAATTTCTGCGCGAGCCATTACAAGTTCCTGTGTCGATCGGCTAACGCCGATGCATGTTGATGACGCCATCGTGTCCGCCACTGACGGCCTTTCTGAGGATGGTTTCCATCCCGTGTTTGCGGTAGGTCAGTGCGCGAAGAACCATCGGTAGACTGACGCCAGAGATTGCTTCAACGCGCCCTGGGTTGATCAGTTTGAGCGCAAGGTTGGCCGGGGTAGCGCCAAGGATGTCTGTCAGGATGAGAACCCCCTCACCACTATCTACTTCCTTCAGGAGCAGACGAGCCATCGGCAGGATGTCGAGCGGATCGTCCTGAGCAAAAACACCGAGCTGGGAAAATTGCGGGGGGCGTTTGTTCAGAACGTGGCATACGTTCTGAACCAGACTTTCGCCGAAGGCGCCGTGCGTTATCAGGAAGATGCCAATCATCGCCGATGCCCACCAAGAATATTCCTTATTCTAAGGGATTATTTGGCTCAAGGAATAACTGGGGACGCTTCAGGGAATGATTTCGACGTTTTGCGGACGCCCACCAATAAATTCAAGCCGTCGGAGTAGGGCTTCGGTCACCTGGATGTGGCCATCGGCTTCAACGCGCAGAACATTTTGGATGTTGAATTTTTGCGCCAAGACCGGCCAGTCGCTTCCCGAAATGAAAAGCGGCTTCGAGGCGGCATCGGACAAGGTGCCGGCGGCGGGGCGCGGCGATACGAGAATAGTCAGCGCTTGGGTATGCATGGCCGGTTTGCCGCTCCGTGGATCAAGCAGGTGGCAATAGCGCTTGCCCTCCAGCTCGAAGTAGCGCTGGTAGTCGCCGGAAGTGCCAATGGCTTCGCCATCGCGTAGCTTGATCGTTGCCAGAGGTCCGGGCTGACGTGGGTGCTGGATGCCGACGCGCCAGGCTTCTCCGTTCTTTGAGCCCAGTGCCATAATGTTACCGCCGATGTTGATCAGGGCGTTGTCGACGCCCTGCTGGCGCAGCAGGGTTGCCGCTCGATCGAGCGCGACACCTTTCAGGTAGCCGCCAAAATCGAGTGCAACATTCCGATTCCGGCTGTGCACTTTTTTCTCATCGACGTCGAGGTCTGCAATACTTGGTTTGTCCTTCAGCCAAGCGATGATTGCCTTGGGGTCGGGGAGAACCGCTTGGAATTCGTCCGACTGGAATCCCCATAAGTGGATCAGTTTCCCGATTCCTGGATCGAAAAAGCCGTCGCCTAACGCAGATAACCGTTGTGCATCAGTGATATAGGCAGCGAGTTCGGCGCTGACTTCATGCACGTTGCCGTTGGCAATGGCCAGATTGAGTTCGCTCAGTTCCGAAGGGCGCCAGGCGTGGAAGCTGCGATGCAGGCGATCGAATTCGCGCAGCACCGCTGCCGCTGCCGGTCGTGCCTTGGCTTCATCAAGGCCGGCAATCAGGATTTCAACGCGGGTGCCGAAAACAAAGGATTCCTGATGATGAAGCGGCGCTTTGCCGCAGCCGAAGAGAATAAAAGTACAGGCGGCCAGAGCAATCAGGCGGAATGAGTACATTCACGTTCCACGGCAGCGATGAACAAGGCGGCTGGATCAACTTCGGTACTGGCTGCGATTTCGACCATGCAGGTTGGGCTGGTGACGTTGATTTCGGTCAGCCAGTTGCCGATGACGTCGATGCCGATGAACAGCAGGCCGCGTGGGGTAAGGACGGACGCCAGCGCCTCCGCGATTTCACGGTCGCGAGTCGACAATTCCTGGACGACGCCGGTGCCGCCGGCGGCCAAGTTGCCTCGAGTCTCGCCGGCCATCGGAATACGTGCCAGGCAGTAGGCGACGACTTCGCCGCCAATGATCAGGATGCGCTTGTCGCCGTTGACGATTTCCGGAATGTAGCGCTGACCCATGATCGTACGGTTGCCCTTGTGCGTCAGTGTCTCGATGATCACGTTGCGGTTCGGGTCGTCGCGGCGAACCCGGAACACTTCCCGGCCACCCATGCCGTCGAGCGGCTTGAGAATCGCGTCGTGCTGATTGTCGACAAATTTATGGATCAGTCGGTCGTCACGCGTGACCAGCGTTGGTACCGAGAATTCCGGAAATTCGGCGATGGCGAGTTTTTCCGAATGATCGCGCAAGGCCTGGGGGCGATTGATGATGCACGCACCTTCGGCTTCTGCGCGCTCGAGCAGCCAGGTAGTCGTGATGTATTCTATGTCGAAGGGCGGGTCCTTGCGCATGATCACTGCCGAGAAATCGCGCAAGGGAACATCGTGCCGGACGATTTCGACAAACCATTCCTCGTCGTCATCGAGCATCTCGATATGCGTGGCCGCAGCGCATACGCCATGCAGCGTCAACCAATGTACATCCGGTTGCTGGATGGTCCATACGGCATGCCCGGCGTCCTGCGCGGCACGCATCATGGCAATGGTCGAGTCCTTCTTGGCTTTGAGTAATTCAAGCGGGTCGAGAATAAAAGCAAGACGCATTAATTCTTCTCCTTGGCGGGGTACAGCGGGTTCGAAGATAAGCGGGCGCGCGATTGTCCACCGTTACCATGAAGTTGCAATAATCTCATGCCTTATCCAAGGACTGGCGCGGTGCGATCAAGTTCCCGTGAGGCTGCCAGTTGTGCCAGCCGCGCGACGACGCCGTAGGCATAGAAACGGTTGGGCGGAGCGTCCGGCAGTTGGCAATGGTCGGGCATGCTGCAGCAGGTTTCGAAAGCCAGCGGCTCGAAATGCATGCCGGGGGCGTTGAGGTTCTCGTCACGGCCACGTCCCGAGTGGACGCGATAAAAACCGCCGACAACGAAGCGGTCGATCATATACACCACCGGTTCGGCGACGCCGTCGGCGACGCGTTCGTTGGTATGCACGCCTTCCTGAATGATGACCTGAGTGACATTGGCGCCTTCCTTGATGACCGACATTTTGTTGCGCTGCTTGCGATTGAGTCCGACGATCTCTGAGGCGTCCCTGACCGTCATGACACCCATGCCGTAGGTTCCCGCATCGGCTTTGACGACGACAAATGGGGTCTCCTTAATGCCGTATTCACGGTATTTTTCGCGAATTAGGCCGAGCACGGCGTCCACATTAGAGGCTAGGCATTCTTCGCCTTGGCGCTCATGGAAATTCACCCCATGGCATACCGAGAAATAGGGGTTGATCTGCCAGGGGTCGATTCCGAGCAGCCGGGAGAATTCGTCGGCAACCTCGTCATAGGCGACGAAATGGTTGGATTTGCGGCGCACCGCCCAGCCTGCGTGGAGTGGAGGGAGGACGAGTTGTTTGTCAAGACGGACGAGAATGTCGGGAATGCCGGATGTCAGGTCGTTGTTGAGCAGGATGGCGCAGGGTTCGAAGCCGTCCAGGCCCAGTCGGTTGTTGTTACGCCGAAGCGGTTCCAGCAGCAGGCTCTTGCCGCCGGGAAGTTCAACCGTTGTCGGCTTGTCGATCTCCGGCATTAACGAACCCAGACGTACTTCGAGCCCGGAAAGACGCAAGATGGTGACGATCTGCGCGACGTTCTGTAGATAGAAAATGTTGCGTGTGTGATTTTCGGGAATCAACAGGAGGCGTTTGGCGTTTGGGCAGATTTTTTCGATCGCAGACATCGTCGCCTGCACGCACAGGGGCATGAAGGCCGAATTCAGATTGTTGAAGCCGCCGGGAAAAAGATTCATGTCCACGGGGGCTAACTTGAACCCCGAGTTGCGCAGGTCAACAGAGCCGTAAAAGGGCGGGGTATGTTCGCGCCATTGGCCGCGCAGCCAACATTCGATGGCTGTCGCCGAATTGATGACTTTGGCTTCGAGCTCCAGTAAGGGGCCGGTCAGCGCGGTGGTTAAATGCGGAACCATGTTAGTCCTCCAGTGCGAGCGCGTTGCGGGATCACGCCCGGAATAGTTTCCTGATTTTCGCACGCCAACTCGTGTTTTTATCCGGTAGGAAGGCGTCGAATGATTGGGGTAACGGGGCCTGTTCCAGGCTGCGCTGTGTGAACAGGAAGCGCCCATCGCAGACGAATCCCAAGTCGTTCCAGTCAACGGCGTTCAAAGCTTCGGATAACGCGCCGATGTCGATTGAAGGGTCACGGGGAAAAATTGCGAGAACGGACCCGTCATAGTTTACACAATCGTGAACGAAGAAGGGTTTGGGCTGGCGAGTCTTCCCGTTAACATAGATTCGCTTCTGTGCCGACTGGTAGTCGCTTCGGCCCCATTGCCACCAATTGTGCTCATTGAATTTGCGAATTCTGCGCGCCAGAAGACGGTCTTTGTGTGGGATCAGGGCGGTGGGGGCCAGGGTGCCGGGCTCGCACCAGATCATGCGTTGGGTCTTCCCGTCGGAGACCGTCGACGAGCAGACGAAGTCACGGTTGCCGAATTCATTATTAATGAAAACTTCATCCGCGCCAGAGACCGCGCCAACCTTGACAAAGGCTACATCAGACAGGCGCAGAGGGTATTCATCCCGAGTAAACATCAGGTGTCCACTGGCTTCGATAAAGCGACGGTTTTGCCAGTGCGGGTTTTTTAGGGTGCCGGCACCGTTCGTATTGTCGATTCTGGTGAAGCGGGTGAGTCGTGAAAGGTTGCCTCGTTCGAAGCGCCAGATGGCACAGTTTGGTGTTGCCGCCTCGAAAAGGTGTGTGTCACCAAGGTCGATGAAGTCGGTAATGGTTCCTTCGGCGAATAGGATGCGGTTGATCGGCACTGCGGATGTCGATTTGATAAAGTCGCGCGGGGTGATGAAAATCAGCTCGCCGCCAGGCGCTAAATGACGAAGGCACTTTTCAATGAAATAAAGATACAGATTTGATCGTTTGTCGAGCACGCTACTGCCTGCAAGTCGAAGAGTGCCTGGCGAGATGTCTTGGTGGCGGACATAGGGCGGGTTGCCGATGATGGTAACAAACTGCTCATCAACGGATAATTCGAAAAAATTCATGACTTCGGCATTGGGAGGGGCGTGGCGTGGATCGATCTCAATGCCAAGGGCGTCAGGAAAATGTTTCAGGAAAGCGCCGTCTCCACATGCCGGCTCCAGGGTGCGTCCCTTGTTACGGACAAGCTCTCGCATGCACTCGACAATCGCAGACGGTGTAAAGAATTGCCCGAGAGTCGTGGCATCGAATTCGGAAATGATGGGGGCTTCGGATTGTCGGGGCATAAGGGGAGTGAAGGTGAGCGTTGAGGCTGAGTGGGGCGAGTATACGCCGTAATGTCCTTGCAGATGATGCAGGGAAAGGGGGGGGGCTTCGGCCGGTTTGTCAGGACGTTCAGGGTAAGGGGGCCGGTGCATCTATTGTTGTAGAATGGAACACGAGGCATGGCCTTGGAGTGTGTGAACGATTTATTCGGGCGGCGCCAAATGTTGCCCAAAGGGCGGTTATATAAGGTGGAGGGGAACGTTGGATATAAATAGTCGATTCGGGTTGGCGGTGCTGTCATGGTTTATCCTGGCGGCGATCGCTTCACTGTTGATTGGGGCGGAGGGCAAAAAAAAGTGGTTCAAAATGCGCGACCCATCAAAGAGTTTTCTCAACCGGCGTGGGTTTCTTGGCGATTTTATGAATTTTGGATACCCGAGAACGCTTGAGGGGTGGGCTGTGTTGTCTGGATTGGTGGTGGTGATGGTGGTCAGCAGCTATCTCGCCGTATATTCCTAGGGGATTAAAGACATTCTTAATCAAGCTTGAAAAGCTAATCCCGTTAGGGGTTTTCAGGGGCTGTGGCATGGATATGCTGCAGCCCCTGTTTTGTTTGTATTCGCCTAGCGTTGATTTTTGAATAAAAAAGGGGCGTGAAGGGAGATTTGCCAGGTGGTTGAAAACAAATGGTTTACCAATTCGTAAAATTACGCATAAAAAAAATTGTTTAACAGACATTGACCGGGCGTAAAGGTTCTACGATACTGCGCAACTTGTAGTCGTAGTTTTTAGTTTAGGGTCAGTGTTCTCAACAATTATATGGGAGGTAGTCAGCATGAGTAATGCAACAATGACACTCATTGTCTTGGGTGTCGT
>CAZNQL010000035.1:0-14252 GCA_964575415.1 uncultured Propionivibrio sp.
GTAACTCAGCAGTACGCCGGCATGAATCGTGAAGTAGTAGACGCCTTGTTCGGCCTGCTCGATCAGCGTGTCGCGGAAAATTTCCCAGGAGAGTTCCTCGGCCTTGCCGTCGACTTTCTCTAGCGCTTGGTAGATTGGTACCGTGCCGATCGGTACCGGGCTGTTGCGGATGATCCATTCGCGCGTTTCGTGGATGTTCTTGCCGGTGGAGAGATCCATGACCGTATCGCCGCCCCAACGTATCGACCAGGTCATTTTTTCGACTTCTTCCTGGATGCTGGAGCCGAGTGCCGAGTTGCCGATGTTGGCGTTGATTTTGGTCAGGAAGTTGCGGCCCATGATCATCGGCTCGGCTTCCGGATGATTGATGTTGGCCGGGATCACGGCGCGGCCGCGCGCGACTTCGGAGCGCACGAATTCGGGGGTGATTTCCTCCGGGATGCTGGCGCCGAAATTCTGGCCGGTGTGTTGGCGGGTCATCAGGTCGGCGAGTTTCCGGCCTTGCGGACCACAGGCTTGAAGGGATTCGATGTAGGCGCGGCGGTTGCTGTTTTCTCGGATGGCGATGAATTCCATTTCTGGAGTGATGATGCCGCGCCGCGCGTAATGCATCTGGGTCACGTTCATGCCCGATTTTGCGCGCAACGGCTTGCGGTGCAGGCCGGGGAAGCGCAGGTCGTCGAGCATTTTGTCGGCGGCGCGGATGCGGCCGAATTCGGAACTGAGATCCGGCAACTCCTCGGTATCGCCGCGTTCGGCAATCCAGCCGGAGCGAAGCGCGGGAAGGCCGTTGCGGATATCGATGCTGGCCTGAGGATCACCGTAGGCGCCGGAGCAGTCGTAGACGAAGATCGGCGGATTCCTTTCGCCGCCCATGCCGGTCGGCGTGTCTGCCTGCGCGATTTCGCGCATCGGCACCCGGATGTCGGGACGGCTGCCGGCGACGTAAATCCGGCGTGAATTCGGCAGCGGTTCGATGGCTGCTGCATCCACATGGGCGTCGGAGGCGTGGAATATTTCGTTGGCGTTCATGGTGTGTCCTTGCAATGGCTCGTGAGCGAGCAAGACAATGCCGCAAGGCGCGAGAAATACGGATGCCGGTCTTTCGCTTCCCTACGACGGCATTACCCGTACAGGTTCAAAGGGTCTTTCTCAGCCGTACCGGCATCAGTATGGCACCCCTAACGTGATTCTTGATGCTGCTACAACGGCACATTTTAACAATAGTCGGGCAGTTTTGATGGCTTTGCCTCAGTCTTTGTTCCCATAGTTTTCGGAAAAACCGCTAAAGAATTCCTCGCGTTGTCCGTGAAACAGACGATAGGGTTCAAAAAATATCGGGAGTTTGTTCATGCGTCTCAGGCTCATCTCCGTCTTGGTTGCAACACTGTGTCCCGTGCTGGCGCAGGCGACTTGGCAGGTCGTCGACGTTGAGCAAGGCAAGCGGGTCGAAATTGACCGGGACAGTATCGTGGCACTGTCGAAAACTGATTTCACGGCGAAAGGGCGGCTTGTTCTCGATCGGCCGATCGTTGATCCCAAGACGTCGGCTTCCTATATCGTTATTGAAATATTCAATCGCTTCAATTGCGAGGAACGCAGTTACGCGACGCTCAAGCGCAGCTACTACAAGGAAGATGGTTCGTTGTTGCGGCAGGAGGAGGTAATCAATCCCTATGACATGCCCGTGCGTTCCGGAACGCCGGATGACCGCCTTCTCCGTGAAGTTTGCCGTCCGAAATTGCCAGGGGGCGCAGCGACATCGGTCGGGGAAACCGTGGACAAAGTTAACGCAGCAGCGAATGAATTGCGCAAGCTGAATGAACAAATGGTCGAGAAGGAAGTCCAGAAGAATCTCAATATCCTAATTCGTTCTTCCAGTCCGGCTTTGGCCACAAAGCGAGTTTCCTCGCGCAGAAAAGTGCCGCCAATGCCGGCGCCTGTCATTGATTGGGATTACGCCGGTGAAGGCGGTCCGGCGCATTGGGGAGTGTTGAAGACTGAATTTGCAGCATGTGCATCAGGACGTCGTCAGTCGCCAATCGATTTGCGCGATGGCATCGCAGTTGATCTCGAACCCGTTAGATCGGCCTATCGGCCAGTACCTTTCCGGGTCGTCGATACCAGACGCAATCTGAGCGTTAGCGTCAGTGGGGGCGGGTTCGATCTGTTGGGCAGGAGTTACGAGCTGAGCCGTATCGAATTCCATCGCCCCTCTGAATTTACCATCAAGGGACAGGCTCTCGATATGGAGGCACAACTTGTTCATCAGTCGATTGACGGAAAGACCGCGATCGTTTCCGTCCTGCTCGAGAAAGGCGTCGAGAATCCGGTGGTTCAGATGGTGCTGAACAACATTCCGTTAGAGAAAGGGGGCGAGGTGGCGCCACCGACCCTGAATCTTGATGTTCCGGCCTTGTTGCCGGAAAACCGGGCTTATTTTACGTTTATGGGCTCGCAGACGACGCCGCCATGCAGCGAAGACGTGCTGTGGATCGTGTTTAAACAGCCGGTACAGGTTTCGACAGCGCAGCTCGCCATTTTTCAGCGCCTCTATCCGCCGAATGCTCGCCCGGTGCAGCCGGCGTTTGGGCAAATCATCAAGGAGTCTAGATAGGGCCTTCCGGCAAAGTTTCGATCTCGCGGTAGATTTCGGCAATGATGTTGGCGTAGTCCGGCCAGGCGATGCCGTCGACAGAGATTTCGTTTTTGCGCGTACAGCCGTCAACCGCACCGGCGCCAACCAAGGCCTCAAGGACCGTATGTTCGTGCTCTACTGGGCGTAACAATCGCTGGCCCGTCAATAGGGATAGTGTGGCGACCAGCGCGAAGGCTCCCCAGTTGGAAATGCCTGCAGGGATGACATGGTCGGCGGCCGTGGCGCAGAAAATCAATTCCCCGTGAGTGATGCGGTCTTTCAGCGCTTGCCTCAAACTGCCCAATCCGAGTTCGTTACCGCCATCGCCGATGGCAATCGTGGCGTAAGGGCGTGGAAAACCCGGTTCCAGTAATCGATCCGCTGCGGGAACGAGATCGTCGAGCATTTCGCCGCGCATCGAATAACGATGTCCGTCAATCGCACTTTCCGGCCGCTCGACGGCGATGCCAACATGAATCGGCGCGCCATGCGCTTTGCGATAACGGGCAGTGATGGCGGCGGCTTTGTCGACCAGATTTTCCGGAATCGGTCGCATGCTGACGACCATCGGGCCGGAAAAGACGCCGGCGGGGCGGCATTCCCGATTGGTGATGTACATCGGAACATTGCGTTCAAGTTCGATATGGCGTACCGGAATGCCGTGGTTGAGCAGGTCCTGTTCAAAAGTGAAGCTACAACCGAGAAGAAAAGTGACTAAACCGTTTGTAAAGTGGTTCAGGATATTGTCGGGTTCGCACTCCAGTTCGCCGTGACGATAGATTCGGTAGCGAGGGACTTCATTCCGGATATCTGCCCCGGGGGCTGCGAATGGTAGTGCGGTAACACCGCTTTCGCAGACATCGATAACCGGGCAAGGCTGTTCGTTGCGTTGGCAGAAGAGGAGGAAGTCGAAGGCGTATTTTTCGGGCAGGATGACGACGTTAGCCTGGGTAAAACCCGGTGCCTGTCCAGAGGTCGGTTTTTGCCATTCGCCGCAGGCAACAGAAGCACGAAATTGTCGGGCCAGGGGAGTGTTCATCGTTTCATTCCATCGTTCGATAGTGTTCGCCGGACTTCGGTCAGAAGAGGCAAAAAAACGGTTTGGGTAAGTCAGCACATTGCGTCTGGTTTCGATAAGAACATCGACCGACTTTTAGGCTAGAATTCTAAAAGAAAACAATGACAATATACCCGCCTTACGGATATGGAGAGTGACATGGAAAAGATTTGTGATTTTGGGCAGCCTTGCGGCGAAGAAAAACAATCCGAGAAGGATATCTGTGGCTTTGGTGAAGTCTGCAATGAACAGAAAAAGCCGCAAAAGGACATTTGTGGCTTTGGCGAAGTTTGCGACGAGAAGAAGCCGGATGCAGACATTTGCGGCTTTGGCGAAGTCTGCGATGGTAAAAAACCCGCGGAAAATATTTGTACTTTTGGCGAGACATGTGAAGAAAAAGCGCCCGAGCAAGATATTGGCGCTTTCGGTGAAGTTGCCGAAAAAAGATAATTCTTTGCAGGCGCCAGCCTGCTTTCGTATGGAGTCTTGCGGTTGGACGCGTAGCGCCAACCGCTTTTTATTTTGGTGCGCCGGAGCCATTCAATAGGCGGTACGCGGCAGGGGTGATGTTCAGAGGGGGCGGTTGCCTGATCGTCAGGCGTTCGCCGCAGTTGTCGCCTTGAATGGTCTTGCTTCGGTGTGGCTCGCGTCGGGAATCCGGATGAGGTAATCGAAGGCCGAAAGCGCGGCTTTTGCCCCCTCGCCCATGGCGATGACGATTTGTTTGTAGGGGACGGTCGTACAGTCGCCCGCCGCGAAAACCCCGGGCAGCGAGGTTCTTCCTCGGGGGTCGATTTCGATTTCACCATTTCCGGCCAGGGAGATCGCCCCCTTCAACCAGTCTGTGTTGGGCACCAGTCCAATCTGTACGAAAACCCCTTCGAGTTCGATCGATTGCAATTCATCGCACGTTCTGTCCCGATATGTCAGAGAACTGACTTTCTCACCGTTGCCGAGTATTTCCGTCGTTTGTGCCGAGGTGACCACCTTGATGTTCGGCAGGCTGTAGAGTTTTCTCTGGAGGACGGCGTCGGCACGTAATTCGTTCTCGAACTCGATCAGGGCGACGTGGGCTACCACGCCAGCCAAGTCGATTGCGGCTTCGGCGCCGGAGTTGCCGCCACCAATGACGGCGACACGCTTACCCTTGAAGAGCGGCCCGTCGCAATGCGGGCAATAGGCAACGCCGCGGCCGCGATACAGTCTTTCCCCTGGGACGTTGATTTCGCGCCAGCGTGCACCGGTCGACAGGATGACGGCGCGGCTCCTGAGGACAGCACCGCTGTCGGTGTGAATTTCGGTCAGTCCGGAGGCGTCCGTTTGCAGCGAAATCGCTTTCTGCAGGGGCATGATGTCGATATCGTATTCACGTACGTGTTGCTCGAGATCGGCAACCAGCCGTGGCCCGTCGAGTTCGCTGACAGAAATAAAATTTTCGATGGATTGGGTATCGAGCAGTTGGCCACCGAAGCGTTCGGCGAGCAGACCGGTTTTCAGTCCTTTGCGCGCGGCGTAAATCGCTGCAGCTGCGCCGGAGGGACCACCACCAACGACGAGGATGTCAAAGGCCGGTTTTGCGGAAATTTTACGCGCTTCGCGCTCGATGACGCTGGCGTCGATTTTGGCAATGATTTCCTCGACCGTTTTCCGTCCCTGGCTAAAATGGCCGCCATTCAGATGAACCGTGGGTACGCCCATGATCTTGTGCCGATCAACCTCGTGCTTGAAAAGCAGTCCATCGACAATCGTGTGGCGGATGCCTGGGTTGAGGGTCGACATCAGATTGAGCACCTGGACGACGTCAGGGCAATTGTTGCAGGAGAGCGAGATGAAGGTTTCGAAGTGGAGCGGTCCTGGAATGGCGTGGATCTCTTCAATGACTTCCGGGTCAAGTTTGGGGGGATGTCCCCCCGTCTGCAGCAGCGCCAGGATCAGTGAGCTGAATTCGTGTCCCATCGGAATTGCCGCGAAACGGATGCGCGCCGGTTCTCCCAGTCGACCAATCGTGAAGGAAGGTTTACGCGGATCGTTTCCATCGTGGCGAAGATGAATTTTTTTGGATATCCTGGCGATGCTTTCGAGCAGTAGCCGCAACTCGCCAGCCTTGCTGCTTTCATCTAGGGAGGTGATCAGTTCGACGGGGTTTTGGAGCATTTCGAGGTATGTCCTCGTTTGCGTCAGCATGTTGTGGTCAAGCATTGCTTCCCTCTCCCGATCAATGCCGTCACCGGCTATGCGTTTTTACCTGCTTCACGTTCTTGGGCGCCCTTGTTGATTCGTTCCAGATAATCGAGCACAGATTTGCGGCCTTGGTCGAAAAAGCTGCCGTTGAGATGGATCGTCGGCACAACCTTGATCTTGTGGTGATCGATTTCGCTCAGAAACATATTGCCGTCGATCATCGTATGACTGATTCCGGGGTTGAGGGCGGCCAACGTGTTGAGTGCCTGAACGCCATCTGGGCAGTTGTGACAGGTCATCGTGATATAGGTTTCGAAATGAAGCGGTCCCTTGAGAGCTTTGATCTGCTCGATGATTCCCGGATCGAGTTTCGGAGGGTGTCCCCCGGTATGCAGCAAGGCCAGAACCAACGAGGTGAATTCGTGGCCAAGGGGAATTCCCGCAAAGCGGATGCGCGGGGCTTCGCCGATTCTGGAGATCGAGAACGAGGGTTTGCGCGAGTCGGTGCCGTCGAATCGCGCCGTGATCTTCTCGGAGAGCGCGGTTATTTCTTCAAGCAGATGGCGCATTTCGTGTGCCTTGTTGCCGTTGTCGAGCGAGGCGACGATTTCAACCGGAGCCTGAAGCTTTTCGAGGTAAGCCTTGAGCTGGTTCGTCATGGCGTCGTTCAGGACGCGGCTGCTTTTTTCCTTTGTTAACATGTTCTTGATGCTGTCAAACATACCGCTCTCCCTGTCCAAATCATGGACATTATTTTGACGTGTTCGACACGTCTGTCGTCCCCATTGGGCGCGATCAGATCTTGCCGACCAGATCGAGCGATGGGGAGAGCGTGGTGTCGCCCTCCTGCCATTTGGCTGGGCAGACTTCTCCCGGGTGCGAGGCGACATATTGGGCGGCATGAATTTTCCGGAGCAGTTCGGATGCGTCACGACCGATACCGCCGGCAGTGATCTCGATCACCTGAATCTTGCCTTGCGGATCGACGACGAAGGTGCCGCGCTCGGCCAGGCCGGCGTCCTCGATCATGACCCCGAAGTTGCGGCAGATTCGGCCGGTCGGATCACCGACCATCACGAATTCGATCTTGCGGATACTGTCCGAGCTGTCGTGCCAGCCCTTGTGGGTGAAGTGGGTGTCGGTCGAAACGCTGTAGATTTCGACGCCGAGCGACTTGAATTCTTCGTAGTTGTCGGCCAGATCGCCAAGTTCGGTCGGGCAGATGAAAGTGAAATCGGCAGGGTAGAAAAAAACAACGGACCATTTCCCGCGCAAGTCGGCATCGGAAACCGGGATGAAGCGCCCGTTATGGAAGGCCATAGCTTGAAAGGGAAGGACTTCGGAATTGATCAGTGATTTCACGTCGGTGTCTCCTTTGCGCTTTCTGATTTGAAATTCGACAGCTACGACAACGAAGGGTGATAAAAGTGCCGTTGTCTAGTATTCGCTGAGCTTTTTCAACTGGCTGGACTGGCGGTGAGATGCTCTGGGCTTCCTGTTTCGCGGCGTGGGTGTCTGCTCTCGGTTACAATAGCGCCCTTTCAAATCAAAGACTTTCGAGGTTTACGAGTGCTCGTCGCCGCAAATATCACCATGCAGTTCGGGGCCAAGCCCCTGTTTGAGAACGTTTCCGTCAAGTTTGGCGAGGGTTACCGTTACGGCCTGATCGGCGCCAACGGCGCCGGCAAATCGACTTTCATGAAGATTCTTGCCGGTGAATTGGAAGCGACTGCCGGCAACGTGTCGAAGGATACCCATGAGCGCATGGCCTATCTGCGCCAGGACCAGTTTGCCTACGAAGATCAGCGCGTGATCGACGTGGTGATGATGGGGCATGATCAGATGTGGGCTTGCATGCAGGAGAAGGACGCGATTTACGCCAATCCGGAGGCGAGTGAAGAGGATTATCTGCATGCTGCCGAGTTAGAGAGCCATTTTGCTGAGTATGGCGGTTATACCGCCGAGGCGCGGGCCGGTGAGCTCCTGCTTGGGGTCGGTATCCCGACGGACAAGCATTTTGGACCGATGAGCGAGGTCGTGCCGGGCTGGAAGCTCCGTGTTTTGCTGGCGCAGGCACTGTTCGCCGATCCGGACATCCTGTTGCTCGACGAGCCGACCAATAACCTCGACATCGCGACCATCCGCTGGCTGGAAAACGTGCTCAACGAGCGTAACAGCACGATGATCATCATTTCGCACGACCGCCACTTCCTGAATCAAGTGTGCACACATATGGCCGACCTCGACTACGGCAAGATCACGGTTTATCCCGGTACCTACGATGATTTCATGGAGGCCTCGACGCAGGCCCGCCAGCAGCAGCAGAACGCCAATGCCCGGGCCAAAGAACGGATTTCGGAATTGCAGGAATTCGTGCGTCGCTTCTCAGCTAACAAATCCAAGGCCAAGCAGGCTACCTCGCGCCTGAAACTGATCGACAAGTTGAAGCCGGAGGACATCAAACCGTCGTCGCGCCAGTATCCATGGATCCGCTTCGAATTCGACGAGAAGGAGAAGCTGCACCGGCAGGCCGTCGAGATCGAAAATCTGGGTTTCGCCTATGAAGGTGGCGAGGGCCGGATTTTCAACAATCTGACACTGACGCTCAATGCTGGCGAGCGGTTGGCGGTGATTGGCGAGAATGGCGTCGGCAAGACGACGCTGCTCAAGCTCCTGATGGGCGAATTGCAGCCGCAGGCGGGCTGCATCAAATGGACGGAGAAGGCCCGCCTGGGTTATTACGCGCAGGATCACGCCGAGGAGTTCAAGAGCGATACGAGCCTGACCGAATGGGTCGCCGAGTACGCACGCGCCAACGCCGCCGAGGGTGAGGATCTGGAAACGCTGATTCGCGGCACGCTCGGCCGCCTGCTCTTTTCGGGCGACGAGGTCAGGAAACCGGTGCGTGTCATTTCCGGGGGCGAGCAGGGTCGCATGATCTTTGGCAAGCTGATGCTGATGAAGACCAACGTCCTGGTCATGGACGAGCCGACCAATCACCTCGACATGGAGTCGATCGAGTCGCTCAATACGGCCCTCGAGAAATTCAAGGGAACCCTTGTTTTCGTGTCGCACGACCGGGAGTTCGTATCCTCGCTGGCAACGCGCATTCTTGAAATACGCATGGACGGCACGGTTGTCGATTATCCGGGGAACTACGAGGAATATCTGGCCAGTCAGGGCATCGAATAAGGCGAGAATGATGACCGGTGGTCTGGCTGCTTTTATCTTAAGGCTGTGTGGCTGGCAGGCGGTGTTTACGCCGCCATCGGGACCAAAATCGGTGGTCTTGGTTTATCCGCATACGACAAACTGGGACTTTCCTCTTGGAATCCTGTTTCGGGACAAATTTGGCCTAGATTTCAGGTGGGCGGGTAAGGACACCCTGTTCCATTGGCCGCTGCGCGGAATTTTTATCTGGCTCGGCGGCGTGCCGATCAACCGGCGCGAGCGAACTGGGGCCATTGCTCAGTTAACTCGCGAGTTCGTCGGCGCGGATAGCTTCCATTTCTGTATTGCACCGGAAGGAACGCGTTCGAAAACAGATCATTGGAAAACGGGCTTTTACCGTTTGGCGCTGGCGGCGCAGGTGCCGGTTGGACTGGGTTACATCGACTACGGCAGAAAATGCCTGGGCATTGAATGCTGGATCACGCTTACCGGCGACGAGACGGTCGACCTCGCCCGAATTGCCGAATACTACGCCGACAAGCGGGCGCTGTATCCCGAAAAAGCGGGGGATATTCGCTTCAAATCCTGAATCGGGCTTAGTTGCACCAATTTGGTGGACGTTTGTCGATGAAGGCGGTGATGCCTTCCTGTGCGTCGGGCGTCTGCAGATTGGCTGTCATGACGGCGCGTGCGAAGTCATAGGCTTGAGAGGTCGGTAACTCGGCCTGGTGGTAAAAGGCGGCTTTGCCGATGGATACCGTGTGTCGTGACTTGGCGGCGATATTTTCGGCGAGCGCAATGGTTGTGGCGTCGAGTTCGCTTTCGGCAACCGCTTCGTTGATCAATCCGATGCGCAAAGCTGTGGCTGCATCGATCATTTCACCGGTGAGTAGCAGTTGCATGGCATGCTTGTGCGATACGTTGCGCGACAGGGCAACCATCGGCGTCGAGCAGAACAGGCCGATGTTCACGCCGGGCGTAGCAAAGCGGGCCGTGTCAGCGGCGACCGCCAGATCGCAACTGGTGACGAGTTGCAACCCGGCGGCTGTCGCGACACCGTGGATGCGGGCAATGACCGGTTGCGGCAGGGAGACGATACGCTGCATCAGGTGAGCGCGGGCATCAAACAAGGTTTCTGCGTAGGCTTTGTCAAAGCGATGGGCACGCATTTCCTTGAGATCGTGGCCGGCGCAGAAGGCCGGGCCATTGCCGGCAAGGACGACGACATGCACCGAGACGTCTTCAGCAATCGCATCGAATACCCGTAACAAGGCGTCGATCATGGGCATAGAAAGCGCATTGCGTGAATGCGGACGGTTGAGGGTCAAAAACGCGCCTGCGTCTCTGTCTTCTCTCAGAACATACGGTAAATCCTGGGGGTCTTTCGGGCTCATGGACGGTCTTTCTTAAGATCTGGAACTCTATCGAGGTCAGAAAACGTCTAAAAATCAGAATCAGACAGGTCACAGATACCGGAGATCGGCGCAGAATACGTCATTTGCGCTACCATGGTGCGCGATTCAGACAGAATTTTAGAACCGCAATGGATCACTCTCGCAGAAAAATGTTTCTTGTCGACACCACAGGATTTTTGGGGCGCTTTGCGGCGCTTATTGCTCATGGTTTTATCTGAGGCGATGATGGGGCGCGGGAGTGCGGATGCGGCGACATTCCAGGTGATTTGCCTGTGTGCGGAATGGTGCAGTACCTGTCGGGAATACAAAACCGGTTTTGAAGCGTTGGCGTGCCAGTTTCCGGAAATGCCATTCAAATGGATAGACATCGAAGCGCGTGCCGATGATTTGGGCGATCTCGATATCGAGAACTTCCCGACATTACTTGTCTTGCGTGCGGAGTTGGTTTTGTTTTACGGCGTCATGCTTCCGTATCCAGCTCATTTGCGTAGAACGATCGAAAATTTTCTCGAGCAGACGCTGCAACAGAGTCGTGATTACGCGTTTGCCAATCCCGAACGGCGCGCTTGGCAAACCAATGCAGATTTTCATCATCTGGCTGGTCTTGGCGATTCCGGTATTCGGTGATCTCAGTGCGCTTAGGCTGAATTCGGGCAATGAATAAGTCGCTGATGTCCGGAAAATTGCGTAGTGCTTTGCCGCTTGGTGCGGTGGCCATTGTCTTTCTTGTCCTGCTTTTATTGCTGGTCTATCAGCTTCGGTTGAGTTATCGCGACCACGTGATGACGGCCGAAATCAACATGAGCAACTTTGCGGCCATTTTCGAGGCGCGCATTGATGCGACCTTGCGTCGCGCTGACGCGGATTTGTTGGCCATGTCTATTGAAATTCCGCTGGGAGCGTTGAACGCGAAAGCTGGGGCCAACTTTGCGGATACGATCAATGACAAACTTGAAGCCCGTCTGTACCGTATGGACGAAATGGTGGGCTATCAGGTCTTCGACGCGAATGGTAACGTTTTATATTCGTCCCTGCGGCTGGCATCTCTCCAGGCGAATATTTCTGACAGGCCCTATTTCCAAGAGCTTCGTCAGCGTTCAGTTGAAGAGCCGGTGTTTTCCAGCGTGTTTTCGGATGCAGGTAAGAATGGGCAGTATATGGCGGTGGCCCGTTCCATTCGCGATCAACACGGGGCCTTTGTCGGTGTCATTGCCGGTCTGATCGATCTCGATCATTACCGCCACCAATTCCAGTCAATGAATCTCGGCAAGAATGGTGTCCTTGCCGCGAATCATCCGGTCGTTCTGGGGATGAATGCAGGTGCGAAGCGATTGCACCTACACTACGAAGTTTATCCGGAGAATGTACGCCGCATTATGGCCGTACAAAGCATGCCAAAGTATCCCTTCTATGTTGCTGTCGGCGCTGCGGAGGATGACGTGTTGGCGGGTTGGAGGGCGCAGGTCATGGTTGTGGCGATCTCGTCCTTGTTGCTTTTCGCAATCGTCGGTGCGCTGCTGTATCGCTTGAGCCGGATGCATCTCCGCGAAGCAGGAATACTGAGCGATTTGGCGCGAAGGGAGTCTCAGTTCCGTAATTTGGCGCGGATGGTCCCCGTGGGAATCTGTCATTTTGACGCCGCCGGCTATTACACCTATGTCAATGAACGCTATTTGACGATCACCGGGCGTCGGCAGGAAGAGTTGATGCGGGCGTGGTGGTGGAAATTCGTTCATCCGGACGACCGGCCAATGATGCTGGATGCTTGGTGGCGAAATGAAAAGCGACCGTCACCATTCATCTGCGAATACCGTTTTGTATGTCCGGATGGGCAGTGGGTTGATGTCTTTGGTGAGATACAAGCTGAAGTCGATCCCCGTACTGGCTGTCTTCTCGGTTATGTTGCGGCGATAACGGATGTCATCCAGCGCAAGCGGGCTGAGGAGGCATTGCAGATGGCTCAGGCGCAGGCTGAAAGTGCAAGTGTTGCCAAAACCAGATTCCTTGCAGCGGCCAGTCATGATTTGAGGCAACCGATTCAGGCCATCAATCTGTTTAAGGACGCGCTGGAGCGAACCGAGTTGAACGATGAGCAGCGGACCTTTACAGGATTTCTCTCGAGATCAGTGCGAGCGTTGAACGATTTGCTGTATTCCTTACTCGATTTTTCGAGGCTAGATGCCGGCCAAATTCGCCCGCAGATGAGGACGGTGCTCGTCGGCGACTTATTCAAGGAAATCGATGCGGAATTTTCTTCTTTGGCGCGAGAAAAGAATTTGCGTTTCAAACTGTTTTATCCCTTCGAGGACGTGATCACCGTTACCGACCCCGATCTGTTGATGCGGGTGTTACGCAACCTGATCGACAACGCCCTCAAATACACCGAAAGGGGTGGCGTGTTGGTTGCCTTCCGGAAACACAGCGAACGGGCCATCATCCAGGTTTGGGATACCGGCGTCGGGATCGAGGAGGGCATCGGGAATCAGATTTTTGAAGAATGTTTCCAGATCGGTAATTCCCAACGTAACCGGGCGAGGGGGATTGGCTTAGGTTTGTCGATTGTGCGGAGAACTGTTGATCTGTTGGGCGGCGAAGTGCGCTATAGATCCCGTTTCGGGCGCGGCTCGATGTTCGAGATCAGTTGGCCATTGGCGGTGGCTGTTCAGGGCGAGGCAATCCCTGTATTCGTTCATCCGGGGGAAGAGTCAGCGTATCGTGAAGTTGATTTTTCACGTCTCAAGGGGTGTCGGGTGGCATTAGTCGAAGATGATCCGGTCGTCGCCAAGTCTGTCGAACTTTCTCTCGGAACCTATGGGATGGCTGTCACTGTTTACGGAAGCGCGGAGCAGGCACTATCCGCCCAAGAAATAGTCGGTGCCGATTGCTACATTACCGATTTCAACCTGCCGGGAATGAGCGGCGTCGAATTCCTGGAAACGCTGCGACAGCGCGCCGGATCTGTCCAAGCTATCGTGGTTACGGGAAAAACTCGGGACGAGGTGGCTATGGAGAATGATTTTTCGGCGTGGAAAGTGCTTTACAAACCACTGGGCTTGCCAGAATTACTCGCCTCAATCGATGAGATTGTTGGGACGAGCAAAAACTAATCTTTCTGTCTTGCGTTATGTGGCGGGTCGGGGCGTATCAATTGAGCGGTTGTTGATGGTTGTGGCAACAATTTATGAAATGAAAAATTATTTTGGCAGGTGCGAAGGCTTTTTTCGTGTGCTTCGGAATTCGCTGCTGTGGCTTTTTCTCGGCGCGGCGAATATTGCATCGGCTGAGAGCGCTGCCGTTTCTGTTGGCGATTGTGTTGTTTTTCGCGAGGGTGGTTTGGGACACCTCCTGAAAACCCCTACCTACTGGCTTTCGGGAAAGGTTGTCGGAATTTCGTCTGAAACACGCATCGCGCAGCGTTGTCCTTTCGTTGGCAAACCGCTAAGTTCGTATTCGCAACAGGATTGGGCACGAATTGTCGCTGCGACGCCTTGCATTGGTATCAACGAAATCGCCTATGAAGTCAGCGTGATGCGTATCCGGTTTTCCGTGGAAGCTTGGGAAACTTCTTGGTCGAAATCGCATGGCGCGACGGGCTTGCTTTTTCAAGGGTATTTTCTGGATCAGAAACTTGAAAAAGGCGTGGAGATTGAGATTGATGCCCGATGGATGGCGCATTGTGATTCCTGACTAGGCTTCGGGGGGGGGGGGGGGGGGGGGGGGGGTGGTTAAATATTTTTATTTTATAAAATAATGGACGACCACCAAAAACACCCCCAAACCAAAAAACGAC
>CAZNQL010000036.1:0-12629 GCA_964575415.1 uncultured Propionivibrio sp.
CAAGGTTCTCGATCGAGCAGATGATGATGCAGTTGTCCTTGCGGTCACGCACCACCTCCATCTCGAACTCTTTCCAGCCGATCAGCGATTCTTCGATCAGCAACTCGTTGGTCGGGCTGGCTTCCAAGCCGCGCTTGCAGATCTCGGCAAATTCTTCCTGGTTGTAGGCGATACCGCCACCCGTGCCGCCCATGGTGAACGAGGGTCGGATGATGACCGGAAAACCGAGGCCGGCCTGCACCTGCTGCGCCTCCTCCATGCTGTGGGCGATGGCCGAACGCGCCGAGCCGAGGCCGATGCGGGTCATCGCCTTCTTGAATTTCTCGCGGTCCTCGGCCTTGTCGATGGCTTCTCGGGAAGCACCGATCATTTCCACATTGAATTTTTCGAGCACACCGTTGTGTGCCAGATCGAGCGCGCAGTTAAGCGCCGTCTGTCCGCCCATGGTCGGCAGCAGCGCGTCGGGACGCTCTTTCTCGATGATCTTGGCGACGGCTTTCCAGGTAATCGGCTCGATGTAGGTCACGTCGGCCATATCCGGATCGGTCATGATCGTCGCAGGATTGGAGTTAACCAGGATGACCCTGTAGCCTTCTTCGCGCAGCGCCTTGCACGCCTGCGCCCCGGAATAATCGAATTCGCAAGCCTGACCGATGACAATCGGGCCGGCGCCAATGATCAAAATGCTTTTTATGTCTGTACGCTTGGGCATTGCTTACTTACTCCCGGCCTTCTTGTCTTGCATCAGCTTGATGAAACGGTCGAACAGGTACGCCACGTCGTGTGGCCCCGGACTCGCTTCGGGGTGGCCCTGAAATGAGAAAGCCGGCACATCCGTGCGCGCCACACCCTGCAGCGAGCCGTCAAAAAGCGAAACGTGTGTCGCCCGCAGGTTGCCGGGCAAGGTCTGCGGATCGACCGCAAAGCCTTGGTTCTGACTAGTAATCATCACCTGCCCGCTATCGAGATCCTTGACCGGATGATTGGCGCCATGATGACCAAACTTCATTTTGACCGTCTTCGCCCCCGAAGCCAGCGCCAGTAGTTGGTGCCCGAGGCAAATACCATAGGTCGGAATCCCCGCCGAGAGCAACTCGCGGATCGCGGTGATCGCATAGTCGCATGGTTCTGGATCGCCGGGGCCATTGGACAAAAACACGCCGTCTGGCTGCAGTTTCAAAACTTCCGCAGCCGGCGTCTGCGCCGGCACGACCGTCACCTTGCAGCCGCGTGCGGCCAGCATGCGCAGGATGTTGCGCTTGACACCGTAGTCATAGGCCACGACATTGAATTGCGGCGACGGCGCCTCTTCGTAGCCCTTCAACGTCCACTCACCCTCACGCCACTCGTAAGGTGAGTCGACCGTCACCACCTTGGCCAGATCCAGACCGGCCAACCCCGGGAAAGCCCGCGCCTCGGCAACAGCTTTCTCTTCATCGGTCGACACGGCCATAATGCAACCGGCCTGGGCGCCCTTTTCGCGCAGGATGCGCGTCAGCTTGCGCGTATCGATTCCTGCGATGGCGACAACACCATGCTTCTTCAGGTAATCGGGCAACGTCAGTTGCATGCGCCAATTTTCAGCGCGCAGCGGCAGATCGCGGATAACGAGCCCGGCGGCAAAATTGGCGCGCGATTCAAAATCTTCCTCGTTGCACCCCGTATTGCCGATATGCGGATAAGTCAGGGTAACGATCTGGCGGCAATAGGAAGGATCGGTCAGGATTTCCTGATAACCGGTCATCGCCGTATTGAAGACCACCTCGCCGCTGGTCGTGCCTTCGGAACCGATGGCATAACCGCGGAAAATGGTGCCATCGGCTAGTGCGAGAATCGCGGGCGGAAGAGAGGGTAACAATGACACGAATAACTCCTGTTCCGTAGCTTAGATACACAAAAGCGGGACGGCTGCACAGCCCTCCCGCTTAAAGACATTAATAGAGAAAGATTATACCGAAAAGTAGCTTCTTCGGCAATTCCGACACCAGCCACCTCTCCCTTCCTTCACAACAAGCTAATCCGGTCAGCTTAAGGAAGAGCTGCCTCTAACAAAGCGTTCCAACTCCGGTTTCAACAGTGACATTTCACGAACAAAATCGTCAGTCAACAAATCACAACGAGGCCAATCCACCCCATGGGGGTTCCGCGCGCATTGCTCCAATTCCTGCGCAATTCGACGCGCTTTCTCGCAATGAAATATCGCCAGCAGGCTTTTGACGGTATGAGCATCCCGCGCCAACTGCTTTTCGCCCCGACTGGACAAGCCACCCCGGATCCTCGACAGATGCTGATCCCATTCGCCGATCAACATGCCGGCCATCGTCCGCAACAGCTCACCATCACCAAGCTCACGAATCGCCGCATGGAGGTCGAGCGACGCGGATGGAAACATTGGATCGGAAACAACCATTTCGTTCAGTCGAACAGGGGCCTGACCAAGAGCCCGATCTATCGCAGCATACAGTTCATGAGGCTTGATCGGTTTCGCCACATAGTCGTTCATACCCGCCTGCAGACAACGTTCTCGATCCCCCGGCATGACGTTGGCCGTCATGGCGACGATATACACCGGTTTATACTCTTGGGAAATGATTCAGCTACGTCGCATCTCTCGGGAGCGGATTGATTCCGTCGCTTCCAGTCCGCCCATGACTGGCATCTGCATATCCATAAAAATGATGTCAAAGAACGACTTCTCGAAACAATCAACGGCTTCGGCGCCGTTGTTGGCTAACGTAACCCGGCAGCCACGTTTTTTCAACAATCGGTCGGCGAGTTCCTGATTGACTGGATTATCCTCGACCAACAACACCTCCACCGGCGTGGAAAGATCGGAAGGATCGGTGGTCAAGAAATCGAACGGTGCAAAAAGCGATTCTGATTCTGCACGCGACGTAAAGACAAGCGCCAACGCCTCTTCGACATCTTCCGGCGCCACCGGTTTAACGAGATGAGCATCGATCCCAGCGTCACGAAATTCCTGCAGGAATTGACGCTGCTGTTCAGTGTTCAACAACATAATCAACTTTTCCTGGCAATTGCCACATTGCCAGGAACGCGCCAGATCCATTCCGGCTGGCGACGGCATATCGGCATCCATCAGAATGCAATCGTAAGGAAAACCCAGCCCCCTGGACTTTTCAATAACAGAAAGCGCCGCCACCGCATCGGCAACAGACGTAACCTGCACCCCCGCCTGAGCAAGACACATCTTTAACTGTTCCGACACCCGGGGCTTATGCTCAAGCAGCAGCACCCGACGATCGGAAAACACCTGGGAAGCGGCGCTCATAACCGGCGAAGCTTCGAGTTTGAACCGCGCCGTGAAAGTGAAGCAAGCCCCTTCCCCCTCACTGCTATCGACTTCGACTCCCCCTCCCATCATCTCGACCAAGCGTGAACTGATTGCAAGCCCCAGGCCGGTGCCGCCAAAACGTCGAGTGGTCGAATCATCCGCTTGCGAGAAAGCCTCGAAGATGGCGGCCTGTCGGGTTTTTGGAATCCCGACCCCAGAATCACGGACAGCGAAGCGAAGTACTACAAATGATGAATTGCACTCGTCCACAGTAACGTCGACTGAAACCTCGCCGTGTTCGGTGAACTTAACGGCATTACCCACCAGATTACTGATCACCTGACGAAGACGCGTGGGATCGCCGACAACTCTTGATGGAACATCGGATGCTACCGTCGCGATGACTTCAAGATTTTTCTTATGGGCCGCCACAGATTGCGAACGCACGGACTCAAAAACAAGCGAGGAAAGCGCAAAAGGAACCGCCTCGAAATTCAGCTTTCCGGACTCGATTTTCGAAAAATCAAGAATGTCGTTGACGATGGCGAGCAAAGACTCGGCCGACGCCTTGATCGTTCGCAAGTAATGCTTTTGCTCGGAGTCAGGTTGAGTATCGAGCGCAAGTTCGGTCATACCGATAATACCGTTCATCGGCGTCCGGATTTCGTGACTCATGTTAGCCAGGAAATAACTGCGTGCCGGACTGGCCGACTCGGCAACCTCCTTGGCAGCAAACGCTTCGGCGGCAGATTCTCTCAGTCCATTGATATCGCGTTGCAAAAGCAGAAGACGGAGCGGAGTTCCATCTGATTCTTGAGCAACGACCTTTCCTTTGATGAACATCCAGCGCCAAGCGCCAGAACGCGCTTTCAAACGGCACTCAGCCTGAAAAAAAGGCGATTTGCTCTTGACGTGCCCGGCTATCGCAGCGTTGAGCGCTGACAGATCATCTGCATGTAGCAAACGCCGCCAAGCACTAATCGAGTCATCAACGTCGGCATCGGTATAGCCGAGTAAATTTTTCCATTGCCGCCCGGAGTCGATGCGACCGCTCGCGAGATTCCAATCGGAAAAAGCGTCTCCGGACAATTCAGCCTTGATGTGTTGCAGACCAGAATATTGAGTAACCAGCGAATCCGCAGCCTCAAGAAGTTTGGGGATGCCTCGCGCCAGTTCGGGGTGGCTACCGCCGACCCCTTCAAGCAATTCTGCCAACCGGGCTTCGCCCTTCTCGCCGAAAACTTCCTTGAGCTTGCGGACAAAAAAAGCGGATTTCATCAAAACCGCTCCGGTCTGAGGCTCAGCCTCGAAACTCAGCGTAAGCCAAGCACATCCTGCATATCGAACAAACCGTTACCCTTGTCGGCCAAAAAGCGGGCTGCACGCAAACTGCCCAGTGCGTAAGGCATGCGACTAGCGGCCTTGTGAGTCACCTCAACCCGCTCGCCGGTGCCGCAGTACATGACTGTATGGTCGCCGACAATATCACCGCCACGAACTGTCGCAAAACCGATCGTCGACGGATCGCGCTCGCCAGTCACACCTTCGCGACCATAAATGGCACAGGACTTGAGGTCACGCCCAAGCGCGTTGGCAACCACTTCCCCCATTCGCAGCGCCGTCCCCGAGGGGGCATCGATCTTGTGCTTGTGATGAGCCTCAACGATTTCGATGTCGTAGCCCTCAGTCATGATTCGCGATGCGATGTCTAACAGCTTGAAAACCACGTTGACACCGACGCTCATGTTCGGCGCGAAAACAACAGGAATCTCACAAGCCGCTTCGGCAATCGCCTGCTTGCCCTTCTCTTCAAAACCGGTCGTACCGATAACCGCAGCCACCTTGTGCTTACGGCAAATTTCCAAATGCTTGAGCGTCCCTTCCGGGCGCGTAAAGTCGATCAGACAATCAGCCTTCGCGATTCCTGCTTCTACATCGCAGCTCACTTCAACGTCACATGGCAAACCAACGAGCTCGCCTGCATTTCTACCGATTGACGACGTTCCCGGTTGATCGATCGCCGCGACCAGCGTGGCACCATCATCTTTCAAAACAGCCTCGATCAACATTCTGCCCATGCGCCCGCTGGCACCGACAATCGCAATCTTCATTTGATTCATTTCAAAAACCCACACTTTCCATCATTTTTCCAAAAAAACCTTTGTTCTCGACAGTCGGCGCCTTGGCATCGTCCGATACTGAACCAAGATCGATTTCACGCGCCGATTTTTCCGGCTCCAAATTCATGTCGGACACGTGTGCTGCCGTCACGTCACCTGCAACACGCACCAGTTTCCCCTCGGCATCGAAGAAAACGGAGAATTTTCTCATCTCAACCGTCCCCGTACTGCCTCTTTTCAGGCGATAAACGTAATCCCAACGATTGCCATGAAACACATCCATCAAAACGGGAGTCCCCAGGATGAAACGCACTTGATCCTTGCTCAGGCCTGGCCTCAACTGCGAAACCATTTCCTGGGTAAGCACGTTGCCTTGCTGGACATCGATCTTGTATTCATTCACGATGCGTGGAACAGAAGTGCACGCCGAGAAGGCTGCAATCAGGAAAAACGCACCGGCAAATCGGATAAAAGCCATGCTGGAGATGATTCTTGAATAATGATTAGGGACGAACTCAATCAAAGATCACAAGTTTGATGATCTCTGGATGAGGTATATCATAACCGAAAACCATCACTACTTTATGCGACAAAAGTCGACCATGAGTAAACCATCCGACCTGAAAAACATTGGCCTCAAGGCAACGCTACCGCGCCTGAGAATTCTCGAGCTATTTGAAAAAACGGAAGAACGTCACCTGACCGCCGACGACGTCTACCGCATGCTACTCAACGAAAACATGGATATTGGTCTAGCCACCGTCTACCGTGCGCTAACCGAGTTTGAACAGGCTGGGCTCCTCGAACGCCACCATTTCGAATCGGGAAAAGCGGTTTTTGAAATCAAAACCAGCAAACATCACGACCATTTGATCTGCATCAACTGTGGCCATGTGGAAGAGTATTACGACGAAGAAATCGAGCGACGACAGAAAAAAATTGCCAAGGAACGCGGCTTTGTCATCCACGAACACGCGCTTTATCTCTACGCAGAGTGCAACAAGACAGACTGCCCGCACGCGACTGAAAAAAAAACTGGAAGACCCAAAATAATCGTCCAACGGGGGAAGAATTGATGGTTTATTGCGGCGGCTCGTAATCAACCTGAACTAAGTAGCGTCACAAACGACGAGATGCCCCACAAATGGCTAGCGCACCAATTGCCGCCGCGACCGCTCAGACGAAAACATCAAGCCAGCCACCTGACCGCACCGGCTCGTCAAGATTACTCCCAACGCTAAGATAAAGACTGGATCGGCGTTCCGCATCTGACATCCGCCCCGCCTCTTCTTTTGCGAAGCTATCGCGCTCCTCCGCAACCACTTCGATTCGCGCACTGCTTTCCATGCGACTAGCATGCGCAGCAACCCGATAATCCTGAGATGAAGGATCGGATGGGGCAAGCGCGGTTTCCCGAATGTGTTGAGCCTTGGGAATGGTCTCCTTTGGAGTCCGCCCTGGCGACGTATCGATCGAAACCTCGCCACCGATAGCGTAACGTTTGTTGTCTGGACCAATCTGGTAGGTAAATGAAGGTCCGCCGCGAATGAGATCGGCGCCAACGGCAAGATGCGCCTGCTCATGAGCCCTGACCTTACGGTCAGTCTCCTTGAGTTGCTGGATTTGTCTTTCTTCTTCAACCGTCAGTTCATTAGCCGGCCCAGACGCCTGCCTTGATTCAGAGACGATATCTTCCCGCTTCGGCGCTTTTGGGCCAAAACGGGCCAAATTGCCAAAACCAAAATCAGGCACGCCTGTCGAATTGGTTGCGCTTTGAATCATTGCCGCAATCACCTTCAAACCAAGGAGTTACGTGATAATAATAGACCAAGAACAAGGGGAGTTCCAGGCCATCCACGCAAAACTTCGACCTCAATCAGCAAGCCTGCAGCATTTCCCTGGCGTGCTGACGTGTAATCGGTGTGATTTCGATGCCGCCGAGCATGCGGGCGATTTCCTCGATCCGGTCGTCTTCGGACAACGCCAGAACCCGGCTGCGCATCTGACCGCCTTCGGCGCTCTTGACTACCTGCCACTGCCAGTGCGCCCGCGCAGCGACCTGCGGCAGATGCGTCACGCACAGCACTTGCCGTTCGCCACCCAATTCCCGCAACAAACGGCCGACGACTTCAGCGACGCCACCGCCGATGCCGACATCCACTTCATCGAAAATCAGAGTCGGAACGCGTGCTGCCTGACTGGTCACCACCTGGATTGCCAGACTGATCCGCGACAACTCGCCGCCGGAAACGACCTTGGCCAGCGGACGCGATTCGCTTCCTGCTAGGCCGGAGACACGGAACTCAACCTGTTCGAGTCCGTACGCGGCCCCGGTTTCAAGAGGCAACAAAGCGACCTCAAGCCGCCCGCTGCCCAAAGCCAGTTGCTGCATGATCCGGCTAACTTCGACGCCAAGCGCCTCGGCAGCCTTGGTGCGCTTCCTGGACAAACCGCCTGCTAGCTCCTCGTATCGTTTACGTGCCGAATTGACGCGCGCTTCCAGCGCGGCGACATCAGCAGTCTCACCAAGCCGGGCCAGACGTTCCCGCCACTGCCCGAGCAAAACCGGCAATTCCTCGGGATTCGAACGAAACTTGCGCGCGCAATCAAGCACTGCTTCGATCCGGCGTTCGACCTCCGACAAGCGCTGCGGATCGAGCTCGACGCGACCGGCATAACGCCGTAACGCCGAAACTGCATCGGCGAGTTCGGCCTGTGCCGATTGCAGGACGGAGGCCACCTCCGCCAAAGCCGGATCGTAATCGCACAAGCCGTCGAGACGACTGACAACGGCGGCGATTTGCATCTCGCAAGCCGAGTCGCCTTCTGTCAGCGCCGCCAGCGAGAACTGCGCCCCCTCGACCAGACCCGCCGCGTGCGCCAGCCGTTTGTGTTCAAGATTGAGCGATTCCCATTCGTCGGAAGAAAAAGCCAGCGAGTCCAGTTCGGCTACCTGCCATTCAAGTTGCTCACGCTCCCTGGCGATCGCCTCGGCGCCACCGGCAGCCTGTTCGAGCTGCGAACAGGCCTCGCGCCATTGTTTCCATGCCGAACCAACTTCTTCCGCCAAAGACTTCAGTCTGGCGTGCGAATCGAGCAATTCGCGTTGCGCTTCGGCGCGCAGCAGGGATTGGTGGGCATGCTGGCCGTGAATATCGACGAGGGACTCGGCTACTTCGCGCAATTGCTGGACGGTCGCTGGCGAGCCGTTGATGAAAGCCCGGGAACGCCCCTTGAGATCAACGATGCGGCGCAACAACAATCCGTCTTCGGCATCGAACTCCTGCTCCCGCAGCCATCCGGCAACCTCAGGCGCCGCCGACAAATCGAATTCAGCGCAGATTTCGGCCCGCTCGCATCCGGAGCGGATCACCCCGGCGTCGGTGCGTTCGCCGAGAACGAAGGCCAGCGCGTCGATGAGAATCGACTTGCCGGCGCCAGTCTCGCCCGTCAACGCACCGAAACCGGCATCGAACTCAAGCTCCAGAAGATCGACGAGCACAAAATCCCGGATGATCAGCCGGCAGAGCATGGTCAAAACGCTTTTGTATGCTTGTTCCAGTGCAGCTTCTCGCGCAGCATCGCGAAATAGCTGTAACCGGGCGGATGAAGAAGGCAGATCGAGAAATCCGAACGGCGGATACGAACGGAATCATGGGGCCTCAAATCGAAGGTCACCTGTCCATCGAAGTAGAGGCGCGAATCCGAGGCGTGAACGATACGCACCTCGATCCAGCTCTCGTCGCTGACCAAAATCGGGCGGTTGG
This sequence comes from uncultured Propionivibrio sp., assembly GCA_964575415.1. Classification (GTDB taxonomy): domain Bacteria; phylum Pseudomonadota; class Gammaproteobacteria; order Burkholderiales; family Rhodocyclaceae; genus Propionivibrio. The sequence continues at coordinate 9,183 of CAZNQL010000036.1, forward strand.
TCAGCGAATGCGGACACAACGGCACCAGGGCGATACAGGACATGTGCGTATGCAGGATCGGCCCACCGGCAGAAAGCGAATAGGCCGTCGAACCGGTCGGTGTCGAAGCAATGAGACCATCCGAACGCAGGCTATACACGAACTCGTCGTCGATAAACAATTCGAACTCGATCAAACGGCCGACACCGGCCTTGTCCACCACGACTTCGTTCAACGCCAGGTTGGACGCCACGCTCTCGCCGGAACGCACGATTTCGGCGTCGAGCAACATCCGTTTCTCGGGGGTAAACCTGCCCGCGAGCAGATCGTCGATGCTGGTCAACATGTCATCACGGGCAATATCGGTCATGAAGCCAAGCCGCCCCTGATTCACGCCGACCAGCGGTACGTCGTAGCGGGCGAGTTGGCGGGCAGCGTTAAGCATGGTGCCATCACCGCCGAGCACGATCGCCAGATCGGCTCGCTCGCCGATCGCCGTGAAGCTGCAATTTTCCCAGTGTCGCAAATCAGAGCGAAGCTCGGATATGTTCGCCGTATCGGTCTCGACAATAACCTCGATCCCGCGCTCTTGTAGATTCTGCGCCAGAGGGCACAGCGCCCCGGCGATCTGACGGCTGGAATATTTCCCGATCAGCGCGATGGTCTTTGGCACCACGCATCCGGAAGCGGTCACGGTGGCAGAATTGGGAGCGTCGTTCATGGCCGGAATTAAACCACAAATCGGCACATTTTCACCGTTAGGGTCGACTCGACGACCGACGATTCACTCGCATCGCGGTTTCTTTTGTAAAATCACCACATGCTCGACGAACGCTCCCGAACCCTGCTCAAAACCCTGATCGAACGCTACATTGCCGACGGCCAGCCGGTGGGGTCGCGCGCGCTATCGAAATTTTCCGGCCTGGACCTGTCGGCAGCGACCGTCCGCAACGTCATGGCCGACCTCGAAGATCTCGGCTTCATCGCCAGCCCGCATACCTCTGCTGGCCGCGTACCGACTTCGCGCGGATACCGCTTCTTCGTCGACAGCCTGCTCACGATCAAGCCACTCGAATCGGAAAAAATCCACAGTATCGAGGGGCAATTACATCCTTCGCATCCAAAACAACTGATCAGCAACGCCTCGCATCTCGTCTCCGAACTAACCCATTTCGCGGGCATTGTCCTGACCCCACGGCGCCAAGCCCCGAGAATCCGGCAGATCGAATTCGTCAGCCTGTCCGAGAAGCACATCCTGCTCATCCTCGTCACCGCCGACGGCGACGTGCAAAACCGCATCCTGTTCACCGAACGCGCTTATTCGCCCTCCGAACTGGTCGAGGCCAGCAACTATCTCAACCAGTATTTCGCCGGCAAAGATTTCGAACAAATTCGCAGCCGCCTCAAGGACGACCTGATCCGGCTGCGCGGCGACCTGCAGGGCCTGATGGCAGCCGCACTCGCTGCCGGCGACGAGGCGCTGAACCGTTCCGACGAACGCTACGTCATCACCGGCGAACGCCATCTGTTCGAAGTCGAGGAACTGTCTTCGAACATGAAGCGCCTGCGCGAACTTTTCGACCTTTTCGAACAGCGTAGCGCGCTCATGCAACTGCTCGACGTCTCGCATCGCGCCGAAGGCGTCCAGATCTTCATCGGCGGCGAATCCGGACTGGCCCCACTCGACGAATGCAGCGTCGTCACCGCACCCTACGAAGTCGTCGGTCAGGTCGTCGGTTCGGTCGGCATCATCGGCCCGACGCGCATGGCTTACGAACGCGTCATCCCGATCGTGGACATCACGGCCAAGCTGCTCTCCTCCGCCCTCACCTACCAGGCCCATTCCTGATGCCAAGACTGCTTGCCGAACCGGAGTATCGCCACGGTACACCGGCAAAAACAGGCGTTCTGCTGATCAACCTCGGCACGCCCGATGCACCGACGACACCGGCCGTACGCCGCTATCTCAAGGAATTCCTCTCCGACCCACGTGTCGTTGAAATTCCACGCCCGATCTGGTGGCTGATTTTGAACGGCATCATCCTGAACGTCCGTCCAAAAAAATCGGCCGAGAAATACGCCGCGATCTGGACACCCGACGGTTCGCCGCTGAAAGTCCACAGCGAACAGCAGACAAAATTGCTGCGCGGCTTTCTTGGCCAGACAGGCCAGCATCTCCTAGTCGATTACGCCATGCGTTACGGCCAACCGTCGATCCCGGATATCCTCTCCCGCCTCAAAGCCGATGGCTGTACGCGCATTCTGCTATTGCCGCTCTATCCGCAATATTCGTCGAGTACCACGGCGACGGCGTTCGACGCCGCCTTCCGCTGGGCCGCAAGCATGCGCAACCAGCCGGAAATCCGCACCGTACGCAGCTTCGCCGACGACTCCGGCTATATCGAAGCCCTGGCCAATAACGTCCGTGAGCATTGGGTGAAAAATCCGCGGCAAACTGATTCCTACCGCCTGATCATGAGCTTCCACGGCGTCCCCCGTTACACCCTCGACAAAGGCGACCCCTACCACTGCGAGTGCCAGAAAACCGGACGCCTGTTGGCCGAAGCCCTGGACCTGTGTGCTGACGAATACCAAATCTGTTTCCAGTCGCGCTTTGGCCGCGCCGAATGGCTCAAGCCCTACACCGCCCCGACGCTTGCCGAACTCGGCAAAAAAGGTATCGAGCGCGTCGACATCCTGTGTCCCGGCTTTCCATCCGATTGCCTGGAGACACTCGAAGAAATCGCCATGGAAGGCAAGGCGGAATTTCTTCAAGCCGGTGGCAAGGATTACCGCTACATTCCCTGTCTGAACGAACGCGATGACTGGATTCGCGCCCTAGCCGGCATCGCTGCCCGCCACTTCCAAGGCTGGCCGACTCGGGAACTTCGCGACACCGCCGCACTGGAAGCCAGCGCACAACGCGGCCAAGGCCTTGGGCGCTGAACGCTGATCCCCAAAACCAATCACCACCGTTACAATTTTCCGCTCAAGCGAAGTCCGACGCGCGCCGTTAATCCTTGAAAGGATCACCGGAACCAAAGGAATTCGCCATGAAAATCGCCAGTGCCGCCGTCAGCATGGATTCGAGCCATGTCAGCCTGCAAACACTCGAAGTCAAGGAATCGCTGCGTGCCTGGGTCGGCAACCGCCGCCCTGACTTCGAGGGCGCCCGGCAACGCCCGGCGCTCTCCCCGTCATCCGATCAAGCCAGGCATTCCAGCCGCGTGGACATTTCGGATGCCGGCAAGACGAAACAATCCCGGGAAACCGATGCCATCGACGAAAGCCTGCAGGCAGTTGAAAACGACCCGGTTCTGCGCCTGATCCGCGACATGATCGCCCGCCTGACCGGGCGAGAAGTCCAGATATTCGACGCCAGAAAGCTGCGCGGCAGCACCCCGCCCTCGGACGTCGGGGGGGGGGGGGGGGGGGGGGGGGGGGGGGGGGGGGGGGGGGGGGGGGGGG
>CAZNQL010000037.1:0-11784 GCA_964575415.1 uncultured Propionivibrio sp.
GGTGTCATCTCGCTTGGCGGCATGGTCTATGCCGGCTCGGTGCGCGTCGGCGGCGACAAGCTCGACGAAGCGATCATCAACTACATCCGCCGCAACTACGGCATGCTGATCGGCGAAAACACGGCCGAAAGCATCAAGAAGCACATCGGCTCCGCCTTCCCCGGCGCCGAAGTCCGCGAAATGGAAGTTTCCGGCATCAACAAGGCCGAAGGCATCCCGCGCAAGTTCACGATTTCCTCGAACGAGATCCTCGAAGCCCTGACCGAACCGCTCAACAACATCGTTTCGGCGGTCAAGTCAGCGCTTGAAAAAACCCCGCCCGAACTCGGCGCCGATATTGCCGACAAAGGCATGGTGCTGACCGGTGGCGGCGCGCTGTTGCGTGACCTTGACCGTCTGCTCATGGAAGAAACGGGACTACCGGTGATCGTCGCCGAGGAACCGCTAACCTGCGTTGCGCGCGGCTGCGGTCTGGCTCTTGAGAGAATGGACAAGCTCGGCAACATTTTCGCTTCCGACTAACTTGGCTAGATATTTAAGGCCGGGAGTGATGGAGATACGCCTCGTTCCCGGCTCTGCCCCCTGTGGAAAGGCCGCTGGACGGCCGACTTTTCTTCCCTGAACTTTCTCTCCGAGTAATCCGATGAGCCATCAGCCGCCACCGTTTTTCAAACGCGGACCGGCTCCGCTGGCCCGGCTCACGTTCTTTGTCGCTCTGTCGCTCGCGCTAATCTTCATCGACGCACGCTTCAAAACGCTCGAGTTGCTCAGAGAAGCTGTTTCGCTGGTCACGCATCCGATACAGCAAGCGGCGCATATTCCGGTCAATTTCGCCCTCGGCGCCGGCAGCTATATTTCCGGAATCACCCATTTCCGGGAAGAAAACGTCCGCTTGCGGCATGCCCAATTGGAAAGCGCGGCAATTGTCCTGCGTACCCGCCAACTCGAGTCGGAAAACGAGCGGCTACGCAAGCTGCTCGAAATCAAAAGCCGTAAAAACATTACCGGGCAAGCAGCACAAATCCTTCATGCCTCGCGCGACCCATTCACGCATCGCGTCGTCGTCGACAAAGGTCGGCAACACGGCGTCGTCGCCGGCCAACCGGCGATCGACGAACTTGGGGTCGTCGGTCAAGTGACACGAGTCTTTCCCTTCGTTTCCGAAGTCACGCTGATTAGCGACAAAAATCAAGCCATCCCGGTGCAGATCGTGCGCAACGGCTTGCGCTCGGTTGTTTTCGGCATCGGCGACGGACAGCTCCAACTGCGCTTCATGCCAACCAACGTTGATGTCCAGGAAGGCGATCTGCTCGTCACCTCCGGACTGGACGACATTTTCCTGCCGGGTCTTCCCGTTGCAAAAGTCGTGCGGATCGAGCGCGAAACGGCCTACACCTTCGCACAGATCACCTGCGTCCCGGTCGCTGCGGTCGAGAATAACGGCGAAATCATGTTGCTCGACCCGCGCGAGCCGATCAATCTCCCGGCAGAATTGAAAGATGATCCGAAAGCGAGCAGCGCCAAGGCCGTTTCAAAAAAACCGGCGTCGAAACGAAGAATCAGACCTGAATAGCCGATGCAACCGACATTCTCCTCTTCCCGCATCCTGCAACCGGTTCGCCCCTGGTTCATCCTGGCTAGTTTGCTAACCGCCCTGGCGCTCAATTTTCTGCCAACTTCAAGCTGGCTCTGGATGCCCGACTGGGTCGCCATGCTCATCGTATTCTGGAGCATCCGAGAACCTCAACGCATCGGCATGGGTGCCGGATTTATCCTCGGCCTAGCCATGGATGTCGCCGACGCCAGCCTCATGGGACAGCACGCCTTGGCCTACGTATTGCCCGCCTACGCGTCCAGCGCGCTATCGCGACGCATTCTCTGGTTCCCGATCGCCCAGCAGGCGCTCCACGTCCTGCCAATCCTGGTCGGCGTCCAACTGGTTCAACTCGCCGTGCGGACCCTGCCTGGCGCCGACCATCCCGGATTGTTTTACTTTGCTGGCCCATTTATCGGAGCCGCCTTGTGGTACCCGCTCACTTTCGTCTTGCTGCTCCCCCAATACCGGCCGATTGACCATGACGACAACCGCCCCATTTGAGTGACCTCGAATTGCGCTTCAAGCCCACCGTAACCGCCGCCCAGGATAACGATCTGGATCGTTTCCGGTTCCGTATCGTTTTCGCCGGCTGCGCCGTCATTTTCGCCTTTTTGCTGCTGATCGCCCGTTTCGTCTATCTACAAATCATCCAGCACGACTATTACACGACACGCGCCGAAGACAACCGCATCATGCTGGTTCCGATCACGCCGAACCGCGGCTTCATCACCGACCGCAACGGCAACGTCTTGGCGCGAAACTACTCCGCCTTCACCCTCGAAATCACGCCGTCCAAGGTCGACAATCTGGAGCAGACCATTGACGAACTCGCAGAGCTGATCGATATCCAGCCGAAAGACCGACGCCGCTTCCGCAAACTACGCGAGGAAACCCGATCCTTTGAAAGCCTGCCGATCCGCACCCGGCTTAGCGACGAGGAAGTAGCGCGCTTCACGGCTAACCGGTTTCGTTTTCCTGGCATCGAAGTCCGGGCGCGCCTCTTCCGCCAGTACCCACTTGGCCCGGTTGGCGCTCATGCTTTAGGTTATATCAACCGAATCAACAAATCTGACCTGCAAACGATCGAAATACAAGACGAAGTCGCCAATTACAAAGGGACAGACCACTTCGGCAAGACCGGCCTTGAAAAGAGCTATGAATTCGATCTTCACGGCGTGACCGGTTACGAAGAAGTCGAGGTCGACGCAGCAGGACGTGCGGTCAGGAGCCTGTCACGTACTACGCCGATTCCAGGCAAGAACCTGACGCTAACCCTTGATGCCGGTCTGCAGGAAATCGCTGAAAAAGCGTTCGGAGACCGGCGCGGCGCCCTCGTCGCCATTGAACCGGCGACGGGGGGAATCCTGGCTCTGGTTTCGGCGCCGAGCTTCGATCCCAATCTGTTCGTCGACGGCATCCGTACCGACGACTGGCAACAGCTCAACAACTCCCCCGACAAACCAATGCTCAACCGGGCCCTGAACGGCGCCTATCCGCCCGGATCGACCTTCAAACCCTTCATGGCATTGGCCGCCCTCGAAACCGGGAAACACGCCCCTCACCAAGCGATTTCCGACCCGGGTTTCTTCAATTTCGGAGGCCACACCTTCCGCGATGACAAAAAAGGCGGGCACGGGCTGGTCGACATGTATAAATCGATCGTCGAATCCTGCGACACCTACTACTACATACTGGCCAACGACATGGGCATCGACAATATTGCCCGCTTCATGGGGCCGATCGGTTTCGGCCAGAAAACAGGCATCGACATCGAAGGCGAGTCCGAAGGCGTGCTGCCGTCTACCGAATGGAAAAAGCGCCGCTTCAAGCGTCCGGAACAGCAAAAATGGTTTGCCGGAGAAACGATCTCGATCGGTATCGGCCAAGGCTACAACGCTTACACGCCACTCCAACTGGCACAAGCCACGGCGGCCCTGGCCAACAACGGCGTCATTTTCAAGCCGCATCTGGTCAAATACATCAAGGACCCCTTGACCGGAGAAAAAACGCTGATCGAACCCCAACCCCTGCGCACGCTCAACTGGAGTCCGAAGAATATCGAGACGATCAAGAAGGCAATGATCGGCGTCAACAAGGAAGGCACCGGTGCCCGTGCCTTTGCCGGCGCGGAATACGAGTCCGCCGGCAAAACCGGCACTGCGCAGGTTTTCAGCCTGAAGGGCGCCGAATACAAGGCCGGCAAGATCAAGCACGAGTTGCGTGATCACGGGCTGTTCATTGCATTTGCCCCGGCCGACGCCCCGAAAATCGCGCTTGCGGTTCTTGTCGAGAACGGAGGATTTGGCGCCCAGTCGGCTGCGCCGATCGCGCGCATGGTGATCGATTACTACCTGGTCGGTAAAAAACCGCAGGGCCCGGCAAAGGAAGAAGCGCCAGCAGGCGAGGAAGACTGAACATGATCCGTCAGTTCGTTCAACGTTTTCATATGCGGCTGGTCAAGAACATCGACTGGCCCTTGTTGTTCATCACGCTCCTGCTCATGGCGCTCGGACTGGCCACCGTCTACAGTGCCACCTCCGATGGCAATAATCGCCTATTCAATCAAGCGATGAACATGGGTGTCGGCCTTGTCGTCATGTGGACGGTGGCCCAAATTCCGCCGCAAAAGCTGATGCGCTTCGCCGTCCCCCTCTACGTTGTGGGCATCATTCTGCTGATACTGGTATTCGTGTTCGGCATCAAGATCAACGGTGCGCGGCGATGGCTGTCGATCGGCGTTACCCGTATCCAGCCCTCGGAAATTCTCAAAATCGCTGTGCCGCTGATGCTGGCGTGGTATTTCCACAAATACGAAGCGGCGCTGAATTTCCGTCATTTCATCATTGCCGGCATCCTCCTGCTCGTCCCATTCGGGCTGATCGCCAAGCAACCAGACCTGGGAACCGCCATCCTCGTCGGTGCCGCCGGTTTCTACGTTATTTTCTTTGCGGGCCTTCCCTGGAAAGTCATGGCCGGCATGGGCTTGGCGGCAGCCGGGGCCGCCCCCCTTGCCTGGAATTTGCTCCACGACTACCAGCGCAAACGTATCCTGACCCTGATCGACCCGACTACCGACCCGCTCGGCTCGGGCTATCACATCATCCAGTCGACGATTGCCATCGGATCCGGCGGCGGATTCGGAAAAGGATGGCTGGCTGGAACGCAGACCCATCTCGAATTCATCCCGGAACGGCATACCGACTTCATATTCGCGGTCTTCTCCGAAGAACACGGACTGCTCGGTAACGGCATTCTCGTTGCTCTCTACCTGACGCTGATCGTTCGCGGCCTGATGATTTCAGCAAACGGCTCGACACTATTCGCCCGCGTCCTTGGCGGCTCGATTTCGCTCAGCTTCTTCACCTACGCCTTCGTCAATATGGGCATGGTCAGCGGCATCCTACCAGTCGTTGGCGTTCCTCTACCATTCATGAGCTACGGCGGAACGGCTTTGGTAACATTGTGTCTTGGTCTGGGCATCCTGATGAGCATTCAATCGCACCGGATGCTGGTCAAGAAATAGTGGAGGACGACGAGTGAGCTGCAAAAGCCTGCGCTGCTGGGTTGTCTCTGGATTATTGCTTTTGCTCGCGGCTTGCGGAGGACAACCTTCGCGAATCGATACTGAGGCCGGCGCGGAAGCACGTTCTGCCACGCGCACGGGAAAAGCGGCCACGACCCGCAAATGGGGCGGTGGCTATTACAAGGACGACGGTCCGGCCGACGAGATTCCTGACAATCTTGATGACATTCCCGACGCCACACCAAGGATCGAGCCGCTGCACCGCTTTGCCAACCATCCCTACGTAGTTCTCGGCAGGTCGTATATTCCCAACACCCGGCTCGAACCCTTCCGGCAGCGCGGCATCGCCAGCTGGTATGGGAAAAAATTCCATGGTCAGAAAACGTCGATTGGCGAACCTTACGACATGTTCTCGATGACGGCCGCCCACCCCACACTGGCGATCCCTTCCTACGTGCGCGTCACCAACATCGGCAACGGAAAATCGGTTGTCGTGCGCGTCACCGACCGCGGCCCATTCCATGCAGACCGGATCATTGACCTATCCTACGCGGCCGCCTATCGGCTTGGTTATATTGACCGCGGCAGTACTCAGGTCGAGGTCGAGACCGTCCTGACGGAGACTTCCTCACCGGCAATAACGCAAACGGCCCAGCCCGCCGCCCCCCCCACCGAGCCGGATGAAATCGAAAGAATCGCCGCCCGTCTCGCAGAAAAGGAAACCCCGCACTCAGCTCTTACCGGAACAGCGCTGGTCGACACAGATCGCAAACCAGTACTTCAAAAGGGGCTCTTCATCCAGTTAGGGGCTTTTTCAAGTGCGGACAATGCAGAAAACCTGCGCTCGCATCTGGCGCGCGAACTCGACTGGTTGAGCGAGGCCATCCGGATCAATCCCGGCGGCGGTATTTATCGTGTCCAGCTCGGCCCTTATGCTAGTCGCTCCGAAGCCGAGAAAATCAGTGAAAAAATCCGTAGGTCGCTCGGCTACAAACCTGTCCTTGCGACAAACTGACGTCCGACAAGCGCTTGCCGCCACAGGCATTTGACCGCAACGCCAATAGCGAGGATACTTTCGCGCTGTGCTCCGATGGCACATTTCCGGTCTCCGGCGAAACCATGTTATCGCCTGCGAGATTCGAGCCCGGGATTCGACAACCGAGTGCGCGGTTAGCGGCGTTCCGGAACGAAGGCTTTGCCCGCCTCAGGCGACAGACAAGTGTTAGATAGTCAGGAAGCAACTTCTTTGGAGTAGTCATGACAAAAATCAAGATCACCGAAAACGTTCTGCGTGATGCTCACCAGTCCCTGCACGCCACCCGCATGGTGACCAGCGACATGCTGCCGATCGCCGAGAAGCTCGATTCAATCGGCTTCTGGTCCCTCGAAACCTGGGGTGGCGCCACCTTCGATTCGTGCATCCGCTTCCTCAACGAAGACCCGTGGGAGCGCATCCGCAAGCTGAAAAAAGCCATCACGAAAACGCCGCACCAGATGCTGCTGCGCGGCCAGTCGATTCTGGGTTACCGCCACTACGCGGACGACGTCGTCGAAAAATGCGTCGAGCGCATGGCCGTCAATGGCGTCGATGTCTTCCGCGTCTTCGACGCGCTGAACGATCCGCGCAACTTCATGGTGCCAATGAAGGCCGTCAAGAAGTCGGGCAAGCACGCACAAGCGGCCATCAGCTATACCGTCTCGCCGGGGCATACCATCGAAAGCTATGCCCAACTCGCCAAGGAACTGGCCGCAATGGGCGCCGACAGCATCTGCATCAAAGACATGGCAGCGCTGCTCAGCCCCTACACGGCCTACGATCTGGTCAAGGCCATCAAGAAGGTCGTTGACCTGCCGGTGCAGGTTCACTCGCACGCCACCACCGGCATGTCCGTCGCCACGCTCGTCAAGGCTGCCGAAGCCGGCGCCGAAATGATCGACACGTCGATCTCGTCGATGTCCATGGGGCCGGGGCATTCGCCGACGGAAACCCTCGTCGAGATTTTCAAGGGCACCGAGTACGACACCGGCCTCGATATGGATACCCTGCTCGAAATTTCGGCTTATTTCCGCGACGTCGTGCGCCCCAAATATGCCCAGTTCGAGAGCTCTTTCGTCGGCGCCGACACCCGCATCCTCAAGGCAGCGATTCCCGGCGGCATGCTGTCCAACCTCGAAGGCCAGTTGCGCCAGCAGAAATCCTTCCATCGCCTGGACGAAGTGCTCAAGGAAAACGCCCAGGTCTGCAAAGACTTCGGCTACCCGCCGCTCGTCACGCCGACCTCGCAGATCGTCGGTACGCAATCCGTCCTGAATGTCTTGATGGGACGCTACACGACGCTCACCGCCGAATCGATGAACCTGCTTGTCGGCAATTATGGTAAGACGCCGGCCACCCCCAACCCCGATCTGGTCAAGAAGGCATTGGCTGGACTCGGCATGGACAAGCCCGTCACCGAGCGCCCTGCCGACCTGATCGCCAACGAACTGCCAAAGATCGAGGACGAACTCAAGCAAAAGCTCGGCGCATCGACGGTCGATATCGACGATGTTCTGACCTACGCAATGTTCCCGCAAGTTGCACTCAAGTTCTTCGAAACGCGCCCAAAAGGGCCGATCACGTTCGACGCCCCGGCCGCCAAGCCGGCAGCACCGGCACCTGCTCCCGCCGCGCCCGCTCCGGCACCGACCCCAGCGCCCGTTGCCGCCGCGCCGGCCAAAGCCGCCAGCCCGTCGAGCTACGTGGTCAACGTCGACAACAAGGATTTCAAGATCGTCTGCGAATTCAAGTTCGAAGTGCAAAAGGCTGACTGACCGCTCGATATATCGAGCGGCAATCCACGGGCGGTGGCATCACCGCCCGTTTTTTTATCCGCGTCACCTTGGCTGGGTAAAAACGAAACCGGCATGAACCTTCAGAACAACTATCAATCCATATATGATTCGTATCAAGACAAAACGCCTCACCGACAAGCAAAATAAGCGCTGCCCCCTACCGGATTGCATTGCATGCTAGAAGCCTCCCGCCTTGAATGCCACCGCGGCGATCGACGCCTGTTTTCCGGCATCGATTTTCGCGTCGGCAGCGGGGAATTGCTGCACCTCAAAGGCAGCAACGGCTCGGGCAAGACCAGCCTGCTGCGCATGGTCTGCGGGCTGTCTCCTGCCGCCGCTGGCGAGATTCGCTGGCGCGGCAAACCGATCGCCCAACTTGGCGAAGACTATCGCCGCGAACTCTGCTTTCTCGGCCATCACAACGCCATCAAGGAAGAATTAACGCCGCTCGAGAATCTGATCGCCTCGGCCAGACTCGCCGAAGAACCACTCGACGAGGATGCGGCGCTGGATGCGCTCGAAACCGTCGGTCTCGCCGGTCGAGAAGACCTCGCCTGCCGCTACCTGTCGCAAGGGCAAAAACGTCGCGTTGCGCTGGCGCGGCTGGTCAACGAACGGCGTGCCTTATGGATTCTCGACGAGCCTTACGTCGCGCTCGACAGTGCAGCGATTGGACTGGTGGCCGGGCTGATCGGCGCCCACCTGCAGCGGGGCGGTCTGACGCTGATGACGACGCATCAGCCGGTCGACATCACCGCCGGGGCCATTCACGAACTCGTCCTCGATCCGAAAGCGACCCAGTGAACTCCGCCGCCGCCCTCGCTTCAGCCATCGCTGCGCATTCCGGCACCCAGGCGGGAAAGGCATGCCGATGCTGAAACCCGCCCTCGCCATCATTCAGCGCGACCTGCGTCTGGCCATGCGCCGGCAAGCGGATATCTTTTCGATCCTGTTTTTCTTCATCATTGTCGTCAGTCTCTTCCCGCTCGGCGTCGGCCCGGAGCCCCAATTACTGCGGACCCTGGCCCCCGGCGTACTCTGGGTCGCCGCCCTGCTCGCCACGATGCTTTCCCTGCCGCGCCTGTTTGCCGACGAACAGCACGATGGCTCGCTTGAGCAACTAGCGCTGACGCCGCAGCCGCTGGCCCTGATCGTCCTCGGCAAGGTTGTCGCCCACTGGTTGGTTTCCGGGCTACCGCTGACCCTGCTTGCCCCCGTGCTCGGCCTCCAATTTGACCTCTCTGCTGAAGCGCTGTGGATTCTCTGTATTTCCCTGCTCATCGGCACGCCGGCGCTGTCCGGCATCGGAGCCATCGGCGCCGCGTTGACGCTGGGGGTGCGCGGCGGCGGTATTCTGCTCTCGCTGCTGGTGCTGCCGCTTTACATCCCCGTGCTGATTTTTGGCGCCGGCGCGGTCGATGCCACCGTCACTGGCCTCGGCGCGCAGGCACATCTTTCCCTGCTCGGTGCTTTGACTTTGGCCGGCGTATTTTTCGCCCCGTGGGCCGCCGCCGCCGCATTGAAGATCGCGCTGGAATGACGCCCCCTGACACACGACGAACTTGCCAGAAAAGACGAATCTAATACCCTTTGCTAATATTCACTGCTGCACAAGATTTGGCCAATACCCCGCCATGACTGACCGACTATTCAATATCTACCGATTCGCCAGCCCGCAGTCTTTTTACCCGTTGGCCGGAAAGATGATCCCCTGGTTCTGGGCCTTGGCGGCGATCTTCGGCGTTGCCGGACTGACGATCGGCTTTCTCGTGGCGCCGACCGACGCGCAGCAGGGTGAAGGCTATCGCATCATTTTCCTGCACGTCCCGGCGTCCTGGCTGTCGATGTTCATCTACCTAGCGATGGCCTTCTGGGCCGGGCTGGGACTGGCCTTCAACTTCCGCCTCTCGGGCATGATGGCCACCGCGCTGGCGCCAACCGGCGCGCTCTTCGCTTTTCTCTCGCTGTGGACCGGCGCCCTCTGGGGTAAGCCGATGTGGGGCACCTGGTGGGTCTGGGACGCGCGCCTGACTTCCGAGCTGATCCTGCTTTTCCTCTACGTCGGCTTCATCGCCCTGCAGTCGGCGATCGATGATCCCCGTCGGGCCGACAAGGCCGGGGCGATCCTGGCGCTCGTGGGCGTCGTCAACATCCCGATCATCTATTTCTCGGTCAAGTGGTGGAACACCCTGCACCAAGGTTCGTCGGTCAACCTGACCCAATCGTCGATGGCGACGACGATGCTCTGGGGCATGCTGCTGTGCGCGCTGGCGTGCTGGATGTATTCGATCGCCGTGGCGTTGATGCGCGTCCGCTCGATCATGCTCGAACGCGAACGGCATACCGAATGGGTGCGTGCCGAGTTGGACAAGAGGAAATAAGCGATGTACTGGAATAGTTTTTCCGACTTTCTGGCGATGGGCCAGCACGGCGTTTATGTCTGGGGTTCAGTCGCCGTCACGGCCTTCCTGATGACGCTCGAACCCCTCCTCGTAAAACATAGTCAGGGCAAGTTGATCACCCGTCTGAAACGCCAGATCCGCGCCGAAAATTCCGAACAACGTTCACGCAAGAAGGCCGCCAATTGAAAACCCGTCACAAACGCATCGCCCTGATCGTCGGCGGACTCGCCGTGATCGCCCTCTCCGCTTTTCTGGTTCTGAACGCCTTCCAGAGCAATCTGGTGTTCTTCTTCTCCCCGACGCAGGTCGCCGCGGGCGAGGCGCCGAAAGGCAAGGCGTTCCGCATCGGCGGCCTGGTCAAGGCTGGTTCGATCAAACGAGAGGCTGACGGCGTGACCTTGCGTTTCGTCATGACCGATACCGAGAAAGAATTAACCGTCGCCTACAAAGGCATCCTTCCCGACCTCTTCCGCGAGAGCAAGGGTGCCGTGGCACAGGGCAAACTCGACGCCAGCGGCCTCTTTGTCGCCAGCGAGGTGCTCGCCAAACATGACGAAAACTACATGCCGCCGGAGGCAGCCCAGGCCGTCGGCGACGCCCACGCGCGCGCCCTAGCCAACAAGGCCGCGATCGAGTCCACCGGCAAATCACTCAAGCCCTAACTTACAGCCCCCTTCATGATACCGGAAATCGGCCATTTCGCTCTGATCCTCGCGCTCTGTGTCGCCCTCGTCCAGGGCGTCCTGCCGCTTGCCGGCGCACACGTCCGTCGTACCGCGTGGATTGCCTTCGCCCGACCGGCCGCAGTGGCTCAGGCCTTGTTGCTGGCCACTGCCTTCGGCTGCCTGACCGTCGCGTTCATCCAGAACGACTTCACGGTGCTCTACGTCGCCCAGCACTCGAACACCCTTTTGCCGCTTCCCTATCGCATTGCTGCCGTCTGGGGCGGGCATGAAGGCTCGCTTATGCTCTGGCTGCTGATGCTGGTGATGTGGACGCTGGCCGTCGCCCTCTTTTCCCGGCAACTCCCCGAAGCCATGGTCGCCCGCGTCATCGGCGTGCTCGGTCTGGTCGCCGCTGGTTTTCTGCTATTCATCCTGTTCACGTCTAATCCTTTCGAACGCCTGCTACCAGGCGCCGAGGAAGGGCGCGACCTGAACCCGCTGCTGCAGGACCCTGGCCTGATCTTCCATCCGCCGATGCTCTACATGGGCTACGTCGGTTTCTCGGTCGCCTACGCCTTCGCCGTGACCGCGCTCCTCTCCGGCCAGCTCGACACCGCCTGGGCACGCTGGTCCCGCCCCTGGACAACGGCGGCCTGGGGCTTCCTGACCCTGGGCATCGCCCTCGGCTCGTGGTGGGCGTATTACGAGCTGGGCTGGGGCGGCTGGTGGTTCTGGGACCCGGTCGAAAACGCCTCGTTCATGCCC
>CAZNQL010000038.1:0-6589 GCA_964575415.1 uncultured Propionivibrio sp.
GCGCGTCGCAGTTGGTTTTCTTGACGAAGTCGGCGGCCTGTTCGACGTCAGTGAGCAGTTGCGCGCGCGTCATCGTGCCTTCAGCGCCGTGGCCGTCTTCCTTGTCGCCCTTCATGGTTTCGAGCGAGCCGAGAACGCCGAGTTCGGCTTCGACGGAAACGCCGATGGAGTGCGCGAACTTGACGACTTCCTTCGACACGGCGACGTTGTATTCGTAGGAGGCGACGGTCTTGCCGTCGGCTTGCAGCGAACCGTCCATCATCACCGAGGTGAAGCCGGAACGGATCGCACCCATGCAGATGGCAGGCGATTGGCCGTGGTCCTGATGCATGACGATGAGGACATTCGGGTAGGCTTCGAGCGCGGCCAGAATCTGGTGGCGCAAGAACGGTTCGCCGGCGTATTTGCGGGCACCTGCCGAGGCTTGCATGATAACCGGCGCGTCGAGTTCGGCGGCGGCATCGACGATGGCCCAGACTTGTTCCATGTTGTTGACGTTGAATGCCGGCAAACCGTAATCGTTTTCCGCAGCATGGTCGAGAAGCTGGCGCATTGAGACGAGTGGCATATGATTCCCCTTTCAGCTTATTTACAAATGGTCTTGTTTTAATGTTTCAAATTGATGCAGTGGAGCAAAAGGTGGCGAAACAAGGCGCGCAAGGCATCAGTTTCCCGGGCGCGGCTTGTCTACGACACGGATAATCGTCATCGTATTTGTGCCTCCCGAGACACCCCGGATGTCGCCGTAGGTCAGGACGATCAGGTCGCCTTTGCTGACCACCCCCGCTTCGAGCAGGCGTTGTTCAGCAGCGTAGCGCATCACGTCGCGGTCGGGGTTCATTTCGGTCAGCATCAGCGGAAAGACTTCGCGGTAAAGCGTCATCTTGGTCAGCGATGCCGGTTCCTGGGTGAGTGCGAAGATCGGGATGCCGCTGTTCAGGCGGCTCATCCAAAGGGCGGTCGATCCCGAACTGGTCATTGCCGCCACGGCTTTGACGTCCAGATGGTAAGCGGCGAACAGCGCCGTCATGGCCACCGACTGGTCGATGCGCGTAAAGTGCCGCTCGTAAAAGGATCGATCGAGCGTGATCAATATGGACTTTTCAGCTTCGAGACAGATGCGCGACATCGATTCTACGGTCTGTACCGGATAGTTGCCGGCCGCTGTTTCGGCCGAGAGCATGACCGCGTCGGTGCCGTCGAGAACGGCGTTGGCTACGTCGGAGACTTCGGCGCGCGTGGGGATTGGCGAAAGAATCATCGATTCCATCATTTGTGTCGCGGTGATGGTCAGCTTGTTCTTTTCGCGAGCCATGCGAATCATGCGTTTTTGCAGGGCCGGGACAGCGGCGTCCCCGACTTCGACGGCCAGGTCGCCACGAGCAACCATGAGTCCGTCGGAGGCGTCGAGAATTTCGTTTAGCGCGGCGACGGCTTCGACGCGTTCGATCTTGGCGATGGTCAGTGCTTTGCCCCCTGAGGCCAGCATCAACTGGCGGGCCATGTACATGTCGGCGGCGCTTTTCGGGAAGGAAATGGCGAGGAAATCGACGCCGATTTTCGCGGCCGTGCGGATATCGTCCATGTCCTTGGCCGTCAGTGCCGGTGCTGATAGGCCGCCTCCCTGGCGATTGATCCCCTTGTTGTTCGACAGGGCGCCGCCGTGTTGCACCGTGGTGTGGATTTCCCGGCCGTCGACGTATTCGACCTGAAGGACGATACGACCGTCGTCGAGCAGCAGGATGTTGCCGGGTCCGACGTCACGGGGCAGGTCTTTATAATCGAGCCCGACGCGTTCCTGGTTGCCGAGTTCACAGTCAGCGTCAAGGATGAAGGCGTCTCCCGGGGCGACTGTAATCTTGCCCTCGGCAAATTTTCCGATGCGGATTTTCGGTCCTTGCAGATCGGCAAGGATGCCGACCGGGCGTCCGACAGACTCTGCGATTTCGCGGACTTTTGCGGCGAGATTGATGTGGTCTTCGGCTTTGCCGTGGGAAAAATTCAGGCGCACAACGTCGACTCCAGCGCGGATCAATTTTTCAAGGATGGTTGGATCGCTGGAGGCTGGGCCAAGCGTGGCGACGATTTTCGTATGGCGGCTCATAATCACTTTCTGTCATCAGGCTCCGGGTAGGAGCAGCTGGGCCGATGTTCGTTGGTGCGATTGATCCCACGATAGGTCAAGCTCGAACGGGCATCGTTTAATTGTTCTTTTGAAAACGCGGGACGGGCCATTGTTTTCATATCCTGCATGGATATCACGATGATACCAACGATTCAAGGCCGGAACGTCATTTTCGTGCATGATTTCAGACGATATGCTGCAGCAACCGAGGGGGGCGGGCGCAGATGTGACGAGGCCGGTACCGCCGCGAATCGGATATCGCGGACGGCCCGGCCTGGTGAGTTTTTTTGACTGACAGTTGATGCCGTGTCAGCGCAGCAGGGCGACAAAAGTGCCAGCAATGATGGCAGAGGTGATAACGCCGCTGATGCTGGCACCGAGCGCTTGAGGAAGAATGATTGCGCCTGGATTGGCTTCGGTGGCAATTTTCTGCACGACTTTGGCGGTTGTTGGAACACAACTGACGCCGGCAATGCCGATGATCGGGTTGAATTTCTTGCCGGTCGCGAAGTACAGGATGTAGCCGCCGAGAATGCCGCCCAGTGCCGAAATCGTCAGCGCCACGATGCCGAGCAGCAATAGCTTGAGCACGGTCGGTTCGAGCAGGGTGTTGGCCTCGCAAAGCACACCGAGCGTCAGACCGAGGAAGAACGTCGCGCCGTAGAGGAAGGTTTCGCTGAGCAGCTTGCTGAAGTTCTCCAAACCGCTTTCGCGCACGGCGACGCCGACGAACAGCGAGAAGAACAGCGGCGCGGCGACTGGAAGCAGTAGGCACAGCAGCGTGCAGGCGACGACGGCGAAAACGAGTTTCTGCGTGCTGGTGATGTTGGCACCGGCATCGTCGGCCATGTTGATGCCGCGGATATGCTTGGGCACCAGCCATTTGATCAGGTAGGGGTAGCCGCCATAGGTCAGACCGAGATAGAGGTAGCCGACAACCGTGATCGGCACGAACAGGTGTTTGGCCAGAATCAGCGAGGTGAACAACACCATCGGGCCGTCGGCGCCACCGATCGTGGCTACGGAAGCGGATTCCTGCGGGGTGAGGCCGAGCGAGATGGCGAGCGGAAAGACGACGAAGGTGCCCAGTTCGGCGAAGAGTGCGATGAAAATGCTCTGGAACGGCCGGGCCATCACGTAACCGACATCAAGGAGAACGCCGATGCCCATGAACACCAGGCAGGCAATCAAGCCGTTGCTGAAAGTGAAGGTGTAAATCGGTTGTAACCAATCGATCTGCAGGATATTGATGAGATCCGTCGGGTTCGACATCAAGGGGTCGACGAACAGCGTGCCCATTTTTCCGGCTTCGAGGTACATGACCGCGGCGTTAACGGATGACATGCCGAGTCCCATCGGGATCATCAGCAGAGGTTCAAGGATATTTTTCGAGCCGAGGTAGATGAGCAGGAAACCGAGCAGCATCAGGAAAATGCGTCCGATCATGATTTTCGGGTCCGATGCGATCAGGGTGGTGATGCCCTGAAACAAATCGAGAAAATGAAGGTTTTCCATGGGGGTCCGGCCAGGTAAAGGACAGCCTTGGAGGCTGTCGCTTGGTAAATGGAATCAGGCTGTTTTTACGGCGCCACCGAATCCGGGTTGTGATCAGCCAACGCTGAGCATGGCTTGGCCGATTTCGACCGGGTCGCCGTCCTTGACGAGGATGCGGGTGACCTTGCCACTGCAGGTGGACAGCACGGGAATCTTCATTTTCATGGCTTCGAGTTCGATCAGTCGGTCGCCTTCGCTAACGGCCTGACCTTGTGAAACCAATACCTTGTGGATGGATCCACCCATTTGGGCCAGGATGTCGGTCCCGAAGCCATCGGCAGGGATAGGAGCGGGCGCAGGAGCAGGAGCGACTGGCGCGGCAGCGACCGGTGTGCCGGCTGCAACGGTAGCAGCTGGGGCATTGAGTTCTTCGACGTCGACTTTGTAATCAATACCATTGACGGTAACGGTGAAATGTCTTGGCATGGCTGTTCCTGGTGGTTGCGTGGTTGAAAATGCCCTTGTTTACTACGATACGGCGGTCTTGCAGTTTGCGATGTTTTGCGTCATTCCTTGGTCCGGAAGCATTCGTCTTGCGATCTCATTTCGATTCGGTGCCAAAGCAGCGAATTTCGAATTTCAAGGATTACGCTTGATTTTGTGAGCCGGTACTGCCGCTGTTGCTTTGGGAAATGCCGAGAATCCTGTGCGGCCCGATAACGACAGTCAGTGCACCGGAAATCGCGGCGACAATTTCCTCTGGCGTCCCCATATGAGTTGGCGTGCTCGTTGCGCTCGTTTTTACGGGGAGGGGCGCCGTCGGAGATTTGACGGTTTCTTTGGCCGTACGCTTTTTGGGGGTCGTCAGCTTGACCAGAACTCTGATCATGATGGCGATGATCAGCGATACGACAATGGAGATGCCGTAAACCTGAATGGCTGTCAAAGTGGCTGCACTAAGCATTGTTTTCCTTTCGTGCGTTATGCCGTTGCATAGGGTTGTTCTTCTCAGGAAGATCTGCCCTGCTGGCGCATGAGCTTGCCAGGCAGTCGATAAACACGTTGGCCTTCTTTCTGGAGAATTGTCGATTGGCGGCGGTCCGGTTCTGTTCTTTCGCCGTATCGAGCAAAGCAGAGAGAGTCTATCTCAGCATTCGCGTGCAGGAAAGGGGCTGCGGCGAATCGCTCCCTCGGTCGGCCGGCTCTCGGGGAGCGGAGGGTGGAGGGAGAACGCCGGAAGCAGAGGTTCCGGCGTTTTTTTATTACAGGAGCAGCGACGGTTTAGTTCGCGGCGCGGGCTTCGAGGACCTCGACCGCCGGCAGCTTCTTGCCTTCCAGAAACTCGAGGAAGGCGCCACCGGCCGTTGAAATGTAGCCGACCTTGTCCTCGATGCCGAAGACGTTGATCGCCGAGACCGTGTCGCCGCCGCCGGCCAGGGTGAAGGCCTTGGATTTCGCCATGGCTTCGGCCAGTGCCTGGGTGCCGCCGGCGAAAGGCGCCATTTCGAAGACGCCGACCGGGCCGTTCCAGACGACGGTGCCGGCGTTGGCGATGATGTCAGCCAGTGCCTTGGCCGATTCCGGACCGATGTCGAGGATCATATCGTCCTCGGCGACCGCGTCGACACTCTTGGTTGCCGTCGTTGCCGTCGCAGAAAATTCCTTGGCGCAGACGACATCGGTCGGTAGCGCAACCTTGACCTTGGCCATGACGGATTTCGCTTGGTCGACGAGGCCGGATTCGGCGAGCGATTTGCCGATCTTCTTGCCGGAGGCGAGCAGGAAGGTGTTGGCGATGCCGCCACCGACGACAAGCTGGTCAACCTTGGACGACAGGCTTTCGAGCACGGTCAGCTTGGTCGAGACCTTGGATCCGGCGACGATGGCCACCAATGGGCGCGCAGGATTCGCGAGGGCTTTCGTTAGCGCTTCGAGCTCGGAGGCGACACAGGGGCCGGCGCAGGCGACTTTGGCGAACTTG
The DNA here is from genome assembly GCA_964575415.1 of uncultured Propionivibrio sp. Classification (GTDB taxonomy): domain Bacteria; phylum Pseudomonadota; class Gammaproteobacteria; order Burkholderiales; family Rhodocyclaceae; genus Propionivibrio. The sequence goes on from CAZNQL010000038.1 coordinate 5,601, forward strand.
CCCATGCCGTAGGTCGTGGCTTCGGCGCTGTGTGCGGTGCCAAAAGCGTCCATCACCCAGATATCGCAGAGCGCGGCCATTTTTTGCGACAGTTCGTCACTGCATTTTTTTTCGCCCTTGTTGCAGCGGGCGTTTTCGAGCATGACGACTTCGCCGGGTTTGACCTCGAAGCCGCCATCCACCCAGTTCTGGACGAGGCGAACGTCCTGTCCAAGCAGTTCGGACATGCGCTTGGCCACGGGGGCGAGCGAGTCTTCGGGGTTGAACTCGCCTTCGGTCGGGCGTCCGAGGTGCGAGGTGACCATCACGGCGGCGCCTTTGCCGAGGGCGTACTGAATCCCGGGTAGGGCGGCGCCGATGCGCGTATCGTCGGTAATGGCAAGTGAATCATCCTGGGGGACGTTCAGGTCGGCGCGGATGAAGACGCGCTTGCCGGAGACATCAAGATCGGTGAGGCGTTTGAATGTCATGGCGATCCTCGATTCTTTGCTGTATTGAAGAGAAAAAAAGGGCGCCTTGCAGCGCCCTTGGGTGTCCGGATATTACTTGGCGATGACGCGAACCATTTCCAGCACCTTGTTGGAGTAACCCCATTCGTTGTCGTACCAGGAAACGACCTTGACGAAGGTCTTGTCCAGCGCGATGCCGGCTTCGGCGTCGAAGACGGAGGTGCAGGTTTCGCCACGGAAATCGGTGGCGACGACCTTGTCTTCGGTATAACCGAGAATGCCTTTCATCGCGCCTTGCGAGGCGGCCTTCATGGCCGCGCAAATTTCCTCGTAGGACGCTTCCTTGTTCAGTTCAACGGTCAGATCGACCACCGACACGTCGGAGGTCGGGACGCGGAAGGACATGCCGGTGAGCTTCTTGTTGAGTTCCGGAATGGCCACGCCGACGGCCTTGGCAGCGCCGGTCGAGGACGGGATGATGTTTTCCAGGATGCTACGGCCGCCGCGCCAGTCCTTGTTGGACGGGCCGTCAACGGTTTT
>CAZNQL010000038.1:6599-11704 GCA_964575415.1 uncultured Propionivibrio sp.
TCAGCACCTTGGCGACGGGTGCCAGACAGTTGGTCGTGCACGAGGCGTTGGAGATGATGGTCTGGCCGGCGTAGGTCTGGTGATTGACGCCGTAGACAAACATCGGGATATCGTCTTTGGACGGGGCCGACATGATGACTTTCTTGGCGCCGGCGGCCAGGTGTTTGGCTGCGTTGTCCTTGTCCAGGAAAAGACCGGTCGACTCGATGACGACATCGGCGCCGACTTCGTTCCATTTGAGTTCGGCCGGATCCTTGACGGCGGTCAGGCGGATCTTCTTGCCATTGACGATCAGGGTGTTGCCTTCAACCGACACTTCGCCTTTGAAGCGGCCATGCACGGAATCGTACTTCAGCATGTAGGCCAGATAGTCCGGCTCGAGCAGGTCGTTGATGCCGACGATCTCGATTTCGCTGAAGTTCTGAACCGCAGCGCGGAAAACCATGCGTCCGATACGCCCAAAACCGTTAATACCAACTTTGATAGCCATAATTTGTTTTCCTTGTAAAAACGAACGTTAATGACGGATACGCTTACGCATGAGGAGAAAAAATCCAGTCGATATTGCCTAAAGCACGAATTCCATAAGTACGAACAAGTCCCTTGGGGCAACACACCCTTGAGGCCGGTCATAACCGGCGACTGCGAGCATGATCCTTTTATTCGGGGCAAAGTCCGATGCGGTCTTTTTCTTTTGATTATCCGCTAAAACATCGTTAATTTCCAGTTCGGGAATTGATATGACATTTGTTTCGTGGCTTGTGCGGCAAGTTCTGTGGGCATTTTTTGCCGGTTAACAACGCGGCCTCAGGTTTCGCACCAAATTTATTCCCGCCTTGTCACAGAAGTTCTGAAAATTCGCATAGAATAGTTCCAAGAACCTTGCTGGAAGTGCCTTCCTGCCAAGGTTGCGACAAATGGACAAAAAGGGGAGCTCGCCATGACGATTACGTCCTCGAATGCATGGGCGGCATTGGATGCCCATCGACAATCCTGTTCAACCCGCCATTTGAGAGCGTTGTTCGAGAGTGATCCGGGAAGGGTGACGTCGCTCTCTCTGGCTTTCGACAACATTCTGTTCGATTTTTCCAAGCAGCGCCTGACGTCCGAGACGGTCGGCCTTCTTGCCGACCTGGCCCGCGAGGCGGGGGGCAAGGAGATGACCGGACGTATGTTCGCCGGCGAGCACATCAACGTCAGTGAAGACCGTTCTGTCCTGCACGTCGCCTTGCGGCGTAGCGTCGGCCCGTTTCCGGGCGGTGAATTCGACGTCATGCCCGAGGTTCTGGATACCCGGAATCGGATGGCTCAATTTGCCGAGCACCTGCGTTCGGGTCAGTGTCTCGGCTTTACCGGGGCGCCGATCCGCAACGTCGTGAATATCGGCATCGGCGGTTCGGATCTCGGGCCGAAAATGATGGCGACGGCGTTGCGTTCGATCAGCCATCCGGCGCTCGATGTGCATTTCGTGTCGAACCTCGACTCCGCCCAGCTTGCCCCTCTGCTGCAGGCGCTCGATCCACGGACGACACTGTTCATCCTGGTCAGCAAGACGTTTACGACTCAGGAAACCATGGTTAACGCGAAGACAGCGCGTAACTGGCTGCTGTCCAATCTCGGCGACGAGGCGGCGATTGCACGGCATTTTGTTGCCGTCAGCGCCAAGCCCGAGCGCGCCGTGCAATTCGGTATTGCGGAGGAGGCTGTCTATCCGATCTGGGATTGGGTTGGAGGCCGCTACTCGCTATGGTCGGCGGTCGGTCTCGCGTTGATGATCGCCATCGGTCCGCATGCCTTCGACGACATGCTGCGTGGCGCGGAACGGATGGACGAGCATTTTCGCAGCGCGCCATTCGAGCGCAACCTGCCGGTAATGATGGCCATGATCGGCCTCTGGAACACCAACTTCCTGGGGGCGACGACCAACGCCGTGCTGCCCTACAACGAGTCGCTCAAGTATTTCCCGTCGTTCCTGCAGCAATTGGAGATGGAGAGCAACGGCAAGTCGGTGAGCATCGGTGGGGAAGCCATGGATTGTCCGACGTGCCCGATTGTTTGGGGCGAATTGGGCAACAACGGCCAGCATGCCTTCTTTCAGTTGCTGCATCAGGGCGGCCGCCTTGTGCCTTGCGATTTCATAGCCGCCGTGCGCTCTGATTATCCTTTGCCCGAGCATCAGGAAGCCCTGTTATCCAACTGCTTTGCGCAAAGCGCGGCGTTGGCGTTTGGCCGTACCGCCGAAGAAGTGCGCGAAAGCATGGAAAAGGAGTCGATACCTCCGGACGAAATCGAGGCGCTCTTGCCGCATCGTGTCTTTGCCGGCAATCAGCCGTCATCGACTCTGTTGCTGAATTCCTTGAGCCCGGCGGCGCTCGGTTCGCTGGTGGCGCTCTACGAGCACAAGGTGTTCGTTCAGGGTGTCGTGCTCCGAATCAATTCGTTCGACCAGTGGGGCGTCGAACTGGGCAAAGCGGTGGCTAGCCGGATCCTTCCGGCGGTGCGTAATCCAGAGTTGGCGCAGTCGCGCGATGCGTCGACGCAGGCGCTATTGTCTTATTGCCGCCAATACCTTTGACGACATTCCTGTACTGAATGGGGTTACTGGCGATATTCGGAAAATCAATAAACCATACGCAGTGAGGGATGACATGAGCCTTGTAACTGTTTCCACGACACCGTTTGCCGGACAAAAGCCGGGGACGTCCGGGTTGCGCAAGAAGGTCAAGGTGTTCCAGCAGCCGGGGTATCTTGAGAATTTCGTGCAGTCGATTTTCGATAATCTGAGCGGACAGCAGGGGAAAACGCTGGTGCTCGGCGGCGATGGGCGTTATTTCAACGACGTGGCCATCCAGATCATCCTGCGCATGGCGGCAGCCGCCGGTTTCGGCCGCGTTTTGGTAGGGCAGAACGGCATCCTATCTACGCCGGCGGCGAGCGCCGTCATCCGCAAGCGCGGCGCTTTTGGCGGCATTATCTTGTCGGCGAGCCACAATCCGGGCGGACCGGACGATGATTTTGGCATCAAGTACAACCTGTCGAACGGGGGGCCGGCCAACGAAACGTTCACCGATGCGGTATACCAGCGGACGCAGGAGATCGCCGAATACCGCTATGTCGAGGCGTCTGACATCGATCTGTCGCGTCTCGGCGAGACGCGTGTCGGGACCATGGCTGTCGACGTCATCGATCCCGTCGCCGATTACGCCGAATTGCTCGAATCGCTGTTCGACTTTGGGCGGATTGCCGAGCTTTTGAAGCGTCCCGGATTTCGCATGCGTTTCGATGCGATGCATGCGGTGAACGGGCCGTATGCCCGGTCGATCATCGAAGGGCGTCTGGGCGCGCCGGCCGGTACCGTGGTCAACGGCACGCCGTTGCCTGATTTCGGCGGCGGTCATCCGGATCCGAACCCGGTCTATGCGGCCGATCTGGTTGCTGCGCTTGCCGATCCGGATTCCGGGTTGTCATTCGGCGCCGCTTCCGACGGTGACGGTGACCGCAACATGATCGTCGGTCGGAACTTCATCGTCAGTCCCAGCGATAGCCTGGCCGTTATCGCCGCCAATTACAAACTCGTGCCAGCCTATGCCAAAGGGCTGGCGGGGGCGGCGCGTTCGATGCCGACCAGCTGTGCCGTCGATCGTGTCGCTGCCGAACTCGGGATTCCCTGTTTCGAGACGCCGACCGGCTGGAAATATTTCGGCAGCCTGCTCGACGCCGGCAAGGCGACACTCTGTGGTGAAGAAAGCGCGGGTACCGGTTCCAATCACGTGCGCGAAAAGGACGGTTTGTGGGCCGTCCTTTATTGGCTGAATATCCTTGCCATGCGCGATGCATCGGTCGAGGCAATTGTGCGCGAGCACTGGCGCCATTTCGGGCGCAATTACTATTCACGACACGATTACGAAGGGATCGAAAGCGAGCGCGCCGAGACGTTGTTCGCCCGCTTACGCGAATCACTGCCTTCGCTGGCAGGAACGGAAGTCGAAGGTTTGCGCATCAAGGCGGCCGACGATTTTGCCTATACCGATCCGGTCGACGGTTCGCGCAGCGACAAACAAGGTGTGCGGATTCTGCTCGAAGACGGGTCGCGCGTGGTGTTCCGGTTGTCGGGTACGGGCACCGAGGGCGCGACTTTACGAGTTTATCTGGAGCGTTATGTGGCCGATCCGGCGATGCACGACATCCCGTTACAGACGGCACTTGAATTGCTGATTCGCCTGGCTGGGAAGGTGGCACGGATCGAGGAAATTACCGGCAGGAAAACGCCGGACGTCATTAGCTGAAGCATTCGATCAATGTTTCTGCTCGAATGATCGAGCAGATTTTGGGAGCGGACCAAAATGTTAGAAAGGCGAACTTTTCAGTTGCCCGGACGGGCGATCGCGCTGGTACTTGCCGGTGGTCGTGGAAGCCGGTTGCACGAGTTGACCGATCGACGCGCCAAACCGGCGGTTCATTTCGGCGGTAAATATCGGATTGTCGATTTTGCCCTGTCCAATTGTGTGAATTCGGGCATGCGACGCATCGGTGTCGTCACGCAGTACAAATCGCATAGTTTGCTCAGGCATCTGCAGCGAGGCTGGAGTTTCCTGCGTGGGGAAAACAATGAATTCGTTGATCTTCTGCCGGTGCAGCAGCGCATCGATGAGGAGTCCTGGTATCGCGGTACTGCCGACGCGGTCTACCAGAACCTCGACATCATCCAGACCTACCAGCCGACACCGAAGTACATCGTGATTCTGGCTGGCGACCACGTCTACAAGATGAACTATGCCGCGATGCTGGTTGATCACGTTGAAAGTGGTGCCGAGTGCACTGTGGCCTGCATTGAAGTGCCGCGGATGGAGGCGACCGGATTCGGAGTGATGGCCGTCGACGAGAACCGGAAGATTACCGATTTCGTCGAAAAACCCGCCGATCCGCCGGCCATGCCAGGAAAGCCGGATCGTGCCCTGTGTAGCATGGGAATCTATACGTGTCGTTGTCATGGGTTCCGGTATAGACGACAGTGTCGGCTTCAAAGTTGTGAGGCAGGTAGAGATTGTCGTTCAGTACCACCGGCCAACGCTGGGGGAATCCCCTCTACAACTGGCCTGAGCATG
>CAZNQL010000039.1:0-11438 GCA_964575415.1 uncultured Propionivibrio sp.
AGCTCTTCGACCTGATGACCAAGTTCGCCGAGTACGGCTTCAACAAGTCGCACACCGCCGCCTACGCCGTCGTCACTTACCAAACGGCCTGGCTCAAGGCGCACCACTGCTCCGCGTTCATCGCCGCGACGCTGTCCTCGGACATGGACAACACCGACACAGTCAAGATCTTCTACGACGACGCGCTCGCCAACAAGCTGACGGTGGTCGGCCCCGACATCAACGCCTCGGAGTACCGATTCACGCCAGTCGACCGCAACACCATCCGCTACGGTCTTGGCGCCGTCAAGGGGACCGGCGAGCAAGCCGTCAATTCGATCCTCAAGGCGCGGGAAGCCGATGGCGCCTTCAAGGATCTCTTCGATTTCTGCCAGCGTGTAGACAAACAGCTAGTCAACCGGCGCACCATCGAAGCACTGATCCGGGCCGGCGCCTTCGATTCGCTCGACGATCACCGCGCCCGCCTCATCGCCTCTGTCGGCATCGCCATCGAGGCTGCCGAACAGGCCGAACGCAACGCCATGCAGGTCAGCCTGTTCGAGGTGTTCGACAGCGACACGCATGCCGAACACGGCCCACAATATCTCGAAGTTCCGCGCTGGGACGAACGCCAGAAGCTCGGCGAGGAAAAGCTGGCACTGGGATTCTTTTTCTCGGGCCACCCTTATCACGGCGTCAAAACCGAAGTTTCGCGCTTCGTCCGCCAGCCGCTGGCGTCGCTGCAACCGCGCAAGGAACCGCAACTGCTGGCCGGACTCGTGGTCGGCGTGCGCACGAAAATCACTTCGCGCGGCAAGATGGCTTTCGTCGAACTCGACGACGGCACCAGCTCGCTGGAAGTCTCCGTGTTCAACGAAGTATTCGAAGCCGAGCGCGCCAAGATCAGGGACGACGAAGTCTTGATCGTCGAAGGCAAGGTTCAACGCGACGATTTCGCCGGCGAGGGCAAGGTACGCGTCGTCGCCGACCGTTTGCTGACGCTGGCCGAAGCACGCGGACGCTTCGCCAAGCACCTGCGACTCTCCCTCAACGGGCAAGCCAGCGCACCGCACGCACAAGCGGCCGCAAAGCACTTGCACGCGCTGTTGTCTCCCTATACGCCCGGTAACTGTCCGGTTCGACTGGCCTACCGGAATGCGGATGCGGTCTGCGAATTGTCGCTCGGCGACAGCAGCCGGGTGCGGCTGGAGGACGATCTACTGAAAGCGCTCCAAGACTGGCTGAGCAGCGAGAACGTCCGCGTCGATTACGCCTGAAAACCATGCCGAGACGCTTCAGCGCGGCATGTACGGCAAAAATAAATCGCGCAATTTCTTCACGGCCAGCAATTCGTCCGTGCTCAATTCCTTTTCAATTTCCCAGTCACAGTAAAACAGGCCGACAACGCGGCTCGTTGCAACCGGAAGGATGAGGAATTGCCGGACCTCCGGCAACAACATCCGGTAATTGGGGGGCAACGCCGCTGGCCGAAGTTTCGACACTTCCGAAATTGAAACGTCGACATTGTTCTTGATGACGGCGTGAAACAGCGTCGGTTTGAATTCTCGCGAAATCCTGAGCTGGCCCCTCAGCTCATCAATGCCCTTACCAAAACCGTGCCTGACGGTAAAATCGCCTGATGATTTTGCCATGAAGAGCAAGCAATGCGCCGTATCCAGCAGTTCGCCAAAGGCATGGAATACAGCCCCCGCCAGCGCCTCAACCGTATCCCGCTTTTCGCTGGTTAGTGCCGCCAGAAGTTCGTCGAGACCGCTTTCCGTTTTCCGGAAAGCCACAGGAACCTCAATGGGCGGATACTTCTCTGCCTTGGTATCAATCAAAGAGAAGAGTTTTGAAACGTCGGTACCGGGCAAATCAAACGATGACACCAATTCGCGCACTTCGTCGACTTTCCCCTCATGCATCAACGCAGCCGCCGACGTCGCGAAACGGGCGATTCCCACCAGCACCGGATCACCGCTACCGTCGATAATTGAAACGATTTCGCGGGGAAGCTTCCAGCGTTTGGCAACCTCGGTTCCGAGTTGCTGCAGTGTCATCCCCAGAATTTCGGTAGAGGCAACATCTTCCGTCGCCCCTGAAGCCATATGGCGTTCCAGAAGCGCATATTCCTCCGGCAAAAATTTGGCCGCCGACATCCGCCCAAGATCGAACATCAGGGTCGAAATCGAAGCTTCTTCGACCTGCCCTGCCGACACATTGCGGGCGAACTCAGCCGCAAGCAGGGTTCGAGACCGGCAAACGTGTCAGATACGCGAGACTGGAAAAACCTGTGCCAAAATCGTCGATGGAAAATCGCACGCCACGATCCCGTAATACGGTCAACGCACGCTCGGTTTTTTCCTGGCTATGCATCAGCGTCGACTCGGTAATTTCGAGAATGAGCGTTGCAGGATCGACATTGGCTTCCTCAAGCCCCTCAATAACAGCAAGGACGAAATCGTCGGCACAGAATTGCAGCGGCGACACATTCACCGACATCACGAAATCCGGCATTTTTTCCTGAAACCGCCGGAGTTGATGACAAGAATATCGCAGCGCCCATTTGCCGAGATACGAAATCAGACCCGCATTCTCGACGATCGGGATGAATTTGTCGGGAGGCACCTTACCGAAATCGTGGCTCGTCCAGCGCATGAGGGCCTCAGCCCCGACGATCCTGCGCGCCATGTTGAACTGCGGCTGATACTCAATCGTAAACTCGTTTTCCTGAAGCCCTCTGTGGATCGCCCCCCGAATCGAAAAATCGTCGTTTTCCTTGGAATCCTGATAAATACTCACCCGGTTACGCCCAGAGTTCTTGGCAAAGAACATCGCCGTATCCGCGTGCCGAAGCAATTTCGAAAAATCTCGCCCGTGCTCGGGAAAAGCTGCGATCCCGATACTGGCGCTCAAGTAAACGTCGTGCGGGGCAGTATCGTAGGGCCGAGCAACGGCATATAAAATCTCTGCAACGTCCTCACTGACCTGTAGCGCATTCCTGCCCTTTGCCAGCAAGACAAACTGATCGCCGTTCAGGCGGGCAATAATATTCTCGGAACCCGCGATTTTTGCCAGCCGTTTCGCCGTTTCGACAAGCACCTCATCGCCAATCGTGTGGCCAAACGTATCGTTGACCCGTTTGAACCCGTCAAGATCGATCAGGGCAATTGAAAACAAGCCCGCGGCACGGATTCCTTCCTCAATCGCACGCCGGATGAACAACCTGTTGGGAAGACCGGTCAACGCATCGTGATCCGGCGCATGGCGGCATTCATCGCCTGAGGTTTTCCAAGCAGAGATGTCGACAACACAGAGCATAAGCTGGCGAGCATCGGGCAACAATGAACCACGGAGGTTGACCCAGGATTCCCCGGACGATCGGATCAAACCCACCCCGCAGGAGAATTTCCCTAGGTTTGCCGAACTCGCCGAACGAAATTCCTCCACATCATCCGGATGCAAGAGCGAAAGAAAACTCTTTGGAAATTCGTAACCCACATCCCCTGCAAGCCAGCGAACGCCCGGTTCGGAAACAAACTGGATGTTGAAATCAAGATCGACGCGAAAAACCGCATCGACCACGTTCTCCAGTGTCGGCAATGGCAAAGCTGGCGGTTTCTTCAATGCGGTTTTTATAGTCATAGTCGCGTCAAGCCGCTATATCTTTTGTTGTTAGTCTAAATTTGCTGTCGGCCTCGAGCACGGTGTTCAGTTTACGCCCAAAATCAGATAAAACAACCCCCCAATTCAACCCTGAAAATATGACAAAAGCCTCGCCGGACCCTGCCCGACGAGGCTTCATTACCCTGGCCAAATTCACCCCCGGCCAATCGGAGGAAACCGAAGCTTAGAGGGCTTCAGCGTGCTCCGCCAAATACTCGGCAACACCAGATGTCGATGCTTTCATCCCGGCCTTGCCTTTGTTCCAGCCGGCGGGACAAACTTCTCCATGCTGCTCAGTGAATTGCAAGGCATCGATCATGCGTAGCATCTCGTCGACATTGCGTCCAAGCGGCAGATCATTGACCACCTGATGGCGCACGATGCCTTTCTGATCAATCAGGAAAGAACCTCGCAGCGCCACCCCGGCGGGAGCGAATTCGACATCGAAGACCTGACAGATTTCGTGCTTGACGTCGGCGACCAACGGGTATTGGACTTGTCCAATACCCCCTTTGTTGACCGGCGTGTTTTTCCAGGCGAGATGGGTAAATTGCGAATCGATCGACACCCCGATGACTTCAACGCCGCGCTGCTTGAATTCATCCAGGCGATTATCGAAGGCAATCAATTCGGAAGGACAAACGAAAGTAAAATCAAGCGGATAGAAAAAAAGAACGGCATATTTCCCCTTGATTTCATGGGCGAAATTGAATTCACGGATCGTGTTGTCTCCCATGACAGCAGTCGCGGAAAAATCGGGGGCAGGCTTGCCTACAAGAACGGTCATGATTGGTCTCCAAAAGACTATTACGAAGAAATTCGATAAAAAAACAGAAAAGAATCGAAAAACTGAACCGATTAGTCAGCACTCCGTCCCGCGAGTTCCCGAAAAAATCAGATTGTGGAGCGTTGCTCGAAGCTGTCGCCGATCTCGGTCAGCTCGGCAACGACATCCAAAACTTCCAGGCGGTCGACGCGCGCCGAAGAAGGGCCGCGCCTTGCCCAAGCGGTGAGCAAGCCGACAGCCTCGGCCGAACCATGCACCAAGGCCTCAACACTGCCGTCGGCTCGGTTTCTCACCCATCCGCGAAGACCAAGCTCCTGTGCCTGCATGCAAAGCGACCAGCGAAAACCGACCCCTTGCACCCGCCCATAAATGCCAAGACGGCGACTAATCGGCGCGCCCACTATCGAACTTCACGAAGCGTTCAGCATTTCCACGGCATGCTGCAACGCCTCCTGCCTGCTGGCGTACCGATGCTGCTCCTTGATCAAGTCAAGCAACCCAAGCTTTTTAAAAACCCGGGCCACGCCCATATCGATACCCACCAGCAGCACGGTAACACCGCGCTCCCCGGCTCGACGAATGATGTTTTCCAGCGACAAGGCCGCGCTCGAATCCATCATCGGCACGTCCGTCAAATCCAGAATCAGTACATCGGTATAAGGAACACCGCTGATTTTGCGGGTCATCCCATTCGCCGCGCCAAAACTCATCGGGCCAGCAAGGTGGATCATCATGGCACGTCCGAGGCAGCGCTTGTACAGTGCTTTCTCCTCGGAAGAAAGATGCGCGTGATCCGTGTTGCCATCTAGAAAGTTGATATTCTCCAGTTGCAAATCGGCCATGCGCTTGACGAACAGCAGGCTGGCCATGACGGTTCCCACGGGGACCGCAGTCACGAGATCGTCGAAAATGGTCAGAAGCAGGACCGAGAACATCAGGATGATTCCATCAAGCGGCGCATTTCTGATCCGGCGCAGATAATCCCAATCGATGATTTCAATGCCGACCTTGAGCAGGATTCCCGCCAGCACGGCGTGTGGAATATAGGAGGCACCCCCCAAGGCCCAGCACGATCGCCAGCAAGATCAACGCATGAACAGCGCCAGAGAGGTTGGTTTTGCCGCCCGAGCGAATGTTGATCATCGTGCGCATGGTGGCGCCGGCCCCCGGAATCCCCCCCATCAATCCGGCAACCATATTGCCAATGCCTTGGCCAATCAATTCCTGATCGGAATCATGATTGGTCTAAGTCACGTTGTCGGCAATCAACGACGTCAGCAGGCTGTCGATCGACCCGAGCAGGGCTAACATCAAGGCGTAGTAAAACACTTCTTGAACATTCCCCCATTCCAGTACAGGCATCTGCACGCTGGGCAATCCGCTCGGAATTTCACCCAGCACAGGGGCGTCATTCAGGAAGAACGCCGCCAGCAGCGTGCATGCGATCAATGCGAACAGCGGCGAAGGGATATAGCGGGTAAGCCGCTTTTCGGGAGGCAAAAAACCGTAAACAGCGTCAACAAGCCGAGGATAAGCGCGTGCGGATTGAACGTCTTGATGAAACCGGGCAAGGCCGCCAGACAATTCAAAGGTTCCTTGGGGCTGAAGTGTCCCAGCATTGGGGCCAGTTCGATGATGATGATCAACACCCCGATGCCGCTCATAAATCCGGAAATGGCGGGATAAGGCATCAGATTGATGTAGCGCCCCAGCCTGAGCATGCCGAATCCGATCTGGAACGCGCCCCCCAGCATGACGACCGTGAAAGCCAGTGCCGGGTTGTGGGAAAACTTGACGAAGACCGCCGCCATGACCACCGTCATCGGCCCGGTCGGGCCGGACACTTGCGCCGGCGTTCCCCCAAAAAGCGCGGCGAACAATCCGACCCAGATCGCCCCGTAAAGCCCGGCCACCGGACCGACGCCGGAGGCAACCCCAAAGGCTAGCGCCAACGGCAATGCCACAACGGCGGCCGTAACGCCACCGGTCAAATCTCCATGCCAATTTTTCAAAGTCGGTTTTGCAATCACGTCAACATCCCCCTGTATTTCAGCGCCATTCGAGCGCGATTAACGAGAACCGAGCGGATCCTTCACGGTAAACGGCGAAGGAGTGAAGCCCGGAGAATCCTCTCCGAACCTCACTCCCTCCGGTTGTTCGCTTCTTGGTGGCGATGCTGACGTGTAAAAACCTACTCCGGATGCGTTGTCATTTTACGCGCATTCCCGGCTGCGCGCCCGCGTCAGGCGACAACAAAAAGATCCCCGGCGTCTTGCCGTCGACATCCGAGGCTGCCATGACCATGCCTTCGCTCATGCCGAATTTCATCTTGCGCGGCGCCAGATTAGCAACCATGACGGTCAGGCGGCCGACGAGCTGCGCCGGGTCGTAGGCCGATTTGATGCCGGCAAAAACTTGGCGCGGGCGGTCCTCCCCGATATCGAGCGACAGGCGAATCAGTTTTTCCGCCCCTTCGACATGGCCGGCGTCGACGATCTTGGCGATGCGCAGATCCACTTTCATGAAATCATCGATGCCAATATGAGGATTCGCGTCTGCGGCAGCCACCGCCACTTGGGCGGCCTTTTCCTGCTTCTCGGCGTGCTTCTGCGGCGCAGGTTCGGGGATCGGCGCCAGCGACGCCTTATTGGCCTCGACCAGCGCCGCGACTTGTTTCGGATCGACACGTGTCATCAAATGGCTGTAGGCGTTGATCGTATGGCCAGCAGCCAACGGCGTCGCGGCGTCGCTCCAGGCAAGCGGTGCGATGCCGAGGAAAGCTTCTACAGCCTCGGCAACCTTGGGCAGCACCGGTTTCAGATACAACGTCAGCAGACGGAAAGCCTCGATCGCCTGCGAGCAGGCGGCGTGCAGCTCGGCGTCCTTGCCGTCCTGCTTGGCGAGTTCCCAGGGCTTCTTGTCGTTCACAAAAATATTGGCCGCGTCAGCAAGCGCCATGATCTCGCGCAAGGCGCGCCCGAATTCGCGTGCCCCATAGGCGTCGGCGATGCTGCCGGCCGCCGCGCGCAGCGGTTCCAGCCACGCGGCATTGGTTGCATCAAGCTTACCGCCGAATTTCTTGGCCAGGAAACCGGCACAGCGGCTGGCAATGTTCACGTATTTGCCGACGAGGTCGGAATTGACACGCGCGACAAAGTCCTCGAGATTGAGGTCGATGTCCTCCATCGTGCTGTTCAGCTTGGCCGCATAGTAGTAACGCAACCATTCCGGATTAAGCCCAGTCTGCAGGTAACTCTCGGCGGTAATGAAGGTGCCGCGCGACTTGCTCATCTTGGCGCCGTCCACGGTCAGGAAACCGTGCGCGAAGATGCCGGTCGGGGTCCGAAAACCGGCGTGCTCGAGTTCCGCCGGCCAAAACAGGGCATGAAAGTAGAGGATGTCCTTGCCGATGAAGTGGTAAAGCTCGGTCTTCGAATCGTGCTTGAAATACTCGTCGAAGTTGATGCCTTGCTTGCCACACAGGTTTTTGAAAGACCCCATGTAGCCGATCGGCGCATCCAACCACACATAGAAGTATTTGCCCGGTGCGTCAGGAATCTCGAAACCGAAATACGGCGCGTCGCGCGAAATATCCCAGTCGGTCAGCTTGTTTTCGCCCTCCGCACCAAGCCATTCCTGCATCTTGTTCGAGGCCTCGGATTGCAGGCGCCCTTGCTCGCGTGTCCAGCGGCGCAGGAAGCTCTGGCAGCTGTCGCTGGAAAGCTTGAAGAAATAGTGGTCGGAATTACGCAACTCGGGTTTGGCGCCGGAAATCGCCGAGTACGGATCCTTGAGATCGTTCGGCGTATAGGCCGCGCCACAAACTTCGCAGTTATCGCCGTATTGATCCTTGGCACCGCACTTGGGGCATTCGCCCTTGATGAAACGATCAGGCAGAAACATCTGCTTGACCGGATCGTAATACTGTTCGATGGTGCGTTTCTCAATCAATCCGGCGTTTTGTAAGCGTGCATAGATTTCGTTTGCGCATTCGCGAGTTTCCGCAGAGTGCGTCGAGTAGAAATTGTCGAACACGACGTGAAAACCGGCGAAGTCGCGCGAATGCTCACCATGCACGCGCTCGATCAGCGCCTCCGGCGTAATGCCATCCTTCTCGGCGCGCAGCATGATCGGCGTGCCATGCGTATCGTCGGCGCAGACGTACCAGCATTCCGCGACCTTGTCCTTCGGCTGCATTTTCTGGAAGCGCACCCAGATGTCGGTCTGGATGTACTCGACGAGGTGGCCGAGGTGAATGGCGCCGTTAGCGTACGGCAGAGCGGAAGTCACGAGAATTTTGCGGATCATGGGTGGCGATCGGTTGTTCTGGGTGAGGCTTTTGTGAAGCCGTTGGCAAAAATGCGTATTCTAGCAAAGCGTACGATCCGGAATCGGCGGGTCTCAGGAATACCCCAACTAAATCCCCCGTTGATCGACTTGATTTCCAGCCAAAGCGGTTATTCTTGCGACTTCCTTCCCTGACCCAAACATGGCGACCGCGCCCATGCGGATCGGTCAGATTTCGGTTAAACTGGACAGATTTACTCAGGTATAAAAAAACGGAGAAAAGAATGGCAGTCACGAAAGAGGTGATCGAAACCGCGCTCAAGAAACTGATCGATCCGAACACCCGCAAGGATTTTATTTCGAGCCGCTCGGCGAAAAATATCCGCATCGACGGCGAAAATGTCACGCTGGATATTGAACTCGGCTACCCGGCCAAAACGCAAATCGAACCTATCCGGAACTTCGTTGCTGCCTCGCTCGGCACGTTGCCGGGCATCGGTTCCGTCGACGTCAACGTCACGACGCAGATCGTTGCCCACGCCGTCCAGCGCAATTTGAAACCGCTCAAGGGCGTCAAGAACATCATCGCTGTTGCCTCCGGCAAGGGCGGTGTCGGCAAAAGCACCACCGCTGTCAATCTTGCCCTGGCCCTCGCCCAGGAAGGGGCCAAAGTCGGCTTGCTCGACGCTGATATCTACGGTCCGTCAATCCCGCAGATGCTCGGCCTCGGTGGCCAACAACCCGAATCGGAAGACGGCAAATCGATGGAACCGCTCACGGCCTACGGCGTGCAATCCATGTCGATCGGCTTCATGATCGATGTTGATTCGCCGATGGTCTGGCGCGGCCCGATGGTCACGCAGGCGCTCGAGCAGCTGCTCAACCAGACGAACTGGAAGGACCTCGACTATCTCATCGTCGACATGCCGCCCGGCACTGGCGACACACAACTGACGCTGGCCCAAAAGGTGCCGGTCACCGGCGCGGTCATTGTTACCACGCCGCAGGACATCGCGCTGATCGATGCTCGCAAGGGCCTCAAAATGTTCGAGAAGGTCGGCATCCCGATCCTCGGCATCATCGAAAACATGAGCATCCACATCTGTTCGCATTGCGGTCACGAGGAACACATTTTCGGGCACGGGGGTGGCGAGCGTATCGGCAAGGACTACGACACCGAACTTCTCGGTGCCCTGCCGCTCGAACTGTCCATTCGGGAATTGACTGACGCCGGCAAACCGACCGTTGTTGGCGCGCCCGGATCGCGAACGGCGGAAATCTACCGTACGCTTGCCCGCCGTCTGGCGGTCAAGGTGGCCGAACGCGCCAAAGACATGAGCGCAAAATTCCCCAATATCGTGGTGCAAAACACGTAACCGGCAACAATCTGCGCCGTCACCAAACCGTCACAAAGCAATTCCCCACGGCGCCCCCGGAATCCGTAAAATAGCGGCCTTTATCAAACGGTTTCCGGGGTTTTCTGCGATGTCCATCAAATCCGACAAGTGGATCCGCCGCATGGCGGAACAGCACGGCATGATCGATCCGTTCGCGCCGGAACTGGTGCGCGAGGTCGACGGCAAAAAGATCGTTTCCTACGGCACGTCAAGCTACGGTTACGATATCCGCTGCGCTGACGAATTCCGTGTCTTCACCAACATCAACTCGACGATCGTCGACCCGAAGGCCTTCGACCCGGCGTCCTTCGTCGAGGTTTCCGGTAAAGGGTTCTGCGTCATTCCGCCGAACTCCTTTGCGCTTGCCCGCACCGTCGAGTATTTCCGCATTCCGCGCAGTGTGCTGACGGTCTGTCTCGGAAAGAGCACCTACGCCCGCTGCGGCATCATCGTCAATGTCACGCCCTTCGAACCCGAATGGGAAGGCTACGTGACGCTAGAGTTCTCCAACACAACACCGCTGCCGGCCAAGATCTACGCCAACGAAGGCGTCGCCCAGGTCCTCTTCTTCGAATCTGATGAAGAATGCGAGACCTCATACAAGGATCGCGGTGGAAAATATCAGGGCCAGGTCGGCGTCACTCTGCCCAAGATTTAGTCCAAGCCAAGCAACGCAAAGCACCACTTTTCATCCCACCATTGCTTACGGGTAACGCCATGCACTTCAAATTTCCGGTCATCATCATCGACGAGGATTTTCGTTCGGAGAACGCCTCGGGTCTGGGTATTCGCGCGCTGGCGGAAGCCATCCAAGCCGAGGGATTCGAGGTTCTGGGCGTCACCAGCTACGGGGACCTGAGCACATTCGCCCAACAGCAAAGTCGAGCGTCGGCATTTATCCTGTCCATCGATGACGAAGAATTCAGCTCGTCGTCCGCCGATGAAACCATTGCCAATCTGCGCGCCTTTGTCATGGGCATCCGCACCCGCAACGAGAACATTCCGATCTTCCTGCACGGAGAAACGCGAACATCGCGCCATATCCCGAACGAAGTGCTGCGCGAGTTGCACGGGTTCATTCATATGTTCGAGGACACCCCGGAATTCATTGGCCGCTACGTCGTGCGCGAGGCCAAGACCTATCTGAAAAGCGTGCCGCCACCGTTCTTCCGCGCCCTGACCCACTACGCGGCCGATGGTTCCTACTCTTGGCACTGCCCCGGCCACTCCGGCGGTGTCGCCTTCCTGAAAAGTCCGGTCGGCCAGATGTTCCACCAGTTCTTCGGCGAGAACATGCTGCGCGCCGACGTCTGCAACGCGGT
>CAZNQL010000040.1:0-9367 GCA_964575415.1 uncultured Propionivibrio sp.
CATCGCCGACGCCGACGCCGCCTGGGAATGCGTCAAGGCCTTCGACGCCCCGGCCTGCGTCATCATCAAGCACGCCAACCCGTGCGGCGTGGCCATCGACGCGCACCTGCTCGGCGCCTACGAAAAGGCGTTCAAGACCGACTCGACTTCGGCCTTCGGCGGCATCATCGCCTTCAACGGCGAAGTCGGTATCGACGTCGTCAACGCCATGAACGAGCGCAAGCATTTCGTCGAAGTGCTGATCGCGCCGTCCTTCACTGCCGAAGCGCAGGCCGCGCTCGCCACCAAGCAGAACCTGCGCGTGCTGGTTGTCCCGCTCGGACGCGATCTCAACAAACTTGAACTCAAGCGCGTCGGCGGCGGCCTGCTGGTACAGACGGCCGACGATTTCACCGCGCAAGCGTCCGGCCTCAAGGTCGTCACCAAGGTGCTGCCGACCACGCAACAGATCGAAGACCTGCTCTTCGCCGAGCGCGTTGCCAAATTCGTCAAGTCCAATGCCATCGTTTTCTGCGGCGACGGCATGACGCTCGGCGTCGGTGCCGGCCAGATGAGCCGTGTCGATTCGACCAAGATCGCCAGCATCAAAGCGCAAGCCGCCGGACTCTCGCTCGACGGATCCTGCGTCGCTTCGGACGCCTTCTTCCCGTTCCGCGACGGCCTCGACGTGCTCGCCGAAGCCGGGGCCAAGGCGGTCATCCAGCCCGGCGGCTCGATGCGCGACGAGGAAGTCATCGCTGCGGCCGACGAGCATGGCATCGCGATGGTGTTCACCGGCGCACGGCATTTCCGGCACTAATTCAAACCATTAACCACAGAGACACAGAGAAGCACGCAAAACAGAAAATTATTTTGCTTTTCTGTGTGCCTCTGTGGTGAAAGGTTCAAAAAATGAAACTTCTCGTTATCGGTTCCGGCGGACGCGAACACGCCCTCGCCTGGCGGCTGGCCAAGACGGCCGGCCTGCAAAAAATCTACGTCGCGCCCGGCAATGCCGGCACTGCCCATGAGCATGAAGTGGAGAACGTCAATCTGACCGATCCGGCAGCGCTCGCCGATTTCGCCGAGAAAGAAGGCATCCACCTGACCGTCGTCGGCCCGGAAGCGCCGCTCGCCGCTGGCGTCGTCAACCTTTTCCGCTCGCGCGGCCTGAAGATTTTCGGCCCGACCAAGGAAGCCGCGCAGCTAGAGAGTTCGAAGGATTTTGCCAAGCGTTTCATGACGCGGCACAAGATTCCGACCGCCGCTTTCGAAACCTTCACCGACATCGCTGCCGCCCACGCCTACGTCGAGCAGCGAGGTGCCCCGATTGTCATCAAGGCCGACGGCCTCGCCGCCGGCAAGGGCGTCGTCGTCGCCATGACGCTCGACGAAGCGCACCACGCCATCGACGACATGCTCTCCGGCAACAAACTGGGGAATGCCGGCGCTCGCGTCGTCATCGAGGACTTTCTCGACGGCGAGGAGGCCAGCTTCATTGTCATGGTCGACGGCAAGAACGTCCTGCCGCTTGCCTCCAGCCAGGACCACAAGCGCATCGGCGACGGCGATACCGGACCAAACACCGGCGGCATGGGCGCCTATTCGCCGGCACCGGTCGTCACTCCGGAAATTCACGCCAAGACCATGCGCGAGGCCATCATGCCCACCGTACGCGGCATGATGGCCGACGGCATGCCTTACACCGGCTTCCTCTACGCTGGCCTGATGGTCGGGAAGGACGGCTCGGTCAAGGTCGTCGAATTCAATTGCCGCATGGGCGACCCGGAAACGCAACCGATCATGATGCGCCTGAAGTCGAGCCTACTCACGCTGCTCGAGCACGCCGTCGCCGGCAAGCTCGACCAGATTGAGGCCGAATGGGATCGCCGCGTCGCGCTGGGCGTCGTTCTCGCTGCCGCCAATTATCCCGATACGCCACGCAAGGGCGATGTAATCAGCGGACTACCCGAAGAAAGCGACACCGTGCATGTCTTCCACGCCGGCACGGCGGAAGCCGGCGGCAAAGTCGTTACCGCTGGCGGCCGTGTGCTCTGCGTGACCGCGCTCGGCGACAACGTCAAACAAGCCCAGAAAAACGCTTACGACACGATTGCCGGCATTCATTTCGACGGCATGCAATTCCGCCGCGACATCGGGTACCGCGCCATCTCGCGCTAACGTGATGGTCGACGCCGCCGCGCTCGAAACCTATTTTACCGGCCTGCAGACGCGCCTTGTCGCGGCGGCGGAGGTTCTGGAAGGCGAGCACGGCGGTCGTTTTCGGCGCGATCCTTGGCAGCGAGAGGCCGGCCAGTCCGGCCAACTTCCCAACGGCAAAGGGTTGACCTGCATCATCGAAGACGGCCGCGTCTTCGAACGCGGCGGTATCGCCTTCTCGCAGGTCACCGGCGATGCGCTCCCCGCTTCGGCGACGGCGAAACGCCCGGAACTCGCCGGTTGCGCCTTCGAAGCCATGGGCGTCTCGGTCGTCCTGCACCCGGTCAATCCGTATTGCCCGACCGCACACATGAATGTGCGCTGCCTCATCGCCCATCCGTCCGACGCAACGCCGCCCCGTCCGCCGACGGTCTGGTTCGGCGGCGGCATGGACCTGACGCCTTACTACCCTTTCGAAGAAGACATTCGCCACTTCCACGCCACCTGCAAGCAAGCGCTCGATCCTTTCGGGGAGGGTATGCACAAGCGTTACAAGACATGGTGCGACGACTATTTTTTCCTCAAGCACCGCAACGAAGCGCGCGGGGTCGGCGGCATTTTCTTCGACGATCTCGGCAGCGATGCCGAAGGCGGCTTCGACCGCTGCTTCGCGCTAACGCGTGCCGTCGGCAACGCCTTCAGCGAAGCCTACCTGCCAATCGTCGACCGGTGCCGAGACATGCCCTATGGAGCGCGTGAACGGGATTTCCAGGCCTACCGGCGGGGCCGCTACGTCGAATTCAATCTGCTCTGGGACCGCGGCACCCTGTTCGGTCTGCAATCGGGCGGACGCACGGAATCGATCCTCATGTCGCTTCCGCCCATCGTCAAATGGCGCTACGACTGGACCCCCGAACCTGACAGTCCGGAGGCTCGCCTTTACGAACTTCTCACGCCGCGCGACTGGACTTGACAACGCCACCGCGCAAGAAGCAAGTCGCACAGTCTCTGATAGAAAACACGCCCCTACCACCGAAGCCTTAATAAGGCGGCCTCTCGCGCATGAACTTGTTTCAATTGTTCCTTGAGCGAACCTAATTCTTCCCCCAAGAATGCCAATTGATCGCACATCATCCCTGTGATCGCTTTGAGCGAAGCCTGTGGCGTTCCTGCCCGCGATCGAACATCGTCAATCTCGCGCTGCAGCCATTTTCCGAGATTTTTCTTCCTGCCCGAACTCTGGATGAAGGCTTCAAGATACTGGCGGCGACGCAATTCGAACGCCTCGGGATCCGTCTTGGCCAGAAGCGCCCATTCGTCGAAAATGAAATCATCGTCGTGTTTCATCTCGCACCTCCTGCCGCGACGCAAGAGCATGCAAGAAAATACCGCTCCAAGATCCTGCGTCGTAAAACCTTGAACGACCGGCCCCTTCATCGCGGCATTCAAAACTACAACTTCCTTAACTGATTTGGCTCAAACAAACGGAATTAAGTTCCAGACCGCAAGAAATTCTTTTTCGCCAGCAGAGCACGGCCCCTCTGGAAGATGATGTGAAATGAGGAATCAAATGGCATACACTTCCCGCCTCTATCGACTTGCCCAATCGAAATGGCCCTGTACAGAGCATGCCCTTGCCCCCGCCAGCTTCACAACCGGCTACAAGCCCTGGCATTTATCCTGGTTTGCCTGTTTTCTTCGCCGAGCCGGGCTGAAACATCGAATGCCATGCCGCGCCACGGCAGCCTGATGATCGTCGGTGGCGGCGACAACCCCGCTCAGTGTTCAGAAACGCTTCGTCGCCCTTGCCGGCGGCTCGGGCAAGGCAAAAATCGCGATTTTCCCCATGGCCAGCAGGAAATTCGATGAAGAGGCACGTGAAGTCGTTAATGATTTCGAATCGCTCGGCGCCGACGTGTTCGTGTTCACGTTCGACCGCCGTAAAGCCAACGGCGAAGCGTTAGCCATCGCACTCAGCGAATTCAACGGTTACTGGTTCCTCGATGGAGACCAGTCGCGTCTGGCCGACGCCCTGCTCGGAACACGCGCCCTTGACGTCATTGAACGTGGCTTTCAGGAAGGCAAGATTGTCGGCGGCACGTCCGCCGGCGCAGCGGTCATGACCACCGCGATGTTGACCGGAAGGTATCAGGAAAGAAAGAAAAACGCGCGGATTGACGAAAAGAAAATTGCCCGAAAACTGTTCGAAACCTCCCAAGGCTTCGGCTTCCTGGAGGGAGCCATCATCGATCAGCACTTTCTCAAGCGGGCCTGCTACAACCGCCTCCTAAGCGCCGTGCTCGACCAGCCGCACCTGATCGGCGTTGGCATCGACGAGGAAACCGCCGTACTCGTCCGCCCCGACGGCAAGTGGGAGGTTCTTGGCGAAAGCTATGTCAAGATATTCGATGCCCGCCACGCGCAGGTCATCGATGGAGAGGCCAACCGGCTCGACAGTGCTGCGGAAATCCGGCTGCATCTTCTATCGGAAGGCAGTGAATTCGACCCATCCACCGGCCATGTCAGACTCCCCAACGCCCCTGAACTTATTGGCTCTAACCGGAGCCCTATTCCACCGAGCACCAGCAAAGGGTTCGACCCGACCATCGGACCCGACAAGCCCGCCACCCCCCTGAATCCGATTCCTCCTGCTCAGAGCCTAGCCCCGCTTCCAACACGCAGCAAACCCGAACCCGCCCCTGACTACGACAAACTCAAACCTCAAACCAGGCCAGAACCAATCCAAAGCCCCGAAATGGATTGAGTAAGGGAGGCACGGCGCCTACTTCAGCTTGCCCTTAACTACTCTCACCCGCTCAGGACGTTCGATCTTCGTTTTACCGGCGCCACCGGTCAGATTACCGCAGGTGCATTGGCATTTGATATGCGGCGTCGAACTCAACACGACCGAGCAATCGAGACATTCGTAATATAAGTCACCAGCCGCTGGCAAATGATTGGGATCGGGAGCAGGTTCGAGCGGTAAAAAGGAATAAATTTTGCGAAGATCAACGCTGATCATGAAACCCCCGATGGTCACGATGGAAACGGATACCGGCGCTGCAATTGGCGCCGGAACGTACCCGAACATTATAATGATTACCGAATTATTTCAATTGTTCGGCGGCGGCACGGTAGTGCTGAAACGCCTCGCCGGGGCGGTCCGTCAACTCGCAAAGGCGTGCGATTTCGAGTCGCACCTCGCTGCGATCGACGAGTGAAAGCGAGGCGTCAAGGTAGGTTTGGGCTTTTTCCCACAATCCCTGCACGATACTCATCCGCCCAAGTGCCAACAACAGGTGCTCATCCTCGGCATGGTCGAGTAACCACTTTTCGGCCTGCGCGGTCCGCGAGGCGAGATCCATCCCCGAATCACGACCGTAAAGTCCGACCAAGCTCACATCCCATACCTTGTCGAGCTGCCGCTCGATCAGCCGTTGCGCCTCATCGAACTCACCAAGCGCGACAAGCACTTCGGCGTATTCACCAATCAGGCGCGCATCTTTTTCGCGCTCCGGAACATCATGCAGGTAGGCTTTCAGTCTTTCCAAATGATCGGCCCAGTGATGAATGATCGCGCAATGGGCGTCAGCGATGATCGTCCTCGCCGTGTCCGGCGGCAAAGCACCATGCTTTGCCAACAAGCGCGCCAAACGCACCACCTCCTCGTGCGCGCCAAGCCCCTGCTTGGCGCGCAACTCCAGCAGCAACGCCGCCACGTGCAACCCTGCGCCATCATGGAATCGCTCCAACGCCACAACA
This sequence comes from uncultured Propionivibrio sp., assembly GCA_964575415.1. Lineage (GTDB taxonomy): Bacteria > Pseudomonadota > Gammaproteobacteria > Burkholderiales > Rhodocyclaceae > Propionivibrio. Next base: position 5,902 of record CAZNQL010000040.1, read on the forward strand.
GCTCCGGCGTATTCCCGTTTTTCCAGGCGTATTTCCGCCTCCAGCATACGGCAAGCCGATTGCATCGCCGGATCCGTTTGAACGGCACGATCAAGCCATTCCTGCTGTACGGGATAATCTTGCAGACGCTGCGCCGACCGGGCGGCGAGCAAAGCCGGAAGTGCTCGCGACAAACCGCTTTCGTGCGCGGCCGCCGCCTTCTTCAGGGCCTGGCTGTAACGCCCTTCGAACAGCAAACGCGTCGCTTCGTGGATATTGTGCTCGGACTTCTCTCGTAGCCGCCGTTCGCGAAACCCTCGCACACGCCCAGGCAAGGACTGCGTCAAATCGATCGTCCGCAACACGGCATAAACGAGGGCAAAACCGATCAACAACAACAGGAAGGCAAGACTCAGCGACAACTCGACACGATAAGGCGGCGAGACCACCAGCAGGTAGCCGTCACTGAAATTCGCGGCCAGCGAAAGGCCGACGGCAAGAGCAAAAAGCGTCAGCAGCCAGAGCAAGCCTCTCATTTGCGATCCTTGCCCGACTTAAGCGTCTTGATGGCCGACAGGCTCTCGTTGAGGCTGGGAAGTTCAATACTGATCGCCGCAACCGAAAGCTGTTTGAGATTATCCAGGCAAGTCCTTACCGCCACATCCTGCCCATCGAAGTAACGCTCGATCCAGACACGGACCTGCTTCAGCTCATGGCGAAACGCCCATTGATCGTGCGCCAGCAATGCCAGACGGGCGCTATGCAAACGTAGCTTGAGGTTCTCGCGTAAGAAGAATTCCTGTCCCGGCGCAAGTAGTGCCGGCTCCTCCCGGTCAAAACGTTGAATCCGAATCAGGCTGCGGAACTCGCCCCAGAACTCAGCCACCAATTGTTTCCAGAAACTCAGCGAAGACATCGATGCTTGATCTGGCTTCGACCCGCTGCCTGATTCTCGGTTCTCAGGCAGATGCCCATGCACTGCCAGCGGCAAAGCATCCACCGCCGAGATCACACTCTCCAGTTTCACACTCATGCCCGGCAGGTCGACTTGTGGAAGGGCATGCAAACGCTCAAGGTCTCGCGTCAGCGCCTTGCGCAGCGTAATGAACTGCGGGTGTGATTCGCCGGTCAGGCGCGTCTCCGCCGACTGCAAGGCGAGAATGGCGCCGTGCACGTTACCGGCCAGTTGCAACTGCTGCGACGCCAGCGTCACGCTTTGCTCGATCTCTGAGAGCGTCCACTCCTCGCGGTTGTGCGTCAATTCCTTGTACAGCGTTTCCAGCGTCGCCTGCTGGCTTTTCGACTCGGCGATCTTGCCGTCCAGTTCGCCGTATTTACCTTGCAACGCCGCCATCTGTTCTTGGGCAAGCTTGGCCAACGCCCGACTTTCTTTGGCCACCGTATCACTCTCGGCGAGACGTCGTGCGACTTCCTTCTGCGTCGCCGTCAGTTTTGTCCGCGTCTCGAACCATTGCCAGCCGGCCAGGCCGATCGCGATCAGGGCGATGAAGAACCACGGGTTACGCCACGGCCCGGCCTGGCTCAAAGCCGGTGTCGCCGGAGCGCTCACCGTGGGCTCCGGAGCGGGAGGCACAGCGGATTCCTGAGCTGTTGGATCGGAATTCTCATTCATGTTTTGACCAGTCATATTTGCACAACCCCTTAATGATTCCGTCATCGGCCGGCCCGGTCAACACGATGCGGTGCAAGCCAAGCTCTCCTGCCACGTCGGCAATCCGGGGATGCGGCACGAAGACCGGTAGCATGCATAGGCACCGCGTCGCCTCGGAATCGAGCAACGCCAGCAGGTTGCGAAGTCCCTCGCTCGAAGACACCGTCAGCGCGTCGACCCTGTTCTCTCGTAGCAGCCTCTGAATCAAGCGTCCGTTCGTGGGCGCCGAGCGTTGGTAGCAGGTCACCGCATCGACCGTCGCCCCCCGTTCAAGCAAAGTTTCGGCCAACAGCTCCCGCCCGCCGTTGCCACCCAGGATAAGCACGCGCGACCCGGCAACCCGATCCGCCTGAAATTCCGGAAGTTCGAGCAAAGCTTCCGAATCGAAGCGCTGTCGAGGATAAACGACCGGGCCGATCCCCAACGAAGTCAACAACGCGGCCGTACTCTGCCCGATCGCAGCCGTCTGCAGGCCGGCGGGCCAAGGACCGCGCTCAAAGATCAACGGCAGACCGAAATCGACGGCGTTCGGGCTGATGAAGACTGCCAGTGCATAGTCGCCAATACGCTCGGCGGCTTGTTGCAAGTCGCCAAGATCGTCCGCCGGCCCGATATCGATCAACGGGAACAGCACCGGCTCACCGCCGCACGTGACGATTTTTTCCGCCAGCGACGCCGCCTGCGCGGCAGGCCGGGTAATCAAAATGCGCTTACCGTGCAACGGCGGATTCATCCCGAGTCCGCCCATCACTTCCCGGGGAGGCACGCCAAGTCGTTCAGAATCGCTTCCGCGCCCTGGTCGCGCAGGATTTGTGCGAGACGAATCCCCAGCGATTCGTCGTCTGCTGGTGCCCCGCGCAATTCGCCGCTGACCATGTGCCGGCCGTCGGGCGTCGCGACAAATCCGCGCAGCCACAGTTCTCCCGCCTCGATGACGGCATAACCCCCAAGCGGCACCTGGCAACTGCCGCCCAGCGCGCGCGAGAACGCCCGCTCGGCACGCACACAGTGGGCGGTCGAAGCGTCGTGCAACGGTGCTATCCAAGCCGCCACATCAGCGCGGCCGGCAAGAATTTCGATGCCCAGAGCGCCCTGCCCGGGCGCCGGCAGTGATTGTTCGGGCGACAGCACCGCCTTGATCCGTTCCTGCAAGCCCAACCGGATCAAGCCGGCGGCGGCGAGAATGATTGCGTCGTATTGCCCCTCATCGAGCTTGCGCAAGCGGGTATCGAGATTGCCGCGCAAAGGCTCGATTTTGAGCTGAGGATATTTCGTGCGCAGGATGGCTTCGCGGCGCAGACTCGACGTCCCGACCACGGCGCCTGCCGGCAAAGCGTCGAGACTGTCGAACTTACTGGAAACGAAAGCATCGCAAGGATTCTCACGGGCGCTGATCGCGGTGAGCGCGAAACCCTCAGGCATCTCCATCGGCACGTCCTTGAGCGAATGCACGGCGAGATCGGCGTGCCCTTCGACCATCGCCACCTCGAGCTCCTTGATGAACAATCCCTTGCCGCCGATCTGCGCTAGAGGTCGGTCGAGAATCTGGTCACCGCGCGTCGTCATGCCGAGAATTTCGACCGTGCTCTGCGGATAAAGCGCGGCAAGGCGCGCCTGGACATGCTCAGCCTGCCACATGGCCAGCCGGGATTCGCGCGTGGCGATGACGATGCGCCGGGGATCGGGGAGTCGGTTATGCACTTGAAATCCTGAAAACGAAAGAAAAAAAGCTTGAAGACAAACAGCGAAATTTTAGCATGTCGTGGGGGGGGGGGGGGGGGGGGGGGGGGGGGGGGGGGGGGGGGGGGGGGGGGG
>CAZNQL010000041.1:0-5602 GCA_964575415.1 uncultured Propionivibrio sp.
GACATGATCGCCCGCCTGCCCGGGCGATAAGTCCCTATTTTCGCCGCCACAAAGCGGCGGGGCCCCCCCCCCCCCCCGCAACACCCCCCCCCCCCCCCCCCCCCCCGCAATCCGGTGCCGCTGAACAAGCGCAACAGCCAGCCGGCTACGGCATAGAATACGACCGGCACCAGTCTTACACCGAATTCGAACAGACAACGTTCAATGCTTCAGGAACCGTTGTCACCAGCGATGGACGGGAAATCAGCTTCGACCTGTCGCTGTCGATGAGCCGCAGTTACTACGAAGAGTCCGACGTCAGCCTCCGCCTCGGCGATGCCCGCCAGAAGCAAGACCCGCTGGTGATCAACTTCAACGGCCGCGCCGCGCAATTGGCCGACCAGCGTTTCGCCTTCGATCTTAACGCCGACGGTCAAACCGAAAATATCAACTTCGTCGCCAATGGCAGCGGCTTTCTGGTAATCGACCGCAACGCCGACGGCAAAATCAACGACGGTTCCGAACTTTTCGGCGCACGCAGCGGCAACGGTTTCGCGGAACTGGCCGCGCTCGACGCCGACAAAAACGGCTGGATCGACGAGAACGACGCCGCCTACGACCAGCTACTCGTGTGGACCAAGGACGCCACCGGCAATGACCGGCTGACCTCGCTCAATCAAGCGAATGTTGGTGCAATCAGCCTCGCCCGCGTCGAGACGCCGTTCGACCTGAAAAACGCCGGTAACGAATTGCAGGGCCAAGTACGAACGAGTGGGATATTTTTGACCGAGGAAGGTCAGGTCGGGACAGTGCAACAGATCGACCTGACGGTTTGAGCGGGGAAAACATACTTAATCAACGGGCAATCCAGACACGACGAGAGACCGGAACATTAAGCCGTTAGTTGGCTTGTTCCAAGGATCGAAACGTCACCCTTCCTTCCCGGCCTTTAGTTACGCCCGTTGCAGCCAAGGCGACTTTCCACTCACCCGCCAAGCACGCGCAGTATTTCCCGACCATAGGCTTCCAGCTTCTTGGCACCGACGCCGCCGATTTCGGCGAGCGCGTCGAGCGTATCCGGATTTTCCTTGGCCATTTCGGCCAGCGTGGCGTCGTGAAAGACGACATACGCCGGCAGGTTGTGTTCGCGCGCGATCTCCGCCCGCCATGCCTTGAGTGCTTCGAGACGCTGCATCTCTTCGTCGTCCATCGAGAGCGGCGTGCGCCGCGTCCTGCCGCGCGTCTCGGCGCTGCGTTTCGCCTTGCCAGCCGGCTTGGCCGGATGACGCAGAAGCAATCGTACTTCGCCGCGCAGGACGGCACGCGCGCTTTCGGTCAATTGCAGCGTACTGAATTCGCCCTCGACCTGCGGATGACCGAGCGCAATCAACTGGCGCAGGACAGCGCGCCACTGCACCTCGGACACGTCGGCGCCGATACCGAAGGTGCTCAAACTCTGGTGCCCATATTGAGCGACTTTCTCGGTCGCCTTGCCGCGCAGCACGTCGATCAGGTGCACGGCACCGAAACGCTGGCCGCCGCCCTGATAGAACCGGTAGACACAGGACAGCGCCTTGCGAGCGGCTTCGGTCGCTTCCCAGGTTTGCGGCGGTTGCAGGCAGTTGTCGCAAATATTCTGGGACGGAACGCAGGACGCGCGCTCCTCTCCAAAATACGCCAGCAGACGCCGGCGCCGGCAATCGTGAGCCTCGGCCAGCGACAGCAACGCATCGAGCTTGCCGCGCTGGCTACGCTTGAACGCCTCGTCGGCCGGACTCTCATCGATCATCCGGCGCTGGTTGACCACGTCGGCCAGCCCGTAGGCCATCCAGGCGTCCGCCGGCAGCCCATCGCGCCCGGCCCGGCCGGTTTCCTGATGATAGCTTTCGATGTTCTTCGGCAGATCAAGATGCGCAACGAAGCGCACATCTGGCTTGTCGATGCCCATACCGAAGGCGATCGTGGCGACCATCACGAGTCCCTCCTCGCGCAGGAATCGGTCCTGGTTCTCGCGCCGGGTCTCGGCGCTCATCCCGGCATGATAGGGCAGCACCGGAATCCCCGCCGCCGTCAACCAGTCCGCCGTCTCCTCGACCTTCTTGCGCGACAGACAGTACACGATGCCGGCATCGCCACTGTGATCCTCACCGAGAAAAGTCAGCAATTGCCGCCGCGTATCGCCCTTCTCGACGACCATGTAGCGGATGTTCGGCCGGTCGAAACTGCTGATGAAAACGCGAGCACTGCCCAGATCAAGCCGTTCGATGATATCGGCCCGCGTCAGCGCGTCAGCGCATCGGCGGTCGCCGTCAGGGCAATGCGCGGCAGCCGGGATAGCGCTCGTGCAGCACGTTGAGCGCCAGGTAGTCCTCGCGAAAATCATGCCCCCACTGGCTGACGCAATGCGCTTCGTCAATGGCGAACAGGCTGAGCAGCTCGCGCTCGCGCAACGCGTCGAGTTGTCCAAGCATGCGTGGCGTCGTCAGGCGCTCAGGGGCAACGTAGAGCATGACCAACCGGCCGCTCATCATCTCGCGCTCGATGCGCTGCACGTCGTCGAAGGCCAGGGTCGAGTTCAGGAAAGCGGCATGGACGCCGGCTTCCTCCAGCGCGCCGACCTGATCGTGCATCAGGGCGATCAGCGGACTGACCACCACCGCCACGCCGCGCCCGGCACGATGCCGTGCAATTGCCGGAATCTGGTAGCACAGGCTCTTGCCGCCGCCAGTCGGCATCAGCACCAGCGCATCGCCGCCGTCGATCAGGTGCGCGACGATCTCGGCCTGCGCACCGCGGAAGACGCTATAGCCAAAGACTTCGTGAAGGATGACGGAGGGAGATGTGCGGGAAGTCAAATTGTGAAACACAGCGGAACGGCCTCAGCCAAGCCAAAGGCGGGCATGGTATACGAATTCGCCGCCGGCGGCGTTCAGATCACGGCGGCGCGAGTTCCAGATCGCAAGCAGCACTGCTTCCCTTGACCGCCGGCTGGCCAAGTTTTGCCAGAGCCTGACTGGCCGCGCGCGAGCGTTCGAGCACCTTGGAGATCAAGGTTTTGCGGAAACGTTCCTGAACCTCGTCCGAACTCAACTCCAGCGCCGCGCTGTTGATCTCGAGAAAAAGGCTTGGCTCCAGGGTAACCACCGTCGCATGCCGTTTCGAATCGCTCGGATGCAGCACGGCCATCTCGCCAATCACCTCGCCTTCGCCTAGTCGGCATAACGACTTGCCGCCGATGGAAACCTCAACGAAACCACTGACCAGCACGCCGAACAACTGGTTAGAATCGCCCTCGCGGATCAGCACCACCTTCTCGGCCACTTCGCGCCAGATGCTGATGCGCAGTACCTCCCAGAGTTCGATCTCTTCGAAATCGGCGAAAAACTCCAGGTTCTTGAGCCGTTCAAAATGCGCCGTATCCTGCTGCGTCGAATCGTCGTCGAGAATCTGGTAACGCACCGTCGATAGATCCTTGGCAAGCTCGGCCCCGTTGCGATAGCGATTGTAGAGATCCTTCTCCAGCGCCTTCTTGATGACCGGATCGAGTCCCGCAGGCAAATTCGGGTTCAGCGCACAAACCGAAGGCGCATCCATATTGACGATTTTGTAGACCAACGCCCCTTGGTTGGTCGCCCGGAAAGGCAGACGCCCAGTCAGCAACTGAAAGAGCAAGACACCGAGCGAGTACAGATCGGTTTCTGGTTCAACGGATAATTTTTGACTTGCTCGGGCGACATGTAGGCCGGCGAGCCAACGCCCATGACAAAGGTCGAATCTTTGTTCATATCCTTGTTCAGGTTCAGGGCCAACCCGAAATCAGTGATTTTGGGATTATCGTCCTTGTCGATCAGGATATTGGCCGGTTTGATATCGCGATGCACCACGCCCTGCCGAAACGCGTGATCAAGCGCCAGACAGCATTTGAAAATAATCCCGATCACACGGTGCATTGGCAACAATTGATTGATCGCGCAATACTTGTCGAGCGCCGTGCCATCGACGTACTCCATGACGATATAAGCCTGATTGCTCTCGACGATGGCATCGTAAATCTTGACGATATTGGGATGATCGAGACGACGTCCGACCGCCCCCTCGGTCTGAAAGAGCTTGCGCAAGCGGCGCGACATCGCCGCATTATCCTCGTTGAAACGAATCAGCTTGACTGCAACCTCGTCCTTCGAATCAGGATCGAGCGCCAGGTATACGGTCGCCGTCGCCCCCTTGCCGAGAGGACGAATGATTTCATATTTGCCAATTTTATCGAGCATGCTCAAACCAGTATGATTTTCCGCAACCAGGTCGTTTTCCTGAGAAGAATCGTAGCAGCAGAAGTAGCCACCTGCCCATGATAAAACCCTCCCAGCAGAAAATTTATTTTACCCCCTTGAAAAAACAAATCCAGCCCCAAGGTAACGAACGTTTTCCGGGAGATCACCAACATGCAACAGCAAGACAACACACCCAAAATCGAAGAATTCACCGAGAATCCGGCCGTCGCCGCTGAAGTAAGTTCAGCCCCGCAAGGCGACAGCACGCCGAGTCTTGAAGAAATGATCCGCCAGGCCGAACTGAAGGCGGAAGAACACCACGACGCCTGGCTGCGCGCCAAGGCCGAGACGGAAAATGTCCGTCGCCGCGCGCAGGAAGATATTGCCAAGGCATCCAAATTCGCCATCGAACGTTTTGCTGGAGAACTCCTGGCCGTCAAGGACAGCCTGGAAGCCGGATTGACGGCAGACACCCCCAGCTTGGACAGCCTGAAGTCCGGCACTGAGCTGACGCTCAAGCAACTCGTTGCCGCCTTTGAAAAAAACGGACTCAAAGAAATCAATCCAGTCGGTGAAAAATTCGACCCGAACTTCCATCAGGCCATCAGCATGATCGAGTCGGAGCAGGAAGCCAATACGGTCATCACCGTGCTGCAAAAAGGTTACCTGCTGGCCGAACGGGTCCTGCGACCGGCGCTGGTTGTCGTCGCCAAACCCAAGGCTTGAAATATATCTATAAACCCCCAATTAACGCACTGAAACCGACAAACAACGGGGAGCGTGGCGCTGAGCGAATTCGACTGCTGACTCCTCACCCCAGACTCCTCACTTGAAAGGAACTAACATGGGCAAAATTATTGGCATTGACCTCGGCACGACAAACTCCTGCGTCGCCGTCATGGAAGGCGGCAAACCGAAGGTCATCGAAAACTCGGAAGGCGCGCGCACCACGCCGTCGATCGTCGCCTACGCCGACGAAGTTGAAATCCTGTGCGGCGCCCCAGCCAAACGCCAGGCCCTCACCAATCCGAAGAACACCCTCTTTGCAGTCAAGCGCCTGATCGGTCGCCGCTTCGAGGAAAAGGAAGTACAGAAGGACATCTCCCTGATGCCCTACAAGATTCTCAAGGCCGACAACGGCGACGCCTGGGTCGAAGCGCGCGGCAGCAAGATCGCCCCACCGCAGGTTTCCGCCGAAGTGCTGCGCAAAATGAAGAAAACCGCCGAAGACTACCTCGGCGAGGAAGTCACCGAAGCGGTCATTACCGTTCCGGCCTACGTCAACGACAGCCAGCGCCAGGCTACCAAGGACGCCGGCCGAATCGCCGGTCTCGAAGTCAAGCGCATCATCA